>NZ_JBNCNO010000018.1:87598-137789 GCF_049847025.1 Micromonospora sp. DT231 | reverse complement strand
GTCGGTCGTCACAAACTGATCCTCAACACCCTTCGTCTATCTCCACCACCCAGGGCCGTTAGGACTTACTCGTCTAGAGGGGCTTGACCGGCATCGGTGTGGAGTTGACCGGGACCGGTGGCCCGCTGCGCTCACTCACCACAACGGACTCGACCGCCTTGCCGCTGGCCCCGAACACCGGCAGCCAGGCTCCGAACCGGTTGAGGACGTTCTCGATGGGCTTGAAACACATACCGCTTCCGTCCTCTGGCCCGGCAATCACGATCCCGATCGCCATCACTCCGTTGCCGTCCAGTCTCCACACCGGCCCTCCGCTGTCGCCCGGTGCCGCCGGGACGGTCGAGCACAGGAGGTATTCCCGTGCACCGTTGTACGTCACCTGCTGCCAGCTCGTCACGCGGCCTTCGGTCCAACCAGTTCTCCGGCCCATTTTGCCGATGACAAAGCCCTGGCTCAGAGCGCTGTTGCGGTAGTAACCCATGACCCGTCCGCTACCTGGTGACCTGCCGCTGAGCGGGTCGACAACGATCTGCTGGGCATCGTTGCCCGCGTCGAGCTTGACCAAAGCACTGTCAAAACTGTTGTGGGTAATCCAGTCGCCGACGTAATCATTTCTGATCATGGTGCCGTAGCGGCTGTCCGTGCCGTAGACAACGCGCTGATCCGCCTGCGGCATGCCGAAACCGAAGCAGTGACCTGCGGTCACGACGAACATGCCGGACGTGCCCCGAACGGCGTAGCCGCCGGTGCAGATCCCTGGACCGTTGGGTCCTCCGAGGAACATCGGGTGTCCTGGCTTGAACATGTAGCCGGCGGCAGCCGCAGGTGACGAGACCGAGACCAGGAGCAGGGTCACGACCGCCGCGGACAGGGCGATGAGTCGCCTTAACATGCGAACCTCCAGAGGTAATACGACGAGATGATCTGTTCCAAGGCCGAGAAATTTCTTTTCCTCGGCCCACGTTGCGTCGCTGACCCTCCTTTCGGGCAGGCTTCACCACAGCCGGAGGATGCCGGCCGAGAGAGATGTGAGGCGGCACGACCGAGGCCCCCGCCGCGGTCAGCCGGTGGACAGACTCGCTACGCCGCCGTTAGTGCGGCGTCGAGCGCGTTGATGAGAATCTGCTCCACCCCGTCGGGAGAACTCGCAGTCGGCTTTCCTCTGAAATGCCCGAGCCAGCCGTAGACCGTCATCGAACCACCGGCGATGCCCGGAAAGTCGCTGTCGATGCCGCCGGCGTACGTTGCGGGCCTGCGAAGCAGTTCATCACTGGGCAGGTACGCGGGTACCTCGTTCGCGTACCCGGCGAAAAGCAGCCGACTCGACGTGCCGTATCGCGCCCGGAAGTAGGCGGCGTACCCGGAAACGATCTCGCCACCGGCCAGCAGCAGCCGCAGACTTGGGGTGCCGGCGAACGTCCAGGACTGGATGGGGAGGGGGATCGACGTAGCGAACGTGCCGGCCTCAACCTGCGAGATCATCTGTTGTGCGTGCCGCCGGTAGTAGCCCGGCAGGCCAGCGTTGGCCATCCGCGCGGCGTAGACCGCTGACAACTGCCGAAGGTTGTCCGGGGTCGGTGTCACGTCCAACGGCAGGCTCACCTCGCGGTAGTGGGTCGTTGTCGGGCCGGTGAGCGGACTGCCGGGCCGGGCGACTGCGCTCGTGACGGACTGCGCGAGTTCACCTCCCCGCCTGCTTCGCTCTGCCCAGCCTCGTGTACCGGACGGGTCTTGGTCGCCGGCCGGTCCCAGCAGGAACTGTGCGAAGGCGCCGGTCGCAGCCTCAACCCGGGTGACCGCGTCGCCGGGGTAGTCCGGGTCGAACAGAGCCTGCCTCCCTGCCGCCACGGGGTGGCACCCGTAGCTGAACAGCACGGCCAGGGGTGCGCCGCCGGACGAACGGGCAGTCAGGATGGGCACGTCCGACTCCACGTACGGCAGCCCCTCCCGGTTGTACGAGAAGTGCTGGCTGACGGTCTGGTAGTCGAGGGTGCAGGGCGTCCGCCGACCACGGAGTGTGTCCCGGACGAGTTGCACGATCCGGGTCGCCAGTCCGTCGCTGTAGGTGCGCACCTGTGCCTGCTGGGCGGTGTTCATCGCGTACGCGATGAACGGGTCCAATTTGTCGCTCAGCACGGGGCCGTTGTGCGTGTGGGTCGCGGTCAGCGCGAAGTTTGCCGAGGCCACGCCAAGGTTGAGCACCTGGCTGCGGATCGACCGGTGCATGCCGCGCGCGAAGCCCAGGACGTCCACACTGACGATGACGTGTGGCACAGCCGCGTACCACCAGATGGTGCACCGCGCGAACAGCGCGGCCGCGGTTCCGGTCGACCTGCGTGGCGCGTCCACGCTGTAACCGGCCAGATAGGTGCCTGCCGCCGGGGTGATGTCAATCTTTCCGGTCGAAAGTTCGGTGCTCGCCGCCCCCCGCGCGGAGCTTCCGACGAGGCCTTGGCCCAAGACCGACGCGGCAACGAGGGAACCGCCGGTGATTATGCGGCGCCGGCTGACGGGCCGGTCATGCGGATCGTCAAGATTATTGACAGGGGATGCTTTCGGCAGGGAGTTGGGTGGGTTGACGGCATCCATCGCGGACGTGGTCATTTGGCAACGATCTCCCCCGTTGGGCGCTGACGTACGGCTAGCCGCAGGTCTGTTTATGCATGACAGCCAGGCATAAATCTCAGTTGAACGAATCGTGGCGCAGATTGCGGCTGCGGTCAATGCCTAAACCTGGGCGCGTCTGTCGCGGGTCCGGCCGGGCCGTCGATCATCGGTCTCCACGAATCGCTGCAACAAGGGTCGTCCCCTGTCTGAACAGCAGGCATGTCACGTCGGGCGCCGGTCGGCGAGGAGCCGTGGAGACAAAACTCTGCCCAGACGAGGACCGCGCCGTGCGGGTCGCCGCCATCGCGGACGCCTCGTCATCGCGTGCCACCCAGCAGACGGATACCTGAGCGGACACCTGAGGGCATCGGAAGTGAGGTGGCCGCGCGCGAGGACTGGCAGGAGTTGGCGTACTGGCGCGTGGTCACCGGTCGAGTTGACCTAGCCGCTGCCGTGACGGCTGTCCTGGAGCACGACGCCTCGGTGCTGACCAGCGAGGTCAAGGCGTACGGCGATGGCGGTGACCTGCCGGTCATCCAGTTCCCTGGCTAGGGCGCACGCTCGATGACGACCACGGGGATCTCTCGGACGGTGCCCTTCTGATAGCGGGCGTACGTCGGGAAGACCTTCGTCATGACCGGCCACAGCCGGGCCCGCTCCTCGCCCGTCGCCGTCCGGGCCCGCCCGGTGAACCGTTCCGCGCCCACCTGCACCTCGACCGTCGGATCGGCGCTCAGGTTCAGATACCAGGCCGGGTGCGTGTTGGCGCCCCCGTTGGACGCCACCAGCAGGTGGTTGTCGCCGTCGCGGCCGTACATCAGTGCGGTGCGGCGGAGTTTGCCCGTTCGGCGTCCGCGGGTGGTGAGCAGCAGCGACGGTACGCCGTAGAAGGTGTCGCCGTCGGCGCCGTCGGTCGTCACGTAGCGCCGGATGTGCTCGGCGACCCACCCGACCGGGCTGTCCTCGATCGTCTCGTGCTGCTCCTGCGCCGTCACGGCATTGTCTCCTTCGTCGGGCCAGGTCGGAGGTAGGCCGGGTGAAGCCGAGCCGGTCAAGACGTCGCGGTGGACTGTCCGCTGCGGTTGGCCGGGCGGGTGCCCTGCCCGGGGCGGGTGGTCAGCACCTGGGGGCCGGCCTCGGTGATCGCGACGGTGTGCTCGGAGTGGGCGGTGCGTGAGCCGTCCGCGGACCGGATCGTCCACCCGTCCTTGTCAAACTTGATCTTGTCGGTGCTGCGGCAGAACCACGGCTCGATCGCGATCGTCAGGCCGGGCTTGAGCTTCATGCCCCGGCCGGGCCGGCCGCTGTTGGCGACGTGCGGGGCCTCGTGCATGGTGCGACCGATGCCGTGCCCGCCGAACTCGTTGTTGACCTGGTAGCCGTAGCGGTGGGCGACCTCGCCGATCGCGGCGGAGACGTCGCCGAGTTGGTTGCCGGGCTGCGCGGCGTCGATCGCGGCGGTCAGCGCCACCTCGGTGGCCTCGATGAGCTTGAGGTCCTCCGGGGTGGGGGTGCCGACGATGACGGACAGCGCGGAGTCGGCGACCCAGCCGTCGATCCCGACCGCCATGTCGATGCTCAGCAGGTCACCGTCGCGCAGGACGTAGTCGTGCGGCAGACCGTGCAGCACGGCGTCGTTGACCGAGAGACACAGGACGTTGCGGAACGGGCCGCGGCCGAACGACGGCGCGTAGTCCCAGTAGCAGGACTCGGCGCCCCGCTCCTTGATCCGACGGCGCGCGTGGCGCTCAAGGTCCATCAGGTTGACCCCGACGGCGGCGACCTCACGCAGCTCCGCCAGCAACTCGCCGACGAATTGGCCGGTCACGGCCATCCGTTGGATCTCCTCGGGGGACTTCAGCTCGATCACGACCAACCCTCCCTGTCCGTAGCGGTATATTTATACCACGCCTCGGCGCGCCCGCCCGGATGGCGTTGCCGCTCCGCCGAGGCAGATCTATCCTGCTCACATGGTTCGCCCACCGCTCACCCCCGCGCAGATCGCCGCGGGTCAACGTCTCGGTGCGGCGCTTCGGGTCGCGCGAGGTGGCCGTCCCCTCGTCGAGGTGGCCCTGGCGGCCGGCATCTCGCCGGAGACGCTCCGCAAGATCGAGGTGGGTCGGCTCCCGGCGCCCGCGTTCGGCACGGTGGTCTGCCTCAGTGAGGTCCTCGGCGTCCAGCTCAGCGACCTGGCCGAGGTGTGGCTGGCCGACCTGCGGGTCCGCGAAGCCTCCTGAACGACCGCCTGCGACGGCACCCGGAACGAACCGCGGCACCACGAACCGCGGCACCACGAACGAACCACTGCGACGGCGCCCCGGGGAGCGCCCGCAGCGTCCGGGCCGGTCAGACGCGTGAGCGCGGCAGGCAGCACTTCTTGTACTTGGCGCCCGAGCCGCACCAGCACGCGTCGTTGCGGCCGGGCGGCCAGGCCCGCAGGTCGTCGGGGCCGGTCAGCGAGTCGGCGTACGCGTCCTGGGTCTCCTCGTCGGTGGGGTCGATGCCCTCGCGTTCGGCGAAGGCCGCCAGCCCGGCGACCGTGCCGACTGCCACACCCAGGTCCGTGCCGCCCATCTCGGAGGTGACGACGAGTCCGCGTTCGGTCTGGGCGCGGTGCTCGTCCCAGGTGGCGGGGTAGCTGTCGACGAGGGCGGGCCAGCGCAGCAGCAGCGCGGTGAGCTCCGTCGGCGGCCAGAACAGCAGCGTCGCCGGGCCGTCGTCGAGGGCGTCGAGCGCGTGGTTGCTCGCGGCGTGCAGCCGGTCGGCGAGGTTGTCGTACTCGTCGTGGGGTAGGCCCTGCTTCTCGCGCAGGTCGTGTCGGTGCTGGGCCAGGCCGAAGATCATGGCGGCGGCCGCGTCCTGGGCGTCCTCGGACGCGTGCTGCTGGGCGCGGGTCCGTTCCAGGATGGCGTCCAGCGCCCCGGTGAGCCATTCCACAGCCGTGTCGGCGTGGCCGGACTCGGCCAGCTCGTCGATCAGGTACATGGAGTCGGGGTCGGTTTCCAGCAGCGGACGCAGGGCGGTCAGTTCGGCCATGCCCTCGTCGGTACGCCCGAGGCGCAGCAGCAGGCCGCCGCGTACCCCTCGCGCGTACGTGTTGTCGTCGGGCTGTTCGGCGATGGCGCGGGTGGCCAGCGTGAGCGCGTCGGCCAGGTCGCCGGCCTGCTCCAGGATGTCCACGGCGACCAGCAGGGCGTACCCGGTGTCGTCGGGGTCGGCGACCCGCCCCTCGTCGACGGCGCTCACCAGCTCGGCGACGAGCGCGGCCGGGTCGGGGCTCTTCGAGCCCAGATTGTCGATCTCGTCGATGCGGTCGGCGGTCAGCAACTCGGACATGGGCGCATCCTGAAAGACGACGGGCGGTGGGTGGGGGAGCGGCCAGCCTACTCCCGGACACGGCGCGGCCCGGGCGGTGAACCGCCCGGGCCGCGCCACGTTGTTCCCTCAGCGGGTCGCGGGCATGGTGGCGAACTCGCCGGCTAGCTCCGACTCGACGATCGTCGCGGTGGTCGGCCGGCGACCGGCCGACGCCCGCCGGGCGGACGGGACGGCGAGGGCCGCGAGCGCGGCGGCCAGGGCGATGGCCGTGAGGACGAGAAACCCGGTCGTGAAGCCGGCCTCCCGGGGCAGGCCGTTGGCCTGCGGGTGGGCGGTGATCACGCCGCTGACCACGGCGGCGCCGATCGCGCCTCCGATGGTGCGGATGTTGGCGTTCATGCCTGTCGCCACGCCGGTCTGGCTGGCCGGGACGCTGGCGACGATCAGGTTGGCCATCGACGCGAAGGCCAGACCGATGCCGAGGCCGACCAGGCCGCCGGCGATGGCGACCTCCCAGCGGGTGTCGTGCGCGGCGGCGAGCATCGCCGAGGCGGCCACGTTGAACGCGGCACCGGTGGCGAGCTGTGCCTTGGCGCTGAACACGGCCTGGAGCCGGCCGGCGACGAGACCGGCGACGAACATCGCGACGAGCATCGGCAGCATGAGCAGACCGGCCTGGCTGATGCTCGCCCCGAAGCCGTAACCGGCGGCGGTCGGGGTCTGCACGAACTGCGGGAGGAACGCGTACACGGAGAACATCGACGCGCCGTAGAGCAGGGCGACCAGGTTCGTGGTCCAGACTCCGGGCAGCCGCATCATCCGCATGTCGATGAGTGGGTTCTTCGACCGCAGTTCGGCGACCAGCCAGCCGGTCAGCAGCACCACGGCGAGCGCCAGCAGCGCGAGCACCCGGGTGGAGGTCCAGCCCCAGGTCGCGCCCTGGCTGATCGGCAACAGCAGCGCCACCAGCCAGCCGGAGAGCAGCAGGGTGGCGCGCCAGTCGATGCGCCCGGGGGTGCGGACCGGCGACTCGGCGACGAACAGGTGGGCGGCCACGGCGGTCAGCCCGACCACGACCATCGGGATCCAGAACAGCCAGCGGTAGTCGAGCGTGGTGACGATCGGGCCGGCCAGCACGATGCCCAGGCCACCGCCGACGGCGACGATCGCCGAGATGGCGGCCACGGCCGTGGAGACCCGCGCGGCGGGGAACTCGTCGCGGATGATGCCGAACGACAGCGGGAAGACCGCGCCGCCGATGCCCTGCACGACCCGGGCGAGGATGAGGACGCCGATGTTCGGCGCGATGGCGGCCAGCAGGCAGCCGAGCGCGAGCGCGGCGAGCGAGACGACGAGCATCCGCTCCTTGCCGACCATGTCGCCGACCCGTCCGAGGATCGGCGTGAAGATCGACGCGGAGAGCAGGTAGGCGGTCAGGACCCAGGTCACGGTGTTCTGGGAGGTGTGCAGATCCTGCTGGATGGTCGGTAGCACCGGGGTGATCAGCGACTGGAGCATCGCGAAGAACCCGGCGCCGGCCGCGAGCACGGTGAAGGTGAGCCGGCGCGAGCTGCGCCGGGAGGTTACTGCCACGAGAGAAAACTCCCTGAGTACGTGCTGAGCCCGTCGCATGCGACGGGCAGGGCTGTCGGTCCGGGCGATCGGGTGGCCAGGCGGCGATCGGGCGGATCCCGAGGTAAGCTAACCGGAGGCAGGCCTCCGGCGTTTCCGGAGGGGTGCCTCCACTAAGCTAGCGGAGGGTTGCCTCCGGATGCAACCGGTTTGAGGTGACGCACGTCATGACCAGTGCGGGGCAGGCGCCCGAGGTCTTCGCCCAGCGGCCCAAGCGGGCCGATGCGCGGCGTAACTACGACGCTTTGGTCGCGGCGGCGCGCGAGGCGTTCGCCGAGAACGGCGCCGCCGCCTCCCTGGAGGACGTGGCCCGACGCGCCGGCGTGGGCATCGGCACGCTCTACCGCAACTTCCCCAGCCGACGGCACCTCTTCGAGGCCGTCTACGTCGAGGAGGTCCGGGCGCTGAGCCGCTCGGCCGAGGACCTCGCCGAGCTGCCCCCGTGGGATGCGCTCGTCGCCTGGCTGCACCGTTTCGTCGCGTACGTCGCCACCAAGCGGGCGCTCGCCGAACAGCTGTTGCACGACTCGGAGATCTTCGCGAGCTGCCGGACGGAGATCTACGCCGCCGGCGAGCCGCTGATGCGCCGCGCCCAGGAGGCCAGCGTGGTCCGTGCCGACGTCAGCTTCGACGACGTGATACGCCTGATCAGCGGCCTGACCATGGCCCAGTTCGCGTCGCCCGAGCAGCGTGACCTGGTGCTCGGCGTCGCCCTGGACGGCCTACACGCCCCCGCCCGCTGACCAGCGCCCCACCCGCCGCCCAGAGCACCCTCGCCTGCTGACCGGCGCGGCCCCGCCCCGCTGACCAGCGGCCCGCCCCGTCGACAAGCGCCCCCGCCCGCTGACCCGCCGTCAGCGGTCGACCAGCAGCAGCCACTCGTCGTCGAGCCGTTCCACCACCGTGCCCGCCGGCCAGCGGTGACCGAGATCGACGATCGCCCGGGCCTGGTCGACCTGCGGTGGCCGGCTGAACTGTGCGTCGCGGAAGCTGGCCATGCTGTGGAACCGGGCCCGGCCGAAGTTCGCGGCGTCGGTGAAGCGGGCCCGGTCGAACAACGCCTCCGCGCCGAACACGGTCCACCGGAACAGCGCCATGCTCCGGAAGCGAACGGAGTGGAAGTCGGCCGACCGGCCGAACTCGGTGTGTTCCATCGACAGGGAGGCGTCGAAGACAGCCTCCCGGAACGTGGCGGCGTCCTCGAAGCGGGTCGCGTCGAAGCTGGTCGGCTGACCGAACGTCGCCCGGCGGAACGAGGTCAGGCCGGCGAAGGCGGACCGCCGACAGGACAGGCCACCTGTGAACGCCGCCCCGTCGAAGCTGACCAGACCCCCGACGCGAGCGCCGTCCAGCATGACCTCACCGTCGGCCGTGAGACCCTCGAAGGCCACGTCGCCGAAGGTCGCCGCCCCGAGCAGGAGCCGCCCCCGGGTCGTCGCGCCCGCGAAGGTGGTCGTGCCGGTGAACGCCGCCGCCGTGAAGGTCGCGTCGACCAGCGTGCAGCCCGCGGCGTCGAAGTCGACGAGAGTGGCACCGGTCAGGTCGAGCGTCAGCTCCGGCCAGTGGGTCGCGTCGTCCGCGCGCAGATGTCGGGTGAGCACGCGCTGCGCGGTGCGCCGGACCTCCGTCTCGCGCGGCTCGCCGTCCGGCGCCGGCATCCGCAGGTACGCGCAGAGCACCGCGGCGATCGTCGCGCGCTGCCGAGGGTTGTCCTGACCGAGGCGTTCCAGGGCGTGCAGGCCGCCGAGGCGTACCGCCCCGCTGTCGTTGCCGAGCAGCTCGACGGCCCGGGTGTAGAGCTCGGTCAGCCGGCGCTCCGCCGCGTCGTGCTCGGCCGCTGCGGACTGCCGGTCCTGCTGGCGTTGGGCCGCCTCGGCCACCGACTCGGCGTGCGCCTGCACCCGGTCGCGGTGGGCCTGGTCGCGGGCGGCGACGCTCTCCTGGTGCCGTTGCGCGCGTTCGGCGATCCACTGGCGTCGGGCGGCCAGCAGCAGGGCCAACCCTCCGCCGGTGCCGGCGACCACGGTCAGGCCGGTGCGGATCGCGTCGATGCGCAGCGTGGCGCGGGTGTCCGGCTGGCTGGCCCGGTCGGCCTCGGCGAGCAGCAGGCCCAACACCAGCCAGCCCAGGGCGGCGGCGACCAGCAGGCCGACAAGCACCAGCCACCACGGCATCACCCGTAACTGGCGCTCGGGGGGTTCGTCGGCGACCACGGCCACAGCATGCCATTCGCACTCACCACCCCGGGGGTGCGCGACGGTGAATGTCGGGTGGGCGACGTTCCTGGGAAAGGGGGTGCCGGACATCAGACGTGCTCGATAACCTGCTGCCGCTGTCCAATCGCGACAGACGTGACGTCCCAGAGGAGCAGCGCGCATGACCGAGCCGCACACCGTGCCGCCGGAGGGCACGCCGCCGACCGTGCCGCAGCTCGACGTCCGGGCGGCCGAGCCACCGACCACCGCCGCCCCACCGACCACCGGCGGCTTCGCCGACCGGCCGCCCGGCTATCCGAGTGCGCTGGTCTGGCTGCGCGCCGGGATCCTGCGGGACTGGCGGGGCGTGCTCGGCGCGTTCGTCGCCACCTGGTTCTACCTGCCGCTCGCGTTGCTCCTGGCGTTCTGGGGCGGTCTCACCTTTGCCGTCACCGGGCTCTTCGCCGGCGCGTTGGGCGCCGACGACCAGGTGCCCCAGGTGCTGCGCGACGCCCCGGTGATCGGCTCCCTGGTGGAGGCGTTCCTGACCCGCTCCGGCGGGGTGCTCGGCGGCGTGACCGGTTTCGTCGTCGGGTTCCTGATCGGCTTCCTCTCCGTGCTGGTGGTGCCCTGGCTGGGCACCACCGACGGGCCCATCGCGCTGGCCACCGGCCTGGTCGGCACGGTGGCCGCGGCGGCGCTGATCGGGGTGCTCTACACCCTCTACCGGGTGCTGCTGGAACCGCGCCTGCTCGTGGTCTCCGGCGCCCGCCAGCCCAGCCGCCGGGAGTACGCGCGGCTGCGCCCCGTGCTGGACGAGTGCGCCCGGCGGCTCGGCCTGACCAGCGTGCCCCGGCTGCTGATGGAGGACGACCCGGTCCTGAGCAACGCCCGCACGTACGCGCGGCACGTCGTGGTCACGACCGCCGTGCTGACCGAGCCGGACGACGAGGTCGCCGCGCTGCTCAGCCACGAGCTGGTGCACTGGCGCACCGGCGACGAGATCACCAGCGCCTTCGTCCGTGGTGTCGGCCTGCCGCTGACCCTCGCGCACGCCCTGCCGACCTGGCTGATGCGGACGTTCCCGCACCCGGGCACCAACTTCGTGGTCTTCCTGTTCTTCTGGCCGGTGCTGCTCACCATGCGCTACGTGGTGCTGCCACTGCACGCCCGCGACGTGCGGGCGGCCGAGTACCGGGCCGACCTCGGCGCCGTGCTCACCGGGCACGTCGACGGGATGCGGCGCGTCCTGGAGCGGCGGCTGTCCTTCGAGACCGGCCGCAGCGGCTGGGACGAGGCGGTCTGCGCCACCCACCCGCCGCACGAGCTGCGGCTTGACGCGCTGGATCGGGCGTCGGTGGCGGGGGTGCCCGCCGGCGCGGACGAGCCCGTCACCGTCGAGCGGCTGTTCGGCCACTCCGGCCCGGTCGGCACCCGTCGCACCTGGCTGCTGGTCGGCGTCCTCGTGCTGGCGGCCTGCGTCGGCACCGGCGGGCTCGGCGTGGTGCAGTGGGCGTTCTTCCGACCGCAGGCGGCCGTCGACGGATACTTCTCCGCGCTCGCCGACCGGGACAGCGACGCCGCGCTCGACTTCCTGAGCGGGCAGGGCGGTGTCACCGACCGCAAGCTGCTCGCCCAACTGCTGCGCGCCAAGGGCTACCGACCACCGACCGACGTCAAGATCACCAAACTGGACCGGGACGGCGACAGCGCCACCGCCACCGTGGCGTACCGGTTGGCCGGTGAGCGGCGCACCACGGAAGTCGCCCTTCGCCGCGACGACGAGACCACCCTCGGGCTCTTCCACGGCTGGCAGGTGAGCGGCGGGCTGACCCCGCTCGACACCCCGATCGCCGGCCCCGGGGCGCAACTCAACGGGGTGGCGCTGCCGGGCGCCGCCGAGGGCCCCGCGCTGGTGCTGCTGCCCGGCGAGTACACCGCGACCGGCCCGGCCAGCGCGCTCAGCGAGACGCCGAGCGAGACCGTGGCGGTCGGCCCGGGGCAGAGCGCGGCGACCCTCCAACTGGCCCCGGTGCTCAAGCCGACGGCCGGCGAGGCCGTCGAGGCCCAGGTACGCGCCTGGCTGGACGAGTGCGCCAAGCAGACGATCGCCGCGCCGCCGGGCTGCCCGTTCCGCTACTACGGCGGCGCCGCGCAGAAGGTCACCTGGAAGATCCTGGAATACCCGAAGATCGCCGTCGAACTGACCGGCCCGGCCAGCGCGCAGGTCACCACCCCGAGCGAGACCCGGGGCAGGGTGCAGGTCAGCGGCACCACCACGTACTTCGGCACCAGCACACCGTTCACCGACGAGGACACGGTGACCGTCGGGGGCGTCGCCACCGCCGACGGGGACACCATCGCCTTCCGCCCCGCCACCGACTGACCGGGAGCAACAGTGACCGACAGTGACACCGCCGCGCGGCAGCCGGTCCGGCTGACCATCAGTCCGCGGCACCGGCAGGCGCCACCTGTCGCCCTGCTCGACTGGATCCAGCGCAACCCGCAGTACCGGCCTGTCGTCCGGCAGGCCGGCGGCGGCGGTGGACGGCCGGGCTTCACCGACGCGGTGATCATCGCGGTGCTGGCGCAGGGGCTGCTCCCGGGCCTGTTCAACCTGCTGCAGTCCTGGGTCGACCAGCAGCGCACCGAGGCCAGCGTGCGGATCCAGGCCGGGGACACCGAGGTGGAACTACAGGTGAGTGGACGCACCGACTCGGCTCGCCTGCTGGCCCAGGCGACCGAGGCGCTGCGGGCCGCCCGGGAGCCCGGTCCGGACGCCGCCGACTGACACCGGCGGCGTCCGCGCCGCAGACCCTTAGCTCGCCTTGGCCAACGACTCGAACTCGTCGTCGGTGAGCCGTACGTCGGCCGCGCCCACGTTCTCCTCCAGGTGCGCCACCGAGGACGTGCCGGGGATCGGCAGCATCACCGGCGACCGGCGCAGCAGCCAGGCCAACGCGAGCTGCGCGGGCGACGCGCCGTGCGCGGTGGAGATGGCGTCCAGCGGGCCGCCGGGGCGGGCCAGCTCACCGGTGGCGATCGGGAACCACGGGATGAACGCCAGGTCGTTGCGCTCGCAGTACTCCAGCACGTCCTCCGCGCTGCGGTTGGCGAGGTTGTACAGGTTCTGCACCGACGCGATCGTGGTGATCGCGCGCGACTCCTCGATCTGCGCCACGCTCACCTCGGACAGCCCGATGTGTCGGATCTTGCCCTCCTGCCGCAACAGCGCCAGCTCGCCCAACTGGTCGGCGAGCGGCACCTTCGCGTCGATCCGGTGCAGCTGGTAGAGCGGGATCGTGTCCAGGCCGAGGTGGCGCAGGCTCAGCTCACACTGCTGGCGCAGATACTCCGGGCGGCCCACCGGACGCCAGTCGCCCGGGCCGGAACGGGTCAGCCCGGCCTTGGTCGCGATGACCAGGTCGTCGGCGTACGGGTGCAGGGCCTCGCGGATCAGCAACTCCGAGACGAACGGCCCGTACGAGTCGGCGGTGTCGATGAACGTCACGCCCAGCTCGACGGCCCGGCGCAGCACCCGGACCGCCTCCGCCGGGTCCTTCGGGTCACCCCAGACACCGGGGCCGGTGATCTGCATCGCCCCGTAACCGAGCCGGTTGACGGTGACGTCCCCGCCGATCCGGTACGTGCCGGACGCCTTCGCGGGCTGCTCACTGATGTTTGTCGCCATCGGTAGATCATCCCCCGGAATTCGGCCGGTATGCCGGGCGTCACCCGACTGTGTGCGCGGACACGTCACCCGGCCGCCGGGGCCAGATGACGGCAAGCGCCCGGTACGACAGGGACGTCCGTGCGACGCTGGCGGGGCCGGTGCCGTTCGGCGCGACGGCGGAGGGAGCACCCATGGCGGGAGTGCCGCAGGTCAACTTCGCGCTCGACACGTACGAGTGCATCGTGATCTATCCCGGCGCGGCCGGACGGGCGCTGCCCGCCGAGACCGTGCAGCGGTTGCAGGCCGAGCACGCCGAGCACATGCAGGCGCTCCAGCGAGGCGGCATCATCCTGGTCGCCGGTTCGGTGGACGGGCCGGCCCGCGAGCCGGAGCCACCGATCGGCTTCGGGCTGGCCCGCACCGGCAGCGTCGACGACGTCCGCAGCGTGTTGGAGGCCGACCCGGCGGTGCAGGCCGGGCTCTACCGGGTGGACGTGCTGACCTTCCTCTGCCCGGCCGGGTCGCTGGAGTTCCCCCTGGTCAAGACCGAGAGCTGAGCTGTCGGTCAATCGGCGGTTGTCGTGATGACGACGGCGCTCGGCGCTGTGTCGGTGTTACGGTCGCGCCCTGCGAGGGCCGCCACCGGGGCGTACCCGGAAGCGTGGGGGCGGCCCCGGTCGAGGAGTCGCAATGATCTCCGCCGCCACCCCCGATGTCGCGAGGGCCACCGCCCGGCTGCGTGCCCTGCTCGGCCACCGGCTGTACGAGCCGGGTGATCCCGCGTACGCCACCACCACCCGGCTCTGGAACGGCGCGGTGCACCGCACGCCCGCCCTGGTGGCCCACTGTCGGGACGCCGACGAGGTGGCCCACGCGGTCCGCATCGCCGCCCGCTGTCACCTGCCCCTGTCGGTCCGCTCCGGCGGGCACGACTGGGCCGGTCGGGCACTGCGCGACGGCGGCCTGGTGCTCGACCTGACCGGGCTGAACGCCGTCCGGATCGACCCGGACGCGGCCACGGTGACCGTCGGCGGTGGCGCCACGACGGCCGAGCTGCTCGCCGCCGCCCGCCCGTACGACCTGGTGGTGCCCACCGGCGTGGTCCGCGACGTGGGCGTGGCCGGGCTCGCCCTCGCCGGAGGGTACGGCCCGCTCTGCGGCCGGTTCGGTCTGACGCTCGACAATCTGCTCGGCGCGGAGGTGGTCCTCGCCGACGGCCGCCGGGTCACCGCCGATCCCCGGCACGACGCCGAGCTGTACTGGGCGCTGCGCGGCGGCGGCGGGAACGTCGGCGTGGTCACCGAGCTGCGCTTCCGCGCGCATCGCCTGCCCGGCGTGCTGGCCGGCATGATCATGTTCGCACTGGCCGAGGCGCCGGCCGTGCTGCGCGGCTACGGGGCGATCATCGCCGAGGCCCCGGACGAGCTGACCGTCATGACCGGCTTCCTGCCCGGCCCCGCCGGCGAGCCGATGATCTTCGTCTGCCCGTTCTACAGCGGGCCGGACCTGGACGCCGGGTTGCCGTGGATGGACCGGCTGCGCGACCTGGGCACCCCGCTCGTCGACCAGATCGCCCCGATGCCGTACGCGGACGCGCTGCGGATGTTCGACGGCGGCATGGTCGACGGCAACCACTACCTGTTGCGGACGCGCTGGCTGCCCGCTCGCACCGACGGTGTGGCCGACGTGCTCGTCGACGCGGCCCACCAGGTCAGCTCGCCGTTCTCGGCGCTGGCCGTGCACCACTTCCACGGCGCGGCCACCCGGGTCCGACTCGCCGACACGGCGTTCGGCCTGCGCGGCGAGCACCTGCTCACCGAGATCATCGCGGTCTGGGCGCCGGGCGAGCAGTCCGGGCCGCACCGCGAGTGGGCCGAGCGCACCTCGACGGCGCTCGCCCCGCACGCCCTGCCCGGTGGCTACCCCAACCTGCTCGCCCCCGAGGAGACCGACCGGGTCCGGCTCGCCTACGGCGCGAACTGGGCGCGGCTACGCCGGGCGAAACACCGCTACGACCCCCGTGACCTGCTGACCGCGGTGCCCACCCTGCCCCCGTCGGCGCACCCACGGTGAGCCTTCCTCGGGAGCACCCCGACAGCGCACCCCGACGGAGGCGTACGATTCCCGGCGCGCGGTCGCCGTTGCCCGTCGCCACAACGTTCCCGGTGCGGTTCCGCCCGCCGGCCCGACGCGCGCCGCGCGTCGTTGGACACCTGTTCCGCTGCCTGCAAGGGGTCGGCCACGAGTCCGACCTGAAGGAGAGACTAGCCTGATGGGCGTGACACGCCGCGTAAAGATCGTCTGCACTCTGGGTCCCGCCACCTCGTCCCCGGAGCGCATCCGGGGTCTTGTCGAGGCCGGCATGAACGTGGCGAGGCTCAACTTCAGCCACGGCAGCCACGCCGACCACGAGGCGGTCTATCGACTCGTCCGGGAGGCGTCCGAGGCGGCAGGTAAGCCGGTGGCCGTCCTCGCCGACCTGCAGGGCCCCAAGATCCGGCTCGGTAAGTTCGCCGACGGCCCGCACGAGTGGCGTACCGGCGACTCGGTCGTGATCACCGGCGATGACATCCTCGGCACCAAGGAGCGGGTCTCCTGCACCTACACCAAGCTGCCGCACGAGGTGAAGCCCGGTGACCGGCTGCTGATCGACGACGGCCGCGTCGCCGTCGAGGTCACCGACGTCACCGGCAACGACATCCGCTGCCTGGTCACCGAGGGCGGCCCGGTCTCCAACAACAAGGGCGTCTCGCTGCCCAACGTGGCGGTCAGCGTGCCCGCCATGTCGGAGAAGGACGCCGAGGACCTGCGCTTCTCCCTCGGCCTGGGCGTCGACCTGGTCGCGCTGTCCTTCGTCCGCTCGGCCGAGGACATCAAGCTCGTCCACAACATCATGGCCGAGGAGGGCGTCTACCGCCCGGTGCTGGCCAAGGTCGAGAAGCCGGAGGCGGTGGAGCACCTCGAGGCCATCGTGTCGGCCTTCGACGGCGTGATGGTCGCCCGCGGTGACCTCGGTGTCGAGATGCCGCTGGACCAGGTGCCCCTGGTGCAGAAGCGGGCCGTGCAACTGTGCCGGGAGAACGCCAAGCCGGTCATCGTGGCCACCCAGATGCTCGACTCCATGATCGAGAATTCCCGCCCCACCCGGGCGGAGGCCTCCGACGTCGCCAACGCGGTGCTCGACGGCGCGGACGCGGTCATGCTCTCCGGCGAGACAAGCGTCGGCAAGTACCCGGTGCTGACCGTCAGCACCATGGCCAAGATCGTGACGACCACCGAGTCCGGCTCGATCGGGGTGCCCCGGCTGCAGCACGACCCGCGTACCCACGGTGGCGCCCTCACCGTCGCCGCCTCGTCGATCGCGCGCGCCATCAACGCCAAGGCCCTGGTCGCCTTCTCGCAGACCGGTGACACCGTCCGACGGCTGTCCCGCCTGCACTGCGACCTGCCGCTGCTGGCGTTCACGCCGGTCCCCGAGGTGCGCGACCAGCTCGCCCTCACCTGGGGCGTGGAGACCTTCCTGATGCCGTTCGTGCAGCACACCGACGACATGTTCCGTCAGGTCGACCAGGCGCTGCTCGGCCTCGACCGGGCCAACCCCGGTGACTACGTGGTGATCGTGGCGGGCAGCCCGCCCGGCACCCCCGGCTCGACGAACACGCTGCGCGTACACCAGCTCGGCTCGCTCGTCGACGCCGCGTCGGCGCGGGCGCTGCAGTGAGCGACGGTCGGGTCGCGGTCGGCCAGGCGGCTGTCGACCAGCTGCTGGAAGTGCTGGACCTCGACCCGACCGGGGACATGGCCTTCCGGGGGATGAGCCCCCCGGTCGGCCCACAACGGGTGTACGGCGGCCAGGTCGCCGGTCAGGCCCTGGTCGCCGCCGGCCGCACCGTCGACCCGGAGCGGTTCGTGCACTCGCTGCACGGCTACTTCGTCCGCCCCGGCGACCCGGCCGAGCCGATCGCGTTCCAGGTGGAGAACATCCGCGACGGCAGGTCCTTCTCGGTCCGCCGCGCGGTCGCCCTCCAGCACGACAAGCCGATCTTCTTCATGTCGGCGTCGTTCCAGCGGGCCGAGGAGGGCCTGGACCACCAGGTCACGGCTCCCCTGGACGTGCCGCCGCCGCAGGACGTCCCGACGATGTCCGACCGGCTCTCCCGTTACCCGGAGCGGCTGGGCATGTGGGGTCAGATCCCGCGGCCGATGGACGTGCGGTACGTCGGCGAGCCCGGTTGGGTCCGTCCCGGCGACCGGCCGGCCGACCCGCACCAGCGCGTCTGGATGCGCATCGACGGCAAACTGCCGGACGATCCGCTGCTGCACGCCTGCGCGCTCACCTACGCCTCGGACCTCACCCTGCTGGACTCGGTGCTCTCCGCGCACGGCGAGGTGTGGGGGCCGGGCGGGTTGGTCGGCGCGAGCCTGGACCACGCGCTCTGGTTCCACCGGCCGTTCCGCGCCGACGAGTGGTTCCTCTACGACTGCCTGAGCCCGTCGGCGTCCGGCGCTCGTGGGCTGGCCACCGGCCGGATGTTCACCACGGACGGCCAGCAGATCGCCAGCGCCGTCCAGGAGGGCCTGCTGCGCCGCGTGGGCGCCTGACGCTGCGCTGGGCCTCGTGGGCGCCTGACGCTGCGCTGGGCCGCGTGGGCGCCTGACGCCTGCCTGCCTCCCCACCAGACCCCGGGCGGTGCCCACACCGCTCAGGCCTGGTGGATGGCCTCGCCGGCGATCTCGATCTGCACCGTCTTGCCGACCAGGACCCCGCCGCTCTCCAACAGGACATTCCAGAGCAGGCCATAGTCCTCGCGGTCGATCTCGGCCGTCGCGCTGAAGCCGAAGATGTTCTGCCCGTACGGATCACGACGAGCGCCGCCGAAATTCACCTCCAGGTCGACAGCCCTGGTGATTCCCTTCACGGTCAACTCACCGGTCAGCACGAATCGCCCGGGTACGCCCTCGGACTGCGGCGGAACAATCGGACTCCGGCCGCGCCCACCGAGCCGGTGGCTACGCAGGCGGGCCCATTGGAAGATGGGATCCTCCTGGCCCTGCCATTTGATGCCGGTGCTTCGATATTCGAGGGTGGGATAGCGCTCCACGTCGAGGAAGTCGGCACTCTTCAGATGCGTGTCCCGGTCGATGCTGCCGGTGGTGATACTCGGCGTGGAGATGGTCGCCGTCACCGAGGAGAGCAGCGGGTCCTCCGCCACGAAGATCTGTGCGGTGGCCTCGGCGAACTCGCCACGCACCGGGCTCACCATCATGTGCCGGGACAGGAAACCGATCCGCTTGTGCGCCTGATCGAGAAGATAGGTGCCAGCCACCGGGATGGTCATGCCATCCCAGGTGCGTGTGGCGATATCGGTCATCGTGTTGCCTTCCCCCCGATGTGTATCAATGTGCTGCCCGGCGCCGCCGCAACGGACTGCCGGTCACGCCCCCGCCCAGCATAGGGACGTCCCATACCGCCATTCCGGCCCCCACCTTACGGTGGATCATGACGCACATTTACTGGTCCTCGACGACGGCCGCAACCGGCACGAATTGCGCGGATCCCATCGATGCCTAATCCGATCGGCCGAGGGTGGCCCGCCCGGCCGGTTGACCGGGGGCTAACCTTGCCGACATGCGCCTCTCCGCCCGGGTCGACTATGCCCTCCGCGCGGCCGCCGAGCTTGCCGCGACGGCCAGTGGTCCTGGGCGCGGCCGGCCCGTCACGGCCGACCAGATCGCCCGTGCCCAGGAGATCCCGCCGAAGTTCCTGGAGAGCATCCTGTTGCAACTGCGTCGGGGCGGCATCGTGCACGCCCAGCGCGGCCCGGAGGGTGGCTACTGGTTGGCCCGCCCGGCCGAGGAGATCTCGCTCGCCGAGGTGATCCGGGTGATCGACGGGCCGCTCGCCCACGTCCGCGGGCAGCGCCCGGAGCAGCTCGGCTACCACGGCCCCGCCCGCGCGCTCCAGGAGGTCTGGATCGCCCTGCGGGCCAGCGAACGGGAGATCCTGGAACTGGTCAGCGTCGCCGACGTGGCCGCGGGCACCCTGCCCGCGCGGATCACCGAGCTGGTCGCCGACCCCCGCGCCTGGATCTGAGCGCCGGCCCAATCCCCAGCCCGGCGCTGTCCGCGTCATGCCGGTCGCGTCCGTCGCACGGCTCGCGCCCCGCACGTAGGCCGCGCGCTGTGCGTGCGGGCCGTGCCTGTGGCCGTAGGTCCTGAATGGAGGCCGCGCGCCCCCGTCGCGTCGCCGGTGGCGTCCCATCCACCGATCTGATGCTTGACCCCGGCCGTCCCGTGCCGCATTGTCGACCAAGTCGATAGGAGATGCCGAAAAGTCAGGGGGCGCTCGTGCGCAAGCTACTGGTCCTCGCTCTGGTCGGGCTCGTCGCGCAGCTGATCGACGGCTCGCTCGGCATGGCGTACGGGCTGACCTCGTCCACTCTGCTGCTGGTCGCCGGGGTCGCTCCGGCTGCCGCCTCGGCCTCGGTGCACCTGGCCGAGATCGGCACCACGCTGGCCGCCGGGGTGGCGCACTGGCGCTTCGGCAACGTCGACTGGCGGGTGGTCACCCGCATCGCCCTGCCCGGCGCCATCGGTGCCTTCGCCGGTGCCACCCTGCTCAGCTCGATCTCGACCGAGGCAGCCGCCCCGTGGATGGCCGGCATCCTCTTCACGCTCGGCGCGTACCTGCTGGTCCGCTTCGCCCGACCGCTGCGTACCGACCGGGTCGGCAGTCGGCTACGCGGACGTTTCCTCGGACCCCTGGGCCTGGTTGCCGGCTTCGTCGACGCGACCGGCGGCGGCGGGTGGGGCCCGGTGGCCACCCCGGCGCTGCTGGTCTCCGGCCGCCTGGAGCCCCGCAAGGTGATCGGCTCGGTGGACACCGCCGAGTTCGTCGTGGCCGGTGCGGCCAGTGTCGGCTTCCTGATCGGGTTGGGCTCCGAAGGATTCCTGCTCCCGACCGTCGCCGCGCTGCTGATCGGCGGGCTCATCGCCGCCCCGCTGGCCGCCTGGTTGGTGCGCATCGTGCCCGCCCAACTGCTCGGCGCGGCGGTCGGCGGCGTGATCGTGCTGACCAACGCCCGCACGCTGATCCGCTCCACCGGACTCGACGGCCCGGTCCGCCCCGTCACGTACGCCCTGTTGGCCGCCGGCTGGTTGGCCGCCCTGGTGCTGGCCGTGCGCGCCCTTCGCCGCACCCGCCGGGTCCGCGCCGAGGCTGCCGTAGCCGCCGCGACCGCTTCCCCCGCCGCGACCGCGCCCGCCGAGTCGCCCGCCGAGTCGCCCGTCGTTGCTTCCGCCGGCGCGGTCGAGGCCGATCTCGCCGCCACGGGTACGCCCACCCCACGCTGAACCCCGTCCCGCCCCGCCCCGCCCCCGCCGACGCTGAACCCGCCCCGCCCCGCGCGCCTGCAGCAACCAGGGCGGGGCAAGGCGGGGCAAGGCAAGGCAGCGCCGGTACGGAATCCAGCAACGGTCATCGATGTTGCGCGGCGGAAAGCGCTTGCCCTACGATGCGCGGTGAGTCGGATCCGCGAGTTCCAGGGCGTTCACCCCCGATCAGATCGCCGTCCGCCGCCGTAGCGGCGGGACGGGTCCACCGCGCGTCCCGGGCAGGGCCGGTGGGCCGCCGCGATCATCCGCGGATCCTCGGAGGCAGTCCATGCACCCGTCCAGACATCGGCTGATCCTGCTCGCTGGCACGACGGCGGCCGCCGTCGTGGCTGGCACCCTCGGCACGGTGGTCGCCTCGGCCGCCGCCGTCGGCTGCCGGGTCGACTATCAAGTAACCAACCAGTGGCAGGGCGGCTTCGGCGCCAACGTCACCGTCACCAACCTCGGCGACCCGGTCGACGGGTGGGCCCTCACCTGGTCGTACGCGGCCGGGCAACAGGTCACCCAGGCGTGGAACGCCGTCGTCACCCAGTCCGGTGCCCAGGTCACCGCCCGCAACGTCGACCACAACGCCGGCATCGCCACCAACGGCACCGCCGCGTTCGGCTTCAACGGTTCGTGGACCGGCAGCAATCCGGTGCCGACCAGCTTCGCGCTCAACGGCACCGCCTGCACCGGCACCCCGGCCACCGACGGGCCGACCACCCCGCCGCCGACCACGCCACCCCCGACCACCCCGCCGCCGACCACCCCACCACCCACGACACCGCCTCCGACGACCCCGCCACCCACCACTCCGCCGGCCGGGGCGAAGCAGATGGAAAACCTGGACCGGGGGTTGATCAGCGTCCGTTCCGGCAGCGGCAACCTGGTGTCCTGGCGGCTGCTCGGCACCGAGACCTCCGGGGTGGCGTTCCACCTCTACCGGGGCTCGACCCGGGTCAACGCCAGCCCGATCACGGGTGCTACCAGCTACCTCGACAGCGGCGCGGCGGCCGGCTCGGCGTACACCGTGCGGGCCGTGGTCGGCGGCGTCGAGCAGGCGGCGTCGGCGCCGGCCCTGCAGTTCGGCGCGGGCTACCTGGACGTGCCGTTGCAGGTCCCGGCCGGCGGCACCACGCCCAGCGGGGAGGCCTACACCTACAGCGCCAGCGACGCCTCCGTCGGTGACCTCAACGGTGACGGCACCTACGAGATCGTGCTCAAGTGGGACCCGTCGAACGCCAAGGACAACTCCCAGTCCGGCTACACCGGAAACGTCTACGTCGACGCGTACACACTGACCGGCACCCGGTTGTGGCGGATCGACCTGGGTCGCAACATCCGCGCCGGCGCCCACTACACCCAGTTCCAGGTGTACGACTACGACGGCGACGGCCGCGCCGAGGTGGCCATGAAGACCGCCGATGGCACCCGCTCCGGCACCGGCCAGCTCATCGGCTCGTCGTCGGCGGACTACCGCAACTCCAGCGGCTACGTGTTGTCCGGCCCGGAGTACCTGACCATGTTCAACGGGCAGACCGGCGCGATCGCCTCCACCGTCTCGTACGACCCGCCGCGCGGCACGGTGTCGTCCTGGGGCGACTCGTACGGCAACCGGGTGGACAGGTTCCTCGCCGGCACCGCGTACCTGGACGGGCAGCGCCCCTCGCTGATCATGGCCCGGGGTTACTACACCCGCGCGGTCATCGCCGCGTGGGACTTCCGCAACGGCACGCTGACCAAGCGCTGGACGTTCGACTCGAACGCCTCCGGCAACGGCGCCGCCGCCGGCCAGGGCAACCACCAGCTCTCCGTCGCCGACGTCGACGCCGACGGCCGCCAGGAGATCGTCTACGGCGCGGCCACCATCGACGACAACGGTCGGCTGCTCTACTCGACCGGGAACGGGCACGGCGACGCGATGCACGTCGGTGACCTCGACCCGGGTCGCGCCGGCCTGGAGGTGTTCAAGGTCGACGAGGACGCCAGCAAGCCCAGCTCCTGGTTCGCCGACGCGCGTACCGGTCAGATCCTCTGGTCCACACCGGCCTCCGGTGACAACGGCCGGGGGGTCTCCGCGGACATTTGGGCCGGCAGCCCCGGTGCGGAGTCGTGGTCGTCAGCGGTCGCCGGCCTGGCCAACACCAGAGGTCAGAACATCGGCCGCAAGCCGTCGTCGGCGAACTTCCTCGCCTGGTGGGACGGTGACCCGGTGCGGGAGCTGCTCGACGGCACGAAGATCGACAAGTACGGCACCGGTGGCGAGACCCGGCTGCTCACCGGCAGCTCGGTGGCGTCCAACAACGGCACCAAGTCGACCCCGGCGCTCTCCGGCGACATCCTGGGCGACTGGCGGGAGGAGGTGATCTGGCGAACCACCGACAGTCGGGCCCTGCGCATCTACAGCACGCCCACGCCGACAAGCACCCGGATCCACACCCTGATGCACGACCCGCAGTATCGGGTGGCGATCGCGTGGCAGAACACCGCCTACAACCAGCCGCCACATCCGGGGTTCTTCATCGGCGACCAGATGGCCAGCCCACCCACCCCGAACATCTACCTACGTTGATCTGGCCCCTGGCGGTCCCGAGCGGGGTCGCCTAGGGTGGCAGGCACCGGGCCGCAGCCGCGGAATCCGCTCAGCTCCGGCCCGGTGCGCCACACCGCGGCATTCCCGACCCGTCCCGACCGGGAATGCCGTACCACCACCGGAACCAACATTAGGCAGCGTCGGGGTCGCCAGGGTGACGCTGACGTGAAGATCGTGTTTCATGCGTCCCGGTGCAGACCGCCCGCCACCTGCTCGGCGATCAACTCGTACGACCGCACCCGGTCGGCGACGTCGTACACGAGCGTGGTCAGCATCAGCTCGTCCGCGCCGGTGCGTTCCACCAGTTCGGTGAGCTGCCGGCGCACCGTCTCCGGCGAGCCCATCGCCTGACCGTCGCGGCGCTGAAGGACGAACTCCCGCTCGATCTCGGAGTACGGGTACGCCGCCGCCTCGTCGGGTGTCGACAGCGGCTCCGGCCGGCCGGAGCGCAGCTTCAGAAACGACAGCGCGCTCGGCCCCGCCAGCCACTCGGCCCGCTCGTCGGTCTCCGCGCACACCGCGTTGACCGCCACCATCGCGTACGGCTTGTCCAACCACTGCGACGGCCGGAAGTTCTGCCGGTACAGGGCCAGCGCCGGCAGGGTGTTGGCCGAACTGAAGTGGTGCGCGAACGAGAACGGCAGACCCAGCAGGCCGGCGAGTTGGGCGCTGAAACCGCTGGAGCCCAGCAGCCACACGGCCGGCTGCTCACCGCGACCCGGCGTGGCGATGATCTGCCCCGGCTTCGCCCCGCTGAAGTAGTTCATCAGGTCGGCCAGCTCGCGCGGGAAACCCTCCGCGGACAGGCCCTCCATGGTGCGCCGCAACGCCAGCGCGGTCACCTGGTCGGTGCCCGGGGCCCGCCCGATGCCCAGGTCGATCCGACCGGGGTGCAGGGCCTCCAGGGTGCCGAACTGCTCGGCCACCACGAGCGGCGCGTGGTTGGGCAGCATCACCCCACCCGACCCGAGGCGGATCGTCGACGTGTTCGCCGCGAGGTGCGCCAGCAGCACCGCGGGGGCGGAGCTGGCGATCGCCGGCATGTTGTGGTGCTCGGCCACCCAGAACCGGTGGTAGCCCAACTCCTCGGTGCGGCGGGCCAACTCGGTGGTGGCCTCCAGGGCCGCGCCAGCGGTGGTGCCCTTGGCGACCGGGGCAAGATCAAGAACAGACAACGGTACGGTGATCACACGGTCAGCCAACCCGCCACCGATCGGATTTGTTCCAGCATGCGGGTTTTCGTCGGCCACCTCACCCGCCGCTCAGCCCATCCCGCGCGCCTGTTCGAAGATCAGGCTGGTCTGCGTGTGCTGCACCACCGGATCCACCGCCAGGTGGTCCAGCACGAAGTCCCGCAACGCATCGCCGGACGCCGCCCGCACGTGCAGCACGTAGTCCTCCGCGCCGGCCACGTGGAACACCGACACCACCCCCGGCAGCCGCACCGACCGGGCCCGGAAGGCATCCACCGCCGCCCGCTCGTGCGCGGTCAGCCGCACCGACACCAGTGCCTGCAACGGCAGGCCGAGCGCGGCCGGGTCCACCTCGGCGTGGAAACCGCGGATCGCGCCCCGCTCCCGCAGCGCCCGGGTACGCGTCAGGCACGTCGACGGCGCCACCCCCACCCGCTCGGCGAGGGCGTTGTTCGGCAGGCGGCCGTCGGCGGCCAACTCGCTCAGGATGGCGCGGTCCACCTCGTCGAGGGCCGGATACGGCCGCACATCGTTCGGCTCAGGAGACATCCGACCATCCTCGCCCGAATCCTTTGCTGAAACCACTCCCCCCGACAGAATCATCTGCCGACCCATTGCTTCCCAGGCGGAAGATGTTCGACGCTACCCGGCATGACAACGATGGACACCCGGGCCGTACACGCCGGTCGCGACGACCTCCGCACCCTCGGCGTGCACGTACCGCCCATCGACCTGTCCACCACCAACCCCCTGCCCTCGGTCGACGACGGCGGCGCCGCGTACGAACAACTCGCCACCGGCGGCACCCTCCCGAGCGAGGGCGGCGCCGTCTACCAACGGCTCTGGAACCCCACCGTCGCCCGCTTCGAAAGCGCCCTCGCCGAGCTGGAAGGCACCGCACAGGCCGTCGCCTTCGCCAGCGGCATGGCCGCCCTCACCGCCACCCTGCTCGCCGCCGCCCGCGACGACCGCCGGCACGTCGTCGCCGTCCGACCCCTCTACGGCGGCACGGACCACGTCCTCGCCACCGGCCTGCTCGGCACCACCGTCACCTGGGCCCGCCCCGACGAGGTCGCCGCCGCCATCCGCCCCGACACCGCGCTCGTCATCGCCGAGACGCCCGCCAACCCCACCCTCGACCTGGTCGACATCGCCGCCCTCGCCGCCGCGGCCGGCGACGTTCCGCTGCTCGTCGACAACACCGTCGCCACCCCCGTCCTGCAACAACCCGCCCGGCACGGCGCCACCCTCGTCCTGCACAGCGCCACCAAGAGCATCGGTGGGCACGGCGACGTCCTCGCCGGCGTCGTCGCCTGCGACGACACCTGGGCCGTGCGACTACGCCAGGTCCGCGCGGTCACCGGCGCGATCCTGCACCCACTAGGCGGCTACCTGCTGCACCGCGGCCTACAGACCCTGCCGCTGCGCGTGCGCGCCCAGCAGGCCACCGCCGAGAAGCTCGCCGGCTGGCTCGCCGGCCGCCCCGCCGTACACCGGGTGCACCACCCCTCGGCGCACGACCCGGCGGCGCTGGTCGGGCGTCAGATGTCCGGACCCGGCAGCCTGCTCGCCTTCGAGGTACGCGGCGGCGCACCCGCCGCGGCCGCCGTCGCCGGCGCCTGCCAGCTCATCACGCACGCGGTGTCCCTCGGCGGCGTGGACACCCTCATCCAGCACCCCGCCTCGCTCACCCACCGCCCCGTCGACGGCGACGCCAAACCCGCCGCCGGTCTCCTGCGCCTCTCGGTCGGCCTGGAAGACCCCGAGGACCTGCGCGCCGACCTCGCCCAGGCCCTCGCCACGATCGCCTGACCGGCGGCCGGTCACCGCAGTTCGCGGTTGCCCAACACCCGGGTCGGCGAGCCCTGCCGGGCCACCCGCAGCATCGCGCGACCGATCCCGTCGGTGGTGGTGACCTGGTTCGGCAGCAACCGCCGCAGCACCGGAACGAGTGGGCGCGTGACCGCGTACGCCAACCGGTACCACCGGGTCTTCGACACCGCCCCGTACGTCGGCTGGATGAAACCCGGTCGCGCCGCGTAGCCGTTGGGCAGCAGCTCGATGATCGCGTTCTCGGCGCGACCCTTGACCCGCGCCCACATCACCCGGCCCCGACCCGACGAATCGGTCCCCTGACCCGAGACGTAGACGAACGTGACCTGCGGGCTCACCTCGGCCAACAGCCGCGCCGCCGCGAGCGGGTAGTCGTAGCTGACCTTCGTGTACGCCGCCTCGTCGAGGCCCAGCGAGGAGACCCCCAGGCAGTAGAAACAGGCGTCCACGCCGGTCAGCTCGCCGCGCACCTGGTCCAACTCGCCCACGTCCGCGACCGTCAGCTCCCGCAGCTTCGGATCCTGCCGGCCGGTCGGCCGCCGGCCGACGGTCACCACCTCCCGCACGTCCTCGGCGAGCAGGCACTCCCGCAACACGCCCTGGCCGACCATGCCTGTCGCACCGAAGATGACCACCCGCATCAGTTCCCACCCCTGTCGTCGACCCGGTAACCGGCCATCCGCCCGCGCGTCGATCAGGCTCCCACGATCGGCACGACCCACGCGAGGCGGCGGCTCAGGTCTTCGGGCCGACGTGCCGGTCCAGCGTGGCGACCGCAGCCCGCCGCGCCACCGAGAGCGAGTTGCGCCGGTTCATCCGCCAGGCGATGCCCAGCAGGTCGAGCGCCCACTGGCACAGCGCCATGATCTCGGCCGACTCGTTGACGAACATGTAGCGCGGATAGACGTACGCCCTGCCGCGCACGGTCACCCGGTTGGCGAACCGGCAGCCGTCGGAGTGGAACAGCCCACGCAGGAAATCGCCCGGGTGTCGTTCGAGGATTGGTCGCTGCCAGTCGGTCAGGACGATGGGGCGCTCGTGCTTCTTGCCGGGGCCGTGCTGCGGGAGCAGGCACGGCCAGTGCGCACCGCTGCTCTCGATCGAGATGCAGCCCTGCTTGGGGATCCTCTGCACACGCGCGGCGAGCACGGCGAGCATGGCGGCCTCGCACGCGTCGGTGAGATTCGGATAGATGGCCGTGCAAGCGATTCGGAGCACCGGGACCTTCGGTGACATGGCCAGATGACCGTCGCCCAGGTAGAGACCGAGCAGGTAGGCATAGGCGGCGGGCTCCGTCGGATTCTCGACATCCGGCCGGCATCGGAAGCACCGTAGCTCCGTGCCGCGCTTCACCGGTTCGGGCCGATCGACGCACCAGTGCCAGACCGTGGCGTACGGCAGGGAGAGGGTGCGGGCTACTGCGTGGATGGTGTCTCCGCGAGCGCGGAGAGCGCGGGCCTGCGCCCGCATCTGCGGTGGATGCACACCCGCATCATCGAACAGGTGTATGACAGAGTGCCGGGAGCGGGATTCGAACCCGCAAGCCCTTTCGGGCAGAAGTGTTTGAGACTTCCGTGTATGCCGTTCCACCATCCCGGCGGGTGGCGCTTACTGTACCCGACTACTCTCATGCGGGAGCATGGGTGGTAGCCGTGCAGTGATCGATGGTGGGAGTGGCTGGTGGCTGAGATGCCGACGGATGCCGAGCGCAGGCGCGTGTTGATCGCCGAGGATGAGGCGCTGATCCGGCTGGACCTCGCCGAGATGCTTGTCGAAGAGGGTTACGAGGTGGTGGGGGAGGCCGGTGACGGCGAGACAGCCGTCCGCCTCGCCGAGGAGCTGAAGCCCGATCTGGTCATCCTCGACATCAAGATGCCGATCATGGACGGGCTGGCCGCCGCCGAGCGGATCGCCGGCGCCCGGATCGCTCCGGTGATCATCCTGACCGCGTTCAGCCAGCGTGACCTGGTGGAGCGGGCGCGGGCGGCGGGCGCGATGGCGTACCTCGTGAAGCCCTTCCAGAAGAGCGACCTGGTCCCGGCGGTGGAGATCGCACTGTCGCGCTACTCCGAGGTCGCGGCCCTGGAGGCGGAGGTCGCGAGCCTGACCGACCGCCTGGAGATCCGCAAGGCGGTGGAGCGCGCCAAGGGCGCGTTGATGACCACGTACGGGATGACCGAGCCGCAGGCGTTCAAGTGGATCCAGCGCACGGCGATGGACCACCGGATGACCATGAAAGAGGTCGCCGAGCGGATCCTCGCGGAGACCGCCGGCGGCGAGGTGTCGCAGCAGCCGACTGTCTGAGTCCCCGACCCGCGCGAACCGGCCGCGCCGGGCCACCGCGCGCGGTCCCCGGTGGCTAGCATCGGCCGATGTCCGTCCGACGGGTGATCGCGGTGTCCGGCCTCTTCGCGCTGCTGCTCGCCGGGTGCGACGGGCCGAGGGCGCCGAGCGACGCCGAGTCGACGCCGGCCGCCGCGCCGGCGCTGCGGCCGGATTGGCAACCCCTGGCGCTGCCGGCGCCGCCCGGTGGCGCGGGCCGTCTTCTCATCCGCGACGCGACGGCGTGCGCGGGTCGCTGGTTCGTGGTCGGTGGCGTGCTCGACGCCCAGGGTGGCACCCGACCGGCGGCCTGGACCAGTGTGGACGGTACGACCTGGACGGTGCAGCCGGTGCGGCCGGATTCCTTCTACGGTCGGCAGAACGTGTTCCTGTCGGTGGCCTGCCGGGACGGGAAGGCGGCGCTGATCGGGGCCAAGGTCGGCGGCGCGCACGGCTATCCGCGGGTGAGCACGTGGCGGCAGGTGGCCGATGGCGCGCTCGTCGAGGTGCAGGCGTCGTTCGAGACGTACGGCGGGCCGAAGGCGGTGAACGTCTCCCGACTGACGGCCGGTGCGGCGGGTTGGTTGATCGTCGGTAACCGTTCGGCGGGTGCGGCCTCCTGGGTGTCGTCGGCGGACGCGGCGGAGTTCGCGTTGGTCGAGGGCGCGCCGGAGCTGGCCAGTGACGCGGTGGGGGTGACCTGGGCGTTCGACGCGGTGGCGACGTCTGCGGGTTGGCTGGCGGTGGGGGGAATGCTGCCGGCCGGTCGGATCGACCGTGACCCGGCGGTGTGGTCGTCGCCGGACGGGCGCTCGTGGCGGCGCACGGTGTTGCCGGGCGGGTCGGAGTACGAGGAGTTGCAGCGGGTGACGCTCGTCGGCGGGGTGCCGGTGGCGGTCGGGCTGCGTGGGGGGACGTTCGGCGCGTGGCGGCAGGAGGCCGGTGGCTGGGTGGCCGGTGGGACGTTCGGGCGGTGGGCCGGGGCCGGGGTGCAGGCGGTGGCGTCGCTGGTGTCGTCGGGGGATCGGCTGTTCGCCGCGGTGACCGACGGGGCGCGGCACTCGGTGTGGGTGTCGACGGATCGGGGTGGGTCGTGGCGGGAGGTCACGATGCCGCTCGACGTGCCGGCGGGCGTCGATCGGGACGTGACGCTGGTGGCGGTGGGTGACCGGTGGTGGTTGGCGGCGGATGACGGCACGCGAGCCGGGTTGTGGTGGGCCGCCGGCCCGGGAGTCTGAAAGCCGACGGTGCCCCGAGGCGCCACCCCCGGCTGCCGGAGATGGCGCTGCTTTCGCTGTTCACCGGGGGTTTTTTCGGCGGGTAGGGGTCCCGGTGAGCGCGGGCGGACTGCGCCCGGGCGCGGGCTTAAGGACCGATTGACGGATTCACCTGTTACGGGCATCGACATGATTGCCCACGTCTTCGTAACGGTTTCGCAGACCCAGCCTTCAGGCCTTCCGGGACGGTATGTCGTGTCGGTACGCTCCGCCATCACGAGCCGTAACGCAGGGGGAGTCCCTGCGGGGTGGGTGGAATTGCGGTCTGCTGCTGTCGCCGTCGCAACGGGTCAGTCGCGTCCGCATCTGGAGGAGGTCAGGAAGCCGTGAGGCGAAGCTATGTACGGGCGCTGGGCGCGGTTGCGCTCGCCGCGACCCTGGTGGTCTCGGCTGGTTGCCAGGATTCTGGTGGCGGCGACGATAAGGCCGCGTCCGGTGACTGCGGTGGCAAGATCGCGATCTTCGGCGCGTTCACCGGTGACAACGCGGGTCTGGTGATCCCGTCGCTCAACGGTGCGAATCTCGCCCTGGAGCAGTTCAACGCGGCGAACCCGAACTGCAAGGTCACCATGCAGCAGTTCGACACCCAGGGTGACCCTGCGGTGGCGACCCCGTTCGCGAACCAGATCGCGGGGGACAACTCGTTCCTCGGTGTCATCGGTGGTCACTTCTCCGGTGAGTCGGACGCGACGATGCCGATCTACCAGGCCGCTGGCCTGGCCATGGTCAGCCCGTCGGCGACCCGCACGGACCTGACCCAGAAGGGCAACACGTCCTTCTACCGGGTGGTCGGCAACGACGGCACGCAGGCCGGCGCGGTGGCGAGCTACCTGAAGACGCAGAACGCGCAGAAGGTCTTCCTGGTCGATGACGCCAGCGCGTACGGCGCGGGCATCACCGAGGAGCTGGGCAAGCAGCTCGGCCCGCTGATCGTCAACAAGGACAAGATCCAGGAGCGGCAGGCGCAGTTCGACGCCACCATCTCCAAGATCAAGTCGGCGCAGGCGGACTTCGTCTTCTACGGCGGTTACACCCGTGAGGCCGCTCCGCTGGTGAAGCAGATGCGTGCCGCAGGTGTCCAGGCCAAGTTCGTCGGCCCGGACGGTCTCTACGACCCGGCGTTCCCGGCGGGTGCCTCCGGCGGTGCCGAGGGCGCGATCATCACCTGCCCGTGCCTCCCGGCTGACAAGGCCGGCGGCACCTTCTCGGCGGACTACCAGAAGAAGTTCGGCATCCCGCCGGGCTCCTACGGTGCCGAGGGCTTCGACGGCGCGACGATCTTCCTGGACGCCTTCAAGGCCGGCAAGAAGACCCGCGCCGAGATCCTGGCGTTCGTCAAGGCGTACGACAAGCAGGGTGTGTCGAAGTACATCAAGTTCGACTCCAAGGGCGACGTCGACCCCTCGAAGGTCGTCATCTGGGCCTACCAGATCAAGGGCACGGCTATCGAGGCGCTGCAGGAGCTCAAGCTCAGCTGACGCCCACGAAATGGAGTGCGGCCGGGGTGTCTCACCCCGGCCGCACTCGATTCAAGGAGACCCCCGGTGCATTTCGATGAACTGATCGGCCATCTCGGCCAGCACACGGTCGATGGCCTGTCCAAGGGCGCCATCTACGCCCTGATCGCCCTTGGTTACACCCTCGTCTATGGCGTCCTTCGTCTGATCAACTTTGCGCACTCCGAGGTCTTCATGGTCGGCACCTTCTCGGTGCTGATCCTGTGGACCCAGCTCGGGGTGCAAAATAACCCGCCCATCGGCCAGGCGATCCTGTTCCTGGTGCTCGGCCTGGTCGTCGCGGCAGTCGCCTCGGGCGGCACCGCCCTGGCGCTGGAGCGGATCGCGTACCGGCCGCTGCGGCGTAAGAACGCGCCGCCGCTGATCTTCCTGATCACGGCGATCGGTCTGTCGCTGGTCTTCGTGGAGCTCTTCGGGCAGGTGCTGCCGAAGTTGCTCGGTGGCGTGCTGCCGGAGGCGTTCGGCCGGCCCCGGCAGATCGTCGGTATGCCGACGATCATCCAGCAGGAAACCCTGTTCACCATCGGCAACACGGCGATCACGAACATCCAGCTGATCGTCTTCGTCGCGGCGGTGGCGATGATGGCGGTGCTGGACTGGTTCATCAACCGCACCCGGTACGGCCGGGGTGTGCGGGCGGTGGCCCAGAACCCGGAGACCGCCGCGTTGATGGGCGTCAACCAGGAACGCGTGATCATGCTGATCTTCGTGCTGGGTGGCATCATGGCCGGCGCCGCCGCGCTGTTGTGGAGCATGCGGTTCGGCTTCACCCAGAACAGCATCGGCTTCGTGCTGGGCCTGAAGGCGTTCACCGCCGCGGTCCTGGGTGGCATCGGCAACCTGCGCGGCGCGCTGCTGGGTGGCCTCTTCCTCGGCATCGTCGAGGTGTACGGCGCCACGCTCTTCGCGTCCAACTGGGAGGACGTCATCGCCTTCGTGGTGCTGATCGTGGTGCTGATGTTCCGGCCCACCGGCCTGTTGGGTGAGTCGCTCGGGAGGGCCCGCGCATGATCGACAAGATTCGCTCCGCAGACCGCCGCCGCGTCGGCATGCTGACCTCCATCGGCGACCGCTGGCGGGCGCTCACGAAGTGGCAGCAGGCCCTCGGGCTCGCCGCCTTCGTGGCGATCCTCTACTACCTGCCACTGCTCGGCATCCCGGGCCTGACCTGGTTGCGTACCGACTCGATCGAGGGCGGTAACAACTGGGCCGGTGTGCTCTTCATCTGCGCCATCTACGTGCTGGTCGCGATCGGCCTGAACGTGGTGGTCGGCCTCGCCGGCCTGCTCGACCTCGGCTACATCGGCTTCTTCGCCATCGGGGCGTACAGCGTTGCGCTGTTCGGTTCGGTGAACTCGCCCGTGGTCAAGTGGATCCAGCAGGAGTTCAACCTGCCGCCGACCTGGGCGGTGACCTGGGCGATCTGCCTGTTCATCGCGATCGTGCTGACGATGATCTCCGGGGTGCTGCTGGGCTGGCCGACGCTGCGCCTGCGCGGTGACTACCTGGCCATCGTGACCCTCGGCTTCGGCGAGATCATCCGGATCGTGGCCCGCAACGCCACCGGCCTGACCAACGGCCCGGTCGGCATCTCGGCCATCCCCGGCCCGGAGGGCGCGCCGTCGCCGGACAACAAGGTCTTCGGTCTGATCGACGCGAAGCCCTGGTACTGGTTGGCGATCACCTTCGTGCTGGTCATGGTGTTCCTGGTCCGTCGGCTGGAGCACAGCCGGGTCGGTCGGGCCTGGTTGGCCGTCCGGGAGGACGAGGACGCCGCCGCGGTGATGGGCGTGTACCCGTTCAAGTTCAAGCTCTGGGCGTTCGCCATCGGCGCGGCGCTCGGCGGCCTGTCCGGCTTCCTGTTCGGCAGCCGGAACGCGTTCATCGACCCGACCCAGTTCAACGCGAACCTCTCGATCCTGTTCGTCGCCATGGTCGTGGTCGGTGGATCCGGCAACATGATCGGCGTCTCGCTCGGCGCGGTGCTGCTGGCGTACCTGCCGGAGCGGTTCCGCGACTTCGCCGACTACCGGTGGCTGGTCTTCGGTCTGGCCATGGTCCTGGTGATGATCCTGCGTCCGCAGGGCCTGGTCCCGAGTCGGCGGCGTGCCCGCGAGTTGAAGGACCGCGCGGCAGATGCAGAGGAGGTGCCCGCTCATGTCTGACCAGCCCACCAGCACCGCGACGCCGAAGATCCCCACCCAACCGGGGCCTCGGTCGGTGCTGCTCGAAGTCGACGACGTCACGCTCCGCTTCGGCGGTGTGGTCGCCCTCGACAAGATTAATTTCCAGATCTACGAGGGCGAGATCCTCGGCCTCATCGGGCCCAACGGCGCCGGCAAGACCACCAGCTTCAACGTCATGACGGGGGTCTACAAGCCGACCTCGGGGGCCGTTCGGTTCCGCGGCCAGCGGGTGACCGGCCGCAAGCCGCACCAGATCAGCCAGTTGGGCATCTCCCGCACGTTCCAGAACATCCGTCTCTTCCCGGAGATGACGGCACTGGAGAACGTGATGGTCGGCACCGACTCGCGGCACAAGACGAGCGTGCCCGGGGCGCTGTTCCGGCTCTACCGGGTGCGCCCGAAGCCGGAGGAGTTGCCGCAGGTCACCGCCGCGTCCGGGATCGTCCGGACCTGGCAGCAGGTGCGCCTGTCGGCGGCGAAGATCTTCGGTCTGTCCCGGCACATCCTGGAGGAGCGGGCGGCCGAGCGTAAGGCGCTCGAGCTGCTGCGCTTCGTCGGGATCGCCGACCGGGCCAACGACGAGGCGCGCAACCTGCCGTACGGCTACCAGCGCCGACTGGAGATCGCCCGAGCGCTGGCCACCGAGCCGAAACTGATCTGCCTGGACGAGCCGGCCGCCGGCTTCAACCCGGCGGAGAAGGAGGAGCTTCTCGCCCTGATCCGGCAGATCCGTGACAAGGGCCTGACCGTCCTGCTCATCGAGCACGACATGCGCCTGGTCATGGGGGTCACCGACCGGATCGTGGTGCTGGAGTTCGGCCGCAAGATCGCCGAGGGTGCGCCCGCGGAGGTCAGCCGCGATCCGAAGGTGATCGCCGCGTACCTGGGGGAGCCCGCCGATGACGCTGCTTGAGCTGGAGAACGTCGCCGTCGCGTACGGCCGGATCGAGGCGTTGCACGGCATCAACCTGACCGTCAACGAGGGTGAGGTGGTGGCCCTGATCGGCGCGAACGGCGCCGGTAAGACCACCACCATGCGGGCCATCTCCGGGACCCGGTCACTCGCCGGCGGGAAGATCACGTTCAACGGCGAGGACATCACCAGGCTCCGCGCCGACCTGCGGGTGGTCCGGGGGCTGTGCCAGTCGCCGGAGGGCCGGCAGATCTTCCCCGGCATGACGGTGCTGGAGAACCTGGACATGGGGGCGTACACCCGGCGGGACTCCGCTGGCGTCGCCGCCGACCTGGACCGGGTGCTGACCCTCTTCCCGCGGCTGGCCGAGCGGCGCAAGCAGGCCGGTGGCACGCTCTCCGGCGGCGAGCAGCAGATGCTCGCGGTCGGGCGGGCGCTGATGAGCCGGCCGAAGCTGCTGCTGCTCGACGAGCCGTCGATGGGTCTGGCCCCGTTGGTGATCCGGCAGATCTTCGACATCATCACGGAGATCAACCAGCAGGGCATGACCATCCTGCTGGTGGAGCAGAACGCCCAGCAGGCGTTGTCGCGGGCGCACCGCGGCTACGTGCTGGAGACCGGTCAGATCGTGAAGGAGGGGTCCGGTCAGGACCTGCTGCACGATCCGTCGGTCAAGGAGGCGTACCTCGGCGTGGCCTGAGGTCGCGTGACGACGGGGCCGGCCGGCGAGGATCACCTCGCCGGCCGGTCTCGTTTCGCGTGGGCGGGCCGGGCGGCGGTGTCCAGCGCGACGCCGAGGGCGCGCTGTGCCCCGCGCGAGGCGGCGAGCGGTTCTGTCGGGCGTACGGACTAGAGTCGCTGCCGTGACAGCTACGACACCGCGCCTGCTTCTCGTCGACGGACATTCCATGGCATATCGGGCATTCTTCGCCCTGCCCGTGGAAAACTTCTCCACCACGACGGGTCAGCCGACAAATGCGGTGTACGGCTTCACCTCGATGCTGATCAACGTGCTGCGCGACGAGCAGCCCAGCCACATCGTGGTGGCCTTCGACGTCTCCCGCCACTCCTTCCGCACCGACAGGTACGCGGAGTACAAGGCCGGCCGCAGCGAGACCCCGACCGACTTCAAGGGCCAGGTCAGCCTGGTCAAGGAGGTCCTGGCCGCACTCCAGATCCCGGTGGTGGAGAAGGAGGGCTTCGAGGCCGACGACGTCATCGCCACGCTCGCCTGCCAGGCCCGTGACCAGGGCATGACGGTGCTGATCAGCAGCGGTGACCGCGACGCGTTCCAGCTGGTCGACGACCAGATCACCGTCCTCTACCCGCGCAAGGGCGTCTCCGACCTGGCCCGGATGGACCCGGCGGCGATCGAGGCGAAGTACGGCGTTCCGCCACAGCAGTACCGGGACCTGGCCGCGCTCGTCGGCGAGACCAGCGACAACCTGCCCGGCATCCCCGGCGTCGGCCCGAAGACCGCCGCCAAGTGGATCACCACGTACGGCGGTGTGGAGGGCGTCATCGCCCGCGCCGACGAGATCAAGGGCAAGGCCGGCGACAGCCTGCGGGAGCGGCTCGCCGACGTGATCCGCAACTACGAGATCAACTGCCTGGTGTCCGACCTGGAGCTGCCGCTGCGCCCGGAGGACGCCCGGTGGACCGGATGGGACCGGGAGGCGGTGCACCAGGTCTTCGACACGCTGGAGTTCCGCATCCTGCGCGACCGCCTCTACCAGTACCTGGAGGCGGTCGAGCCGGAGGCCGAGTCGGGCTTCGACCTCACCGGCGAGGTGCTCACCGAGCCCGGCGCGTTGGCCGGCTGGCTGAGCACGCACGCGCCGACCGGCACCCCGGTCGGGCTGGCGGTCAAGCTCGACACCGGCCCCAACCGCCGGCACACCGCCTCGATCACCGGTCTGGCGCTGGCCACCGCCGGCGGTGCGGCGGCCTGGGTCGACCCCACCGGCCTCGACGCCACCGACGAGGGCGCCCTGGCCGGCTGGTTGGCCGACGCGCAACGGCCCAAGGTGCTGCACGACAGCAAGCCGGCGGTGCTGGCCTGCGCCGCGCACGGCTGGCAGCTCGCCGGCATCGTCCGCGACACCCAGATCGCCGCGTACCTGGCCCGCCCCGACCAGCGGTCCTACGACCTGACCGACCTGGCGCTGCGCTACCTGCACCGCGAGCTGCGGGTCGACGTCCCGGAGACCGGTCAGCTCACCCTCGACGGGCTCGGCGACGAGAGCGTGGCCGAGCAGAACCTGATGCTCCAGGCCCGGGCCACCCTCGACCTGGCCGACGCGATCGACGCCGAGTTGTCCCGCGACGGCGAGCAGTCCGCCCGGCTGATGGCCGGTGTGGAGCTGCCGCTGATGCGGGTCCTCGCCACCATGGAGAGCACCGGCATCGCGGCCGACAACGACTATCTCCACGAGTTGGAGGCGCACTTCGCCGGTGAGGTCAAGACCGCAGCGCAGGGCGCGTACGAGGCGGTGGGTCGGGAGTTCAACCTCGGCTCGCCCAAGCAGTTGCAGGAGATCCTCTTCACCGAGCTGGGCCTGCCGAAGACCAAGAAGATCAAGACCGGTTACACCACCGACGCCGACGCCCTGCAGTGGCTCTACGCGCAGCAGCCGCACCCGGTGTTGGCCCACCTGCTGCGCCACCGGGACGTGGCCAAGCTCAAGTCGACGGTCGACGGACTGCTCAAGTCGGTCTCCGACGACGGCCGGATCCACACCACCTTCAACCAGACGGTGGCGGCCACCGGGCGGCTCTCCTCCACCGAGCCCAACCTGCAGAACATCCCGATCCGCACCGAGGAGGGCCGGCGGATCCGTCGGGCCTTCGTGGTGGGAGAGGGCTACGAGTGCCTGCTCACCGCCGACTACAGCCAGATCGAGATGCGCATCATGGCGCACCTGTCGTCGGACGACGCGCTGATCGACGCGTTCAACTCCGGCGCCGACTTCCACGCCGCGACCGCCTCGTCGGTCTTCGAGGTGCCGCTCGACGAGGTCACCCCCGACCAGCGTCGCAAGATCAAGGCGATGAACTACGGCCTGGCGTACGGGTTGAGCGCCTTCGGTCTGTCCCAGCAGCTCGGAATCAACACCGAGGAAGCCCGTGCGCTGATGGAAAACTACTTCGCCGGTTTCGGCGGAGTGCGCGACTACCTGCACCAGGTCGTCGCCCGGGCCCGCCAGGACGGCTACACCTCCACCATCCTGGGTCGCCGCCGCTACCTGCCCGACCTGGTCAGCGACAACCGGCAGCGCCGCGACATCGCCGAGCGGATGGCCCTCAACGCCCCCATCCAGGGCTCTGCGGCCGACATCATCAAGGTGGCGATGCTGCACGTCGACACCGCGCTCAGCGAGGCCGGGCTGCGGTCACGGATGCTGTTGCAGGTGCACGACGAGCTGGTCTTCGAGGTCGCCCCCGGTGAGCGGGAGGCGCTGGAGGCGCTGGTCCGGCGGGAGATGGGCGGAGCGTACCCGCTGTCGGTGCCGTTGTCGGTGTCGGTCGGCGACGGGCGCGACTGGAACAGCGCCGATCACTGATCTGTGGTTTCGGTGAGGGGTCTGGGGCGGCCCGACCTTCTCCCGGCGGCTCGATCCCTGCTTTGTGGTTGCGGTGGGGGTTCCGGGGCAGCCCGACCCACTCCGGGCGGTCAGGCGTGATCCCTGCGTGGGTCGGGCTGCCCCGGAACCCCTGACCAGGTCGCCGTGGTCGCCGTGGTCGCGGCGGTTGGCGCGGTGGGTCGGGTGGTCGGGCTGCGCCGGAGCCTCACCGGGTTGTCCTGATCGCGGCCGTTGGCGTGGTGGCCGGGCACCGGGCCCGGCGGCACCGTTCCAAGATCTGCGCAACTTCGGGGAAAGTGCTGTGTCGCGGCGTTGTGAGGCATCAAGTTCACCGAAGTTGCACGGATCTTGCGGCGGTTGACCGGCTACTTCATCGGGTCGTGGCCCCAGTTCATCAGGGACCAGCGCCACTTGGTGTCGCGGACGTTGCCGGAGGGGCGCTGCGCCATGTGTCGGCGTACGTAGCCGACCACCTTGCGCATGTGCTTGTAGTCGCCCTCGGACAGGTCGCCGCGTTTGCGCCGGAGCAGGTTGATGATCTTCCGGCCGGATTCGTGTCCGACGGACTCGCCGCCACCGGAGCGGCCGCCCTTGTGCCAGCCGACCTGCTTGGACTCGTCGGTCTCCAGCCACGTGGACAGCTCAGCGGGCTTCATGTTCACCGCCTCGGTGAACTCCCGATAGGTGTCCCGGCCTTCGTTACTTCTGCTCATGACGCAGCGCCTCGGGTCGGTGGGCCACGTCGCGGCCCGTACCGTCACTGCGGACCAGGTACTGCGGGTCGTCGGGAGCCGCGTTCACGGCCCGCCCACTGATCCGCGTCCGCTCGGTGATCGTCTCCTGCACCACGCCGTACGCGCGGCTGCCGTGGGCCGACCAGGAGACCTGGTCGCCCTTGCGGAATCGCTGCTCGGCCATGCTCCTCGGCTACCCGACGTCGGCGCGGCGAAACGGCCGTGCCGGGGAGGCGCTACGGGGTGATCTCGGCGATCGGCAGCTTGATGTCGAACGGCTCGGCCAGCTCGATCACGTCGGCGCCGTCGGCGACCAACTCGTACTGCCGCTCACCACCGGGTCCCACCCGGTCGCCGATCCGGTACGCGTAGACGTGCACCGGGTCCTGCTCGATGCGCCAGTAGAACGGGATGCCGGCGGCGGCGTACTCGCCGGGCTTCGCGAACCTGTCGATCCGTCGTGTCCCGGGCGAGACGATCTCCACGGCGAGGACCACGTCCACCGGACGCAGCAACGACCGGCCGGATGGCACCTCGGCCTGGCACAGCAGGACATCCGGTTGTCGGCTGGTGTTGAAACTGAGCCCGACTCCGAGGGCCTGGGCGACCCGAAGGTTGCCCGGGGCGTGCCGTAGCAGCCAGCCGGCGAGTAGGAGGGAGATGGTTTGATGGCCCAGGGTGGGGGAGGGTGTCACCTGGATTACTCCGTCGACGAGTTCGACGCGGGGGGCGTCGTCCGGCAGGGTGAGCAGGTCCTCCAGCGTGTAGTCGGCACGCTGCTGCCGCATCGGGTCCGGACACCAGGGGCCAGGTGATGTCGGGATGGGCTCGGCGCTCATGGGACGAGCCTACCGGCGGTCGATGCGACGCAGGGCGGACTGCGGGTGCGACGCGCTCACTCCGCGGGCTTCTCGGTGACGAAGATGGCGGTGCCGGGGAAGAGCCGACCGCGTAACGGGCTCCACTGCCCCCAGAGGCCCTCGTGCCCCTCGGGCCATTCCGGCTCCACCAGGTCCAGCAGCCGGAACCCCGCGCCGACCAACTCCCGGATCCGGTCGCCGAGGGTGCGGTGCTGCTCCACGTAGGTCGCGACGCCGGACTCGTCCTGCTCCACGTAGGGGGACCGGTCGAAGTACGAGTGCACGGCGGTCAGCCCGCCCTCGCCGGGGTCGTCGAGGAAGATCCAGCGCATCGGGTGCGTCACCGAGAACACCCACCGCCCGCCGGGGCGCAGCACCCGGTGCACCCCGGCGTGCAGGGCCGCCGAGTCGTCCACGAACGGAATGGCGCCGAAGGCGGTGCAGGCGAGGTCGAACGCCTGGTCGGCGAACGGCAGGGCGAGCGCGTCGGCCTGCACCAGCGGTACGCGTACCCCGGTGCGGTCGGCGGCCTCGGCGGCGTGCCGCAACATGCCGGCGGACAGGTCGAAGGCGACCGGCCGGGCTCCCTGGGTGGCCAGCCAGCGGGCGGCGGCGGCGGCGCCACAGCCGACCTCCAGCACTCGTCGGCCGGGCAGGTCGCCGAGCAGTCGGGCGTCGGCCTCGCGCAGACCTTCCGGGCACCAGACGAAGTCCACGTCGCCGAGGAACGCGCCGTGCTCAGCCTGGTAGTCGTCGGCGTCGGTGTCCCACCAGCCACGGTTGGCCCGCCGGGCCTCGGCGTCACCCACCCGGCGCCGGGTGACCCGGCTGTCGTCATCCACGCGCTCACGCTAGGCCCCACCCACCCGTCGGGTGCGGCGGCGCGTCCAAGATCTGCGCGACTCCTCGCGCGGCACCGTGTGATCGACTCGGTTTCCGTGCGCCCGGGGTGCCCGGGCCGTGGGGACACGCCGGTTTCCAGGAGATCGAGGCAACGACTGGGGCTGCTGTGACGCACGAGACAGCAGGGGTGTTTTCCGGGCGATTGTTCGTCTTTCGCAGGTCACCGCACACAGAGAAGCCGGGAGGGCTTGCACGCTGTGGTAATGCGCACGGTAGGCTAGACGATGCGCTCGCGGATCGCGTTGCCTCGGCAGGGAGCAGGCACGCGGTCGACGGAGCCACATCATGATCTCACTAGGCGATCGTTCGGTGTGCCCGGCGACGGATCCGTTGGCGCGAACAGGTCACTGCGACACCAGCCTGCTGTGACAACCCACCGACCGGAGCAACCGCCCACATGACGAGCAGCATCGAGGCCCCCTCGAGCGCCACCCGGGTCACCCACGACGATCTCGGTTCCGAGGAGGCATTCCTCGCCGCGATCGACGAGACCATCAAGTACTTCAACGACGGCGACATTGTCGAAGGCACCGTCGTCAAGGTCGATCGGGACGAGGTCCTGCTCGACATCGGCTACAAGACCGAGGGTGTCATCCCCTCTCGGGAGTTGTCGATCAAGCACGACGTGGACCCCGCCGAGGTTGTGACGGTTGGCGACCACATCGAGGCCCTGGTCCTCCAGAAGGAGGACAAGGAGGGTCGTCTGATCCTCTCCAAGAAGCGGGCACAGTACGAGCGGGCCTGGGGCACGATCGAGAAGATCAAGGACGAGGACGGCGTCGTCCGCGGTTCGGTCATCGAGGTGGTCAAGGGCGGCCTCATCCTCGACATCGGGCTGCGCGGCTTCCTGCCCGCGTCCCTGGTCGAGATGCGTCGTGTGCGTGACCTGCAGCCGTACGTCGGGCGGGAGCTCGAGGCCAAGATCATCGAGCTGGACAAGAACCGCAACAACGTGGTCCTGTCCCGCCGGGCCTGGCTGGAGCAGACGCAGTCCGAGGTGCGCACCGAGTTCCTCAACAAGCTGCAGAAGGGCCAGGTCCGCAAGGGCGTCGTGTCCTCGATCGTCAACTTCGGCGCCTTCGTCGACCTTGGCGGCGTCGACGGTCTGGTGCACGTCTCCGAGCTGTCCTGGAAGCACATCGACCACCCGTCCGAGGTTGTCGAGGTGGGCCAGGAGGTCGAGGTCGAGGTCCTGGACGTCGACCTGGACCGCGAGCGCGTCTCGCTGTCGCTGAAGGCGACCCAGGAGGACCCGTGGCGGCAGTTCGCCCGCACCCACGCGATCCAGCAGATCGTGCCGGGTAAGGTCACCAAGCTGGTGCCGTTCGGTGCGTTCGTCCGGGTGGACGACGGCATCGAGGGCCTGGTCCACATCTCCGAGCTGGCCGAGCGCCACGTGGAGATCCCGGAGCAGGTCGTCCAGGTCGGCTCCGAGGTCATGGTCAAGGTCATCGACATCGACCTGGAGCGTCGCCGGATCTCGCTGTCGCTCAAGCAGGCCAACGAGGGCTTCGTCGAGGGCGAGGAGCACTTCGACCCCACCCTCTACGGCATGGCCGCGACGTACGACACCGAGGGCAACTACATCTACCCGGAGGGCTTCGACCCCGAGACGGGCGAGTGGCTCGAGGGGTACGACAAGCAGCGCGAGACCTGGGAGAACCAGTACGCCGAGGCTCGTCAGCGCTGGGAGGCCCACACCAAGCAGGTGCAGACCTCTCGGGCCGCCGACGCCGAGGCTGCCGCCAACCCGACCCCGGTCGTTCCGGCCGCGGGCGGCACCGGTGGCGGTGGCACCACCTCCTCGTCCAGCCCGGCCCCGAGCCGGCAGGCCGAGGAGCCGGCCGGCACCCTGGCCACCGACGAGGCGCTCGCCGCACTGCGGGAGAAGCTCGCCGGCGGTAAGTGACCCGCTGAACGACTGAACGACGACGGGCCCCGCCCCCACGATCTCCGGATCGTCGGGGGCGGGGCCTTCGCCGTACCGCCGTACGCCCCCGGGCGCGAGTCACGGACGCGGCATCCCGGGCGGGTCGCGCGGGCGGGGTATCCCGGTCGAGTTGCGGGCGGGGCATGGTCCGGAACCGAGCCCATGAAGCCCCAAACCCGGCACCAGGACCAGGTGATTGCCAGCCCCAGACTGCCCCCGCTTCGCGATCTTGCACTTTCTGTCCCGACACAAGGGGCATATCACCTATATGGACAACCGAAACTGCAAGATCGGCGCGAACTTCTCGCGAGACACGCCCTGACCTAGCTGCACTCCCAGGAGTCCCTTATCCAGCACGTGCTGACCTGCCGGCCACAGCCCTGACGCAACGGTGTTGGCATCCTGGTTCGAGCACGATCTTGGCGCGGGGGCGCGGGGGCGCGGGGGCGCGGGGGCGCGGGGGCGCGGGGCGTCGGTCGAAGCCGAGTGCGGTCGAAGCCGGGCGTTGTCGGGGCCCGAGATGGGCTCGGAGGTCACCGGGCTGTGGGTGGGTTTGGCGGCGGGCTTGTGGATCCGGTTGACTGGTCGGGTGCTGAGGGTGGGATTGACCGGCGGGATCGGGTCGGGCAAGAGCGCGGTGGCGGCGCGGCTCGTCGAACGGGGAGCGGTGCTCATCGACGCCGACCGGGTGGCCCGGGAGGTCGTCGCGCCGGGCAGCGACGGGCTGGCCGAGATCGTCGCCGCCTTCTCCGACGCGGTGCTGGACGCCGACGGCGCGCTGGACCGTGCCGCACTGGGCGCGGTGGTGTTCGCCGACGAGGCCGCCCGCCGACGGTTGGAGTCGATCACGCATCCTCGGGTGCGGGCCCGCACCGCGGAGTTGGCCGCCGCGGCACCTCCCGACGCGATCGTCGTCAACGACGTGCCGCTGCTGGTCGAGGTGGGTCTCGCGCCGACGTACCACCTGGTGATCGTGGTGCAGACGACCGTGTCGACCCGACTGGAACGGCTGGTGCGCGACCGGGGGATGGGTCGCGTGGAGGCCGAGCGGCGGATCGCCGCCCAGACCGACGACGCCCGTCGCCGGGCGGCTGCCGACGTGGTGCTCGGCAACGACGGGAGCCTGGCGGCGTTGCACGACGCCGTCGACGCGCTCTGGCGGCAACGGCTGCGGCCCTACGAGGACAACCTGCGTCAGCGGCGGGTGGCGCAGCCGGACGGGGACGACCCGACGGGGACCGACGCGGGCTGGCCCGAGCAGTACGCGCGGCTGGCCGCCCGGATTCGGCACACCCTGGGCTCGGACGCCCTGCGGATCGACCACATCGGCTCGACCGCGGTGCCCGGCCTGGCCGCCCAGGACGTCATCGACGTACAGGTGGCCGTGTCCAGCCTGACGGACGCCGACGGGGCGTTGACCGACCGGCTGGCGAACGCCGGGTTCCCGCGGGTGCCGGGGCAGTGGTGGGACGATCCGCGCCCGGCCGGCAGCGGTCGGTGGGAGAAGCGGCTGCACGGCAGCGCCGATCCGGCCCGTCCGGTTCGCCTGCACGTGCGGCTGGAGGGGTCGCCCGGCTGGCGGTACGCGTTGCTGATGCGCGACCACCTGCGTGCCGACCCGGATCAGCGGGCCGCGTACCTGCAGCTCAAGCGAGACCTGGTCGACGCGGCACCGGCCGCCGGCGGCTCCGGCACGGCCCGGGACCCGTGGTTCGACGAGGAGTACCTGCGGGCCGAGCAGTGGGCCACGCAGACCGGCTGGCGGCCCTGAGCGCACCGCTCAACGGGCACCGGGCCGAACGGGGGAGGGCCGAGGTTTGGCAGCCGGTCGGGGCACCGGGGCCAGTCGGGGCACCGCGGCCGGGTGGAGATCCAGTTGGGCCCACGCGTTGCCGCTGGTGCGCAGCTCCAGCCGCCGCAGCGACCCGTCACGGTCGATCCAGTAGCGCAGCCGCGCGGCTGCCGCACCCACCTCGACGACGTCCACGGTCCGTCCGGCGGTGACGTCCTCGCGTACCCGCACGGCCGTGCCGAGTGGCCCGACCGACCCGGCGGCCAGCGCGGCGTCGACGAGCAGGCCCACGTCGTCGCCGGCGGATCGGGACACCCGCCACGCCCCGGCCGGGGGCGGCAGCGGTGGCCGCCCCGGCGCCTCCGCCGTGCCGCCACCGGCGACCGCCGCCGGCAGGTCCGCTCGGGCCAGACCTGCGGCGTCGCGCCGCAGCAGGCTCCGGCGATCCGGTACGCCCAGGTCGGCAACCGCGAGGTACGCGGTGCGCGTGGTCCAGCTCATCCAGCCGGTGCCCCGCAGGTTCGTGTCCGTGCCCGTCGGCGCGGTGAGCGTGACCGCCACACCGCCCTGGGCGCGTAGCCGGACCGGCAGCCGGTCCAGTCGACGCTGTTCGGCGTCGCTCAGCGCGCGGGGGAGGCCCGGCCGGCCGCCGAGGGCGTCCACCGGCCGCAGGGTCGGCCGGTCCGCCCGGTGCAGGGTCACCGTGACCGGGCCGACGCCGGGCAACCGGGTGACGAGCTTGTGCAGCCGAGCGTCCTGGTCGAGCCAGTACCGGGTCTGCCCGTCCGGCTCGGTGCCCGCCGACGAGTAACCCGGCACCCGCGCCGGGCTGCTGCCCGCCGGGGTGCTGCTCGCCGTGGTGCTTCCGGCCGGGCTGCTGCTGGCCGTGGTGCTGCCGGCCGGGGTGCTGCTCGCGGCCGGTGCCCCGGCGGGTAGCGGTGCCTGGAGAACGTCCACCGGGCCGCCCGCCACGGTGTCCCGGGCGATCCAGCGCGCGGTGCCGCCCGACACCGCCGGGGCCGCGTCCGGGCGGTCGGCCGCGAGGCCGAGGAGCAGGTCGAGCACCGGCGCCAGGCTCGCCTCGGGCGGCAGGCGGTGCAGCCGCCACCGATCGGTCGGAGGCACCAGCGGAGGCGCGGCGGGGGTGGGCACCGCCGCCGGGTCGGGCCGGATCACCAGCACCGACCCGGCCCTCTGCACCAGCCCGCGTTCGGCACCCGCGCCGGGCCCGCCCACGTCCAGGTAGAGCAGGGACCGCGACCAGTCCACCCAGCCCACCAGCTCGATCCGGGCCGCGTCGACGCCGGCCGTGACGCGGACCCCGGCGCGTAGATCCCGCAGGTTGGTGACCCGCAGGGCGGCCAGTCGCTCCCCCTCGGCGGCGGTCAGCGGCCGGGCGGGCTCGGGTGGGTCGGGCGCCCAGCTCAACAACCCGAACACCAACGCCGTCGCGGACGTCACAGCGGTCAGACCGAGCACCATCAGCACGGTACGTCGCCGGCGGCGGCCGGCCGGGCCGGGACCTGCGGTGTCGGTGGTGTCGGCGGTCGAGTCGGTGGTGTCGTCGGGCCGGGTGGTCCTCGGGGTCCTGCCGGAGCGCCGGGCGGTGGCGCCGCGGCGACCGGCGCCGAGCGGTCCGGCGGCCGGGTTGCCGTGCTTGCCTGCCGCGGAGGTGCTGCGCCTGCCGGTGCCGCCCGGTCGGGGCGTGGCCGTGGGGGTGGTGGCGTCGGGCGGCGGGGTCGCAGAGGTGTCCACGGATGTGAAACGGGCGGGGAGGCGCCGGGGTGACGAGCATGGGGCGCTCGCGGCGGCCGGTCTGCGCCTCGAGCGCGACCACACGGGTGCGCACGCCGGACGAGCCGGGTGCTGCGACCGCAGTGCCGGGGGCAGCCGGCCGTGATGACGGCCTGGCCACCGGCCCGGTCGGCCGCCGCGAGCGGCCTACATGGAGAGGGTAGTCCCGGTGACATGGGCCACACAATGGGAATATTGAAGCTGATCACGTACCTGGCGTGACGGCCAAACCTGTCGGACCTCCGGCGTACCGTTGACGGCATGGCGCTCGACATTCCCCGGCTCGACAGCCGCTTCCAGGTCGTCAGTGAGTTCCAGCCGGCCGGCGACCAGCCGGCAGCCATCGACGACCTTGAGCGTCGGGTTCGACGCGGCGACCGCAACACAGTGCTGCTCGGCGCGACCGGCACCGGCAAGAGCGCCACCACGGCGTGGTTGATCGAGCGGTTGCAGCGCCCGACCCTGGTGCTCGCCCCGAACAAGACGCTCTGCGCGCAGCTCGCCAAGGAGTTCAGCGAGCTGCTGCCGCACAACGCGGTCGAATACTTCGTCTCGTACTACGACTACTACCAGCCCGAGGCCTACATCCCGCAGACCGACACCTACATCGAGAAGGACTCCTCGATCAACGAGGAGGTGGAGCGGCTGCGGCACTCGGCGACGATGTCGCTGCTCACCCGCCGCGACGTGATCGTGGTGGCGACCGTCTCGGCGATCTACGGCCTGGGCACCCCGGAGGAATACCTCAATCGGGCGGTGAAGGTGCAGGTCGGGCATGAGCTCGACCGCGACCAGTTGCTGCGCCGGCTCGTCGACATCCAATACACCCGCAATGACATGGCCTTCCAGCGCGGCACGTTCCGGGTCCGCGGCGACACGCTGGAGATCATCCCGGCGTACGAGGAGCTGGCGATCCGCATCGAGCTGTTCGGTGACGAGGTGGAGAAGCTCTACTACCTCAATCCGTTGACAGGTGACGTGGTCCGCGAGGTCGACCAGTTGGTGATCTTCCCCGCCACGCACTACGCGGCCGGCCCGGAGCGGATGGAGCGGGCGATCCGTGACATCGAGGTGGAGCTGGCCGAGCGCCTCGCCGAGCTGGAACGGCAGGGCAAGCTGCTGGAGGCGCAGCGGCTGCGCATGCGCACCACCTACGACATCGAGATGATGCGGCAGGTGGGCTTCTGCTCCGGCATCGAGAACTACTCGATGCACATGGACGGGCGGCTGCCCGGCAGTCCGCCGCACGCCCTGCTCGACTACTTCCCCGACGACTTCCTCACGGTGGTCGACGAGTCGCACGTCACCATCCCGCAGATCGGCGGCATGTACGAGGGCGACGCGTCCCGCAAGCGGATGCTCATCGACCACGGTTTCCGGCTGCCCAGCGCGGCCGACAACCGACCGCTGCGCTTCGACGAGTTCCTGGAGCGGGTCGGCCAGATGGTCTACCTGTCCGCGACTCCGGGCACGTGGGAGATGGAGCAGGCGCAGGGCGAGTTCGTCGAGCAGGTCATCCGGCCCACGGGTCTGGTCGACCCGGAGGTCGTGATCAAGCCGACCAAGGGTCAGATCGACGACCTGATGCACGAGATCAAGCTGCGTACCGACCGCGACGAGCGGGTTCTGGTCACCACCCTGACCAAGAAGATGGCCGAGGACCTGTCCGACTACCTGCTGGAAAACGGCATCCGGGTGCGCTACCTGCACTCGGAGGTCGACACCCTGCGCCGGGTGGAGCTGCTGCGCGAGCTGCGCAAGGGCGACTACGACGTGCTGGTCGGCATCAACCTGCTCCGCGAAGGCCTCGACCTGCCCGAGGTGTCGTTGGTGGCGATCCTCGACGCCGACAAGGAGGGCTTCCTGCGCAGCGGCCGGTCGCTGATCCAGACCATCGGGCGGGCCGCCCGTAACGTCTCCGGTCAGGTGCACATGTACGCCGACAAGATCACACCGTCGATGGCGGCGGCGATCGACGAGACCGATCGGCGTCGGGCCAAGCAGATCGCGCACAACGAGGCGCACGGGATCAGCCCGGAGCCGTTGCGTAAGAAGATCCACGACATCCTGGACGACATCTACCGCGAGGCGGAGGACACCGAAAACTCCCGGGTCGGTGGCGCGGTGCGTCAGCTTTCCCGGGGCAAGGCGCCGGTCAAGGAGACCCGGAGCCGGAGCCGGGGCGCCGCCACGACCACCTCGCGGGAGGGGATGGCCCGCGCCGACCTCGCCCAGCTCATCCAGGAGCTCAGCGACCAGATGCTGGCCGCCGCCCGCGAGCTGCAGTTCGAGCTGGCGGCCCGGATCCGTGACGAGGTCTCCGACCTGAAGAAGGAGCTGCGCGGCATGGACGCCGCCGGCGTGAAGTGACGACAATCGGCGGGGCGTGACCGGCGCCCCGCCGAGGAGGCGGCCGACCCGGGCGGGCGAAGGGTGGGGCGAGGATGACCGCTGTGGCACCGGTCGGGGAGATGGTCCTCGGGCTGCCCGAGATCAGCCTGCGCCCGTTCGTCGACAGGTACGTCGGCTATCGGGAACGGGCGGACCTCCCACTGGTCCGCCGGGAGTCGGCGGGCGTCTTCGTGGTGCTGATCCTGGGCTGGGGCGCCCCGCTGGAGGTGACCGACCCGCGCAGCGCGGAGCGCGGCGCCAGCGGGGTCGACTCGTTCGTGGCCGGCACCTTCGACGGCTGGTGCACCACGCGCACGATGGGTGTGGGGGAGGGCGTCGAGCTGCTGCTCGCTCCACTGACCGCCCGCCGGCTGCTCGGTCTGCCGCTGAGCGAGCTGACAAATCGTGCCGTGGGTGTCGGGCAGCTCCCGGGCCGTTGGCTGGATCGGCTGCGGGGCCAGCTCGCCGAGGCGGCAACCTGGCCGGAGCGCTTCGCCCTGCTCGACCGGGTGCTCACCGGCCGCCTGGCGGCGTCGCCGCCGGTGGACGCCCAGCTCGACTGGGCGTGGCGGTGGCTGGTGGCCAGCGGTGGCCAGGAGGGTGTGGGTCTACTCGCCGACGAGCTGGGCTGGAGCCGGCGGCACCTCGCATCCCGGTTCCGGCAGGAGATCGGGCTGCCACCCAAGATGGTCGCGCGGTTGCTGCGCTTCCAGCACGCGTGCACGGCGCTGAGCGACGTGGGGTCGCACGCCGTGCTCGCCCCGGGCGCCAGACCGCCGAGCGACGCCGGCCCGTCCGCGGCCGACGCGGACCCGTCCGGCCCGGGACCGTCGGCGACCTCATCCGGCAGGGCGCACGCCGTGGACTGGGCCGCGGTGGCGGCGCGCTGCGGCTACTACGACCAGTCGCACCTGATCCGGGACTTTCACCAGTTCGCGGGGGCGACCCCGACCGCGCTGCTCGCCGCCCGGTCGACCCTGGCCGGCTGAGGCACCGCCCGGTCGACCCTGGCCGGCTGACGCACCGCCCGGTTCCCGAACGACCCGCCGAGGTCACATTCGTCCAATCCGGTTTCGGGCCGGCGGCCGCACACTGTGGTCATGCGAACCGTCTACCCCGTCTTCCGTTACCCCGATCCCCGCGCCGCGATCGACTGGCTCTGCTCCGCCTTCGGTTTCCAGGTGCACGCCGTGCACGACGCACCGGACGGCAGTGTCGCGCACGCCGAACTCGTCCTCGACGACGGCATGATCATGTTGGGCGCTCGGGCCGACGCGACGCCCAGTCCGGCTCACGACCACTGGTCGGTGTACGTGGCCGTGCCGGACGTCGACGCCCACTGTGCCCAGGCCCGTGCGGCCGGGGCCGAGATCACCCAGGAGCCGTTCGACACCGACTACGGCTCCCGTGACTACGCGGCCCGCGACCTGGCCGGCAACGTCTGGGCCTTCGGCACCTACCGGCCCTGAGCCCCGGCCCGGCCCTGAGCCCCGGCCCTGAGCCCCGGCCCTGAGCCCCGGCCCTGAGCCCCGGCCCTGAGCCCCGGCCCTGAGCCCCGGCCCTGAGC
>NZ_JBNCNO010000018.1:64302-87499 GCF_049847025.1 Micromonospora sp. DT231 | reverse complement strand
CCCGGGCCGGCCGTGAGCCCCGGATCGGCCGTGAGCCCCGGGCCGGCGCTGAGCCGGGTCGGTCCTGCGGTCGTGGGCCTCGTGGAGCGGCCCGCCGGGCAGGCCGTCCACACCGGAGCGGTCGGTCCAGACCGCCGGCCGCGCCGAATGACCTGATTGCGGTGAGCGAGCGAGCTATTGCACTGGGTGATCGTCCTGCGTACGCTCCCTCGTTGGGGAGGCCGGGATGCCGCTGCCAACGAGTCCTGTCATTCGACGTGCACGTCTCGGCGCTGAGTTGCGCCAACTGCGTCGGCGCGAGGCGCTGACCCTGGAGCAGGTCTGCGACCGGCTGGGCTGGGCCTCGACGTCGAAGCTGTCCCGCATCGAGCTGGGCCAGAGCCGTCCCGATCTCGCGGACGTGCTCGATCTGCTGGACGTCTACAAGGTGCCCTCGCCCGTCCGTGACGCGCTGATCGTGATCGCCCGGGACGCGGCGACCAGCCGCGGCTGGTGGAAGACGCTCGGCGAGATGAGCGAACGCCAGCGCACGTACGCCGAGTTGGAGGCGGGCGCCGCCGACATCGTCGAGTACCAGCCGGCGGTCGTGCCGGGGCTGCTCCAGACGCCCGCGTACACCCGGGTGTTCGTGGAGGCCGGCGCGCGGTTCACGCCGGAGCTCGATGTGGAGTCCGAGGTGCGTGCCCGTGCGCTGCGGCAGGAGGTGTTGCGGCGGGCCTATCCGCCGCGTTACACGGCGGTGCTCGCCGAGGCCGCCTGCGACCCGGGCGACCTGCCGGACGAGGTCTGGCGCGAACAGGTACGGCATCTGGTCGCCGTGACCGGGCTGTCCCATGTCACGGTGCGGCTGCTGCCCCGCGGGGTGGCCGGTGGCGGGCTGCACCCGCTCACCCCGTACTCCTGCTATGCCTTTCCCGACCCGGCGGACCCGCGGACGGTGATGCTGGAGACGTTGACCACCGACGTGCGGTTGGCCACCGTGCTCGACGTCGACCGCTACCAGCGGATGACCGAGGCGTTGCTGGCGGCCGCGCTGTCACCGGAGGAGACGGTCACCCTGCTGGCGCGCCGCGTCGGCGAGTAGGAACCACGCCGCGCGGCCACCGGGCCCGGCGCCCCCGAGCCCGTCGGGACCGGCGGCCGGCGCGTGCGCAGGGCACGATAACCGCGGGGTACGACAGCAGACTCAGGCCGGCACGTCGAGGAAGTGCTCGACCAGGGGCGGCCCGGCGAAGTGTGGCCCGATCAACGCCCGCCACTGCGCGAACCGCTCGGTGGCCCGGAAGTTGTTCTCGTGCGCCTCGACCGAGTCCCATTCGACGAGCAGCACGAAGCGTGTCGGCGACTCGATTCCCCGGGTCATCCGGACGGACCGGCAGCCGGTCGCCCCGGCGAGCACCGGGTGACCCTCGGCGTACGCGGCGGCGAACGCGTCCTCGTGTCCGGGCAGTACGTCGATCAGCGCGACCTCAAGCACCATGTCGGAAAGCCTCTCACGGTGGGCCGGTCGGGCGGTGTCGCGGGGTCCGTTCCGGTGTCGGCGACGCCCCTCGGGGGCCCCTAGTGTGGGGTCGTGATCATCGACTGGCTCACCGGTACCGCATTCGAGGTGGCCGGCACGGCCACCACCTGGGCGGAGCTGCTGGGGTTCGCGACAGGTGTGCTCAACGTGTGGCTGGTGGCCCGACAGAGGATCGCCAACTGGCCGGTCGGCATCGCCAACGTGGTGCTGCTCATGCTGTTGTTCTGGACCGCGGGGCTGTACGCGGACGCGGGGCTCCAGGTGGTCTACGTCGCGCTCGGCTGCTATGGCTGGTGGCACTGGTTGTTCGGTGGCGAACGGCGGAGCCGGCTCACGGTGGGCCGGACCGGGCGCCGAGAGTGGCTGCTGTTGGCGATCGTCGGGGTGCTGCTCACCGGCGGGCTGTGGGCTCTGCTGGACCGGGCCACCGACTCGACCGTGCCGCTGCCGGACGCGGTGACCACGGCGCTGTCCCTGCTGGCCACCTACGGACAGACCCGCAAGCGGGTGGAGAGCTGGTGGCTCTGGATCGCCGCCGACCTGATCTACATCCCGTTGTACGCGTACAAGGGACTGCACCTGACCGCCGTGCTCTACCTGGTCTTCCTTGCCCTGTGCGTGCTCGGGTTGCGGGCCTGGCGGGCGGACCTGCGCCGGGTCGACAGGCCGACCCCGGTTCCGCCCGGCCCGGCGCCGGTGAGCGCGTGAACGCCGACGCAGAGTTCGGGCACGGGTTGGTGGTGGGCAAGTTCTACCCGCCGCACGCCGGGCACCACGCGCTGATCGCGGCCGCCGCGGCCCGCTGCGCCGAGGTCACCGTCGTCGTCGCGCCCTCGCGCCGGGAGTCCATCCCGCTCGCGCTGCGGCTCGACTGGTTGCGTGAGGTGCACGCGGACACCCCGTGGGTGCGCTTCGTCGGCAGGTACGACGATCACCCGGTCGACTACGACGACCCGGCCGTCTGGGACGCGCACTGTGCGGTGTTCCGCGACGCGGTCGGTCCCCGGAGGGTGGACGTGGTCGTCTCGTCCGAGGCGTACGGGGCGGAGTTGGCTCGCCGCTTCGACGCCGTAGGGGTGTCGGTGGATCCGGATCGGCGAACCGTGCCGGTCTCCGGCACCGCCGTCCGCGCGGATCCGGCGGGTCACTGGCGGTTCTTGAGCCCGCCGGTGCGCGCCTGGTTCGCTCGGCGGGTGGTGGTGGTCGGCGCGGAGTCGACAGGCACCACCACGATGGCCGCGGCGCTGGCGGCGCACTACGGCACGCGTTGGGTGCCGGAGTACGGCCGGGAGTTGACCGCCGACAAGCTGGCCCGGTTGCGGGAGCGCGTTCCGGGGGCGACCGTCTTCGACGTCACCTGGGACACCGACGACTTTCGCGCGGTGGTCCGCGAGCAGCAGGCGGCCGAGGACGCGGCGGCCCGGGTCGGCGGTCCGCTGCTCGTCTGCGACACCGATGCGCGGGCCACGGCGGTGTGGGAGGAGCGTTACCTGGGCAGCACGTCCCCGGAGGTGCGGGCGGCGGCCCGGAGGCCTGCGCTGTACCTGCTGACGGATCACCGGGACGTGCCCTTCACCGACGACGGGCTGCGCGACGGCGAGCACCTGCGGGCCTGGATGACCGAGCGGTTCCGGAGCGAGTTGGCCGGGTGCGGGGTGCCGGTGGTGGAGTTGGTCGGTACGCACGCCGAGCGGCTGGCCCGGGCGGTACGCGCCTGCGACGACCTGCTGGCCGCCGGCTGGTCGCTCAGCGATCCGATACTAGCCTCCTAGGACACCCTGGCGGGTGTGCGGTGGGATTCCCGGGACCAGTGGTGTTCAGCGACACCGGGTGCCCGGGGTGTGATCACGGGGCGTGGTGGGCAACAATGGTCACCGAGGAGGGGAGTATTCCTTCGCGACGGAGTCGTCAGCACGGTCGATCGTCGGAACCACGGCGACCCGACCCGGCTCCGTAGGTCGCCGTTTCCGTTCGCGGGCGGCGGCGGAAGAGACCTCCGACAGTCACCAGAGTGAGCGACAGCGGCACACCGGCCCGAGCGGCGGCGTACGGTGTGCCCGACGCCGCGTGTCTGCCGGAGGAAAGAACGTTGGACGTGTCCGGATTAGTGTGGGCGGGGACGCTTGTCGTACTGACCGCGGTCCTGCTCGTTGACCTGTTGATCATTGGCCGGCGCCCGCACGAGCCGAGTGTGCGGGAGTCGAGCCTCTGGGTCGCCTTCTACGTCGGGCTCGCCCTGCTGTTCGGGGCGGGTGTCTGGCTGACCGCTGGTGCCAGCCCGGCCGGGCAGTTCTACACCGGCTGGCTCACCGAGTACAGCCTCTCGGTGGACAACCTCTTCGTCTTCGTGATCATCATGGCCCGCTTCGGGGTTCCCCGGCAGTACCAGCAGAAGGTGCTGCTCGTCGGCATAGTGCTGGCCCTGGTGATGCGCGGTGGGTTCATCGCCGCCGGTGCGGCGCTGATCTCGCAGTTCTCCTGGGTCTTCTACATCTTCGGCGCGTTCCTGATCTACACCGCTGTCAACCTGGCCCGGCAGGGCGAGCCGGACGAGGACGAGTTCTCCGAGAACGTGCTGATCAGGTGGAGCCGCAAGGCGTTGCCGATCTCCAAGGAGTACGACGGCGCGAAGCTCACCACCCACTCGACCGGCAAGCGGCTGTTCACCCCGATGCTGATCGTGATGATCGCGATCGGCACCACCGACCTGATCTTCGCACTGGACTCGATCCCGGCGATCTTCGGCATCACCCAGGAGCCGTACCTGGTCTTCACCGCGAACGTCTTCGCGCTGATGGGCCTTCGTCAGCTCTACTTCCTGCTCGGTGGCCTGCTCGACCGCCTGATCTACCTGAGCTACGGCCTGGCCGTCGTGCTCGGCTTCATCGGCGTCAAGCTGGTGCTGGAGGCGTTGGCCGACAACCAACTGCCGTTCATCAACGGTGGCGAGCACGTCGGCTGGGCACCGCACATCCCGATCTGGCTGTCGCTGCTGGTCATCCTCGGCACCCTGGGCATCGCCACCGCCGCCAGCCTGATCAAGTCCTCCCGGGACCGGCGCCGCGAGCTGGCCGACGCCCGTCGCTGACCGGAGACCGGCCGGGCGCCCCGATGCGCCCGGCCGGTCCCCACCCGGTGCGCGCGCCGACCAGCGGCGGATGTCCTGGCGGTCCGACCCCGGTACGCGCCGATCAGCCGAGGGTGCCCCCGCCGTCAGACCCGGTGTGCGCCGACGAGCGTGGCGGTCCGATCGGCCGGTAGTGGCTCTTCGATGACCCGCCGCCGCCGGTAGCAGGCGTGCAGCATCCGTCGCTCGCCGCCGGCCCCGGGTGGGGCGGTGACGATGCCGATGTGGTGGATCTTGCGGCCGGGTCGGGCGAAGAAGTAGAGGTCACCGGGGCGTTCCGCCCCCAACGCCAGCGGGGTGGTGGCGACGGCCTGGTCGTCGGCGTCGCGGGGGAGCAGCACCCCGAACCGCCGCCAGGCCAGGTGCACCAGCCCCGAGCAGTCGATGCCGTGCGCGGAGAGGCCACCCCAGATGTAGGCCACGTGCAGCAGCCGCTGCGCCACCGCGAGCGCCTGCTCGGCGGTCGGCGCGGCGGCCGAGGCCGGGACCAGGTGGCTGTCGGGCAGCCAGAGCGGCGCGGCCTGCCCCGGGGCGTGCACCGGCCGCCAGTCGTCGCGGGCGGGGCCGGTCGGCACCAGGCGGGTGCCGACGACGACGCCGGGCAACACCACAGGCCCGCCCGGGGCGGCGTGCAGCGCGGTGACCGTGGCGTCCACCACCACCTGGGCGTCGGTGCGGGTGGCCGGGTCGACCGCGGCCAGTTGGTCGGCGGGGAGCCATCCCGGGTAGCCGCGCGGGTCCAGCTTGGCGGCCGGCTGCTCGACGGCGACGACGCGGGCCCAGCCGTCCGGTCGTAGCTCGCTGACGAGGACCCGCTCGCCGAGCAGGAGTTGGCTCAGCACACAGTCGCCGACCTGCTGCTCGGTGCTGAGACCGGAGACCCAGGCCAGGATGTCGGCGCCGGCGGTCAGCGCCGGGCGATCGACCGGACGGACCGCCTCGGGCGAGGTCCACAGTGTTGCCACCGCGACGCGAACGACGGCCTCGCGGCCCGGTTGCAGCTCCACGTCAACCCCCAGATCGAGTCGGTTGTCCAGGGAACCCTATGAAAGAAAACAACACTCATCAAGCGCGAGCCTGCACCTTAGCTTCAGCCAGCCCGGAGATGCCCAGGCCGGGGGCGTTCGGCAGCACCACGGTAGCCCCGTCGTACCGTATCCCGCCCTGCACCGGCGACCAGGCCAGCCACCAGGCGGCGTCCAGGTCGCTGACCGCTGTGGTGCCGTACGCGGCGACCAGGCTCGCCGCCGCCCCGATGCCGACCTGACTCTCCATCATCGAACCGACAACCGTGCCGAGCCCGTGGGCGGAGGCCAGGTCGAGGAGGGTACGCGCCGGGTGCAGCCCGCCACACTTGGCCAGCTTGACGTTGACCAGGTCGGCGGCCCGACGGCGGATCACCTCCACCAGGTCGCGGACCCCGAAGACCGCCTCGTCGGCCAGGATCGGCACGGACACCCGGTCGCTGACCCAGGCCAGCCCGTCCAGGTCCCAGCGGGGCACCGGCTGCTCGACCAACTCCACGTCGAGCCCGGCGTCCTCGATGCCACGAATCACCCGGACCGCCTCCCGGGGCGACCAGCCCTGGTTGGCGTCCAGCCGGATCCGAACCCCGGGGCCGACGGCCGCGCGGACGGCGCGTACCCGGTCCAGGTCGGTGCTCGCGTCGGTGCCGACCTTCACCTTGAGCACGCCGAACCCGTCGGCTTGCCGCTGCCGCGCCGCCGCCGCCAGGTCCACCGCGTCGCCCGCCGCCAGGGTGACGTCCGTCGGGACCCGCAGCGAGGTGCCCCCGAGCAACCGCACCAGGGGTACGCCCAGCCGTCGGGCGGCGAGGTCGTGCAGGGCGACGTCCACCGCCGCCTTCGCCGCCTCGTTGCCCGCCACCGCGCGCTGCACGTCGGCGCACCGGGTCACCAGGTCGTCCGGGTCACGACCGATCAACCGCGGACCGAGCAGTTCGCGTACGCACGCCCGCGCGCCGGCGACCGACGCACCGGTGACCTGCCAGACCTGGGGCGCCTCGCCGAAGCCGGACCGACCGTCGGTGTCGACGAGTTCGACGACGAGCGTGTCCACTGTGGTGGTACGCCGCAGCGCGGTGACGAACGGGGTGTGTAAGGGGGCGGAAACCCGGTGGGTGCGTACCTCCGAGATCGTCATGTGAGGCACCCTATACGCAGGCACGCGGCAGGATGGGGGACCGGATGACCGGGCAGAGTTGGGAGCTGGTGGGCGCACCGAACGCGCGTGAGTTGGGTGGGCTGGTCGGCGCCGGTGGGCGGCGGGTCCGGGTGGGACAGCTGATCCGTACTCCGGCGCTGGGTCGGCTGACCGACGAGGACCTGCCGGTGCTGGCGAAGCTGGGGCCGGCGTGCGTGCTGGATCTGCGCGCCCCCGCGGAGATCGCGGTCGCCCCGGCGGATCGGCTGGCCGGCGAGCCGCGGCTGGTGTGCCTTCCGGTGCACGACCCGGAGCACCCGGTCTTCACGTACGTCTCGGCGGTGCTGCTGGGCCACGACCTGGACGCGTACGCGGAGTTGGCCCGGCAGGGCACGGCGGGGGCGATGGCGGCCATCTACCGGTGGTTCGTCACCGGGGAGTCGGCTCGGGTCGGCTTCGCCGAGGCGGTACGGCTGGCCACGCGGCCGGAGAACCTGCCGATGGTCTACCACTGCTCCGCCGGCAAGGACCGCACCGGGTGGCTGACCGTCATCCTGTTGACGGCGCTCGGGGTGGACGAGGCGGCGGTCCGCGCCGACTACCTGCGCAACAACGAGCTCACCGAGAGCCTGCGGGCGGTGATCGTCGAGGCGATGCGTCGGCGGAATCCCGAGCTGGACGTCGACGCGGTGGTGCCGGTGTTGGAGGTCCGCGCCGAGTACCTCGACGCCGGCTACGACGAGGTGCGTCGGGTGCACGGCTCGTTCGACGCGTACCTGCGCGACGGGTTGGGGTTGACCGACGAAACCCTCAGCGCGTTGCGGGCGCACCTGTTGGAGTGACAGGCGCACCGGTGGGTGTGCCGGTGCGGGCGGCGCGGCCGGTGACGACCAGCGCCTGGCCGGCGGCGTAGGTCGCCATGACCAGCACCGGCGCGCCGGGTGGCTGGGCCACCTCGGCCACCCCGGCGGCGATCAACAGGTCGGAGCCGAGGAAGAGCGCGGCGCCGAGGCCGACCCGCCAGCCCTGGGTGGCGGCGGTGCTCGCCATGGCGGCCAGCGCTACCGCGTAGGCGGCCACCGGTACGGCCAGCCCGACGTCGGTCAGCCCCGTCCACATCCAGGTGAGGGCGACGACGGTCAGCGTCGCGTACCCCAGGGGAACCGCGACCAGCGGCGTGCGGCGCAGCGCGGTCGCGGCACCGTGCCGGGTGAAGGCCGCGAAGTAGCAGAGGTGTGTGCCGAGGAAGCAGGCCATGCCGGCGAGGAACCAGCCGGTGCCGTCGATCATCAGGGCGACGTCGCCGCCGGTGGCGAAGGCCAGCGCGACGAGCACCACCCGGTCCGGCCGGGCTCCGCGTTCGGCGCTGACCCGCCAGAGGTACGCGGCCAGGAGCGGCATCAGCAGCGGCTTGGTGAGCAGGAAGGCCACGCCGCCGCCGGTGGCGTTGGCCAGCAGGTTCGCGGCCGTCACGACGAGGAAGGCAATCAGCACGGTGCGACTGCGGGGCATCGGCGGCTCCGGGGTGGGGGTGCGAGCAGCGTAGCCGGACCGACGGTAGAGGTCAGAGCTGGTGGCGGGCGGCCCAGACCTGCGCCGAGATGTCCGCGAGCAGCAGGCAGGCGTCGTCCTCGACCTGGTCGTCGCCCCCGGCCGGGTCGGTGGTGGTGCAGACGGCGATCAGGTACGGCGGGGCGTCGGCGGGCAGCACCACGCCGACCCCGTGGCGCACACCGCGTACCCAACCGCTCTTGTGCGCGATGCGGGTGCCCTCGGGCAGGCCGGCGGCCAGGTCCTCCCGGTGTTCCTGCGCGAGCAGGACGTCCAGCATGGCCGAGCAGGCCGCCGGCGAGGCGAGCCGGCCCGGGGCGCCGGCCCCGGTGGCCAGCGCGCCGAGCAGGGCGGCCAGGTCGGCGGCGGTGACCGTGTTGGTGATGCCTGCCGCGCGGGCGGCGAAGTCCTCGATGCCCCGGCCCGTGCCGCTGCCGCGGGCACCGGCCAGCGCCCACACCTCGGCGACGGCGGGCAACCCGACGTGTCCGATGACCAGGTTGGTGGCCAGGTTGCTGGACCGCACGATCATCCGCTCGGCCAGCCAGCGCAGCGACGCCGTGCCACCCAGCCGGTCCCAGACGGCGTCGTCGTTGTCGTAGGGCTGCGCGCAGGAGAAGCGGGGCGCGCCGGACTGCGCGGAGTCGAACTCGTTGACCACGGGGACCGGGGCGTCCAGGTCCAGCGTGCCCGCCTCGGCGGCCCGGTGCAGCGCGGCGAGCACCGCCACCTTCATGGTGCTCGCCGCGTAGTGGCCGGCGTCCGCGTGGCGGGTCCAGGTCGGCGGCGCGTCGAGCCGCCCCACGTACGCGGAGACGGTGCCGGGCACCTGGTCCAGGTGGGCGTCGAGATCATCCCAGGTCATGCCGGTGACCGTAGCGGATCAAGCGAGGGTGGGCTCGCGTACCCGTCGGGGGGAAGACGACGGGCGCGGGGGGCGCCCGCCGGCGCCGCGGCCCGGGTGGGGGGGGGGGGGGGGGGCGCGGGGGGGGGGTACGCGGCGGGGGGCGGGGCCCCCCCGCGGCCCCCGCGCCCGGTTTCGGGTGCTGGTGGGTCAGCCGGCGTGCTTGCGGCGGGCGGTGGCCCGGCCCCGCAGCTGCTGGTCGAGCACCACCTTGCGGATGCGCACCGTGGCAGGGGTGACCTCGACGCACTCGTCCTCGCGGCAGAACTCCAGGGCCTGCTCGAGGGTGAGCTTTCGCGGCGGGACCAGCTTCTCGGTCTCGTCGGAGGTCGACTGCCGCATGTTGGTGAGCTTCTTCTCCTTGGTGATGTTGACGTCCATGTCGTCGGAGCGGGAGTTCTCCCCGACGATCATGCCCTCGTACACCTCGGTGGTGGGCTCGACGAAGAGCTGACCGCGCTCTTGAAGGTTGGTCATCGCGAAGGCGGTGACCGCGCCGGCCCGGTCGGCGACGAGCGAACCGTTGTTGCGGGTGCGCAGCTCGCCGAACCACGGCTCGTACGACTCGAAGACGTGGTGCAGGATGCCGGTGCCCCGGGTGTCGGTGAGGAACTCGGTGCGGAAGCCGATCAGGCCGCGCGCCGGGACCAGCCACTCCATCCGGATCCAGCCGGTGCCGTGGTTGACCAGCTGCTCCATCCGACCCTTACGGGTCGCGAGGAGCTGGGTGATGGCGCCCAGGTATTCCTCCGGGGCGTCGATGGTCAGCCGCTCGACCGGCTCACAGGTCTTGCCGTCGATTACCCGGGTGACCACCTGCGGCTTGCCGACGGTCAGCTCGTAGCTCTCCCGGCGCATCTGCTCGACCAGGATGGCCAACGCCAGCTCGCCGCGGCCCTGCACCTCCCAGGCGTCCGGCCGCTCGGTGGGCAGGACCCGCAGGGACACGTTGCCGATCAGCTCCTTGTCGAGCCGGTCCTTGACCATCCGCGCGGTGACCTTGGAGCCCTTGAGCCGGCCGACAAGCGGCGAGGTGTTGGTGCCGATGGTCATCGAGATGGCCGGCTCGTCGACGGTGATCAGCGGCAACGCGACCGGGTTCTCGACGTCGGCGAGCGTCTCACCGATCATGATCTCGGGGATGCCGGCGACGGCGATGATGTCGCCCGGTCCGGCCGTGTCGGCCGGCTTGCGCTCCAGGCCCTCGGTCATCAGCATCTCGGAGATGCGGACCCGCTGGGTGCTGCCGTCGGTGCGGCACCAGGCCACCGTCTGACCCTTGTTGATCGTGCCCTGTCGGACCCGGCACAGCGCCAGCCGGCCGAGGAACGGCGAGGCGTCGAGGTTCGTCACGTGCGCCTGCAGCGGCGCGCCGTCCTCGTACGCGGGGGCGGGGATGGTGTCCAGCAGGGTGCGGAACAGCGGCTCCAGGGAGGTGCTGTCGTCCGGCACCGAACCGTCGGCGGGCTGGGTCAGCGAGGCGATGCCGTCGCGGGCGCAGGCGTAGACGATCGGGAAGTCGATCTGCTCCTCGTCGGCGTCCAGGTCGAGGAAGAGCTCGTAGGTGTCGTCCACGACCTCCTTGATCCGGGCGTCGGGGCGGTCCACCTTGTTGATCACCAGGATGATCGGCATCCGGGCCCGCAGCGCCTTGCGCAGCACGAAGCGGGTCTGCGGCAGCGGGCCTTCGCTGGCGTCGACGAGCAGCACCACGCCGTCGACCATGGTCAGGCCGCGCTCCACCTCGCCACCGAAGTCGGCGTGGCCGGGGGTGTCGATGATGTTGATGGTGACCGGGTCGGAGCCGTCCGCCGGCAGGTACCGCACACCGGTGTTCTTGGCCAGGATCGTGATGCCCTTTTCCCGCTCCAGGTCACCGGAGTCCATCACCCGCTCGGTGTTCTCGCCCCGGGCGCCGTACGCCCCGGCCTGCCGCAACATGGCGTCGACAAGCGTGGTCTTGCCGTGGTCGACGTGAGCGATGATGGCGACGTTGCGGAGGTCGGTGCGAAGCTGCATACCCTCTATCCTTCCGCCTGCGCTCGCGCAGGCCGCGTCGGGGTCACCCCCAGGTGCCCCTGATCTATGGTGAAACTGCTGTCCGGCTGGTTACCCCGGCTGGCATGCTGACTCCCGTGTTCCGGGGGCCTGAGTGCACGACCTGCTGACCTGGGTGCAGAGTCTGCCCGCCCTCTGGATCTACCTGGTCGCCGCGCTGATCGTGGCGGGCGAGACCGCGGTGATCTTCGGCCTGCTCGTGCCGGGTGAGGCTACCCTGCTGCTCGTTGGCTTCCTCACCTACAACGGTACCTTGCGGCTCGGACCGGCGTTGCTCGCGATGATCGTCGCGGCGGTTCTCGGTGACGGGCTGGCCTTCCGCGCCGGCCGGCGCTACGGGCCGCGGCTGCGCGCCGGGCTGGGTCACCGGGTCGGTCCCCGGCGGTGGGCCAGGGCCGATGCCATGCTCGCCCGGCTCGGCGGGCGGGGTGTGTTCGCGGCCCGCTGGGTGGCTTTCGCCCGCACCCTGGTGCCCCGGTTGGCCGGTGCGGCCGGCATGCCGTACCGGCGGTTCGCACCGTGGAACCTGGCCGGGGTGGCGACCTGGGTGGGCGGCTCGGTCCTGCTCGGTCACCTCGCCGGTGAGTCGTACGACACGGTCTCCCGGCTGCTCGGCCGGGCCACCGGCGTGGCGGGGCTGCTGCTGGCCGGCCTGCTGGGCGTCGTGCTCGTCGGCCGGTGGCTGGGTCGCAATCCCGACCCGGTCCGCGCGCTGCTGTCCCGGGCCGGCGCGCTGCCGCCGGTGCGGTGGCTCACCGCCCGCTACGGGGTGCTGTTCTTCCTGGTGGCCATGCGGATCGGACCGGCCTGGACGCTGCTGCTCAATCTGGCCGCCGGGCTCCTGCTGCTCTTCGCCGCCGGGCTCGCCATCGCCGGGCTGCTCGCCCTGGTGATCCGCAACAGTGGGCTGGTCGCGCTCGACGACGCCATCGCGGGGTGGTTCGCCGCCCGGCGTACCCCGGACGCCGCCGAAGCCACGATGGTCGTGGTGTCGGTGGTGCGAGGGTCGGTGCTGATCGCCCTGGTGGGGCTGGTGGCCGCGGTGCTGGCGTGGCGCAACCGACCCTGGCGGGCGGACCTGCTCAGCGTGGTCGGCACGGTGGGCGCGTTCGTGCCGCTCGTGGTGTTGGCGGTGGCCGCCGAGGTGACAGGCGCGCACAGCACCGCGCCGGGCGGCGGCGAGGTGGCCGCGCTCTCGACCCAGAACGCCGTGGTCGCGGCGAGCTTCTGCACCCTGGCCTGGCTGGTGTCGCGCAGCGCCCGCTGGCCGGTGGCGGTGGCCGCGTGGACGACCGCCGCCGCGGGGATGCTCGGGATCGGCGGCGCACGGCTCTACCTCGGCCTGGACTCGGCGAGCGGGGCCGCCGCGGCGGTGCTGCTCGGGGTGCTCTGGACCGTGGTGTTCATGGTCGCCTGGGCCACCCGGGACCGGGCCGTGGGTGATCTCGAGCAGCCGGACGACCAGGCGGTGACGCCGCCGCAGGGGCACCGGCGGCCGGTGGAACCTTGTTAGGGTGCGACGACTGTCACACGGGGAGGCACCACGATGGTTCGACTGACCAATCGGCTGGGCGCTGCGGTGCTCGTCGGGCTGCTGGCGTCGAGTGTGCTGGCCGGGTGCGCCGGCGAGGGGAAGAGCCCGCCGGACCAGAACGCCCCGGTCGCGTTCTCGGACATGCCGGCGAATCCCTCCTCCGAGGAGGCCACCGAGGCGCCGAGCCCGTCGGTGAGCGCCGTGGAGTCGATGGGTGCCGCGCCGAGCCGTCGCGCCTCCCCGTCCCCGACCGTGAAGCCGAAGAAGAAGCCGACCCGTACGGCCCCGAAGCCGCTCGCGGTGGCGAAACCGCCCACCGAGACCCTGGTCCCGCCGGCCCCGCCGAAGCCGGCGCCGAGCTCCTGCAAGCCGACCTACCGGGGCACCCAGGCCGCCCAGGCCGAGGCGAAGGCGGCGTTGACGGACGCGGCCGCCCGTTCCTACTGGCCGGTCTCCGCGCCGGACATCAAGATCCCACTCGGCCTGCTCAAGGCCACCGCGTGGCAGGAGAGCGGCTGGCAGTCCAACATCTACGCCTGCGACGGCGGCGTGGGGTTGCTGCAGGTGATGCCGAACACCGCGACCTGGATGAACCAGCGCTTCGAGCAGAGCTACCAGATCGACGACTACCGGGACAACGCCTTCCTCGGGGCCACCTACCTGGCCTGGGCCACGAAGTACATCGGTGACATGTACTTCGGGTCGGACTTCCGTCTCGACCCGGCGCTGTGTGGGGCCGAGCTGAATTCCTGCCTGCTCAACGCGGTCATCGCCGCGTACAACGCCGGGCACGGCGCGGTGGCGCAGGAGGGCCAGCCCCTGGCCATCCCCAACCCGTCGTACGTGCGCAACGTGCGGGCGCTGATGACCGAGTGCGTCTGCCTGGGTTACTGATCGCGGGCGGGGCCGTGCCGGTGTCGCCACAGCCCCGCGCGTGTGCCGGTCAGTCGCGGGCGGCGACCGGCTCCGGCGACGCCGGGCTGTCGGCCGGCTGGTCCGGGGTGATCCGGCCGGGCCACCAGAAGCGGTCTCCGAGCAGGAACGCCAGCGCCGGCACGAGGACGGTGCGCACCAGCAGGGTGTCGAGCAGCACGCCGATGCAGACGATGATGCCGATCTGGGTCAGCGTGATCAGCGGCAGCACGCCGAGGACGGCGAAGACCGCGGCGAGCAGCACTCCGGCGCTGGTGATCACCCCGCCGGTGACCCGCAGGGCGGAGAGCATCCCGTCGCGGGTGCCCGCGCCGCGCGCGTCCTCCCGGGCCCGGGTGACCAGGAAGATGTTGTAGTCCACCCCGAGCGCCACCAGGAACACGAACGCGAGCAGCAGCACACCGCTGTCCAGCGCGGGAAAGCCCAGCACGTGGTCGAAGAGCAGCCACGCCGCGCCGAGGCTGGCGAAGAACGACGCGATCACGGTGAGCACCAGCAGCAGCGGAGCGAGCAGGCCGCGCAGCAGCAGCACGAGCACGGCGCCGACGAGCAACAGGATGATCGGCAGGATCAGTCGCAGGTCGCGGTCGTTGGCCTCGTCGGAGTCATAGGTGGCGGCCACGGAGCCACCGACGATCGCCCCGGATGGCGTGTCGGCGCCGGCCGCGGCCGGCGGAGCGGAATCGGGGACGGCGGCGACCGCCTCGCGCAGGGCCTCGATGGCGCGGTCCGAGGCGGTGGTCCCGGGTTCGGCGTCCAGGACGACGTCGACCTGGGCGACGGCGTCACCGGCGTCGCCGGGGCGTGCCGAGGCGACCCCGGGCACGGCGGTGGCGGCCTCGGTGACGGCCCGCGCCGCCGCCGGGTTGGTGAGCACCGCCACCGGCTGGGTGCTGCCGGCGGGGAACGCACGGGCCAGGGTCTGCGCCCCGGTCACCGCCTCGGGCTCGGCCCGGAACTGTTCGGTCTCGGACAGGCCGGTGCGGATCCCGAGCCCACCCAGCGCCAGACCGCCGAGCAGCAGGGTGGCCAGCACCGCGACCACCACCGGGCGGCGTTGCACGGCGGTGCCGAGCCGTCCCCAGAGCCGTCCCTCCCGGGCCGGGCCACCGACGCGGGGCACGAACGGCCAGAACAGGCCGCGGCCGAGGAGCACCAGCACGGCGGGGAGCACGAACAGCGCCGACAGCATGGCGAAGACCACACCCGTGGCGCAGGCCACGGCGAGGGCCCGGTTCGTCTCCTGCTCGCTGAGCAGCAGGGTGAGGACTCCCAGCACCACGGTGCCGCCGCTGGCGAGGATGGGCTCGGCGGTACGGCGCAACGCGGCGCGCATCGCCGCGTACCGGTCCTGCTCGCGCCGCAGTTCCTCGCGGTAGCGGGCGATGAGCAGCAGCGCGTAGTCGGTGGCGGCACCGAAGACGAGCACGCTGGCGATGCCGGTGACCTGGCCCTGCTGGAGGTTGATGCCGACGGCCGGCACGATGGCGTCGACCGCGCGCAGGGTGAGCTGTTCGGTGGCGGCGACCACGACGAGTGGCACGATCCACAGGAACGGGCTGCGGTAGGTGATCAGCAACAGCAGCGCCACCACGGCGGCGGTCACCGCGAGCAGGGTGACGTCGGCCCCGTCGAACACCGAGGACAGGTCGGCGGTGAAGGCCGGTGCGCCGGTCACCTCGGCGTTCAGCTCGCCGGGCAGGTCGCCCAGCGCGGCGCGTAGCTCGTCGACAGTGCCGGTGACCTCGTCCTGACCACCGCTGGTGTCGACTGGCACGGCGACGAGCGCGACCGCCCCGTCCGGGGAGAGCTGCGGGGGACTGACCCGTCCACTCACCGCGAAGCGGCCCAGGTCGCCGGCGCGGGCGGCGACGGCGGCCCGGTCGGCCTCGCTCAGCGCCCCGCCGTCACCTCGACTCACCACCACGATGGCCGGTTGGACCTCGCTGGACGGCAACTGCTCCTGGAGGCGTTCCACCTGTGTCGACTGCCACCGCACCGACAGGCCGGTGGCGGAGACCGGGGCCGGGTTGTCCGGTTGGGGCGTTCCGAAGACGACCGCGCCGACGACGATCGCCGCGGCCACGGTGAGCCAGGCGGCGAGCCGGCCGCCCGCGACCCTGGTGAACACAGACATCAGATGACCCCAAAGTCCTTCGGCAGCCGAGTATCTTGATAGCCGAGATTATCGAGGGCTGTTCTATGCTGCAACCCGGGAGACCGACGACGGGAAGAGCGGCGCGAGGTGGCGACTCACGGCATGTACCGGCGGCGCGACACGCGCCGCGAGCAGCTGGTCGCGGAGATCACCAACAACCTCCGGCGGTACGCGGTGGACGCCCAGCAGGTCGGCCACGCCTTCGCCAACCTGCACGGCCTCAACCCGACCGACCTCCAGGCCCTGATCGCGGTGATGGACGCCGAACTGCTCGGTGACCCGATCACCCCCGGCCGCCTCGGTGAGCAGCTCAATCTCTCCTCCGGCTCGGTCACCGCCCTGATCGACAGGCTGGAGCGGGCCGGTCACATCCGCCGGGACCGGGACACCGTCGACCGGCGCAAGGTGCTGCTGCACTACGCCGACCAGGGAGCGGCCCTGGCCATGCAGTTCTTCCAGCCGCTGGGCGCGCGTACCGACACGGTGATGGCCCGCTTCGACGACGGCGAGCTGGAGGTGGTGCACCGGTTCATGGCGCAGATGAGCGAGTCGCTGCGGGGGCACCGGGACGCGGTGCGCGGCGCCCGATCCGGGTCGCCCCGCCCGCCGACGGGCTGAGCCGTGCCGGCCCGGCTGGTCACCCGCCTTGCGGCCGTCGCGCTGCGGTTGTCGCCGACCCGTCCCGGCCCGGTGCGGGTCACCCGCGACATCCCGGTCCGCACCCGCGACGGTGTGGTGCTGCGGACCGACCACTACGCCGCGGCGGTGCGCGGCGCGCCGACCGTGCTGATCCGCACCCCGTACGGGCGGGGCGGACCACTGCGGCTGCTCGGCCGGCTGCTCGCCGCGCGGGGTCGGCACGCGGTGATCCAGGACTGCCGGGGCACCGGAGGGTCCGGTGGCACCTTCGCACCGCTCGTGCACGAGCGCGACGACGGAGTGGACACCCTGGACTGGCTGCGTCGCCAGCCCTGGTGGTCCGGCCAGCTCGGCATGTTCGGGGTCAGCTACCAGGGTTTCGCGCAGTGGGCGCTGGCCGCCGACGCCGGTGCCGAGCTGCGCGCGATGGTCGCGGTGGTGACCGCCTCGGCCACCCGGGACTCGACGTACGCGGGGGAGTCCTTCGCCCTGGACACCGTGCTGACCTGGGCGGAGCTGCTGCACGCGCAGAACGTCGGATGGCTGGCCCGCCAGTGGGAACTCAAGCGGGGCCAGCCCCGGCTGGCCGCCGCGCTGGCGCACCTGCCGCTCGCGGACGCCGACCGGGTGGCCACCGGCGTGACCATCCCGTTCTTCCAGGAGTGGCTGCGCCACCACACCCCGGAGGCGGCGTACTGGCGTGAGCGCGTCTTCGCCGACCGGGTGGCCCGGGTGCGGGCGCCGGTGGTCCTGGTCAGCGGTTGGCACGACATCTTCCTGCCCGCCCAACTCGACGACTACGCCACGCTGCGCGCCGCCGGCACGCGGCCACGCCTCGTCGTCGGCCCCTGGACACACGGCAGCCCGGGGCTGTTCGTAGCCGCCCTGCGAGAGGGGTTGGCCTGGCTCGACGAGCACCTGACGGCGGTGCCACCGGCCGGCCGGCGGGCGCGCCGGGCCGGGGCCGCCCCGGTCCGGTTGCACCTGGGTGGGCCCGGCGGCGGCTGGCGGGACCTGCCGGACTGGCCACCTTCGACTGTCGAGACGGCCTGGCACCTGCATCCGGGAGGTGAGCTGGCGGTCCGCCCGCCGCTCGCGTCGACGCCGGACGAGTTCCGGTACGACCCGGCCGACCCCACCCCGTCGGTGGGTGGGCCGCTGCTGGTCGCCAAGCAAGCCGGCCCGGTGGACAATCGGCAGGTCGAAGCCCGCCCCGACGTGCTGACCTACACCAGCGCCCCGCTGGCCGGCCCGATCGAGGTGATCGGTCCGGTACGCGCCGAGATCCACGTCCGTGGTGAGCTGCCGTACCTGGACGTCTTCGTGCGGTTGTGCGACGTGGACCGGCGCGGTCGCTCGTGGAACGTGTGCGACGGTCTGGTGCGGGTGACCCCCGAACGCTTCCCCGCCGGCCCGTCGGGGGTGCGGCGGGTCCCGGTGGCGCTCTGGCCGACCGCGTACCGGTTCGCCACCGGGCACCGGCTGCGGGTGCAGATCGCCGGTGGCGCCCATCCCCGGTGGGCGCGCAACCCCGGCACCGGGGAACCGCTCGGTACGGCGGTGACGCTGCGTGCCGGTTGGCGGCAGGTGCTCCACGACCCCGCTCACCCGTCGGCGCTGCTGTTGCCGATCGTCCACTCAGCCCCGACGGCACCATCAATCTAAAAAGAACCCTCCTGAGCTGGGCATTCATCGATAATGCGGGCTATGGTTGGTGTAACGCCCGGTGCCGTGCAGCAAGCCGACCGGGATCGCCCGAAGCCCAACACCGCGTACGCGGTGTGACGTCGTACCCGGTCCCCGCCCCATCCGAGAGGGGGACCCCATGACACGGGCCCCGGCAAACCTATTGGCCGTCCGAAGCCTTCTCCTCACCCACCTGAACATCGACCCGAACACCGTCCGCGCTGCCGACCTGGAGCCGGACGAGGTCGGCATCGTCGGCGACCCGGATCACCGCGGCGGCTATCACTGCGGCTCGGACCGGGTGGTCACGAACGACTATTCGGTCGTCGAGTCACCCCGGGACCGAGCCGGACTGACCCTGGACGCGGCGGCGCTGGACGTCGGCCAGTTCGAGGTCCGCTCCGCTGGCCGTACGCACACCATGGCGAGTTTCTCGCTCTGGTGCGTGGCCCAGTGCGTCGCGAACGCGGCCGACACCCGGGACCTCCGCGAGATCATCTACAGCCCCGACGGTTCGACCGTGAAGCGGTGGGACCGCCTCGGCAAGCGCAGCACCGGCGACAGCTCGCACCGCTGGCACACCCACTTCAGCTTCTTCCGTGACGCCATCAAGGCGGGCCGCGACCAACGGCCGTTGTTCCGCCGCTACCTCAGTTCCATCGGACTCCTGGAGGACGACGACATGACCCCCGAAGAGCACAACTGGCTGGCCACGGTCCACACGAACCTCACCGTGCTGGACGGCCGAAACCCGATCGGCCAGATCTACACCCGGATGGCGGAGGGTCGGGACGACACCGGCGCCCCGGTGGCCGGCAACTGGAACCTGCAGGCGATGACGAAACAGCTCACCGCCCTGCAGAGCACGCTGAACGCACTGGCCGCGAAGGACTTCACCGATGAGACGGCGATCATCGAGGGCGCCCTGGCCGGGCTGACGCCGGAGAAGATCGCGGCGGCCATTCCGCCCACCGTCGCCAAACAGGTCGCCGACGAGCTGTCCCGCCGGATGGTCGCCTGAGCGGAGGGGCGGTCCGTAGCCGCCGGGTCGCCCCTCTCCTCAACCTCATCCGCAACATCTGTTGAGCAATAACCGTTGCGCAACAGATGTTGCGGATGGCAGGGTGGCGGTATGGAGACCCCCGACGTACGCCACGTCACCGACTCGCGGGTGCTGGCCGCCCTGGCCCACCCGCTGCGTCGCCGGCTGATGGACGTGCTCAAGGTGCACGGGCCCTCGACCGTCGGCCTGCTCGCCGAGCGCACCGACCAGGCGCCGGCGAACGTCAGCCACCACCTCAAGGTCCTCGCCGCCGCGAACCTGGTCACCGAGGCTCCCGAACTGGCCCGCGACCGGCGGGAGCGGTGGTGGCGGCTCGTCACCCGAGGAGTGCGCTGGTCCAACACCGACTTCGACGCCGACCCGGCCGCCCGGGCGGTCGCCGACGCCGCCACCTCGCTCAACCTGGACCGGCACGTCGCCCTGGCCCGAGCCTGGCACGCCGCCGACGACGCGGCGCACGCCGCCTGGCACGACGGCCCGTTCTCCACCGACAGGTGGCTGCACCTCACCCCCGACGAGCTGTTCGAGCTGAGCCAGGAGGTAGCCAACCTGCTGGCCCGGTGGGCCGACCGGCAGCCGCCCGAGGACGGTCACGAACGGCAGCCCGTGTTCGTGTTCGCCCACGGAATTCCGGCCCGGCCGTGACCGCGACCACCCGCACCGGCCCGTTGCCGGTCCGCCCGCGCGGCGGGCTGCTGCGGCATCGGGACTTCCGGCTGCTCTGGACCGGCCAGACGGTCAGCAGCATCGGCAGCAACGTCTCCACAGTCGCGTTGCCCCTGGTCGCGGTCGCCGTCCTGGACGCCGGCACCTTCCAGGTGGCGGTGCTCACCGCCGCGGCCTGGCTGCCCTGGCTGCTGATCGGCCTGCCCGCCGGTGCCTGGGTGGACCGGCTGCCCCGCCGACCCGTGATGGTGGCCTGCGATCTGTTCCGCGCGCTGCTGTTCCTCACCGTGCCGCTCGCCGCCGCACTCGACCGGCTCACCGTGACGCACCTGCTGGTGGTGGCGCTCAGCGCCGGCGTGGCGCGGGTCTTCTTCGAAACCGCCGACCAGGTGTACCTCCCGGTGCTGCTGCGACCCGAGCAACTGCCGGAGGGCAACGCGAAGCTGCACGCCACCCAGACCGCGAGCTATGTCGTCGGACCCGGCGTCGCAGGTCTGATCGCCCAGCTCATCGGTGCGGTCACCGCGCTGCTGCTGGACGCGATCAGCTTCCTGGTCTCCGCGGTGTGCCTCCTGCGGATCCGCACCGTCGAACCACGCGCACGCCGGGCGGACCGGTCCCGCTCACTGCGCCGCGACATCGCCGAAGGGCTGCGTTTCGTCGCCCGGGACCCGTACCTGCGGGTGCTGACGGTCTTCGGCGCGGCCAGCAACATCGGGCTGACCGGCTACCAGGCCGTCCTCGTGGTCTTCCTGGTCCGCGAGTTGCGTCTCGCACCGGGTCTGGTGGGCGTCCTGATCGCCGTGATGAGCGCCGGAGGGATCATCGGGGCGTTGCTCGCCACCACGCTGGGCCGGCGCTGTGGCACCGCGCGGGCACTGCTGATCGCCGGGGTGTTCACCGGCCCGCCAGCCCTGCTCATCCCGCTCGGCACACCCGGCATCGGGTTGGCCTGGCCAGCCCTCGGCGGCCTGTTGATCGGCCTGGGGGTGGCCATCGGCAACGTCGTCAAGGGCGCCTTCCGGCAGACCTACACGCCGCACCACCTGCTCGGCCGGGTGACGGTGAGCATGCACCTGCTCAACTACGGCACGATCCCGCTCGCGGCAGTGCTCGCCGGAGCCCTCGGCGCGCGCTACGGCGTCGCGACGGCAATTGTCGTGATGACCGCCTGGTTGGCGGTCACCCCGTTGATTCTGTTGATCGGACCGATCCGGAGGCGGCGGGACCTGCCCGCCGCCCCGGCGGCGTCTTGAGTGCGCTGCGACGGCGGCCGGAGACCGGCCGCCGTCACCGGCACGGAGCTACATCGGGCGGACGTTGTCCGCCTGCGGACCCTTCTGCCCCTGGGTCACCTCGAACTCGACCTTCTGGCCCTCGTTGAGCTCCCGGTAGCCGCTCGAGGCGATGGCGGAGTAGTGGACGAACACGTCCGGCCCTCCACCGTCCTGCTCGATGAAACCGAAGCCCTTTTCCGAGTTGAACCACTTAACCGTGCCGGTTGCCATGCATCTCTCCCTGTTCAAAGCGGCTGACCCTCGGCCTCTGGCCGATGATCGCCCGTACCTGTCCGACAGTAACGGGCGAAACCCCAATCCGCTGGCCGAAGTGCCGTAGGTCTTCGTGTGAACTCGGGTGAACTCTGCGCGCCGGCACGTGAAACCTGCCCCGACCACCCGCCGCTGGGGCATGCTTGCGCCGATGAGGGGTGCCGCAGCCGACGTGCTGACCGAGCTGGAGCGCGAGATCGACGCGCCCGGCGCCGGCCTGGACCGGCTCCGGTTGGTGCCCACCCCGTTCGTCCCCGAGGTGCGGCTGTACCTGGCCGAGGACGCGATCGTCTTCTGGGCTCGGATGGAGGCAGCCGCCGGGCACGCCCTGCCGGCGCCGTACTGGGCGTCCGCCTGGGCCGGCGGCCAGGCCCTGGCCCGGCACCTCCTGGACCACCCCGAGCTGGCCGCCGGACGTCGGGTCCTCGACCTCGCCGCCGGCTCGGGACTGGTGGCCATCGCCGCCGCGCTCGCCGGCGCCGCGGAGGTGGTCGCCAACGACATCGACCCGTACGCCGTCGCCGCCGTCACCCTCAACGCGCGGGCCAACCGGGTCGACGTCGACGTCACCGGGGACGACCTGCTCGACGGCACCGACGCGGAGGCCGACCTGGTGGTCGCCGGAGACGTCTTCTACGACCGCGCGATGGCCGAGAAGATGCTGCCCTTCCTGCAGAGGGTCGCCGCCCGGGGCGCCGACGTGCTGGTCGGTGACCCCGGCCGAGGGCACCTACCGGCGGACCGCCTGACGGTCCTTGCCGACTATCCGGTACCCACCACCGAACCCTCGGTCGACTCGTCGTTGCGCCGGGTGCAGGTGCTGCGACCCGTCTGAGCGTGGACACCGCCTCAGGGACGACCCCGAGACCGATACCAGGGGGGCCTGGGGGCTGGAACCGGATGTCCGAAGTGGTCCGCGGCCATAGCGTACGAGGCATGACGCAATGGCTGGCACAAATCGGCGAACTACCCGTTCTGCTGCTGATGGGTGCACTCGGCCTCGTCATGCTCTTCGACGCCGTACCCCTGCTGGGTGTCCTGATCCCCGGCGACGTGGCGATCCTGGCCGCCGTCGGGGTGGGCCGCCCGACCACCGGGCTGGCGACCTTCACCGCGGTGCTGGTCGGCTGCCTGGCCGGCTGGTCGCTGAGCTTCCTGATCGGCCGCCGGTACGCCGAGCGGCTGCGACACAGCCGGATCGGCGGCTGGATCGGTGAGCCGCGCTGGTCGGCCGCGGAGGGGATCCTGCGTCGCGGTGGCGGCCGGATGATGATCGTCGCGCCGTTCCTGCCCGTGTTCAACGCGCTGCTTCCGCTGGCCGCCGGCGGGCTGCGGATGTCGTACCGGCGATTCCTCGGCTGCGCGACGCTCGGCGCCGCCGCCTGGGCCGGTCTCTACCTCGCGCTGGGCACGGCATCCCGATCGCTGGCCGGGCTGCTGCCGGGGCAGCCCAGCCCGCTGCTGGTGACCATGGGGGTCGGGATGGTGCTGGCTTCCGTCGTGCTGTTGGGGGCGCGGCGGCGGTTGTTCGTTGTTGCTGGTTGAGGGTTCTTCTGGGTCGGTGGTTGCGGTGTGGGGGCGGGGCCTGCCGTGCCCGGCTCCGGGCGGTCAGGCTTGATCCCTGCGCCGGGCACGGCAGGCCC
>NZ_JBNCNO010000018.1:0-64293 GCF_049847025.1 Micromonospora sp. DT231 | reverse complement strand
GGGGGGGGGGGGGGGGGGGGGGGGGGGGGGGGCCGGGGGGGGGGGGGTCGGGTTTCCCCCGGCGGCGGGCCGGCCCCGCCCCCGCCCCCGTCGGGGTTCCGTTCCGTCCGGTCGTGCCGCGTCCGCCGAGGGTTGAGAGATCTTCAGGGTGAACGGTCAGCGTTTGGTTCCCTGTGTGGTTGGTTACCAGCCTCTTGCTTTCCATTGGGGGAGGGCTGGGCGTTCCGCTCCCAGGGTGCTGTCCCTGCCGTGGCCGGGGTAGAACCAGGTGTCGTCCGGGAGCTTGTCGAACAGCTTGTGCTCGACGTCGCCGATCAGAGCGGCGAAGCGCTCCGGGTCCTGCTCCGTGTTTCCCACACCACCTGGGAAAAGACTGTCACCGGTCCAAAGGTGCGGGGTGCCCGCCGGGTCGCGGTAGAGCAGGGCGATCGACCCCGGGGTGTGCCCCTTGATGTGGATGACCTCCAGCGCGCAGTCGCCGACCGGCACGGTGTCGCCGTCGGCGAGACGTTCCGCCTCGATCGGCAGCCCGTCCGCGTCGTCGGCGTGCACCAGGGCCCGCGCGCCGGTCTTGGCGACGACCTCCTCCAGGGCCACCCAGTGGTCCATGTGCTGGTGGGTCGTCACCACGGCGGTGAGCCCACCGTCGCCGATCAGCTCCAGGAGCCGGGGCGCCTCGTTGGCGGCGTCGATCAGCACCTGGTCACCGGTGCCCGTGCAGCGCAGCAGGTACGCGTTGTTGTCCATCGGACCCACCGACAGCTTGCTGATGGTCAGCCCGTCCAGCTCGCGTACGGCCGGCGGGCCGCCGTGGGTGACGTCTCCGCTATAAGTCATGACTTTTCTAGATCCATTCCGGTGGAGTAGGCAGGGGGCCGTCGGGAGTGACGGAGAGCGAGCCGCCGTCGGCACGGCCGATCAGCCAGGCGGCGAGGTCGGGCACGGGCCCGGCGACGACCGGGGCGTCGACGCGGTCCCCGATCACCACCTCGTGCCCGCTGCCGTCCGGGCGTAGCACCAACGACGGCGGTGTCGGACCCGTGGAGTGATGGCTGGCCGCCTCGCGCAGCAGCCGGTGGGCGAACGTCTCCGACCAGTGCGCGGGTCGGTAGTCGGCGGCCAGGTCGAGGTGGTGCACCTCGATCTCGCGCAGCCGACCCCACACGAGCAGCGCGGCCGGCCACGGGCCCCTGCGGGCCTGCACCGTCGCCGCCCAGGCCTGCGCGGGCATCGCCGCGACCGCCTCGACGAACAGGTCGGCGGTGCGCCGCAGATCGTCCAGGTGCTCGGCGGGCGGGCGGTCCGCGCCGGTCTCGATGTCGGTGGTGCGGGCCGCGAGCGAGGCGTACATCGGCAATGCCTCGCCGGTGCGGGCCGCCGTGAGCAGGTTGACGAAGCCGTCGGCGTTGCGCGCCAGATGCGCCAGCACGTGCCCGCGCGTCCAGCCCGGCAGCAGCGACGCGGCGGCCAGGTCCGCGGCGTCGAAAGACGCTGCGGTACGCAGGAGTCGGCTGGTGGCCGCGTCCACCTCGCCCATCAACAGGAGCGGATCCGTGGTCACCCGTCGACCCTAGCGGTCCGCCGCCGCGCCGTCGCCGGGGAAATCGCTTTCGGCGCGTCGGCGCGCGACCTACCGTCAGCGGCAGACGCGGCACCGGGACATCGGACGGAGGTGGTGATCATGCCGGACGTGGCACGCGTGTTCCGCCATCACCTGCTCCGACACCGATGAGGATGCCATGACGATCGATCTGACCGCGCTCGGCTGGGATGCCGAGCGGGAGACGTACGCCGCACGACGCGGCGAGCACCACCCGGGCCGGGTGGCCCGGGTCGACCGGGGGGTCTGCACGGTGCTCACGGCTGCCGGCCCGGTCCGCGCCAGCCTGGGCGGCGCGGTGCTGGCCACCGCCGCCCGGGACCCGTCGGCGCTGCCCTGCGCCGGAGACTGGGTGCTGCTCACCACCTGGCCGGACCGCCGCGTCACCGTGGAGGCGGTACTACCGCGGCGGGGCGCGCTGATCCGCCGTACCGCCGGCAAGGACGCCAGCGGCCAGGTGCTGGCGGCCAACCTGGACACGGCCGCCGTGGTGGAGCCGGTGCACCCCGAGCCGGACGTGGGCCGCATCGAGCGACTGCTCGCCCTGGCCCACGAGTCCGGCGCCCGGCCACTCGTCGTGCTGACGAAGGCCGACCTCGCGGCCGACCCGGCCGCGCTGGCCCGCCAGCTGGCCGCGGTCGCCCCCGGGGTGCCGGTGCTGCCGGTCAGCGCCGAACGCGGGGTCGGACTGGACCCGCTGCGCGCCGAAGTGACGCCCGGCCGCACGCTCGGCCTGCTCGGGCCCTCCGGGGCTGGCAAGTCGAGCCTGGTCAACGCGCTGGTCGGGGCGGTGATGATGCCCACACAGACGATCCGACGCGTGGACGGCAAGGGTCGGCACACCACCACCTGGCGGGCGCTCGTGCCGATCCCCGGCGGCGGCGCCGTGATCGACACGCCCGGGGTGCGCGCGGTGGGCCTGTTGGACGGCGCGGTCGGGCTCGACCGGGCGTTCGCGGATATCGCCGGGCTGGCCGAGGGCTGCCGGTACGCCGACTGCGGCCACGACGGCGAGCCCGCCTGCGCGGTCCGCGAGGCGCTGCAGACCGGCGAGCTGCCCACCCGTCGGTGGGAGAGTTGGCGGCGGCTGCAGGGCGAGGTGGCCCAGGAGAGCCGACGGCGGGAGGCGCGGGTGGCGGCGGAACGGCGCGGTGGGTGGCGTTCGGCCCGGCGACGGGCCGCCCGGCCTCCGACGCCGGGCGGGTTCTGACCGGCGGCCGACCGGGCTGAGCTGGGGGAATGTGCGGGCGGGGAAAACTGTCATACCTCGGGGCTAGAGTTGCCGAGGCGTGATTTCCGCGCCCGCACGACCGCTCAGATCATCCCAGAGCGGGACAGATCCTTCGCTTCGTCTTCTCCCGGGAGTACACGCACCGTGGCCGACCGACTGATCATCCGTGGCGCGCGCGAGCACAACCTGCGTGACGTCAGTCTCGACCTGCCCCGGGACGCACTCATCGTGTTCACCGGGCTGTCCGGGTCGGGCAAGTCGAGCCTGGCCTTCGACACGATCTTCGCCGAGGGGCAGCGCCGCTACGTCGAGTCGCTCTCGTCGTACGCCAGGCAGTTCCTCGGCCAGATGGACAAGCCAGACGTCGACTTCATCGAGGGCCTGAGCCCCGCCGTCTCCATCGACCAGAAGTCCACCTCGCGCAACCCGCGATCGACCGTCGGCACCATCACCGAGGTCTACGACTACCTGCGCCTGCTCTACGCCCGCATCGGCGAGCCGCACTGCCCGGTCTGTGGCGAGCGCATCTCCCGGCAGAGCCCCCAGCAGATCGTCGACCGGGTCCTCGCGATGGCCGAGGGCACCAAGTTCATGGTGCTCGCGCCCGTCATCCGTGGTCGCAAGGGCGAGTACGTCGACCTCTTCGCCGAGTTGCAGGCCAAGGGCTACGCCCGGGCCCGGGTCGACGGCGTGGTGCACCCGCTGACCGAGCCGCCGAAGCTCAAGAAGCAGGAGAAGCACACGATCGAGGTGGTGATCGACCGCCTCACCGTCAAGGCGAGCGCCAAGCAGCGGCTGACCGACTCGGTCGAGGCGGCCCTGGGCCTGTCCAGCGGCCTGGTGCTGCTCGACTTCGTCGACCTGCCGGAGGACGACCCGGACCGGGAGCGCCGCTACTCCGAGCACCTGGCCTGCCCCAACGACCACCCGCTGGCCATCGAGGATCTCGAGCCCCGGGTCTTCTCCTTCAACGCGCCCTACGGCGCCTGCCCGGAGTGCACCGGCCTGGGCACCAAGAAGGAGGTCGACCCGGAGCTGCTGGTCCCCGACCCGGAGCGCAGCCTGCGCGAGGGCGCCATCCAGCCCTGGTCCACCGGGCACAACCTGGAATACTTCCTGCGCCTGCTGGAGGCGCTCGGCGAGGCCCAGCACTTCGACGTCGACACCCCGTGGCGGGCGCTTCCGGCGCGGGCGCAGAAGACGATCCTGCACGGCTCCGACGACCAGGTGCACGTGCGCTACCGCAACAAGTACGGCCGTGAGCGCTCCTACTACACCGGCTTCGAGGGCGTGGTGCAGTGGATCGAGCGCCGGCACTCCGACACCGAGTCCGAGTGGTCCCGCGACAAGTACGAGGGCTACATGCGCGACGTGCCGTGCGCGGCCTGCGGCGGCGCTCGACTCAAGCCCGAGGTGCTCGCGGTCACCCTGGCCGGCAGGAGCATCGCCGAGGTCTGCAACCTGTCCGTGGGGGAGTGCGCCGACCTGCTCGCCGGCATCGAGCTGACCGACCGGCAGAAGCTGATCGCCGAGCGGGTCCTCAAGGAGATCAACGCCCGGCTGCGGTTCCTGCTCGACGTCGGCCTGGACTACCTCTCCCTGGACCGGCCGGCCGGCACGCTGTCCGGCGGCGAGGCGCAGCGCATCCGGCTCGCCACCCAGATCGGCTCCGGCCTGGTGGGTGTGCTCTACGTGCTCGACGAGCCGTCGATCGGGCTGCACCAGCGCGACAACCACCGGTTGATCGAGACCCTGATCCGGCTGCGCGGCCTGGGCAATACGCTGATCGTGGTGGAGCACGACGAGGACACCATCCGCGTCGCGGACTGGATCGTCGACATCGGGCCCGGCGCGGGCGAGCACGGCGGCAAGATCGTGCACAGCGGCTCGGTCCCCGCGCTGCTGAAGAACAAGGAGTCGATCACCGGGGCGTACCTGTCCGGGCGTCGGTCGATCCCGACGCCGTCGACACGCCGCCCGCAGGATCCCGGTCGGGAGCTTGTGGTGCACGGCGCGCGGGAGCACAACCTGCGCAACCTGACCGTCCCGTTCCCGCTGGGCCAGCTGATCGCGGTCACCGGGGTGAGTGGTTCGGGCAAGTCAACGCTTGTCAACGACATCCTGTACGCGGTGCTGGCCAACCAGATCAACGGCGCCCGGCTGGTGCCCGGCCGGCACACCCGGGTCTCCGGGCTGGAGCACGTGGACAAGGTCGTCGGCGTGGACCAGTCGCCGATCGGCCGGACGCCGCGCTCCAACCCGGCCACCTACACCGGGGTCTGGGACCACGTCCGCAAGCTCTTCGCCGAGACCACCGAGGCGAAGGTACGCGGGTACGGCCCGGGTCGGTTCTCCTTCAACGTCAAGGGCGGGCGCTGCGAGGCCTGCTCCGGCGACGGCACCATCAAGATCGAGATGAACTTCCTGCCCGACGTGTACGTCCCCTGCGAGGTCTGCAAGGGCGCCCGGTACAACCGGGAGACCCTGGAGGTGCACTACAAGGGCAAGACCGTCTCGGACGTGCTGGAGATGCCGATCGAGGAGGCCGCCGAGTTCTTCTCCGCCATCCCGGCCATCCACCGGCACCTCAAGACCCTTGTCGACGTCGGCCTGGGCTACGTACGCCTCGGCCAGCCCGCGCCCACCCTCTCCGGCGGCGAGGCGCAGCGGGTCAAGCTCGCGTCCGAGCTGCAGAAGCGCTCCACCGGACGGACGGTCTACGTGCTCGACGAGCCGACCACCGGTCTGCACTTCGAAGACATCCGCAAGCTGCTGATGGTGCTGGAAGGGCTTGTCGACAAGGGCAACACGGTGATCACCATCGAGCACAACCTCGACGTGATCAAGACGGCCGACTGGTTGATCGACATGGGTCCGGAGGGGGGCCACCGGGGCGGCACCGTTCTCGCCACGGGCACCCCCGAGGAGGTTGCCGAGGTGGCCGAGAGCCACACCGGCGAGTTCCTGCGCCAGGTGCTCAAGCTCGACGGCGCCGCCGCCGGCGCCGCGGCCGCCACCACCCGGGCGGCCAAGGCCAACGGTGTCACCAAGGCGCGGGCGAGCCGCAAGGTGCCCGCCGCCGCACGCTGACAGTTACCTCCTGACAGCGCCTGATCGGCTTCGTGCGAACCGGCCGGTTCGTGCGGCCCGGTCCGGGCGGTTCGTGCGGCCCGGTCCGGGCGGTTCGTGCGGCCCGGTCCGGGCGGTTCGTGCGGCTCGGTCCGGGCGGTTCGTGCGGCCCGGTCCGGGCGGTTCGTGCGGCCCGGTCCGGCCGGTTCGTGCGGCCCGGTCCGGCCGGGCCCGGTCCGGCCGGTCGTTCGCGGCTCGCTGCGACCCGCTCGGTTCGTGCGCTCTGGTTCCGGTCCGGACCGGCCGGACTCCGGTGCGGGGCGTCCGGTCGGGTCGGCGGCGGTTCCCCGACTGGTGTCGCGGCGTTCGTGACGGCGTGGCCTGGGCGGTCGAGGCGCGCCCCGTCTCATTTCCCGGTTCGGACGGATGCTGTGATGAACCATCCGGCACAGTTGCTCGTGTGGACAAGGTGTGGCCGGCTCTTGACCGGCGCGGCGGGTTAGAGAGAGGCGAGGCATGAGTGACGATCAGGCGCTGACCGGTCCGGGTACGCAGACACGTCGTACCCTGCTCACCGGCGTCGGGGCGGTCGGCGCGGCCGTCGTCCTGGCGGCCTGCGGCAGTGACGACGGCGACAGTGGCAGTGGTGCTCCCACCAGTGGGGGCCCGGCGGTGCCCAGCACCGGTGACGCGGGTGGCGGCGACCGGCAGGGCGCGCAGTCGCTTGCCACCACCGCCGACATCCCGGTCGGCGGCGGCAAGGTCCTCGCCGCCCAGGGTGTGGTCATCACCCAGCCCGTGGCCGGCCAGTTCAAGGGCTTCAGCCCGATCTGCACCCACCAGAACTGCCCGGTGACGAACGTCGACGGCGGCACCATCAACTGCACCTGCCACAACAGCAAGTTCTCGATCGAGGACGGCTCGGTGAAGGCCGGCCCCGCCACCAAGCCGCTGCCCCCCAAGGACATCAAGATCACCGGAGACCAGATCTCGCTGGCCTGACCGGCTCGGGGGAGCGGCAATCGCCCCCGCCAGATGATCGACTCGCGTTCCAGGACCTCGGGGTGTCTGCGGCCAGCCGACCCCCCGACTTCCCGGAAACCGAGTGGATCTAGCGCCTGCAACGGGCTGTCGGTGGTGCGGACTAGGCTTGTTGGCGTGGCTGACCCCTCGACCTACCGTCCCGCACCCGGCACCATCCCGGAGTCACCGGGGGTCTACCGCTTCCGCGACGGGACCGGCCGGGTGATCTACGTCGGCAAGGCGAAGAACCTGCGCAGCCGGCTCAACTCCTACTTCGGCGACGTCTGGAATCTGCACGAGCGCACCCGGCAGATGGTCACCACCGCCGAGTCGGTGGACTGGATCATCGTCGGCACCGAGGTCGAGGCGCTCCAGCACGAGTTCACCTGGATCAAGCAGTACGACCCCCGGTTCAACGTCCGCTACCGCGACGACAAGTCGTACCCCTACCTGGCCGTCACCCTCAACGAGGAATACCCCCGGTTGCAGGTGATGCGCGGTGCCAAGCGCAAGGGGGTGCGCTACTTCGGTCCGTATTCGCACGCCTGGGCCATCCGGGAGACCCTCGACCTGCTGCTGCGGGTGTTTCCCGCCCGGACGTGCTCGGCAGGCGTGTTCAAGCGCGCCGGCCAGGTCGGCCGTCCCTGCCTCCTCGGCTACATCGGAAAGTGCTCGGCGCCGTGCGTCGGCACCGTCTCCGCCGACGAGCACCGCGCGATCGTCGACGGGTTCTGCGACTTCATGGCCGGACGCACCGACACCATGGTCCGCAAGATCGAGCGCGAGATGACCGAGGCGAGCGAGCAGCTGGAGTTCGAGCGTGCCGCCCGGCTGCGCGACGACGTGGCCGCGCTGCGCCGGGCCATGGAGAAGCAGACAGTGGTGCTGGGCGACGGCACCGACGCCGACGTGGTCGCGTTCGCCGACGACCCGCTCGAGGCGGCCGTGCAGGTCTTCCACGTTCGCGACGGCCGGGTCCGCGGCCAGCGAGGGTGGGTGGTGGAGAAGACCGAGGACCTGACCACCGGAGACCTGGTACACCACTTCTGCACCCAGGTGTACGGGGGTGAGCAGGGTGAGGCCGACGTCCCCCGGGAGTTGCTGGTGCCCGAGCTGCCCGCCGACGCCGACGCGCTGGCGGAGTGGCTCTCCGACCACCGGGGCAGCCGGGTGTCGCTGCGGGTGCCGCAGCGCGGCGACAAACGCTCACTCATGGAGACCGTGGAGCGCAACGCGAAGGACGCGCTGGCCCGGCACAAGCTGAAACGTTCCGGTGACCTGACCACCCGGGGCAAGGCCTTGGACGAGATCAGCGAGGCGCTGGACATGCGCACCTCCCCGCTGCGCATCGAATGCTTCGACATCTCCCAGATCCAGGGCACCGACGTGGTCGCCAGCATGGTGGTCTTCGAGGACGGGCTGCCCCGCAAGAGCGAGTACCGGCGGTTCATCGTCCGGGGTGCCACCGACGACCTGTCCGCCATGTCCGAGGTGCTCCGCCGCCGATTCGCCCGATACCTGGACGCGCGGGCCGAGACGGGCGAGGTGGGGGTGGAGTCGGCCGACGACCAGGCGGCCCCGGAAGACGCGGTGGAGCCCCAGGTCGGTGTCCTGATCGACCCGACCACCGGCCGGCCGCGGAAATTCGCGTACCCACCGCAGTTGGTGGTCGTCGACGGCGGCGCCCCACAGGTCGCGGCCGCCGCGCAGGCCCTCGCCGACCTGGGGATCGACGACGTGGCGCTGTGTGGGTTGGCCAAGCGGTTGGAGGAGGTCTGGCTCCCGAACGACAACCTGCCGGTCATCCTGCCGCGCACCTCGGAGGGGCTCTATCTGCTGCAACGGGTCCGCGACGAGGCCCACCGGTTCGCCATCACCTTCCATCGGCAGCGCCGATCCAAGCGGATGACCGAGTCGGCGCTGGACCACGTGCCCGGCCTCGGGGAGGTACGGCGCAAGGCGCTGCTGCGCCATTTCGGGTCCCTCAAGCGGCTCTCCGCCGCAACAGTCGAGGAGATCATCGAGGTGCCCGGGGTGGGTCGACGTACCGCCGAGGCGATCCTGGCCGCCCTCGACAAGGACGCGACGACCGACAAGGACACGACGACCGACAAGGACGCGACGACCGACGAGAGTGCGGCAGCGACACCGGGCACCTGAGGCCGCCCGCGCCGTTCGGCGCGATCAGTCCCTCCCAGCAGGCCAGCACGATCTGAACCTGGGCCGGGCCGTCGACGTGCGCGACCCACAACCCGCCCCCCGTGCAGATCTACCTGATCCGGGCACCCGCGCCTGTGGTCGTGCGCGGTGTCCGTCTGTGGTCGTGCGCGGTGCGCGTCTGTGGTCGTGTGCGGTGTGCGTCTGTGGTCGTGTGCGGTCCGCGTCTGTGGTCGTGTGCGGTGTGCGTCTGTGGTCGTGCGCGGTCCGGGCCTGTGGTAGTGCGGTGCGCGCCTGTGGTCGTGCGGTGCGCGCCCGTGGTCGTGCGCGGTCCGCGCCCGTGGTCGTGTGCGCTGCGCGTCTGTGGTCGTGCGTGGTCGTGCGTGGTCCACGCCCATGATCGTGCTCGATCCTGGTTGTAGTGGCCTCGTCGGCGCACCGAGGGGCCTATTTCCTGAATCGAGCACGATCATGGAAGGGTGCCTGTGCACGTGGCGTTTCGGCCCCCGGCACCCGGGTCGGGCCGGCGCGGGTGCCGAAACGGTGCACGCTGGCATGATCTACTCGGGTTCCATGATGTCGGGGTATCCCTGGCCCCCGGACAGCGCGTCTTCACGGAACCCGAGTGGATCACGCCCCCGCGGCCGCCGTGTCCGGTCGGCTGGGCTGGGTCGATTGTCGGGTTTGGGCCGTATTGTCGGGTGATCGGGGCCACCCCGGTGGCGAAATCGGCGGCCGGCCCGGGTCGTTATACCTGGCAGAGCACCGCAACAGTCCGGGTCATGGTGTGCCGGCCCCGGCGGGAACCACCGCCAGGTCCGCCCGCCAGAGTCAGCCGCCGGGAACACCCGGCCGGCCGCCCCGGTTACATCCCCCGCACGGCCGAGCACCACAACGGCCGAGCACCACAACGGGCCGGCACGGCAGCCGCCCGGTCCTCCCACCGGAGCCGGCCGCCGGGAACTCGCCGCCGGAGACAGCCGCCGGGAACACCCGCCGGCCCGCCCCGGTTACACCCCCCGCACGGCCGAGAACCACCGGCCGACCCCTCGGGCAGGCGGAATGCGCCGACCCCAGGAAGGCGGAATGACCCGCCACCACGAACCGTTGCACCCTGTCCCGACGCCGACCCCCTCCCGGGTCACCGGGCAGAACCCCCTCGAACTACCCCCGCGCCACCACCCACCCCCGGAGGCGGCGCGGGCACCCCCGATGCAGAGGAGCACGCCATCATGCGTACCGATCTGATCCGTAAGACCGCTCTGACCGCCGCCGGCCTCGCGTTCACCGGTGGTGCCATCGCCGGACCCGTCACCGCCGCCTACGCCGCGTCGGAGGCCAAGCCGACCACGCAGACCCAGACCGACCGCAAGACCCACGGTGAGCGGGAACTGGGTGTGCGCTACGAGGCGCAGCCGAACTTCTACTACTGCGGGCCCGCCGCGACCCGTAACGCCCTGAGCGTGCAGGGCAAGAACATCAACGTCGACGACATGGCCAAGGAAATGGGCACCACCGAGGCCGGCACCAACTCCATCAACGACATCACCCCGGTGCTGAACAAGGAGACCGGTAAGAACGACGCCTACCGGTCCGTGGAGATCAGCAGCCCCGACGCCGACGCCGGACAGACCGACCGGCTGCGCGCCGATGTCGTGAAGACCGTCGACGACGGCCGGGCCGTGGTCGCCAACATCGCCGGCACCAGCACCGACACCGACGGGGTCGCCCACTCCTACGAGGGCGGGCACTACATCAGCGTCGTCGGCTACCGCGACAACGGCAACACCGTCACCATCGCCGACTCCGCCGACCCCAACCAGGCCGCGTACCAGATCAGCGTCGAGCACCTCGCCGACTGGATCGCCACCCGCGGCTACGCCACCAGCTGACCCACACCACGGCAAGGCCGCACCACCGCAAGGCCGCACCACCGGTAAGGCCGCGCCGCTGCAAGGGTCGGACCCCACCACGGGGTCCGGCCCTTCGGCATTGGTCGACGTCAGTCGGCGGCGAGGACGCCGAGGAGTTGCTCGCCGTACTTGGCGAGTTTGTTCTCGCCGACGCCGCTGATCCGGGACAGGTCGGCCAGCGTGCCCGGCGCGTCGCTCGCGATCTGTCGCAGCGTCGCGTCGTGGAAGATCACGTACGCCGGGACGCCCTGCTCCTTGGCGGTGGCCGCCCGCCAGCTCCGCAGCCGCTCGAAGAGCGACGCGGCGGCGGGTGTCAACTCGGCCACCACGGTGGCCGCGCCGCGCGGTTTCGACGAGCGGCTGGAGGCTGGCTTCTCCGGCTCGCGGCGCATCGTGACAGTGCGACGGCGACCCAGGACGTCGGCGCTCGCCTCGGTCAGGGCCAGCGTGCCGTAGTCGCCCTCCACGGCGAGCAGCCCTTCGGCGAGCAGTTGTCGGACGACGCCCCGCCACTCCGCCTCGCTCAGTTCGGCACCGATGCCGAAGACGGTGAGTGAGTCGTGACCGTACTGGCTGATCTTGTCGGTCTGTTTGCCGAGCAGGATGTCGATGCAGTGCCCGGCGCCGAACCGTTGGTTGCGTTCGCGGTCGAGACGGTAGACGGCGGAGAGCAGCTTCTGGGCGGCGACGGTGCCGTCCCAGGTCTCTGGCGGGTTGAGGCAGGTGTCGCAGTTGCCGCAGGCGGACGGCGTCCGCTCGCCGAAGTATTCGAGCAGTTGGACCCGTCGGCAGCGCACCGTCTCGCAGAGGGCGAGCATCGCGTCCAGGTGCGCGGCGAGGTTGCGGCGGTGGGCGAGGTCGCCGTCGGAGGTCTCGATCATCTTGCGTTGCTGGACCACGTCCTGCAGCCCGTACGCCAGCCAGGCCGTGGAGGGCAGGCCGTCACGCCCGGCGCGGCCGGTCTCCTGGTAGTAGCCCTCGACGGACTTGGGCAGGTCGAGGTGGGCGACGAACCGGACGTCGGGCTTGTCGATGCCCATGCCGAAGGCGATGGTGGCCACCATGACGAGGCCGTCCTCGCGCAGGAAGCGCTGTTGGTTGCGAGCGCGGGTGCCCGCGTCCAGGCCGGCGTGGTACGGCAGGGCGGCGATGCCGTTGGCGACGAGGAACTCGGCGGTCTTGTCGACCGAGGCGCGGGACAGGCAGTAGACGATCCCGGCGTCGCCGGGGTGCTCGTCGCGCAGCAGGGCGAGCAGTTGCTTGCGTGGCTCCCGCTTGGGCACGATCCGGTATTGGATGTTGGGCCGGTCGAAGCTGGCCACGAAGTGCCGCGCGTCGTCGAGCTTGAGCCGGCTGGCGATCTCGGTGCGGGTGGCGCTCGTCGCCGTGGCGGTCAGCGCGATCCGGGGGACCTGGGGCCAGCGTTCGTGCAGCATCGACAGCGCCAGGTAGTCGGGGCGGAAGTCGTGCCCCCACTGGGACACGCAGTGCGCCTCGTCGATCGCGAACAGGGAGATGCGACCTCGGTCCAGCAGGGCGAGGGTGGACCGGACGCCAAGGGCCTCCGGGGCGAGGTAGAGCAGGTCCAGCTCGCCGGCCACGAAGGCGGCCTCGACCCGGCGTCGGGCGTCCAGGGTCTGGGTGGAGTTGAGGAAGCCGGCGCGGACGCCGACCGCGGTGAGGGCGTCCACCTGGTCCTGCATGAGCGCGATGAGCGGCGACACGACGACCGCGACGCCGTCGCGGACCAGGGCCGGGATCTGGTAGCACAGCGACTTGCCGCCACCGGTGGGCATCAACACCAGGGCGTCGCCACCGCCGACCACGTGGTCGATCACCTGCTGCTGGAAACCGCGGAAGGCGTCGTAGCCGAACACCCGGCGCAGCACCGGCAGAGCGTCCTCGGTGCGCAGGTCGGTGGGAGAAGCCATTCGCGGAGTCTACGAGCCAACCCCGACAGCGCCCGCCCGGCGCACCCGAGTCCGCCCGGCGCACCCGAGTCTGCCCGGCGCACCCGAGTGGCGGGCGCGCCGGGGGGACGGGGTCAATCGGGCTGCTTGGAGCGGTTCGCCAGACCGCGCGGCGGGGCCTTCATCCCGACCACGATGTCCACGATCTCGATGTAGCGGGCCTTGCCACCCATCCGGAAGGCGGTGGCCGCCGCGTTGATCTCCTCGAGGGTGTCCCCCTCGACGATCGTGACCTGGTCGTACTTGCCGTTCACGCCGGTCGTCACGACGTGGGTGAGCTGCTTGGCGAAGCGGCCCAGGTCCCGCGCGTGTTCGGCGGAGACCTCGTGGATGCCCTCCCGGCCGAGCGCGAAGTACTCCGGGCTGATCCGCATGAACAGGAAGCCGATGTATTTGTTCTTGTCCGCAAGGTCGTGCATCGCACCCTCCCAGATGTCGGTCTGACCTGCGACGATCACGAAGAGTCTATTGATGATTACTGATCGTCATCAAGGGCGAAGTCTGTCGGGAGCGCGACCCGCGGCCGTCGTCCGCCGGGCGACCCGCGACGGGCGTCGGCCCTCGGGGGAGATGGCGGGATAGAGTCGCTGATTGACCAATCGCGGCCGAGGGGGCCGCGGCGCCACAGCTTGGGGGTACGGGTGAGCGAGGCGCGCGCAGCCGGTGACCGGATCGACGATCCGGCCGCCGTGGACGGGCAGCAGGCGGCCGAGTCGGAGACCACACTCGTGGTGGTGACCGGCGTCTCCGGGGGTGGCCGCAGCACCGTCGCCCGGGCGTTGGAGAACGTCGGCTACTACGTGGTCGACAACCTGCCGCAGGCACTGATGCTGGACATGGCCGAGTTGGCGTTCAAGGCCGGCGGCGCGGCCCGGCGTACCGCGATGGTGTTGGACGTGCGGTCGCGGGCCTTCTCCACCGACCTGGCCGGGGCGATCCGGGAGCTGAAGGAGCGCGGCTTCTCGCCCCGGGTGGTCTTCGTCGACGCCGACGACGAGGTGTTGATCCGGCGCTTCGAGAGCGTTCGCCGCTCGCACCCGTTGCAGGGCGACGGGCGGCTGGCCGACGGCATCGCCGTGGAGCGTGGCCTGCTGGAGGAGGCGCGCGACCAGGCCGACGTGATCATCGACACCAGCCACCTCAACGTCAACCAGCTCCGTCGGCGCATCGAGGAGCTGTTCGGCGGCGAGGACGCCCGCCGGCTGCGGGTCACCGTGCTGTCGTTCGGCTTCAAGTACGGCCTGCCGCCGGACGCCGATTTCGTGCTCGACGCCCGCTTTCTGCCGAACCCGTACTGGGTGCCGGAGCTGCGCGAGCACACCGGTCGGGAGGAGGCGGTCAGCGCGTACGTGCTGGGCCAGGAGGGCGCGGACGCCTTCGTCGCCTCGTACGCCGACCTGGTCAACGCCACCACCGCCGGCTTCGAGCGGGAGGGCAAGCGGTACCTGACGGTCGCCGTGGGCTGCACCGGCGGCAAGCACCGCAGCGTGGCCATCGCCGAGGAGTTGTCCAGCCGCCTGCGCCACTCCGGGCTGGCGGCGAACGCCCAGCACCGCGATCTGGGGCGCGAGTGACGGCCCGCCGGGTGGTGGCGTTCGGCGGTGGACACGGGCTCTCCGCCTCGCTGCGGGCACTGCGCCACTGCGCGCCCGAACTCGACCTCGACATCACCGCCGTGGTCACCGTCGGAGACGACGGTGGCTCCAGTGGCCGTCTGCGCGCCGAGCGGGGTGGTCTGCCTCCCGGCGATCTGCGGCAGGCGCTCGTGGCGCTTGCCGGCGACCACCCGGCCACCCGACGCAGCGCCGGGCTGTTCCAGCACCGCTTCGCCGCCGTACCGGTGGGCGTACCCCGATCGGGGGCGACCGACCCTGCTCCGGCGGCGGGCGACGACCCGGACCGGGTCGGTGCGGCCCCGAGCGGCACCGACGGGGCGTCGGCCGGCGCCGACGGGCTGGCCGGGCACGCGGTGGGCAACCTGGTGCTCTGCGGTCTCATGGAGTTGCTCGGTGACCCGGTGGCCGCGTTGGAGCACGCCGGCGCGATGCTCGGGACCGTCGGCCGGGTGTTGCCGATGTCCCGGCAGCCGGTCGGTATCGAGGCGCAGGTACGCGGTGTCGACCCGGCCGCCCCCGACGAGCTGCGGACCGTGCGTGGCCAGCACCAGGTGGCGGTCACCACCGGGCGGGTCGAGTCGCTGCGTCTCACGCCCGCCGCGCCGGCGGCCTGCGCCGAGGCCATCGAGGCGATCATGGCGGCGGACTGGTTGATCTTCGGGCCGGGCAGTTGGTACACGAGCGTGCTCCCGCACCTGCTGGTGCCGCAGTTGGCCGACGCGATCGTGTCCACCTCGGCCCGGCGGCTGGTCACGCTCAACCTCGCCGCGGAGAAGGAAACCCTCGGGCTCTCGGCCGCCGACCACCTCGCGGCCCTGCACTGGTACCTGGCCGAACTCAAGGTGGATCTCGTGCTCGCCGATGCCTTGGCGGTGGGTGACCCCGAACCGGTCGAACGTGCGGCAGAATCGCTTGGTGCCCGCCTGGTCCTCGCCCCCGTCGCCGTCACCGACGGCACTCCCCGCCATGATCCGGCTGCCCTGGGCGCCGCGCTGGTGCCTGTCCTGGGTGCCGATCGTTAGACACGTACGTAATCTCCGGCGACACGCCGGAACCGGTCCGTGAGGGGACGCACAATGGCGATGACGGCCGCGGTCAAGGACGAGCTGAGTCGGGTCGACGTGCCCAAGCCCTGCTGTCGGCGGGCGGAGATGGCCGCACTGCTGCGTTTCGCCGGCGGGCTGCACATCGTCTCCGGCCGCGTGGTGGTGGAGGCAGAGCTGGACACGGGTGCGGTCGCCCGGCGGTTACGCCGGGAGATCGCCGAGGTCTACGGATATCCGAGCGAGATCCACGTGCTGGCCTCCGGTGGCCTGCGCAAGGGCAGCCACTTCATCGTGCGGGTGGTCAAGGACGGTGAGGCCCTCGCCCGGCAGACCGGCCTGCTCGACGTGCGGGGTCGCCCGGTGCGTGGGCTGCCCCCGCACGTGGTGGCGGCGAACGTCTGCTGCGCGGTCTCCGCGTGGCGGGGCGCGTTCATGGCCCACGGCTCGCTCACCGAGCCCGGCCGCTCCAGCGCACTGGAGATCACCTGCCCGGGCCCGGAGTCGGCGTTGGCGCTCGTCGGCGCGGCGCGGCGCATCGGCATCACCGCCAAGAACCGCGAGGTGCGCGGGGTGGACCGGGTGGTGGTCAAGGACGGCGACGCGATCGCCGCGCTGCTCACCCGCATCGGCGCGCACTCGAGCGTGCTGGCCTGGGAGGAGCGCCGGGTACGCCGGGAGGTGCGGGCCACCGCCAACCGGCTGGCCAACTTCGACGACGCCAACCTGCGCCGCTCGGCGCGTGCCGCGGTCGCCGCCGCCGCCCGGGTCACCCGGGCGCTGGAGATCCTCGCCGAGGAGGCGCCCAACCACCTGACCGACGCCGGGCGGCTGCGCCTGGAGCACCGGCAGGCGTCGCTGGAGGAGTTGGGCGCGCTCGCCGACCCGCCGCTGACCAAGGACGCGATCGCCGGGCGGATCCGCCGGCTGCTCGCGCTTGCCGACAAGCGGGCCCGGGACCTCGGCATCCCGGATACGGAAGCGGCAGTCACGCCCGACATGCTCGTGGTCTGATAGGACGGTGGGGCCGCACGGTGTGCCCGGGAGCACGACCCGGCGCAGCGTGGTCTCGCACGCTCGGATAGGGTCGCTGCGTACGGCAAGGGGGCCGACACCGGCACTCCTCGCCGTGCCCACCGCCTCGGGCGGTCAGGTCCGCAGACCGCGCGGCGGGGTGGCCGAGATGAACCGTCACCGGCCGGCTCCAACGGTCGGCGCACACCATTCCCGCCGGCCCGTTGTCTGAAGCCGGCGGACCAGAACGCGAGGAGATGGGACCTGTGACCATCCGGGTTGGCATCAACGGCTTTGGCCGAATCGGCCGTAACTTCTTCCGGGCAGTGTTGGCGTCCGACGCCGACATCGAGGTCGTGGCGGTGAACGACCTGACCGACAACGGCACCCTCGCCCACCTGCTCAAGTACGACAGCATCCTGGGCCGCCTGCCGTACGAGGTCAAGGCCACCGCCGACGAGATCACCGTCGGTGGCAAGACCATCAAGGCGTACGCCGAGAAGGACCCGTCGAAGCTGCCGTGGAGTGAGGTGGGCGCCGACGTCGTCATCGAGTCGACCGGCTTCTTCACCGACGCCACCAAGGCGAAGGCGCACGTCGACGGCGGGGCCAAGAAGGTCATCATCTCCGCCCCGGCGAAGAACGAGGACGTCACCGTCGTCATGGGTGTCAACCACGACACCTACGACCCGGCGAAGCACACGATCATCTCCAACGCCTCGTGCACCACCAACTGCCTCGCCCCGATGGCGAAGGTTCTGCACGACACGTTCGGCATCCAGCACGGTCTGATGACGACGATCCACGCGTACACCCAGGACCAGAACCTCCAGGACGCGCCGCACTCGGATCTGCGTCGGGCCCGGGCCGCCGCGCTGAACATCGTCCCGACCTCGACCGGCGCCGCCAAGGCCATCGGTCTGGTCCTGCCGGACCTCAAGGGCAAGCTCGACGGTTACGCGCTGCGGGTGCCGATCCCGACCGGCTCGGTCACCGACCTCACCGTCAACGTGGGTCGGGAGACCACCGTGGACGAGGTCAACGCCGCGCTGAAGGCCGCCGCGGACGGCCCGCTCAAGGGCATCCTCGTCTACAACGAGGACCCGATCGTCTCCAGCGACATCGTGACCGACCCGGCGTCGTGCATCTTCGACGCGCCGCTGACCAAGGTCGTCGGCAACCAGGTCAAGGTCGTCGGCTGGTACGACAACGAGTGGGGCTACTCCAACCGCCTGGTCGACCTGGTCAAGCTGGTCGGTTCGTCGCTGTGAGCATCCGGACCCTCGACGACCTGCTCGCCGAGGGGGTGTCGGGTCGGCGCGTGCTCGTGCGCGCCGACCTGAACGTCCCGCTCGACAAGCAGTCCGGAGCCATCAGCGACGACGGCCGCATCCGCGCGGTGCTGCCGACCCTCGGCGCGCTGGTCGAGGCCGGCGCGAAGGTTGTCGTCTGCTCGCACCTGGGCCGCCCGAAGGGCGCACCGGACCCGCAGTTCAGCCTCCGCCCGGTCGCCGGGCGGCTCGGTGAGCTGCTCGGCGGGCCCGTGCACTTCGCCACCGACACCGTCGGCGAGTCCGCCCGCTCCACGGTCGCGGACCTGGCCGACGGTCAGGTCGCCCTCCTGGAGAACCTGCGGTTCAACGCGGGCGAGACCAGCAAGGACGAGGCCGAGCGGGGCGCTTTCGCCGACCAGCTCGCCGCGTTCGGCGACGCGTACGTGGACGACGCCTTCGGTGCCGTGCACCGCAAGCACGCGAGCGTCTTCGACGTGCCGGCCCGGTTGCCGCACGTCGCGGGCCGACTGGTGCTGCGGGAGGTCGAGGTGCTCTCCACGCTCACCGCCGACCCGGAGCGTCCGTACGTGGTGGTGCTCGGTGGGTCGAAGGTGTCCGACAAGCTCGCCGTGATCGAGGCGCTGCTGCCCACTGTCGACCGTCTGCTCATCGGTGGCGGGATGTGCTTCACCTTCCTCAAGGCCCAGGGCCTGGAGGTGGGCACGTCGCTGCTGGAGAAGGACATGGTCGAGACCTGCCGCAACCTGCTGGAGCGGTCCAACGGCAAGATCATGCTTCCGGTCGACGTGGTGGTGGCGGACGCGTTCGCCCCGGATGCCGCGCACGACACGGTCCGGGTCGACGGCATCCCGAGCCACCGGCTCGGTCTGGACGTCGGTCCGGAGACGGTCGCCGGCTTCAGCGCCGCGCTGTCCTCGGCGAAGACGATCTTCTGGAACGGCCCGATGGGCGTGTTCGAGATGCCGGCCTTCGCGGCGGGCACCCGGGGCATCGCCGAGGCGATCACCAAGGCCGACGCGTTCAGCGTCGTCGGTGGCGGTGACTCGGCGGCGGCGGTCCGTGCCCTGGGGCTGGACGAGTCGTCCTTCGGGCACATCTCCACGGGCGGCGGCGCCTCCCTGGAATACCTCGAGGGCAAGACCCTCCCCGGCATCGCGGCCCTGGAGAACTGAATGTCGAGCACGACCCGTCGGCCGTTGATGGCCGGCAACTGGAAGATGAACCTCAACCACCTCGAGGCCAACCTGCTGGTGCAGAAGCTGGCGGCGAGCCTCACCGAGAAGCAGCTCACCGACGTCGAGACGGTCGTCCTGCCGCCCTTCACCGACCTGCGGACCGTGCAGACCGCTGTCGACGGCGACAAACTGCTCATCGGCTACGGCGGGCAGGACCTCTCCGCGCACACGTCCGGCGCGTACACCGGGGAGATCTCCGGTGCGATGCTGGCCAAGCTCGGCTGCACCTACGTGGTGGTCGGGCACTCGGAGCGGCGGGCCTACCACAACGAGGACGACGCGCTCGTCAACGCCAAGGTCAAGGCGGCGCTGACGCAAGGCCTCACGCCGATCCTCTGCGTCGGTGAGGGGCTGGACGTCCGCGAGCAGGGCACCCACGTGGCGCACTGCGCCGACCAGCTCGACGGGGGCCTGGCCGGGCTCACCGCCGAGCAGGTGCGGCAGGTCGTGATCGCGTACGAGCCGGTCTGGGCGATCGGCACGGGCAAGACCGCGACGCCGGAGGACGCCCAGGAGGTCTGCGGGGCGGTCCGTCAGCGACTCGCGGAACGCTTCGACCAGGACACCGCCGACCAGGTACGGGTCCTCTACGGCGGCTCGGTCAAGGCGTCGAACGCCGCCTCGATCATGGCCCAGCCGGACGTGGACGGGGGCCTGGTGGGGGGCGCCAGCCTGGACGCGGAGGAATTCGCGCAGATCTGCCGGTTCCCGGAGCACATCGCCCGCTGATCGCTCGGTATCCTTGACACCGCCCGTCCGCCGGTCGGTGCCACCGTGCCCGATCTGACCGGGCGAGGATCGCTACGAGAGGACTGACCCCTGCCATGCTGCCGATCTGGTTCGCATACACGTTGATCGTGTTGCTGATCGTCACGAGCATTCTGCTCACCATGCTCATCCTGCTGCATCGCGGCAAGGGCGGTGGCCTGTCGAGCATGTTCGGCGGTGGCGTCAGCTCCAGCCTCGCCGGCTCGTCCGTGGCGGAGAAGAACCTGGACCGCTACACCGTGCTGGTGAGCATCGTTTGGTTCGCCGCCATCGTCGGGCTCGGGCTCTGGCTGCGCCTCCAGATGAACAGCGGCACCTGAGCACGCTCATCAAGTCGTACAATCTGCGCGCGGTCCGTCACTCGACGGGCCGCGCGCAGGCTTTTCTCCGCTGCACCGCGTCGCCCGCCGTCCACCCCTGAAAGACGGCGGGTCCCCTCCGACGACAGGAGCGAGCAGCCGTGCCCAGTGGCAACGTCATCCGCGGCGCCCGAGTCGGTTCCGCGCCCATGCGCCCCGACGAGCGACACCAACCCGCCCCCCGACAGGACGTCACCTACTGGTGCCGCAACGACCACCGGACCAACATCCGGATCGCTGCGGACGCCGAGGCGCCGGCCCGGTGGGACTGCCCCCGCTGCGGCCTGCCCGCCGGCCGGGACGCCCAGAACCCGCCCGGCCGGACCCGCGCCGAACCGTACAAGAGCCACCTGGCGTACGTGAAGGAGCGGCGCACCGCCGAGGAGGGGGAGGCCCTGCTGAACGAGGCGCTGGCGGCGCTCCGCCGTCGCCGGGGCGAGTGAAGCGGTCCGCCTAGCGCAGGCTGCGCAGTCGTGCCGGCACGTCGGCTGCCGCCGCCCGGTCCAGCAGCCAGCGGGTACGGCCCACCCCGTGCACCCCGGCGGCCGGCAACTGCACCGGCCCGGCGCCGGCCAACGCCATACCCACCGCGCGGGCCTTGTCGGCGCCGCCGGCCACGAGCCAGACCTCCTCGGCGGTGTTGATCGTCGGCAGGGTGAGCGTGGTCCGCATCGGCGGCGGCTTGGGGCTGCCCCGCACCGCGCTGACCGGCCGGGTCTCGTAGTGCACCGGGTGCTCGGGGAAGACCGAGGCGACGTGCCCGTCCTCGCCGACGCCCAGCATCAGCACGTCGAAGTGCGGCAGCGTGGCGTGCCCGGGCCGGGCCGCACGCGCCAACTCCTCCGCGTACGCGGCGGCCGCCGCCTCGGGGTCGTTGCCGGCCGGGCCGTCCGAGGCCGGCATCGGGTGCACCCGGGCCGGGTCCAGCGGCACCACGTCCAGCAGAGCGGCTCGGGCCTGGGTCTCGTTGCGGTCCGGATCACCGGAGGGCAGGAACCGCTCGTCGCCCCACCACACGTCGACCCGGGACCAGTCCACCGCGTCGCGGGCGGGCAGCGTCGCCACCGCCCGGTACACGGCCGCGGCGATCCGGCCACCGGTGAGCACCACCGAGGCCTCGCCCCGGTCGGCCTGGGCGTCGAGCAGCTTCACCAACAACCGGGCCGCCACCGCCTGCGCCAGCAGGTCGGCGTCGGCGTGGACGGCGACACTCGCCTCACTCATGGGATGCGCCTTCGTTTCCCGACCGCCCGGCGGTCGCTGTCGCGTCGTGCCCGGACCGGTGTGCCCGAGATGGTGTGTCCCGGGGCAGGGGCCGGTCCACACCGGCCCCTGCCCCGGCAGGCCTTCAGCTCTCGCCGCTGGTGCCGGTGTGCGCCGTGACCCCGGCCTCGGCGCGCCGCGCGGTGGCCGGATCCTTCCACACGTGCACCCGCTGCGGGAGACGCTGCTCCAGCCCCCGCAGCCCGACCGTCGCGCCCAGCGCCTCCGCGTACACCTGGTCGGCGTCCAGACGCCGCAGCTCCTCCGCCAACTCGTCACCGAGCGGGCGGCGGACCAGCGGTAGAGCCCGGTCGTCCTGGCCGGTACGCCGGAACACCGCCATGCTGTCCTCGCGGGTCAACGACAGCTGATCGCCGTTGGCGCAGCTCAACCGCACCTCCCGCATCCGGGGAAACTCGTCGGAGTCCACCCGGTGCGGGGTGATGCCGAGGCGGCTGGACAGCCAACCGACCATCAGCGCCGCCGTCGGATCGGTGGGCGGCGCGACCACTGTCGCCTCGACGACCCGCTCGCTGGCGGTGTCGAACGCGCCGGCGACAAGGGTCCGCCACGGGGTGATCCGGGTCCACGCCAGGTCCGTGTCGCCCGGGGCGTAGTCCCGGGCTCGCTGCCGCAGCGCCTCCACCGGGTCGGCGGCCTGCGCCGAGTCGGTGATCCTGCGGTCGGCGACCACCCCGAGGAAGTCGGTGGCGATCTCCGCCGGCGGCTCGCCGTGCCACCAGGTGACCACCGGCACGTCCGGAACCAGCAGCGGCATGACCACCGACTCGGCGTGCAGGGCCAGCCGGCCGTACATCCGGGTGACCACCGCCTCGCACGGGCCGAGCCGGCCACCGACCACGATCTCCGCGTCCAACCGGTTGCGGTCCCGCTCGATCTCGGAGCGGACCACCACCAGCAGCCGGCACGGGTGGGCGGCGGCGGCGATCGTCGCCGCCGCCTCCGCCTCGCGGACCCGCTTCTCGTCCACCACCACGATGAGCGTGAGCGCCATGCCACTGGCCACGCCGCCGGCGCTGCGTCGCTCGGCGGCGAGCGCCTTGACCACCTCGTTGCCGGTGGTGTCCCACAGCCCGATCATGCTCTTCTCCAAGCGCGGCCCTCGCGGGCCAGCATCTCGTCGGAGGCGCGCGGCCCCCACTCGCCGGCCCGGTACGGCTCCGGCTTGGTGCCCGCCCAGGCGTGCTCCAGGGGGTCGATCACCTGCCAGCTCTGCTCGACCTCGGCCGCGTCCGGGAACAGGGTGCGGTCACCGATCAGCACGTCCAGCACCAGCCGCTCGTACGCCTCGGGGCTGGACTCGGTGAACGCCTCGCCGTACTGGAAGTCCATCGCGATGTCGCGGACCTCCATCGTGGTGCCCGGCACCTTCGAGCCGAACTTGAGCACCACACCCTCGTCCGGCTGCACCCGGATGACCAACTGGTTGTTGCCGAGCGACTCCATGTCGGCGTCGTTGAACGGCAGGTGCGGCGCCTTCTTGAACATGATGGCGACCTCGGTGACCCGCCGGGGCAGCCGCTTGCCGGCCCGGATGTAGAACGGCACCTCCGCCCACCGGCGGTTCTGGATGCCCAGCCGCACCGCCACGTACGTCTCCGTGGTGGAGTCGGTCGGAACGTCCCGCTCCTCCAGGTAGCCGACCGCGCGCTCGCCGCCCACCCAACCGGGCAGGTACTGCCCGCGCACCGTGTCCCGGGCCACGTCCTTGGGCAGGGTGATCGCCTTGAGCACCTTCAGCTTCTCGGCCCGGATCTCGTCGGCGTCGAAGCTGGTCGGCTCCTCCATCGCCACCAGGGCGAGGAGTTGCAGGAGGTGGTTCTGGAGCACGTCGCGGGCGGTGCCGACGGTGTCGTAGAAGCCGGCGCGGGTGCCGATGCCGACGTCCTCGGCCATGGTGATCTGCACCGAGTCGACGTACTTGGAGTTCCACAGCGGCTCGAACAGGTTGTTGGCGAACCGCAGGGCGAGGATGTTCTGAACTGTCTCCTTGCCCAGGTAGTGGTCGATCCGGAAGACGTCCTCCCGGGTGAACACGTCGTCGACGAGGTCGTTGAGCGACTTCGCCGAGGGCAGGTCGTTGCCGAACGGCTTCTCCACCACGACCCGACGCCAACCGCCGGACTTCTCGTTGTCGGCCATCCCGGTGCGGGCCAGTTGCTTGAGCACGACCGGGAACGCGGCCGGGGGGATGGAGAAGTAGAACGCCGCGTTGCCGGTGATGCCGTGGGTCTGACGCAGGTCGTCGAGCGTCGAGGCAAGCTGGTCGAAGGCGGCGTCGTCGTCGAACGACCCACCGACGAACTTGATGTTGCCGGCCAGCCGTGCCCACACCTCGTCCCGCCAGGGGGTACGAGCGTGCTTGCGGGCCGCCTCGCAGGCGAGCGTCTCGAAGTCGCCGTCACCCCAGTCGCGGCGCGCGAAGCCGAGCACCACGAAACCCGGTGGCAGCAGCCCCCGGTTGGCCAGGTCGTAGACGGCGGGGAGCAGCTTCTTGCGGGCCAGGTCGCCGGTCACCCCGAAGATCACCAGAGCGCACGGCTCCGGGATCCGGGGCAACCGGCGGTCCTGCGGGTCGCGCAGCGGGTTCGTCGAGCCACCTTCGGTTCGCGCTTGCGGGGCTTGCGACCCCGGCTCACTCCTCGCGCTCACGGTGCCCCCTCGCTTCCGCTTCAGTCACGTCGTCCATCCTCACGCCGGCAGGTCACCGGCGGCGTCGAGCAGTTGGGCGACACCGGCGGCACGGTCGGTCAGATGCAGCCGCAGCACCGGGCGGTCCCGTCCGGCGAGCGCCTGCCGGTCCCCGGCGGCCTGCGCCGCCTGCAACTCACCGAACGTGTACGGCTTGCCCGGCACCGCCAGGTCCTCGGCGACCGCGCCGGTCACCTGGAGGTAGCTGCCCACCTGTGGGCCACCCTTGTGGTATTGGCCCGTGGAGTGCAGGAACCGCGGCCCCCAACCGAACGTGACCGGCCGCCCGCCCGCCTGCGCCAGCAGCGGCCGCAGCCGGGCCGCGTCCGCGTCGGCGAACCGGTCGAGGTACGCCATCACCGCGAGGTAACCGTCGTCGCCCAGCCCGTCGAGCAGCCAGCGCAGCACGCCGGCCAGGTCCCCGGGAGCGCCCTGCGGGGCGTACACCTCGATCGCGCCCTCGGTGAACGACGGCGACTCCGCCGGCGGACCCGAGGCCAGGATCTTGTTGGTGTTCTCCTTGGACTCGGTGACGTTCGGCTGGTTGAACGGGTCGATGCCGAGCACCACGCCGGCCACCGCCGTCGCGTACTCCCAGGCCAGGAACTGCGCGCCCAGCGGGCCGTTGACGGCCACGTCCGGGGTGGCGCCGCCACCTGGCACGTCACCGGGGGCGAGCGAGCCGCCGTAGCTGACCGTCAGCACGTCCGCGCCGGTGGCGCCGGGGCTCTGCGGGGACTCCACGACCACCGGGAGGATGCCCACCCCGGCCTTGCCCGTCGACTCGGCGATCAACTGCTCGGCCCAGTCGCCGAGGCCGTCGATGCCGGTGCCGTCGGAGACCAGGGCGACCTTGTCCCGGGCCAACGTGGCCGCGGCGCCCAGGGCGGCGCCCAGCGCCAGCGCCGGATTGTCCCGGTCGGCGCCGAGCGACGCGGCAAGCGCGTCGGCCTGGTCGAGCAGTTCCGCGACCTCGACCCCGGCCAGCGCCGAGGGCACCAGGCCGAACGCGGTGAGCGCCGAGTATCGGCCGCCGACGTTCGGGTCGGCGAGCACGGTGAACGCGCCCATCTCGGCCGCGGTGGCCTCCAGCGGCGAACCCGGGTCGGTGACGACGACGAAGTGCCGGCCGGCCTCCGCCTCGGTCATCCCGGCGTCCAGGAACGCCTGCCAGTAGACGCGCCGGTGGCTGTCCGTCTCCACCGTCGACCCGGACTTGCTGGCCACCACCACCACCGTGCGTTCCAGCCGGTCACCGAGCGCCGCCCGGACCTGGCCCGGGTCGGTGGTGTCCAGCACGGTCAGCGGGCGACCCAGGGTACGGGTGATCACCTCGGGGGCCAGCGACGAACCACCCATCCCGGCGAGCACCACGTGGTCCAGGTCGGCCAACTCGGCTTTCAGCTCGGCGAGCTGCACCAGCAACTCCCGGCTGCGCCGGTGGGTGTCGACCCAGCCGAGCCGGACCTTCGCCTCGGCCTCGGCGTCCGGACCCCACAGGCTCGCGTCCTTGCCGGCCAGCTTGCCCGGGACACCGGCCTTGACCAGCGCGTCCCGGGTCGAGGCCGGCGCGGACTTGTCGACGGCGTCCGCGCCGTACACGGCGAGCCCGGCAGCGGCCTCCACCGGCCCTGCGAGAAGGTCGCTCATGCCGTCACTCCGCTTCGCCGCGTGCTGAGCTTGGTGATTCGCTCGCTCATGCGCCACCGGCCTTCTCGGCGCCCTTGGCGTTGCCCTTGGCGGCCTTGTTCGGCGCGCCGGTGCCCTGGGCCGCGGCCTGCAGCGACTTGCGGACGCCGTCGAGCAGCTCCTGCCAGCTGGCCTCGAACTTCTCCACGCCCTCCCGCTCCAGGGTGGCGATCACGTCGTCCATGTCCACCCCGACCGACTCCAGGTCCGCGAAGACCTTCCGGGCCGCGTCGTACGCGCCGGTGATGGTGTCGCCGCGGGTCTCGCCATGGTCGGCGTACGCGTGGATGACCGATTCCGGCATGGTGTTGACCGTACCGGGGGCGATCAGCTCCTCGACGTAGATGACGTCGCGGTAGTCCGGGTTCTTCGTCGAGGTGGACGCCCACAGCGGCCGCTGCGGGTGCGCGCCGGCGCCGGCGAGCGCCTTCCACCGGTCGGAGGAGAACACCTCGGTGTAGCGCTCGTACGCCAGCTGCGCGTTGGCGACCGCGGCCTTGCCCTTCAGGGCCTTCGCCTGGTCGGAGCCGACCTTCTCCAGCCTCTTGTCGACCTCGGAGTCGACGCGGGAGACGAAGAACGACGCGACCGAACCGATCTTCGACAGGTCGTGGCCGTTGGCCTTGGCCTGCTCCAGACCGGCGAGGAACGCCTCCATGACCGCCGAGTAGCGGTCCAGGCCGAAGATCAGCGTCACGTTGACGCTGATGCCCTCGGCGAGGGTGTCGGTGATCGCCGACAGGCCCTCCTCGGTGGCCGGGATCTTGATGTAGAGGTTGGGGCGGTCGACCAACCACCACAGGGCCTTGGCCTCGGCGACCGTCTTGTCCGCGTCGTGCGCGCTGCGCGGGTCCACCTCGATCGAGACCCGGCCGTCGACGCCCTCGCTGCCGTCGTACGACGGGCGCATCACGTCGCAGGCCCACCGCACGTCGTACGTGGTGAGCATGCGTACGGCCTCTTCCACGTCCACGTCACGGGTGGCGAGGTCGCGTAGCTGCCAGTTGTACTCGTCGGCGTCGCTCAACGCCTTCGCGAAGATCGTCGGGTTGGTGGTGACACCGGCCACGTGCTTCTCGCGGCGGAGCTTGTCCAGCCCGCCGGAACTCAAACGCACCCGGGAAAGATCGTCGAGCCAGACCGCCACACCCGCGGCGGTGAGCTCATTCAGCTTGTCGGCCATGCTGTTCACGCTCCCTCAGTTTCCGGTCGTGAAACCGGTGATGTCGCCCACCCGAGCCAGCGAGGCGTGTGCCGCCGCCACGATCCGGTCGCCGGTGAACCCGAACTGCTCGAAGAGCACGGTGTGCGGGGCGCTCGCTCCGTAGTGCTCCAGGCTCACGCTCTCGCCCAGGTCACCGACGATTCCGCGCCAGGACATCGCGATGCCCGCCTCCACGCTCACCCGTGCCTTTACCCCGCGCGGGAGCACCGACTCCCGGTACGCCTCATCCTGCTCGTAGAACCATTCCTGGCAGGGCATCGAGACGACCCGGGTCGGGGTGCCGTCGGCCTCCAGCCGCTCCCGGGCGGTCAGGCAGAGCTGCACCTCGGAACCGGTGCCGATGATGATCACCTGAGGCTTGCCGTTGGACGCCTCGGCCAGCACGTAACCGCCCTTGGCCACGCCCTCCGCGCTGCCCAGGACGTCGCGGTCCAAGGTCGGCAGCGGCTGCCGGCTCAGCGCCAACGCGGTGGGCCGGTCGGTGTGCTCCAGCGCCTGCCGCCAGGCCCACGCCGTCTCGTTGGCGTCCGCCGGACGGACCACGTCCAGGCCCGGGATGGCGCGCAGCGCGGTCAGGTGCTCCACCGGCTGGTGGGTCGGGCCGTCCTCGCCGAGGCCGATCGAGTCGTGCGTCCACACGTAGGTGACCGGCAGCCCCATCAACGCGGCCAGCCGCACCGACGGGCGCATGTAGTCGCTGAACACCAGGAACGTGCCGCCGTACGGGCGGGTGCCGCCGTGCAGGGCGATGCCGTTGAGGATCGCGCCCATGGCGTGCTCACGGATGCCGAAGTGCAGCGTGCGGCCGTACTCGTGACCGGGGAAGTCCTTGGTGGCGTGGGTGGCCGGGATGAACGACGGCTCGCCCTTCATCGTGGTGTTGTTGCTCTCGGCCAGGTCGGCCGACCCACCCCACAGCTCCGGCAGCACCGGCGCGAGCGCCTCCAGCACCTTGCCGGACGCGGCACGGGTGGCCACGCCCTTGGCGTCGGCGGGGAAGACCGGCAGCGCGTCGGTCCAGCCGTCGGGGAGTACGCGACCAGCCAGCCGCTCGTAGAGCGCGGTGCGCTCCGGGTTGGCCTTCTTCCAGGCGTCGAACGAGGTGGTCCACTCCTGCTGGGCGTCGGAGCCGCGGCCCATCACCGAGCGGGCGTGGGCGAGCACGTCCTCGTCGACCTGGAAGGTCTGCTCCGGGTCGAAGCCGAGGATCTGCTTGGTGGCCTTCACCTCGTCGGCGCCGAGAGCCGAGCCGTGGATCTTGCCGGTGTTCTGCTTGTTGGGGGCGGGCCAGCCGATGATGGTGCGCAGCGCGATGAAGGAGGGCCGGGCGGTCTCCGCCCTGGCGGCCACCAGCGCGGCGTACAGCGCCTCGGCGTCCTCGTGGTAGTCGCCCTGGTCGGCGTCACCGCTGCGCCAGTCGACGGTCTGCACGTGCCAGCCGTACGCCTCGTAGCGGGCGGCGACGTCCTCGCTCTTGGCGATCCGGGTGTCGTCCTCGATGGAGATCTCGTTGTCGTCGTAGATCACCGTGAGGTTGCCCAGCTGCTGGTGCCCGGCGAGGGCGCTGGCCTCGTGGCTGATGCCCTCCTCGATGTCGCCGTCGGAGACGATGCACCAGATGTCGTGGTCGAAGACCGACGCGCCCGGCTCCGTCTCGGGGTCGAACAGGCCGCGCTCGCGGCGGGCCGCCATGGCCATGCCGACCGCGTTGCCCAGGCCCTGCCCCAGCGGGCCGGTGGTGGTCTCCACGCCCGGGGTGTGCCCGTGCTCGGGGTGACCCGGCGTCTGCGAGCCCCACTGCCGCAGCGACTTGAGGTCGTCCAGGCTCAACGGGTAACCGGACAGGAAGAGCTGGATGTAGAGCGTCAGGCTGGAGTGCCCGGCGGAGAGGACGAACCGGTCCCGGCCGGGCCAGTTCGGGTCGGCGGGGTTGTGTCGCATGACGCGGTTGAAGAGGAGGTACGCCGCGGGCGCGAGGCTCATCGCGGTGCCCGGGTGACCGTTGCCGGATTTCTCAACGGCGTCCATGGCCAGCACGCGGACGGTATCGACGGCCCGGCGATCGAGGTCGGACCAGTTCAGTGCGGAGTGCTCGGGTCGTTTGGCAGCCACGATGGTTGTGCTCCTCGGCAGATGGGCGGAACCCTCACCGATGACCTTATCGAGCGTCCCTAAACGCTCGCCCGGGGATCTCCGCATGGTGTGCGCGAGGTGACGTTCCGGATGCTTGGTTCAACCCGGTGGTGTGACGGCAGGCACCGTTGTCGGGTCGGCCGGGCAGCCAAAACGACAACGCGTAGTGTGTGGGTCGGTGTGCGGGCCCGAGCGGTCCCGACCGATCCGATCTCCCCGTGCCCGATGCCGGAAGGTGGCAATCCGTGAGCATGATCACCGAGCGCCCCGCGAGCAACCCGGCCGGGCAGCACCCGGCGCGGGCGGCCGAGGGCCCGGTGGCCCGGCGGGACGTACGCGCGGTCCTGTCGGCGTACGTGGCGCTCACCAAGCCGCGCATCGTCGAACTTCTGCTGGTCACCACCGTCCCGGCGATGATGCTCGCCGACGGCGGGCTCCCGTCGCTGTGGCTGATGGCCGTCGTGCTGATCGGTGGCTCGCTCGCCGCGGGCGCGGCAAGCGTGCTCAACTGCTACATCGACCGGGACATCGACCAGTTGATGCGGCGTACCAAGCGCCGGCCGCTGCCGGCGCACACCGTGTCACCCCGTAACGCGCTGGTCTTCGGTCTGGTGCTGGCGGCGGTGTCGATCGCCCTGATGGCGGCGTTCACCAATCTGCTCGCCGCCGGCCTGACGCTTGCCGCGATCGTCTACTACGACGTCATCTACACGCTGTGGCTCAAGCGCTCCACTCCGACGAACACCTTCTGGGGTGGCGCCTGCGGGGCGGCTCCGGTGCTGATCGGGTGGGCGGCGGTGACCGGCTCGCTGGCGCCGGCCGCCTGGGGGCTCTTCGCGGTGGTCTTCTTCTGGCAGATGCCGCACTTCTACCCGCTCGCCATGAAGTACAAGGACGACTACGCCCGCGCCGGGATCCCGATGCTGCCGGTGGTGGCCTCGGTCCGCCGGGTGAACGCCGAGATCCTGATCTTCGCGTGGCTCACCGTGCTCACCTCCCTGGCCGTCTGGCCGCTGGGGCTCAGCGCGATCTACGGGGTGCCGACCCTGGTGGTGGGCGCCATCTTCGTGGTCGAGGCGCACCGACTCTGCCGGCGCGCGACGCGTGGCGAGGCGGTCAAGCCGATGCGACTGTTCCACTGGTCCACGACGTACCTGACGATCGTGTTCGTCGCTGTCGCGCTCGACGCGTTGATCTGAGCCGTCCCGCCCCGCGGTAGCGGCACACGTCGCCGACTTCCCGACTAATCACGGACATCGATGAATTGTCCGCTTTTACGTCACATCAGGGTAACTTTCGGCATGAGTCGGATCGGCTCAACTGCGCGGCCTGCGGATCGATTTGCCCGCTCGCTTTGAGGGTAAAAGTCCGGATATAACCGGACAGGCTCGCCGTGGTCTTCGTTAAACCTGTAGGTAATTGGCATCACAAAAGGTTCATGGTTCTCGCCCGGGCGGGTGCAAGTCTGCTTAGGCTTCGCGTCATGGCAGATGGTTCCGATACGACGCTGACGGCCGAGCAGACCGCCGACGAGCAGGCCCCCCGCGGCCTGGTCGCGGGCCTTCAGGCGTTCGCCGCCGGCCACGGCGGCGCGAAGGCGGTCATCGAGTACGTCGGCAAGCGTGGCGCGCGAATCGTCCTGGTGGGTTCCGACGGCGAGTGGGGCGACCAGTTCGCCGACGACACCGTCACCGCCCGGGAGGCGTGCGCCAAGGCGGGAGTCACCGTCGAGAACGCCTGGGAGCGTGAACTGATGGACCAGATGCGCCCGAGCAACGACCTCTGGCGGTCGATGGCCCGCCGCACCATGGCCCGCTGACCAGCCAGCTCAATTGACCACCCACCACCAGTCGACCCGGGGGAAACCCCGGGTCGCTCTCGTCACCTGTGCCGACCTCGTCGATCTCGACCCGGACGACCGGCTGGTCCTCGCCCCGCTCCAGGCCCGTGGCATCTCCGTCGCGACAGCGGTCTGGGACGACCCCGACGTCGACTGGTCCTCCTTCGACCTGGTCGTCCTCCGCTCACCCTGGGACTACGCGCTGCGCCGCGACGAGTTCGTGGCCTGGACGGCAACCGTCCCGACGCTTGTCAACCCCGCCAGCGTGGTGCGCTGGAACACCGACAAGCGCTACCTCGCCGAGCTGAGCGCCGCCGGGGTGCCGACCGTGCCGACGTCGTGGGTCGAGCCGGGGGAGAGCTGGCAACCACCCGCCGAGACCGGCGAGTACGTGCTCAAGTCCGCGGTCAGCGCCGGCGGCCAGGACACCGGCCGGTACGACCTGGTCGACCCGGACCACCGGGACCTCGCCGCCGCCCACGTCCGCCGGCTCTCCGACGCCGGTCGGGTGACAATGGTCCAGCCGTACCTGCGTGCGGTCGACACCGAGGGTGAGACGGCACTGCTCTTCCTGGCCGGCCCGGACGGGCTCGCCTTCAGCCACGCCATTCGCAAGGGGCCGATGCTGACCGGTCCCGACCTCGGCCCGGACGGGCTCTACAAGGCCGAGGAGATCACCGCCCGTACCGCCCGACCCGCGCAGCTGGCGGTGGCCGAGCGGACCCTCGCCGTGGTGCCCGGCGGCACGCGGCAACTGCTCTACGCCCGGGTCGACCTGATCCCCGGCCCGGACGGCGAGCCGGTCCTGGTCGAGTTGGAGCTGACCGAGCCGTCGCTGTTCATCGGGTACGCCGACGGGGCCCCCGACCGCCTCGCCACCGCGATAGCCACCCACCTGGCCCGCCGCGCCTGACCGGCGCGGCCGGGCGGCGATCGCACGCGCGCCGGGCGCCGTGGTCGACTCGGCCTTGCTGTGATCGACTCGGCTTTCTGAAAGTCGGCCCGTCAGATCGACCCGGACACCGCGACTTCCTGAAAACCGAGTCGATCACGCGACGCAGGGCGCTCGGGGGTCAGGCGGTGATCGGGACGGGGTCGGCGGCGTCGGTCGCCGCGACCTCGGCGGCCGGGGTGGCCGGGCGGCGCTCGCGGGTGGACCACTGCACCGACAGGGCGGCCAGCAGCACCAGGCAGGAGCCGAGCATGTGCGCGCCGACCAGGATCGCCGGCACGTGGGTGAAGTACTGCACGAAGCCGATCAGGCCCTGCCCCAACTCCACGGCGACCAGGACGATCGCGGCACGGGTGGCCCGCCGCGCGCCGACGGCGCGGAACGCGAAGATCAGCGCCATCGACAGCCCGATCAGCAGGAAGACGCCGTCCGCGTGCACCTGCGAGATCGTCTCCGGGGCGAGCCCGTTGCGGGCGGCGCCGTGGTCGCCGGCGTGCGGGCCGCTGCCGGTGACCCAGGTGCCGATGACAAGCACCGCGACCGCTACGCCGGTGGTGATCCGGGCCAGCGCGCGCAGCGGCGTGGGCACCACGGCCACGGTCGGGCCGTCCGGGTCGCCGATGCGCCGCCAGAGGGCGTACGCGGCGGCGATCACCGCCATCGAGGCGAGGAAGTGCAGGCCGACCACCCACGGGTTGAGGTTGGTGAGCACGGTGATGCCACCGACCACCGCCTGGGCGGGGATGCCCAGGAACACGACGACCGAGAGGGCCAGCAGCCCGGGTCGCCGCCCCTTGAGCGTCAGCACGGCCAGCAGGGTGGCCAGCGCGATCAGGCCCACCGCGAAGGCCAGCATCCGGTTGCTGAACTCGATCACCCCGTAGACACCCATCTCGGGGGTGGTGACGTACGAATCGTCGGTGCACCGGGGCCAGGTCGGGCAGCCGAGGCCCGAGGCGGTCAACCGGACGGCCCCGCCGGTCAGGACGATGCCCACGTTCGCGATGATCGAGGCGAGCGCGAGGCGGCGCAGCAGGATGCCGGGGACCGGACGGGCGATTCGGTTCACGGCGCAAATCCTACGCACCGTAGTGATCGCGGTTCGGCCGACTCCGTCGGCGCGGTGGTTCGGATCACCGGGGCCCGGGTTTGCGACCCTCCGGGTAATTACGTAACGTTGGCGTTGTGAAAAACGCGGCGGCGCTTCCTGAGCACCAGCCGACGGCTGTCCCGGCCGTCGGCGCGTCCGCGTCCGCGTCGGTCGCGACCACGTCGGCGACGCCAGGTGGCGTCGCGGCGACGGAGACCTCCACCCGCGACCGGGTCACCCAACTGCTGCTGGAGCAGGGTGCCACCACCGCCGCGCAGCTCGGTGTCGCCCTCGGGCTCAGCCCGGCGGCGATCCGCCGGCACCTCGACGCGATGCTCGCCGACGGTGATGTGTACTCCCGCGAGCAGGTCGTGCGGGGCAGCCGTGGTCGGGGGCGTCCGGCCAAGGTGTTCATGCTGACCGAGGTCGGTCGGGTCCGCTGTGGCACCCATCACTACGACAACATGGCCACCGCCGCGCTGCGGTGGATCGCCCGCAGCGGCGGGTCGGACGCGGTCGAGGCGTTCGCCGCCGAGCAGGTGTCCGCCCTCGAGTCGCGCTGCCGGACGGCCATGGAGGACGCCGGCGACGACCCGCTCGCGCGAGCCGAGGCACTCGCCGCGGCGCTCACCGCCGAGGGTTACGCTGCAAACGCGACCACGATCGCCTCCGGCGGTCAGCTCTGCCAGCACCATTGCCCGGTGGCGCACGTGGCCGCCGAATTCCCTCAGCTGTGCGAGGCCGAGACCGCGGTGATCTCCCGTCTGGTCGGCAGCCACGTGCAGCGCCTTGCCACCATCGCGCACGGCGACGGGGTGTGCACCACGCACATCCCGACCCAGCCGGGCCGCGCTCAATCCGGTAATCCCGTAACCACTGTGAGGACAGCTAGATGACCGAGCAGATTGTCCAGCCCCTGACCCAGGAAGAGCAGCTCGCCGCACTGGGTCGGTACGAGTACGGCTGGTCCGACCCGGACGCCGCCGGGGCGGTCGCCCAGCGCGGCATCAACGAGGCGGTGGTGCGGGACATCTCGGCCAAGAAGAACGAGCCGGCGTGGATGCTCGACCTGCGGCTGAAGGGTCTGCGGCTGTTCGGCCGCAAGCCGATGCCGGCCTGGGGCGCGGACCTCACCGGCATCGACTTCGACAACATCAAGTACTTCGTTCGGTCCACCGAGAAGCAGGCCACCAGCTGGGAGGACCTGCCCGAGGACATCAAGAACACCTACGACCGGCTGGGCATCCCGGAGGCGGAGAAGCAGCGGCTGGTCGCCGGTGTCGCGGCGCAGTACGAGTCCGAGGTCGTCTACCACAAGATCCGTGAGGACCTTGAGGAGCAGGGCGTCCTCTTCCTGGACACCGACACCGCGCTGCGCGAGCACGAGGACGTCTTCAAGGAGTACTTCGGCACGGTGATCCCGGTCGGCGACAACAAGTTCGCCGCGCTGAACACCTCCGTGTGGTCCGGCGGCTCGTTCATCTACGTGCCGAAGGGCGTGCAGGTGGAGATCCCGCTGCAGGCCTACTTCCGGATCAACACCGAGAACATGGGCCAGTTCGAGCGGACGCTGATCATCGTCGACGAGGGTGCGTACGTGCACTACGTCGAGGGTTGCACCGCGCCGCTCTACTCCTCCGACTCGCTGCACAGCGCGGTCGTGGAGATCATCGTGAAGAAGAACGCGCGCTGCCGCTACACGACCATCCAGAACTGGTCGAACAACGTCTACAACCTGGTCACCAAGCGCGCCGTCTGCCACGAGGGCGCGACCATGGAGTGGGTCGACGGCAACATCGGCTCCAAGGTGACGATGAAGTACCCGGCGGTCTACATGACCGGCGAGCACGCCAAGGGCGAGGTGCTCTCGGTGGCGATGGCCGGCGAGGGTCAGCACCAGGACGCCGGCGCCAAGATGGTGCACGCCGCCCCGCACACCTCCTCGACCATCATCTCCAAGTCGATCGCCCGTGGCGGCGGCCGCACCTCGTACCGGGGCCTGGTGCAGGTCCTGGAGGGTTCGCACCACAGCCGGAGCACGGTCAAGTGCGACGCCCTGCTCGTCGACACCATCTCCCGGTCGGACACCTACCCGTACGTCGACATCCGTGAGGACGACGTGTCGATGGGGCACGAGGCGACCGTCTCCAAGATCAGCGACGACCAGCTCTTCTACCTGATGAGCCGGGGCCTGAGCGAGGACGAGGCGATGGCCATGATCGTGCGTGGCTTCATCGAGCCGATCGCCAAGGAGCTTCCGATGGAGTACGCCCTGGAACTCAACCGCCTGATCGAGCTTCAGATGGAGGGCGCGGTCGGCTGACGCCGCCGCTCCCGAGTGGCGGGCCGGGCACCGGCCCGCCACACCTGGACCCAACCTCGTCGTCCCGGCACAGACAGACCAAGGAAGAAATGACTACCCAGGCTTCCGCGCCACCCAGCACCAAGTCGCAGGCGCTGCGCTCGTACGACGTCGCTGACTTCCCGGCCCTCACCGGCCTGGAGGAGGAGTGGCGTTTCACCCCGCTCAAGCGCCTGCGCGGTCTGGCCACGGCCGACACCTCGGCCGCCACCGGCCGCGGCGTCACGGTCGAGCACTCGGACCTGCCGGCCGGCGTGTCGGTGCGCCTCGTCGAGCCGACCGACGCCAGCGTCGCGCCCGCCTCGGTGCCGACCGACCGGGTCAGCGCGCTCGCCCACGGCGGGGCGGCCCGCGTGGCGCTTGTCGAGGTAGCCGCCGAGGCAGTGGTGTCCGACGCGGTGATCGTCCGGCTGCTGGGCGCGTACCCGGAGGAGTTGGCCTTCGCCCGGACCCAGGTCCAGGTGGGTCGGTTCGCGGAGGCCACCGTCGTCTTCTCCCAGGAGGGCTCGGCGACGCTCGCCGACAACGTCGAGGTGTTCGTCGCCGACGGCGCGAAGCTGACCCTGGTCACGGTCGCCGACTGGGCCGAGGACGCGGTGCAGGCGCAGCACGTCACCATCAAGCTGGGTCGGGACGCCCGGGTGGTGCACGTCCAGGTCACCCTCGGTGGCGACCTGGTCCGTCAGTTCACGAGCGTGGACTACACCGGCCGGGGTGGCGAGGCCGAGCTGTACGGCGTCTACTTCGCCGACTCCGGCCAGCACCTGGAGCACCGGCAGCTTGTCGACCACACCGTGCCGGACTGCCGCAGCTACGTCGGCTACCGGGGCGCTCTGCAGGGCGAGGACGCGCACACCGTCTGGGTCGGCGACGTGCTGATCCGGGCCGAGGCGACCGGCACCGACACGTACGAGATCAACCGGAACCTGCTGCTCACCGACGGCGCGCGGGCGGACTCCGTACCCAATCTGGAGATCGAGACCGGCGAGATCGCCGGCGCCGGCCACGCCAGCGCGACCGGCCGCTTCGACGACGAGCAGCTCTTCTACCTGATGGCCCGGGGTATCCCGGAGAGCGAGGCCCGCCGCCTGGTGGTCCGCGGCTTCTTCGCCGAGCTGATCAACAAGATCCCGGTGGAGTCGCTGCGCGAGCGCCTCGGCGACGCGATCGAGGCCCGGCTCACCAAGGCGGGCGCCTGATGATCCGCATCTGCTCCACCGAGGACGTGCCGAAGGGCACCGCGATCAGCGCGGACGTCGACGGCACCCCGATCGCGCTTGTGCACGGCGAGGACGGCGAGTTCTACGCCGCCTACGACGAGTGCTCGCACGCCTCGGTCGCCCTCTCCGAGGGCGAGGTCGACGGCTGCACCCTCGAGTGCTGGCTGCACGGCTCGCGCTTCGACCTGCGCACCGGCCAGCCCTCCGGTCTGCCGGCCACCGAACCCGTCCCCGTCTACCCCGTCGAAGTCCGCGACGGCGACATCTACCTCAGCCTGACGCCGAGTAATGGAGTGACCCGATAATGAGCACCCTGGAGATCCGCGACCTGAAGGTGTCGGTCAAGCTGCCCGAGGGTGAGCTCAAGCCGATCCTGGCCGGCGTCGACCTGACCGTGAAGTCCGGGGAGACCCACGCGATCATGGGTCCGAACGGTTCCGGCAAGTCCACCCTGGCGTACTCGATCGCCGGTCACCCCAAGTACGAGATCACCGGCGGCACGGTGACGCTCGACGGCGAGGACGTGCTCGCCATGACCGTCGACGAGCGGGCCCGCGCCGGCCTGTTCCTGGCCATGCAGTACCCGGTCGAGGTGCCCGGCGTCTCGGTGGCCAACTTCCTGCGCACCGCGAAGACCGCCATCGACGGTGAGGCGCCGAAGCTGCGCACCTGGGGTGGCGAGCTGCGCGGCGCGATGGAGCGCCTGCAGATGGACCCGGCGTTCGCCCAGCGCAACGTCAACGAGGGCTTCTCCGGCGGTGAGAAGAAGCGGCACGAGATCGTCCAGCTGGAGCTGCTCAAGCCGAAGATCGCCATCCTCGACGAGACCGACTCGGGCCTCGACGTGGACGCGCTGCGCGTGGTCAGCGAGGGCGTCAACCGGGTCCGCGACACCGGCGACACCGGCGTGCTGCTGATCACCCACTACACGCGGATCCTGCGCTACATCAAGCCGGACTTCGTGCACGTCTTCGTGGCCGGCCGGATCGTCGAGCAGGGCGGCCCGGAGCTGGCCGACAAGCTCGAGGCCGAGGGCTACGAGCGGTACGCCGCCGGGGCCGGCACGGCCAAGGCCTGAGCGGGAGAGGCGCTGCCGAGATGACCAGCATCGCGATCCCCGCGGGGATGCCGCAGTACGACGACGTGCCACGTTTCGACGTGGCCCGGGTGCGCGCCGACTTCCCGATCCTGGGTCGGGAGATCAACGGGCACCCGCTGGTCTACCTCGACAGCGCCAACACCTCGCACAAGCCCCGCCAGGTGCTCGACGTGCTCGATGAGCACTACGCGCGGCACAACGCCAACGTGTCGCGCTCGGTGCACACGTTGGGCACCGAGGCCACCGAGGCGTACGAGGGGGCGCGGGCGAAGATCGCCGCGTTCATCTCGGCGCCGAGCGTCGACGAGGTGGTGTTCACCAAGAACTCCACCGAGGCGATCAACATCGTGGCGTACGCCTTCTCGAACGCCTCGCTGCGCGCGGACGGCGACCCGCGCTTCCGCCTGGGCCCCGGCGACGAGGTGGTGATCTCCGAGATGGAGCACCACTCGAACATCGTCCCGTGGCAGCTGCTCTGCGAGCGCACCGGCGCGACCCTGCGCTGGTTCCCCGTCACCGAGCAGGGCCGACTGGACGAGTCGGGCCTGGACGACCTGGTCACCGAACGGACGAAGATCGTCTCGCTGGTGCACATGTCCAACATCCTCGGCACTGTCAACGCCACCTCGCGCATCACCGCGCGGGTGCGTGAGGTGGGTGCGCTGCTGCTGCTGGACTGCTCGCAGTCGGTGCCGCACCTGCCCATCGACGTGGTCGACCTGGACGCCGACTACATCGTCTTCACCGGCCACAAGATGCTCGGCCCGACAGGCATCGGCGTGCTCTGGGGCCGGGCCGAGCTGCTGGCGGCCATGCCGCCGGTGTTCGGCGGTGGTTCGATGATCGAGACGGTCACCATGGCCCGTTCGACGTTCGCCGCGCCGCCGGCCCGGTTCGAGGCGGGCACCCCGCCGATCGCCGAGGCCGTGGCGCTCGGCGCGGCGGTGGACTACCTCACCGGCATCGGCATGCCGGCCATCCAGTGGCACGAGAAGGAGTTGACGGCGTACGCGTTGGACGCCCTCGGCGCGGTGCCCGACCTGCGGATCTTCGGCCCGACCGTGCCGGTCGGCCGGGGCGGCACCATCTCGTTCGCCCTGGGTGACGTGCACCCGCACGACGTGGGTCAGGTGCTCGACTCGCTCGGCGTGCAGGTGCGGGTGGGCCACCACTGCGCCAAGCCGGTGTGCAGTCGGTTCGGTGTCCCGGCCATGACCCGGGCCTCGTTCTACCTCTACACCACCACCGAGGAGATCGACGCTCTGGTGGCCGGTCTGGAGCAGGTGCGGAAGGTGTTCGACTGATGCAGCTCGACCAGCTCTACCAGGAGATCATCCTGGACCACTACAAGCGCCCGCACGGGCGTGGCCTACGCGACGCAGACGACCCGGCCGACCAGGTCGCGGAGGCGCACCACGTCAACCCGACCTGCGGCGACGAGGTCACCGTCCGGGTGGCCACCGACGGCAACGTGCTGCACGACATCTCGTACGACGGGATGGGCTGCTCGATCAGCCAGGCGTCGGCGAGCGTGCTGCACGAGTTGCTGCGCGGCCGCGGCGCCGGGGAAGCTTTCGAGGTGCACGAGGCGTTCGTGGAGTTGATGTCCGGACGTGGCCAGGTCACGCCGGACGAGGACGTGCTCGGTGACGGGGTTGCTTTCGCGGGTGTGGCCCGCTATCCCGCCCGGGTCAAGTGCGCGCTGCTGCCGTGGATGGCGTTCAAGGACGCGGCGGCACGCGCCGGTGTGGGCGTGAGCCCGGAGGTGAAGGCATGAGCGAGCGTCAGCGAGCGAATCATTTGTGCAGCGCAGTGGTGCCTCGCGGCGTCACGGAGCGAAGCGGAGGGACGGCATGAGCAGCGAGAACACCGCTACCGCGGCGACGCCGGAGGCCGGTGACGCCGTCGCGGCGCCGCAGACCGACGCCGTGACGACCGATGGTGCCGTGCCGGCGTCCGCCAACGACGCTGTCGCCCCGGTGGAAGCGGTCGCCTCGGCGGACGGCGACGCGGTCGTCTCGGCGGGCGGCGACGCGGTCGTGGGCGGCGTCAGCAAGGCCATGATCGCCGACATCGAGGAGGCGATGAAGGACGTCGTCGACCCGGAGTTGGGCATCAACGTGGTCGACCTGGGCCTCGTGTACGGCGTACACGTCGACGACGAGAACGTCGCCACCCTGGACATGACGCTCACCTCGGCGGCCTGCCCGCTGACCGACGTGATCGAGGACCAGACCCGGCAGGCGCTGACCACCGGCCCCGGCGGCGGCCTGGTCAACGACATCCGGATCAACTGGGTGTGGCTCCCGCCGTGGGGCCCGGACAAGATCACCGACGAGGGCCGGGACCAGCTCCGATCCCTCGGCTTCAACGTCTGAGCTGACCCCGGTCGGCTCTACCCGTCGAGCGCGACGCCCCGCCCGGGGCGTCGCGCTCGCTGCGTGTGACGCCCCAGGCGAGGCCCTGTGCAGTGCCGCCCCGCGCTGTGCCGCCCCGCGCTGTGCCGCCCCGCGCTGTGCCGCCCCGCGCTGTGCCGCCCCGCGCTGTGCCGCCCCGCAACTGCTCCGTGCGTGCCGTACCGCCCGCAAGATCGCGCAGTGTCCTGGTTGTCAACGCCCCTGTGTTAGGGCGAGGGGTTGTTCGTCAATGGGCACTGTCTCGCCTTTCATGCTGTTGTGCCGGGGTGGTCTTGTGCGTCGACCCAGGATGATCGGCCAGGGGTGCGTGGGGTGCTCGTTGGCGGGGCCGGCTTTGCGTGTCCGGGGGTGGTCGGGGGCCCTTTGCTCTGCACCCGTGGGTGCGACGGCTACGGTCTGTGACCGGTGCCTATTGGGGTGCAGAGCAAAGGGGGGCGGCTCGTGCACTGTGCCTGACGGGGCGGTTGGTGATCGAGGTCGTGCCGGGCCGGCCGCAGCGCCAACGCAACCACGTCGAGATCCAGGACACACCGTTGCCGTAGGCGGGACCATTGCGCGTCAACCACGCCGCGTCGCCGGTCACGACGTTGTGGCATGCAGCAGGGCGCCCATAAAGGCCTCAAGCTCGGCACCAGGATGAGGTGTTTGCCGGGTCCGGACTGCCTCCGCTCCGCGATCTTGCACTTTCTGTCCCGACGCAAGGGGCATATCACCTATATGGACAACCGAAACTGCAAGATCGGCGCGAACTTCTCGCGAGACACACCCTGACCGCGTGGAAATGCGGTGGCGGGGACGCCGCCTCGGCGCGGAGGATGCGCGTGTGATTGAGGCGTACCCGATGCAGGTCCTTGTCCGTGCGGCGACTGCCGTGCGTCGACAGCGGCCGGTCCACGGGCGGGCCTCGATCCGGCACCGACGATCGTGAGCGGGGCGTTCCTGGCCGGTCTGGTGGCCGGCTACGGCGTCGCGATCCCCGTCGGTGCGATCGCGATCCTGATCCTGGGCCTGAGTGCGCGTACCTCGTTTCGGGTCGGTGCGGCCGCGGCGCTCGCGGTGGCGACGGCCGACGGGCTCTACGCGGCGGTCGCCGCGCTCGGCGGCGCGGGCCTGGCCGGGATCATCGGGCCGGTCGCCGGGCCGCTGCGGGTGGTCGCCGCCGTCGTCCTGCTGGGGCTTGCCGGGCACGGCCTGTGGCGGACCTGGGCCGCCCACCGCTCGCGGCGGACGCCGACGGCGGCCGTCGGGCGGGGGTTGAGCACGCCCGCGCGGGCCTACGCGGCGCTGCTCGGGTTGACCCTGCTGAACCCGACGACGGTGCTGTACTTCACCGCGCTGGTGCTCGGCCGTCGTGGCACCGCCGACGCGGACCCGGGCACCGCGGCGCTCTTCGTGGCGGGGGTGTTCCTGGCGTCGGCGAGTTGGCAACTGCTCATCGCCGGCGGTGGCACGGTGGTCGGTCGGGCGCTGAGCAGCCCGCGCGGGCGGCTGGCCACCGGCCTGGTTTCCAGCGCGCTGATCGCCGCGCTGGCGGTGGTCGCGCTGCTGCCGCGCTGAGCGGGTCCGCGGCCCGCCCCGATGTGTCGTGCGGCACCGCCCGGCGGCCCGAGCGGGCTCATCGTGCCGTACGGTCGGGCGGTGACCAGTCGACCAGCAGCCGGGGGCGGGCGGTGGGTCGAGGTCGACCCGGCCCGCGTCGGTCGCTGGGTCGACGGCTTCGCCGACCGGCACGGCCCGCCCACCACCACCGCGCGGGAGTACGGTCTGCTGCTCGCCGCCCCGGACGGGTCCACCGCCGAGTTGTACGCCCCACCGGGGTCACCGGCCAGCGTCGACGTCCCCGGGTTCGTGGCCCACGCCGTCGCGCCCCGGCGGATCGGTCTGCTGCTGGCCCGCAAGGGCGCGGTGGCCGTCGGCGTGGCCGAGGGCGCCGCTCTCGTCGTCTCCAAGGTGGACACCCGGTACGTGCAGGGGCGTACCGCGGCGGGCGGATGGTCACAGCACCGGTTCGCCCGGCGGCGCGACAACCAGGCCAAGGCGGCGCTCGGCGACGCGGCGGACCTGGCGGTACGGCTGCTGTTGCCGGAGGTGGCGGCGCTGGACGCGCTGGTCTGCGGCGGTGACCGGAAGGCTGTGGACACGGTGCTGGCCGACCGGCGGTTGGCCCCGCTCGTGCCGCTGCGGGCCGAGCGGTTGCTCGACGTGCCGGAGCCGCGCCACGCCGTGCTGGTGGCGGCGGTGGGTGCCGCCCGGGCGGTGTGGATCCGGCTCCGCGACCCCGCTCCCGAGTGAGCCGGATGACCTCGGGCGCTGCCGGCGCCGGCGCGCGATAGCGGATTCCCGTGCCACGCCCGCGCTGGCGACCGGAGGATGAGCAGGTGGCTCGCCCACCCGCGACAGCAGGGAGATCATCATGCCCGAGGCCCAGATCCTGCGTACCGTCCTCGACCGGTGGCGCGCCGCGGTCGACGCCCACGAGCCGGATCGCGTCGCATCCTGCTTCACCGATGACGCGATCTTCCAAGGGTTGCGTCCGTACACGGTCGGCCGCGACGGTGTTGCCGCGTACTACGCCGCACAGCCGCTCGGCCTGACCGCCAGCTACGACATCCGGGAGACCCGCCGACTGGCCGACGACGTGGTCCTCGGCTACCTGGAGGTCGAGTTCGGCTTCACCGACCGGCCACCCCTGCCGGTCCACCTCGGCGTGGTCCTGCGCCGCACCGACAAAGACTGGCAGATAAGCCACTACCAGGTCTCCCAGCTCCCCTAACCAGCGCGCGCCAGCCCGCGCGCGCCGACCCGCGCGCCCCACCCAGCTCGCGTCGATCATGGAGTTGTGGTGGTGGACGAAGGCCGGGTAGCCCCGTACACCGGGCACCACAACCCCATGATCGACGCGGATGGACGGGGCGGGTCAGAGCTGGTCGGTGCCGAAGGTGTCGCAGGTTTTCGGGTCGCCCCGGTCGAAGCCCTGGGTGAACCAGCGCTTGCGCTGCTCGGCCGTGCCGTGGGTGAACTGGTCCGGGTTGACCCGTCCGCCGGAGCGTTCCTGGATGCTGTCGTCGCCGATCGCCTCGGCCGTGTTGACGGCCTCGCTGATGTCGGTCTCGGTAATGGACGTGAACAGCGGCTCCTGGCCGGTCCGGTCCTTGCTCTCCGTCGCGTGCTTGGCCCAGGTGCCGGCGTAGCAGTCGGCCTGCAGCTCCAGCCGTACGGAGGCGGAACGGGGGCCGCTCTGGTCGCCCTGGCCGGCCTTCGCGTTGGTGCCGAGCAGGTTCTGGATGTGGTGGCCGTACTCGTGGGCGAGCACGTACGGCTGGGCGAACTCACCCTTGGCGCCGAACCGCGACGCCAGCTCGTCGTAGAAGCTCAGGTCGATGTACACCTTGCGGTCGGCCGGACAGTAGAACGGGCCGACGCCCGAGTCGGCCTGACCGCAGCCGGTGTTCACGGCGGCCTGGAAGAAGTTCGTGATTGTCGGCTCGTACTTCCCGTTGCCCAGCTCCGGGTACGCCGTCTGCCAGTAGCCCTGGATGCTGTTGACGTAGAGCGCGTTGCGGCAGCGCAGGTCCTTGAGGTGCTCAGGGTTGCTGGTGGCGCACACCTCCTTGAGGTCGGTGCCGCCGGCCTGGCCCGTGTCGTCGCCGTTGGTCATGGCGTTGAGGCCGAAGCCACCGCCGAGCAGCGCGACGAGCACGGCCACCACGATGCCGATGATGCCGCCGCGGCCGCCACCTCCGGGGATCGGGATGCCGAAGCCGCCGCCGGATCCGCCACCGCGGCCCACGTCGTTGACCTGCGAGGTGTCGATTTCGGCCCGCTCGTTGAGTTCCATGCTGACCCCGATCGCCGTATACCGGTGAATGTCGTCTGTGTGTCGGTTCGTCCCTTGAAGTGCCGGACGGGGTCCGGACAGGCGTTCGTTACCCGATGATCTTGATCGGTAATCCGGGCGGGCCGTCCAGCGGCGCCCGGTACACTTGTCCCCGTGCTGCGCTGCGAAGGCTGAACCGCCCCGCGCCGTCGGGCCCCTTGAGCCCGCCGGCCGTTTCGCGTGCCCCGAGTCAGCCTTCCAGACCCCGAGAGCGAGCCCGAAAACATGATCACAGCCACCGGCCTGGAACTGCGTGCCGGTTCCCGGATCCTGCTGTCCGACACCACCCTGCGCGTGCAGCCGGGTGACCGGATCGGCCTGGTCGGCCGCAACGGCGCCGGCAAGACCACCACGCTGAAGGTGCTCGCCGGCGAGGGGCAGCCGTACGCCGGCCAGATCGACACGCGCAGCGCCATCGGCTACCTCCCGCAGGACCCGCGTACCGGCGACCTGGAGGTGACCGGCCGCGACCGGGTGCTCTCCGCGCGCGGCCTGGACGTGCTGATGTCCCAGATGCAGGAGATCGAGGCCCAGCTCGCCGAGGACGCCACCGACAAGCTGGTCCGCCGCTACGGCGCGCTGGAGGACCAGTTCGCCGCGCTCGGCGGGTACGCCGCCGAGGCCGAGGCCGCCCGGATCTGCGCCAACCTCGGCCTGCCCGACCGGGCGCTCGCGCAGACCATCGGCACCCTCTCCGGCGGTCAGCGCCGGCGCATCGAGCTGGCCCGGATCCTGTTCCGCGACGCGGGCGAGAACGGCGGCGGCATCCTGCTGCTCGACGAGCCGACGAACCACCTCGACGCCGACTCGATCACCTGGTTGCGGGGCTTCCTCGCCAACCACAAGGGCGGCCTGATCGTGATCTCCCACGACGGGGCGCTGCTGGAGTCGGTGGTCAACAAGGTCTGGTTCCTCGACGCCACCCGCTCCGTGGTCGACGTCTACAACCTGGGCTGGAAGGCGTACCTGGAGGCACGCGAGACCGACGAGCGGCGTCGCCGTCGGGAGCGGGCCAACGCGGAGAAGAAGGCCGGCGCGTTGATGGCGCAGGCCGACAAGATGCGGGCCAAGGCCACCAAGACCGTGGCGGCGCAGAACATGGCCCGCCGCGCCGAGAAGCTGATCTCCGGCCTGGAGGACGTGCGGGTCGCCGACCGGGTGGCGAAGGTGCGTTTCCCCAACCCCGCACCGTGCGGCAAGACCCCGCTCACGGCGACCGGCCTGTCCAAGTCGTACGGCTCGCTGGAGATCTTCACCGACGTGAACGTCGCGGTGGACCGGGGCTCCCGGGTGGCCATCCTCGGGCTCAACGGCGCCGGCAAGACCACCCTGCTGCGGATGCTCGGCGGGCTGCTCGGCCCGGACACCGGCGAGGTGCACGCGGGCCACGGCCTGCGGCTGGGCTACTACGCCCAGGAGCACGAGACGCTGGATGTGGAGCGGACCGTGTTGGAGAACATGCGCGCCGCCGCCGTCGAGCAGTCCGACACCGACCTGCGCAAGATCCTCGGCGCGTTCCTCTTCTCCGGTGACGACGTGAACAAGCCGGCCGGGGTGCTCTCCGGTGGTGAGAAGACCCGATTGGCCCTGTCCACCCTGGTCTGTTCCGGTGCCAACGTGCTGCTGCTCGACGAGCCGACGAACAACCTCGACCCGGTCAGCCGGGAGCAGGTGCTCGACGCCATCGCCAACTATCCGGGCGCGATCGTCCTGGTCACCCACGACCCGGGCGCGGTGCTCGCGCTCAAGCCGGACCGCGCGATCCTGCTGCCCGACGGCGACGAGGACGCCTGGAGCGACGACCTGCTCGAACTGGTCGAACTGGCCTGACCGGCGTCGTCAGCCGGCCGGCCCGCGGCCGAGCGGGGCGCGGCGCTCACCAGGCCGCGGTCCGCGGCCGAGTGGGGCGCGGCCGATCGGGGCCGGTGCTCAGCCGAGCAGGTCGACGAGCCGACCCAGCACACCGGAGCTGACCAGGATCACCACCCCGACGCCGACGAAGATCGCCGGCACCAGCCAGTGGCCCGCGCGCTCGACCAGCCGGACCACGCGGGGGTGCCCGCCCAGCCAGGCGGCAGCGGCGCACCACAGGGCGATCAGCAGCACGAACACCAGCAGGTAGATCGCGCTGCCGGCCACGCCGAGGGCCCGGAAGACGGGTACGTAGACGGCCACGTTGTCGGCGCCGTTGGCGATCGTCACCCCGGCCACCCCGAGCAGGCCGGTGACGACCGTGGGGGTCTCGTCGTCGTCGGAACTCCGTAGCGCGCGTACGCCGAGCGCGATCGGCAGCAACCCGAGCAGCCCCGTCCACGGGTCCGGCACCACCAGCAGGCCGGCCGCGACCACCGCGCTGGCCAGCGCGAGCGCGCCGATGCCGAGGTATTGGCCGGCGACGATCTGCCAGGGTCGGGGCCGGCCGGTGGTGCGGGCCGCGACGAAGAACAGCGTCAGGATGACGATGTCGTCGATGTCGGTGGCGGCGAAGACCGCTGCCGCCGCGGCCCCGGTGCCCAGGAGGTCGATCACGACCGAAGGCTACGGGTCGCCGCCGGCGACAAGCACGCGACCGGTGTACGCCTGGAGAGCACGGTGGGTCGATTGTCAGGATCACTCTATCGGGAAGCTGACATTGCATAGCGTGTCGGTTGGCGAAGAGTTGATATCTGGCGCATGATCGTTCAAGGCGGTCTAATAGGTGGGACCGTATCCGAACCGCACAGTCTGGGACGTGAGGACACAGCATGGCAGCCACTGGCACAGCCACCAGCACTGAGAAGGGTCGCCGGATCGTCGGAGCCGAGCGTCAGACGCTCGCCAAGGACCTGGTAAAGCGGTACACGTCGGGGGAGAGCATCCGCGCGTTGGCGGCCTCGACCGGCCGTTCCTACGGGTTCATCCACCGAGTGCTCACCGAGTCAGGGGTGCAGCTGCGTCAGCGCGGCGGTGCCCGGCGCCGCAAGAAGGCGTGACCCGCCTCCTCGCGTCGTCGACAAGCGCCACGCCCCGGGCCGCCAGGTGACCACCGAAGCGACCGGGGTTCGGTTGACCTGCGACGGGCCGGTCGCCACGGTGACGTTGTGCCGGCCCGACGTGCTCAATGCCCAGACGCCTGCGATGTGGCGGGCGCTGAGCGACTTCTCCCGCGAGCTGCCCGGCGACGTGCGGGTGGTGGTGGTGCGGGGCGAGGGGCGTGCGTTCTCCGCCGGCCTCGACCTCGCGGTGGCTGGCGCTTCCGGCCCCGGCTCCTTCGCGGAGCTGGCCACGCTGCCCGAGCAGCAGTGCGCCGAGCGCATCGCGGAATTCCAGGCGGGCTTCACCTGGCTGCACCGGCCGGACATCATCTCCGTCGCGGCCGTGCAGGGCCACGCGATAGGTGCCGGCTTTCAGCTCGCTCTGGCCTGTGACCTGCGGGTGCTGGCCGCGGATGCGAAGCTGTCGATGGCTGAGGTGACCCTCGGCCTGGTGCCCGACCTGGCCGGCACGAAGCGTCTCGTGGAGCTGGTCGGCTACGCGCGGGCACTGGAGATCTGCGTGACCGGCCGTCGGCTGGACGCCGCCGAGGCGGACCGGATCGGGCTGGCAACCCTTGTGGTGCCACCGGCCGAGCTGGATGGCGCGGTCCAGGACCTGACCGCCGGGCTGCTCGCCGGGGCCCGCGACGCGGTGGTGGAGATCAAGGCGCTGCTGGCGGGCGCGGCCGGGCGCTCGCACGCCGACCAGCAGCGCGCCGAGCGGGAGGCGCAGACCCGCCGACTGCGCGATCTGGCTGGCCAGGGAGAATAGGTAAGGACCGGACGGGAAGATCCGGGTTACGACCGAGGTTGTCACACTCGTCGGGAGAATTGGCCTGACGGTGCAGTCCGCCCGACGACCCGGAGGTGAGCGATGTCCAACCCGATGTCCGGCGGTGGCATGGCCGGGTGGAGCATGCTCCGGTCGATGCGCAACAGCGACGAGGTCTCCACCCACCGGCTCAAGCGCGGGGTCGCCCGACGCATCGTGGCCTTCGCCCAGCCCTACCGGCGCGACATCATCGTCTTCCTGGTCACCGTGGTCCTGGCCGCCGTCATCGGCGTGGCCACACCGGTGCTCGCCGGCGACGTCATCAACGCCATCAACCGGGGCGGCACCGAGGCCGGCCGACTCGTGGTGAAGCTGGCCCTGTTCATCGCCGGGCTGGCGGTCGCCGACGCTCTGCTCTCGCTGGCCCAACGGTGGTACTCGGCCCGGATCGGCGAGGGCATCATCTTCAACCTGCGCACCCGGGTCTACGACCACGTGCAGCGGATGCCGTTGCAGTTCTTCACGCGTACCCAGACCGGCGCCCTGGTCAGCAGGCTCAACAACGACGTGCTGGGCGCCCAGCGGGCGTTCACCTCGACGTTGTCCGGGGTGGTCAGCAACGTCATCCAACTCGTGCTCACCGCCGCGGTGATGTTCACCCTCTCCTGGCAGATCACCGCGCTCTCGCTGGTGCTGTTGCCGATCTTCATCATCCCGGCCCGCCGGGTCGGTCGGCGGCTGGCCGACATCACGCGCGAGTCGTACAACCTCGACGCCAAGATGAACGCCACCATGACCGAGCGGTTCGGGGTGGCCGGCGCGCTGCTGGTGAAGCTCTTCGGTCAACCGGAGATCGAGGCCCGCCGGTTCGCCGACCGGGCCGAGCGGGTCCGCGACATCGGCATCCAGTCGGCGATGTACTCCCGCACGTTCTTCGTGGCGATGCTGCTCGTCGCGTCGCTGGCCCAGGCGCTCACCTACGGCCTCGGCGGGTGGCTCGCCGTCACCGGCGGCGTCAGCGCGGGCACCGTGGTGACCCTCGCGCTGCTGCTCACTCGCCTGTACGGGCCGCTCACCGCGCTCTCCAACGTCCGGGTGGACGTGATGAGCGCGCTTGTCTCGTTCGACCGGGTCTTCGAGGTGCTCGACCTCCAGCCGGGCATCGTGGAGAAGCCGGACGCGGTGGCGGTGCCCCGGGGCGCCGGCCGGGTCGACTTCCGGGATGTGCGGTTCCGCTACCCGAGCGCCGCCGAGATCTCCCTCGCCTCGCTGGAGGAGGTCGCCACCCTGGACCGGACCGTCAACGAGCCGGTGCTCAAGGGTGTCTCGTTCAGCGTCGAGCCGGGGCAGATGGTCGCGCTCGTCGGCCCGTCCGGCGCCGGCAAGTCGACGCTGTCCATGCTCATCTCCCGGATCTACGACGTCACCGACGGGCAGGTGCTTGTCGGTGGGGTGGACGTGCGGGACGCGACGCTCACCTCCCTGCGCGACGAGATCGGTGTGGTCACGCAGGATTCGCACCTGTTCCACGAGACGATCGCCGAGAACCTTCGGTACGCCAAGCCGGACGCCACCGACGACGAGATCTGGGCCGCCCTGGCCGGGGCGCAGGTGGCCGACCTGGTCCGAGCGCTGCCCGCCGGGCTGGACACCACGGTGGGGGAGCGCGGCTACCGGTTCTCCGGCGGCGAGAAGCAGCGCATCGCGATCGCGCGGCTGCTGCTCAAGGCCCCGTCGATCGTGATCCTCGACGAGGCGACCGCACACCTGGATTCGGAGAGCGAGGCGGCGGTGCAGCGGGCGCTGTCGGTGGCGCTGGCCGGGCGGACCGCGCTTGTCATCGCACACCGGCTCTCCACCGTCCGCGACGCCGACCAGATCCTGGTCCTCGACGGTGGGCGGATCGTCGAGCGAGGGCGCCACGACGAGTTGGTCGCGGTCGGCGGGCTCTACGCCGAGCTGTACCGGACCCAGTTCGCGGTCGCCGACTCGCCCCGCCCGTTCGTCGACGCGACCGGCCCCGAGCCGGTGGTCATGCCACTGGGCACGTACCGCGCCGACGAGGTGCTGCCACCCGCCGCCGCCAACTGATCTCACACGCCCTGGCCGTCGACACCGGGTGTGCTCGGCTCAGTCCGCCACGAAGGCAGCGATGGTGCTGGCCAACGGCGTGCAGGCGAACAGGCCGTACGCGGCGACGAGAGCGGTGGAGGCGACGCACCACCGGTACCGGGTCGCCGGGCAGCGGCGGCGCGTCGCCACCAGCGCACCGACCCCGACCACCGCGAGCAGCAGGCCGGGCACCGGCCCGAGCAGGGTGAGGTAGAAACCCGGCACGCCGAGCAGCCAGCCGGGCACGATGAAGGTCCAGGTCGGCGGGTACGGCCGGGGGGCCCACAGATAGGGCACGACGGCCGCGGCGAGGTAGGCCGCCACGGCGTACAACTGGATGCCGACTAGCGTGCGGATCGGCCCGGTGGACACCTCGGTGGGGGTCGCGACTGTCGAACCCGGGGCCGTGCCGGCGGACACATCCGTCATTGTCACTCCACTGTGGCGCGGTCGCGGTCTGCGCCGAGGGTAGGTGTGCCGGTGCCGTGGGACAAGCCCGTCGCTGACCGCTCGTCAGAACGCCGTCCTGCGCAGCTCGGCGAAGGCCAGAGGTTCGGGTTGATGCCGAGCCGACGAGGTGCCGCCACCCGCCGCCAACGACATCCGCTCAGCCCGATCCATGTCGATGTCTGGACGTAGGCTCACCGGGCATGACCCGGAAAGCATTGATCCTTACCCTCGCCGTCGTCGCAACATGCCTGGTCGTCGGGCTGGTTGTCGGTGTCCGGTCCAGGGGTCCGGACGGCGCAGCCTCGCCCGAGGCGGTGGTCGCCGACTACGTGACGGCCCTTCGCGACAAGGACCGCGGCAGGCTGGCTGATATCGCGAATCCGGAGAACGATTCGGCGGCGGAGATCAACCGGCGGATCAGCGCACTTGGCGGTGATCGCCTCGTCCTGTCGGATTGGCGGTTCGACAGGACGGCGTCCGCCGCCGAGGTGCGGGTGACCCTGTCCGGGCAGTTGGACGCGTCACCGTACTCCGATGTCATCTGGCTTCGTCGCGTCGATGGCGCGTGGTTCGTCGCACTGGGAGCACCTCAGAACTCGAACCCGAAAGGCACGTCCTGAGGCAGGCCTTTGCTCAGTGCGAACACCAAGCTCAGTGCGAACACCAAGCTCAGTGCGAACACCAACGCTGGCGAGGAGGAGCGAGGGACCCGTCGCCGGCGGTCCTCGCACCCGCCCGCCGGCACCCGGCCGGCTCCTACGGGGGCGGGCGCAGCGCGGCCAGGTCCCGTTCGATCACCGAGGCGAGCAGGTCGGGGCGGGTGACGTTGAGGTGGTGGCCGCCGTGCTCGACGAGGACCAGGCGCCGCTGGGGCAGGAACAGATCCCAGTTGCCGACCGCCGCCGGTGATCGTCGCGGCGCGCCCGGCGTCGTGCAACAGCCGGCCGATGTCGGCCGCCTCCTGCTTGCTGAGCAGTCGCATCCGCTGGTATTTCAGCAGCCGCGCCTTCTCCACGGCGATGTGCCACGGCAGCAGGTGCTGGCGGGCGAGGCGGGCCGCCGGTCGGTGGCCGAGCGGTGTCGTCGGGGTCATCGGCCCCTCCTCCCGTGTGTCAGCGGCCCGGATGACAGCGAACCGGGCATCCGGTGGTTCGTGCGAAGATTTCCGGCATGGCAGACACCGCGCCGGCGCTGGCCGGCATCCGTACCGCGATCGACGACCTGGACGCCGAGATCGTCGGCCTTCTCGCCCGGCGCGCGGACCTGGTCCGGCAGGCCGCCCCGCTCAAGACCGACCGGCAGGCGGTGCGGGCGCCGGAGCGGGTGGCGCAGGTGGTGGCCCGGGTCCGGGCCCTGGCCGGTGCGGCCGGCGCGGACCCGGACCTGATCGAGCGGATCTACCGCGGCATGATCCAGGCGTTCATCGACATGGAGACCGTCGAGCATCATCGCGTCTCCGGCGACTGATCGCCGCGGCACGGCATCATGCCCGCATCGGTGCGGCCCGAACCGCGACGCGACGGCTCGTCACCGTCTGCGGCGCGGCCACGCCGAGGGCGGCCACCGGCTGCGGCGTGCCGCCGGTGTCGAAGCGGGCCTGCACGGCCCGCACGAAGCCCCACAGCGCGGGGTCGTCCGGCAGACGCAGGCCGTCGGGGGTCTCGACCAGGGTGCCGGTGGCGATCCCGGCCGCCACGGCCTTGTCGCGCACGGCGGCGACGCCGGTGACCGCTACGGCGCCCCGGTGCACCGAGATCTCCATGAGCGGCTGGAAGCCCACGGTCGCCGACCTGCGGTCGGAGGCGGGTCCGGACAGCGATTCGAGCAGGTAGACGCGGGCCGCTCCGAAGATGGGGCGCAGGGCCAGACAGGCGGCGAGCGGGTTCGGGCAGGACACGGCGGTCTGCCGGGTCCGCACCTCGATGCGGGACGCGTCCGGTGGATCGGAAAAAGGCATGGGGGTCTCTCCGGAGAAATGCGAGGAATGGGCGGGGAAATGCTGCCGCCCACGGCGACCAGGACCGCGTACCGGCCGGTGTGCGGGGCGGGCGGCAACTCCAGGACGTGCCCGGGGCCGGCTAGGGCGCGGGCCAGCACGATCCCGGACGGCAGCCGGTCCGCGGCGATCTCCACCTCGCCGACCACGGTCTCCACCTGTGGGTAGAGGAACCGCACGGCCGCCGCCGGATACCCGGCCGGGCCGGGCTCCGGGCGCTCCCCGAGGGCGAGGGACGCCGCCGCCAGCGCGGCGTCCGCGCCGGTCACCAGACGACCGAGGTACGAGATCAGGTCACCGCCGCTGCGGGCGGCCAGGATCCGGGTCTCGTCCCAGCAGACGATCGCGTCCGGGGCGAGCCGGCGGGCCTGCTCGGTCATCCGGTCCGCGTCGAGCGTGTCGATCACGGTGTGACCGGCCGCGTGGGCACTCTCCCAGGTGGGGTTCGGTGTCGACGAAGAGCCAGACCCGGTGGTGGGCGCCGACCGACTCCAGCATGTGCGAACGGGTCTCCCGGTCCATCGGGCAGACCACGATCAGCAGGGGTGAGGTGGACATGGCGGTTCCTTTCAGCCGTGGACGACCGCGCTGCCGGCCGGGAACAGCTCCCGTACGGCGGTGATCGCCGCGTCGAGCCGCTCCCGGTCCAGCCCCGGCACGCCGAAGGCGTAGAAGATCGGCTGGGTGGTGCCGTCGTCGATCCGGGTCCGGTGGTCGGGTCCCTGGAAGACGGAGGCGATGATCCCGGCCCCGTCGCGGATCACCGGCTCACCGGCCCGGCACACCACGTCACCGCGCATTCCCGCGAAGGTCTCCCCGTCCTGGGCGAGGTCGAGCAGGAGGTCGCCCCGCATCCCCGCGGCGTCCTGGACGCCGAGCAGCACGCCGGTGCTCATCTCGGCGTAGAGCAGCGCGCGGACGAGCGACGGCACCGGGGGCAGGCCCTTGCGCCGGGTGCCGGCGAGCTGGCCGGGCAGGGGACAGCGGTGACCCTCGGCCCGGAAGAACGTGTCGGCCGCCGCGACCGCCCGCTCGATCCGGTCCGCGTCCCGCTCGACCGTCGCGGCCACGTCCAGGGCAGCCGCCCTGGTCGGGAAATCGGCGTCGATCACCACGTCCGTGATCATGGCGAATTGCAGATCCGGGAATCGGTCACGCAACGTGGCGCTTCGCTCGGCCTTCATATTCCATTCCGTTCCATTGACTGGGACAACTGACATGCATTCCGCGACGACGTGCGGCGGAGGAATAAAATTCAGCGCGAACCTGTCTTGCAATCGCCGGAGGGTGCCTGGTGGTCCGAATCGCGCTTCGGTCCTCTTTCCATCGCCGAGGCTCGCGGTGGCCGTTGCGCAGCCAGATAGGGATACCCGGACGTGCCGCCGGATGCGGCCGCGCCCGCCGGCAGATACCCCGGATCCTGCCGCCCCGCGAGCTGCCTGGTATGGAAGGCACGCCACGCGCGTATCCGCTGGTCCAGGGTGACGATCTCATCGCGCAGGCCCCGCTCGGCCGGGCTGTCGCCGAGATCGGCCACCACCGGCCAACTCGAACTCCAGTCGTCCCTCCAGGATCCGGCGGAAGACCAGACAGACGTGCGCGCGCTCGGCCGGTGTGGCGGTGTTGCCCTGCGACCCGCAGCAGGTGGCGCACCAACCCGATCGACGCGTACTGCTCGTAGCGGGGTTTGTCGTGCGTGAGCAGGGAGATGTCCGACCAGGACTCTGCCGGTGTCCGGGGCGACGGAGCGAGTAGTCCGTACGAATCCGTACGCCCGGCGCCGCCCACGGGGAAAGGCACGCCGATGAACGACGACACCAGCCGCCCGCCGACGCCCGGCCCGGGCCAGCCGCGGTCCGTCGACGAGTTCGTCGGCGCCCTGAAGAGCCTCTGGAACTGGGCGAACATGCCGTCGTACCGGGTTCTCGCGAAGCGCATCTCGGCCGACCCGGAGGCCGTCGCGGTCTCGCACAGCACGGTCGCCGACATCTTCAAGACCGGCCGCCGTCGCCTCGACATCGACCTGGTCGTCCGGCTGGTCCGGGCGCTGGGGCTGGACCCCGCCCAGGTCGCCGCGTGGCGCGACGCGTGCATCACCGCGCATGCCGCCACCCAGCGTTCCGAGTCGGTCGAGGCGCTGCGTCAGCTACCCCACGAGCTGGCCGGGTTCGTCGGCCGCGAGCCGCAGATGGCCGGCCTGCGCTCGTGGATCGACGAGGCCGGGCACTCCCCACACCCGCTTGTGGTCGTGGTCGAGGGCATGGCCGGCATCGGCAAGACCCAGTTCGCCATCCGGGTCGCTCACGAACTGATCCGCGACGGCCGGTACGCGGACGTGCAACTGTTCACCAATCTGCGCGGCTTCGACAGGCAGCGCGCCCCGATCGACCCGGGCGAGGTGCTCGACTCGTTCCTGCGGCGCCTCGGGGTGCCCGGCTCCCGCATCCCGGCCGACCTCGACGGGCGGGCCGCCATGTATCGCGACCGGCTCGCCGGGCGCGAGGCGATCGTCGTGCTGGACAACGTGGCGAACGAGGAGCAGGTGCGTGATCTGCTGCCGACCAGCCCGTACAGCCTGACGATCATGACGAGCCGGCGCAGCCTGGCCGGGCTCTCGCACGTACGCCAGATCGCGCTGCCCGCGTTCAGCCCGGACGAGGCGCTGCGGATGCTGCGCACCACGGCCAGCGCCGACAAGGTCGCCGACATGCGCGCCACCACCGAGGTCGCCGAGCTCTGCGGCCACCTGCCGATCGCGGTCGCGCTGGCTTCGCAACGCCTGCGGGCACGCAGCTCGTGGACCGTGCAGAACCTGGTGGAGTACCTGCGGACGCACGGGCTGGACGGGCTGTCCGCCGGCGGCAGCACGGTCCGCGCCGTCTTCGAGCTGTCCTATCGCGAGTTGGACGACGAGCAGAAGCGGCACTACCGGCTGCTGGCCCTGCACCCCGGCGACGCGCTGACCCCGGGCTCGGTGGCGGCGCTGACCGGGCTGACCCCACCGGCCGCGCAGGCGTTCCTGGAGTCGATGCTCGACCAGAACCTGCTGCAGCAGCGCGGGCCGAACGCGTACGACTTCCACGACCTGCTCCGGGCGTACGCGCGGGACCTGGCCGTGCGGGAGGACGAGCCAGCCCGGGACGCGGCGCTGGCCCGGGTGTTCGACCACTACGTGGCCACCGCGGCGGCGGCGATCCGGGAGCTGTACCCGTACCGGTGGCTGCCGGACCGGGGCACCGGGCCGGCCGACTACTTCCCGCACCCGGACGCGCTGACCTGGCTCGGTGAGGAGAGCACGAACCTGCTGGCGGTGGCGAGCGCGGCCGGGCCGGAGCGGGTCGTCGACATGGCCGCGATCCTCGGACACCACCTGCAGGCCGGCGGGCACTTCGGGGCGAACGAGCAGCTGCAGGTCGCCGCCGCCGAGGCCGCCCGGAAGCTGGGTGACCTCGCCGGGCGCAGCACGGCCCTGCTCAACCTGGGGGCCAACTATGCCTGGACGAGCTTCCACACCGAGGCGCTGAGCTGCCTCGATGAGGCGCTGCGCGGATTCCGGGAGCTCGGCGACCGGCAGGGCGAGGCCGACGTGCTCAGCACGCTCGGGCTCTGCCACGACATGTCGAGCCAGTTGCTGGACGGCGTGCAGCACTACCTCGCGGCACTTGCCGTCTTCGCCGAGCTGAACGACCAGGCCGGTGAGGGTCGGGTGATGTGCAATCTGGGCTTCGCCTACGAGCGTCTCGGCCGCTACGAGGAGTCGCTGTTCTGGTCGCGGCAGGCGGTGGACCGGCTGCGGGCGATCAACGCACGGGTGGCCGAGGGCCGGGTCCTGACGAACGTGGGGCGCAGCCTGGCCTGGACCGGGCGGTTCGAGGAGGCGATCGAGATGTTGGAGCAGGCCCTGGAGATCGGCCGGTCGACAGGCGACCGTACCGGGGAGGGCGCGGCGCTCAAGGGGCTCGCGTTCGTCCACGAGCGTGCGGGGCGACCGTCCCGCGCTATCCCGCTGCTGCAACAGGCCCTGGAGACGTTCGACAGTACGGGCAACCGCGCCGACGAGTGCCGGTCGCTGAGCCGTACCGGCGCCTGCCTGCTCGACCTGGGCGAGGTCGTCGAGGCGATCGCGGTGCTGACGCGGGCCCTGGACGCGAGCCGGGTGATCGCCGACCGGGTGCTGCAGGCCGAGGTGCTCAACAGCCTGGGCGTGGCGCTGCTCCGTACCGGCCACCCGGATCAGGCCCTGGAGTGCCATCGGGAGGCCGCCGAGCACACCGCGCGTACCGGCGACCGGCACGAGGCGGCGCGGGCCCAGCGGTACCTGGGCGACGCCTACGCCGAGCTGGGCGACCCGGTTGCCGCCCGCGAACACCGGGAGCGGGCCGTGCACGAGTTCCGTGCCCTGAACCTGCCGGAGGCGGACCTGGTCCAGGGCGCCGTCGACCGGGCCGCGATCGGCGACGCCTCACCGGGGCGCGCCCGCCCGCGGCCGCTGACGGCAGTCGCCCACCCACGGAGGGACCTCCGTCACTGATCAGCCCGTGGGGCGCCCGGACGCCGGGGAGGCACCGGACGCCGCCACGCGCAGCTCGGCGAAGGCCAGGCCCAGGGTGACCGGGGTGAAGTGCGCGTTCAGGCCGCTCGGGTTGGGCAGCACCCACAGTCGGGCGCCGGCCAGCGGCTCCGGTTGCGGCCCGAAGGTGGCCTTCGGTCGTCGGAAACCGATCCGGTACGCGGTCACCCCGACCACCGCCACCCAGCGCGGTCGGTACCGGGCGACCTTGTCGGTCAGGATCGCCGCGCCGTCGAGGAGTTCCTCGGTGCTCAGCTCGTCCGCGCGGGCGCTGGCCCGGGCGGCCATGTTGGTGATGCCGAGCCCGAGCGCGGGCAGCTCGTCCTGTTGGCTCGGGTGCAGCAGACGGGGGGTGAACCCGCCTCGGTGCAGGGCGGGCCAGAACCGGTTGCCGGGCCGGGCGAAGTGCCAGCCCGTGGCGGCCGACCAGAGGCCCGGGTTGATGCCGACGAAGAGCACCGTCAGTCCCGGCGCGAGGACGTCGGGAATGGTCCGGTCGGCGGCCGCCGCCAGGTCCGCGCGACTCGGCCGGACCGAACCGGGCGTCACCGGCCGGGCAACTCGGGCCCGCTCGGCTGTCACAGCCCGCGCAGCGCGCCGCCGTCGACCGGCAGGGTGATCCCGGTGAGGTAGCTCGCGGCGGGGGAGAGCACGAACGCGGCCACCCGGCCGAACTCGGCGGGGTCGCCGAGGCGGCGCAGCGGGATGCTGGCCTCCGCGGTGGCCTGGGCCTGCTCCGGGTCGCCGGTCGCGGCGAAGAGTTCCCGGTTGCGGTCGGTCAGGATCCGGCCGGGCAACAGCCCGACCACCCGGACCCCGCGCGGGCCGTAGTCGTCGGAGATGTCCTTGGCCGCGCCGACCAGGCCGGGCCGTAGACCGTTGGAGATGCCCAGGCCGGGCACCGGCCCGCGCGCCGAGGTGGAGAGCACCAGCCCGATCGCGCCGCCCTCGGGCAGCGCGGCGGCGATGGTGCGGACCGCACGGATGGTGCCCAGGAAGACCGTTTCGAAGGAGAGCCGCCACTGCTCGTCGGTGATCGCCGCGGCGTTGCCCGCCGGTGGGCCGCCGACCGAGATCAGCGCGCCGTCGAGCCGGCCGAAGTGCTCCCGGGCGGTGGCGACGAGCTGCCCCGGGGTCTCCGGGTCGGTCAGGTCCGCGGTCACCCCGACGGCGTGCTCCGGGCCACCCAACCGCTGCGCGGCGGCGGCCACCGCCTCCGGATCCCGGGCCGAGAGCACCACCCGCGCACCGTCGGCGACCAGGCTCTGCGCGGTCGCGTAACCCAGACCGCGGGAGGCGCCGGTGAGCACGTACACGCGGTCGGTCAGTCCGAGGTCCATGACTCCGATCTTGCCGCATCCGCTACGGCGTCGCCAGCGAGGTCGGATACCCGTGGGGCGGGGCGCAGCAGGCGTACCCGGCCGGCGATCTGCACCGCGACGGCGCCGCCGGCGCGGCCCACCGCCGGCGCCCGGCGCGGGCGCGGCGCCCGGAGCCCGTCGTAGCGCAGGCGCGCCTCCCGGACGGCCAACTCGTCGGCGGCCACCGGGGGGAGCGCCTGCTTGTCGTGCAGCTCGCGGGCCAAATCCCAACCGTCGCGCAGTGATCCGGCGGTGGGTCGCCGGGCGGCCCAGTCGGCGAATGTGGTCGACCATCCGGGGCCGAGGCCGGCGGCGAGCAGTGGCCAGTGCCGGGCCACCTCGCCGGCCCGCTTGCGCAGCAGGGCCGCGCGGGTGGCGGCCAGCGGGCCCGGCGCGAACCCCGCTGGCGGCTTACCCCCGGCGACAAGCGCCGCGACCAGTTCGGCCTGCCGCTCGGCGAGCCCCGCGCGGGGCGTGGGCGCGGCGTCGCCGTCGGGTGGGCCCGTCATGTCACGGCCGGGAAGCCCGCCGCGGCGGCCAGGGCGTCCAGTTCGGCGCGCAGCTCGGTGGCCGGCGGGTAGTGCCCGTCGCGCTCCAGCAGCAGCGCCGGCGGTCGCCGTCGGGCGCAGAGCGCCTCGACCAGCTCCAGCACCACCGCCGGCACCGCGTCGGTGTGGGTGTCGTGGTAGAACCCGCCGTGCTCCGCGCCGCCGGCCACGTGGGCGTACGCGACCCGCTCCAGCGGCAGCCGGTCCAGCAACGCCAGCGGGTCGGTGCCCCGGTTGCGGGCGTTGGCGTGCACGTTCGCCACGTCCAGCAGCAACAGCGCCCCGGTGCGGTCGAGGATCTCGGTGAGGAAGTCCGCCTCGTCCAACTCGTCGTCGGGCCAGTCGACAAGCGCGGCGATCGGTTCGAGCGCGATCGGCACCGGCAGCTCGGCCTGTGCCCGTGCCACGTTTGCGCAGACCGCGGCGACCGCCTCCCGGCTACGCGGCAGCGGCAGCAGGTGCCCGGCCTCCAGGCCGCCCGCCCGGACGAACGCGATGTGCTCGCTGACCAGCGGCGCGTCCAGCCGGTGCGCCACCGCGGCCAGGTGCGCGACCCGGGCCGGGTCGACCGGCTCCGCGCCGCCGAGGGAGAGCCGCACCCCGTGCGGTACGACTGTCACCGCGCGTTCCCGCAGCTGCGTCAGGCCGGGCGGGAGCGGCCCGGTGGCGGACACCGCCTCGGCCACCACCTCGACGAAGCGCAGCCCCGGCAGCTCGGCCACGAAGCCGGCGATCTCCGACCGCCAGCCGATGCCCACCCCGGACGGCCCGGTCATCCGCCGCACCCGCCGCCACCGCCGCAGCCGCCACCTCCACCACCGCAGGAGCTGCCGCCATCGGAGCCACCGCCGGAGCTGTCGCCTCCGCCGCCCCAGCCGTCGGAGCCGCCCGTCGAACCGCCGCTGCTGGAGATGGCCTGGCGCTGGATCTCGGCCTGCTCGGCGAAGCCGGGGTCGAGCGCCCAGAGCGAGGCGGTGCCGTACAGGGCCACGCCCATCGCCGCGCCGGCCGCTCCGTAGGTGGCGTAGGCAGGCGCGGAGGCGGGTTCGAGGTGGGTGTGCTGGCGGCGGACGTCGCGCAGCGCGGCGCGTCCGGCCCTTGTCTGCAGGGGTGCCCGGCGCAGCACCAGCACGATGGCGAGGAGCGAGACCAGGGTCAGCAGCAGGTAACCGACCGGGTGACCGTTGACCAGTCCAGCGATCAACCGGAACACACCGAGGACCAGCAGGATGGCCAGGAACGCGATCCAGAAGCCGTAACCTTCCCGCTGCCTGTGGTTCGTCAGCAACCCGCGCTGCTCCAGGTCTTTGCGGATCTGGTCCAGCGCGGAGCGTACGTGGCGGTGCTGCCGCAGGTCCCGGACCCGCGAGTGGTGGTGGGCGGCCCAGTGGATGCCTTGCTCCAGCGGCGTCAGCCCGGACGGCGTGGCGCCGACGGTGGTCAGCCGGCGGTCCGGTCGCACGGCGATCGCACCGCCGCCGCGCAGCCCGCCCAGCGCGGCGTTCATGGCGAGTTGGGGGCCGCCGTTGAGGTACGCGACCTGCTGCGGCCCGAGCGGATCGTGGGCGGTCCGCCCCGGGGCGGTCAGCGGGCGGATCCGGTAGTAGGCCACGACCGCCACCGCCACGGCGGCCGCCAGGAGGTAGTACCGGAGGAAGGTCGGGCCGGGGATGCCCCAGGTGTCGCTCGACGCGGCGATGACGATCACTGACTGCTCCTGTCGCCGGAGGGATCGGCGGCCCCATTGTGGAGCAGCGTCGCCACGGTCGGCGGACCGGTGCCCACCCGGTCAGGGACGGCGAACGGCCTCCTCGACGAGATCGAGCACCGGCCCCAGGTCACCGGCCGGTCGGCCCATCGCCAGGTGCAGCACCAGGCCGTCGTAGGCCAGCTCCAGGAACTGGGCCAGCACGTCGATCGGGACGTCCTCGCGCAGCACCCCGGCGTCGCGCTGGCGCGCCAACCGGTCCCGGGTCGCCTCGGCGATCGCGGCGGACCGCTCGGCCCAGCGCTTGGCGAACGCCGGGTCGGTGCGCAGCCGGCGGGAGACCTCCAGTTGGCTGCCCAGCCAGCCGGTGGTGTCCGGCGACATGGCGCGGGCGAGCAGGTCGCGCATCACCTGCACCAGACCGTTGCGGGCCACCGTCTCGACCATGGCGGCGGCATCGTCCTCGGCGACGGCCAGGAAGAGTGAGTCCTTGTCGCGGAAGTGGTGGAAGATGGCGCCGCGGGACAGGCCGGTGGCCTCCTCGAGGCGGCGTACTGTCGCTCCCTCGTAGCCGAGCCGGGCGAAACACGCCCGCGCGGCGGTGAGGATCTCCTGCCGGCGCGCGTCGAGCTGGTCCTGGCTTACTCTGGGCACGCGTCGATCGTCGCAGGTCACCCCGGGGCATGCAAACCGTACGTACGGCTTGGAGCGTCGCCGTCTACCATCGCCCGGTGACCCCGCCCCGCACCGTGCCCACCGCCCCGCTGACCGTGGCCGCCGTCCAGGCCACGCCCACGCCGGGAGACGTCGCCGGAAACGCGGTCGCCGCCGCCGACCTGGTGCGCCGAGCCGCCGACCGGGGCGCCCGGGTGGCCGTCCTGCCGGAGCTGTTCCTCTGCGCGTACCACCCGCCGACCCTCGCCGCCGACCCGGCCGGCACGGACGTCACGGCCGATCCGGCCGGTGACGTCGCGGATCCCCGGCTCGACCCGCTGCGCGTCGCGGCGCGCGAGGCCGGCGTCAGCGTGCTCGTCGGCGCCGCCGCCCGGCACCCGGACCGGCGGCGGACCATCGCCGCGCTCGTGGTCGACCGGGCCGGCACCGTCCGGGTCGGGTACGACAAGCAGCACCTGTGGGGCGACGAGCGCGAATTGTTCAGCGCCGGCGATCGGGGCGCCACGCTGCTCGTCGACGACTGGCGGCTCGGCCTCGGCATCTGCTACGACGGCTGTTTCCCGGAGCACGGCCGGGCCGCCGCCCTCGACGGCGCGCACGCCTACCTGTGCCCCAGCGGATACCTGGCCGGCTCCGAGCACCGCCGGGACCTCTACTACGCCGCGCGAGCCCTGGACAACACGATGTTCGTGGTCTTCGCCAACGCGGTCGGCGGCGTCGACCCGTGGCGGTTCAACGGCGGCGCGGCGATCTACGACCCGCAGGGACGGGTGCTCGACCGGGGCGCCGACGACGGCACGGCGGTGCTGGTGGCGACGCTGGACCCGACCGTGCTCGCGGCCACCCGGTCGGCCCATTCGATGCTCGCCGATCGGCTCGCGGACCAGGGCGGCCCTCGGTCGTCGATGTCCGGCTGAGCACATCGTCAGGTCGGTACCCGCAGGATCTGTTGGCGGACACGTCGGTCCCGTAGGGTGCCCGAGTGCCACTGCTCCTGCTGGACCTGGACAACACCCTGCTGGACCGCGCCGGGCCGTTCCGCCGCTGGGGTGAGCGCTTCCTGGACGGCATCGGAGCGCCCCCCGCCGACATCGACTGGCTGATCTCGATCGACGCCGACGGGTTGACCGACCGCTGGGATCTCGCCGACGCCATCCGGGACCGCTACGAGCTGCGCATCCCCTCGATCGACCTGGTGGAGGACCTGCACGACGGGGTGGTGGCGCAGACCCGGCTCGACCCGCTGACCGCCTGCGCGCTGCGGATCGCCGACGACGCCGGCTGGGTGCCGGTGGTGGTCTGCAACGGCACGGTACGCGTCGACGACGCCAAGATTCGCCAGACCGGCCTGGACCGCTACGTCGCCGACTGGGTGATCTCCGAGGAGTGCGGGGTCAGCAAGCCCAACCCGCGGATCTTCGCGCTCGCCGCCCAGCGGGTCCGGATGCCGCTGCGCGGCGCCTGGGTGGTCGGCGACAGCCCGGAGGCGGACATCGGTGGCGCCGCCGCGGTCGGGCTGCCCAGCGTCTGGCTGCACCGGGGGCGCAGTTGGTCGGACGTCCGGTTCGCGCCCAGCCGCACCGCGGACGGGCTGATCGCCGCGGTCGCCACGATCCTGGCCCGCTGACGCCGCGCGGGCGCGGCCGGTAATGCTGACGCCGCGCGGACGCGGCCGGTAATGCTGACGCCGCGCGGACGCGGCCGGTAATTCGGTTGACCGGCCGACGCGCCGCGGTGAGCATTGTCGGCGCATGGTGCATCCCGGGCAGGTGTCCGGTCGAGAGAAGAGGAGGTCGGCCATGGCCGTCTTCGCAGGTCACCTCCAGCTGCCTTTCTCAGCCTCGACCAAGGGAACCTCACCACAGTGCGCGATCACGACCTTCCGGCGCTGGAGCGCCGGAGCCGCGGCAAGAGCCGCTTCGACGACGACGAACCACAGTTTCTGAAACGCGGGCGGCACGCCGAGCCGCCCGCGGACCCGGACAGCGACCCTGACCCGGACACCGGCGAACGCTGGTCGTCCTGGGACGACGCCGTCCACGGGCCCCAGCCGCACCCGGGCTGGCTGGTCACCGAGTTGGCCGCCAAGGACACCGAGTTGGGTGTGCTGAAGACCGGCAAGGAGGCGGACGTCCACCTGGTCCGCCGGGCCGTGCCCGACACCGACAGGTCCTGTCTGCTGGCGGTCAAGCGCTACCGCGACCCCGAGCACCGCCTGTTCCACCGCGATGCCGGCTATCTGGAGGGCCGCCGGGTGCGCCGCTCCCGGGAGAACCGGGCCATGGCCAGCCGGACGGCGTTCGGCCGGCAGATGATCGCCGGGCAGTGGGCCGCCGCCGAGTTCGCCGCCCTGGCCCGGCTCTGGGAGATCAGCGCCGGGCACGACCGGATCGCCGTGCCGTACCCGGTGCAACTGCGGGGCACCGAGCTGATGCTGGAGTTCGTCGGTGACGCCGAGTCGGGGGAGGCGGCACCCCGTCTGGCCCAGCTGCGACCCGGTCCGGCCGAGCTGCGCGACCTGTGGGCGCAGTTGGTGGAGGCGCTGCGGGTGCTGGCCCGGGCCGGCTACGCGCACGGCGACCTGTCGCCGTACAACCTGCTCGTGCACCAGGGGCGCCTGGTGGTGATCGACCTGCCGCAGGTGGTCGACGTGGTGGCGAACCCGCAGGGGCCCGAGTTCCTGGCCCGTGACGTGCGGGTGGTCGGCGCCTGGTTCGCGGCCCGCGGTCTGCCCGCCGAGCAGGTCGACCCCGGCACGTTGACAGGTGAGCTGCTGGGCGAGGCGGGTCTGCGCTGATCGGAGCGGGGGGGGGGGCCCCGCCCCCCCCCCCCCCCCCGCGGGCCTGGTCCCGGTCGCGTTCGGCCTGGGCGCGCAACGCCTCGGCGGCGCTGACGTCGTGGCGCGCCTGGTCGCG
>NZ_JBNCNO010000017.1:0-154786 GCF_049847025.1 Micromonospora sp. DT231 | reverse complement strand
CGTCGCGCAACGCCTCCTCGCGATGACCGCCGCGATCTGGCACAACCGGACCACCGGCCAACCCGTGACCAGGTCCCAGATCGCCTACGACCACTGACCAGACTTCGGACTTACTCGTCTAGGCGCCGCGAGCCTCGCCGGTGTCAGGCAGATCGAGGTACGCCAGCAGCCGCAAGAGCCCACTCAGGTGGCCGATGTCGTGCCACAGCGATACGACGTCCTCCGGATCTCGCTGAAGGAGACCGGACAACTCGGCGAGATCGTCGCTGCTCTGCCCACAGTCGATCGCCAGTTCCGGCTGCGCGGCCATCGTGTATGCCGCGCGAAGATCGACGTTCCAGTAGTAGTCGACGTCGAGCTGTGACAGCTGGATCTCAGGGCCGTACCGGCTCTCCGCCGCGTCCAACAGCATCGCGCACGCTCGGCGCACGTCCGCGATCCTCAGCACCTCGTCCGCACCGGTCACGCCTCATGATCCCCCGGGCGGTGTGACCTGACCAGTCGATTCAAGATCGACAGACAATCCTGGAGTCTCGGCGTAGGGCACACCTGCACGGACGGCCCGGCCGGGGAGCCCGCCCTCGCGCGGCTGGAGCCAGCCGAGCGGCAGCTCGGTGACGTGACGGGGCACCGTCGCGGCGACAGGTGTCTTGGAACCCGACGGGCCGTACCCGGTGCCGCACTGACCCCCGTTTACCGACAAGTGACAACGGGTGCGAACAACGCCGCTCTTGCGCGATCCGTTCGACCAGCTCAGCCCCGCCGCATGAGCGGCTCGCCGATGGATGGCGTTCTTCGGACGAGGTGTCAATCTCCGGCGCCCGACCGAGCTTGACACCCATCGGAGCATCGGGATGGCGACCGAGTTGCGGTGGCATGCTTCGATCGAGGGGCCCAATCGATCCGGCTTCCGCATGGGGTGCTTGTGGACAGTTCCAGGTACGAGAAGAGAATCGAAGAATTTTTGAACAACGAGGATGTCGATCGGGAAGACATGCGGATGTTCATCGGTCGACTTCTCGACATCGCCAACGGAATCGGTCGAAAAGCTTCTCGCTCTATTGGTCTTTCTGTGGCGCTTGTGGCCGCGTTCTTTCTCCTCTCGAACGCAAAGCTGACCGAAGCGGAGCTACTTGGGGTCAAAGTACAGGACTTCACGTTCTTCAGACTGGCCCTTCCTGTGGCAAGCCTATTCTTTCTCCTGCGCTACCTAAGCCTTATGAAAGCGTTCAACATCTATGAAAAACTGTATGATTTGATAATGGAGCGCTACTGGCCGCAGTGCAGCACGTCTGCCCTCGACACGCTCCTTCTCGACTGGGATGGCCCGGTGTCCGTGATGAGACGAGATGATTTTTACTTTGACGGGCAGTCCACCAAGTTAAGAACGGTAATAGGATCAGCTGAGGTGGCCAGCGGATTAGTGCTGCCATTGCTATTCGCAGTTTACGCTTACTGGACGCTCTTCTCCGATCCCGAGGTTCCCGGAGTCGCGACAAGCATCTCCCTCACACTGTCGGCAATCCTTTGCGTGATCAGCGCATTGCATCTACTGATCATAAACGGCTCGGATTGACTATCGACCCAGCGCCGGATCTGTTGCGCCGGCTTGTTTCGACGGCGATCCGGTGAGCGCCGTCTTGTCGCCGGTACGAGTTCCCGACACGACAGCCGGGCGGATTCCCCTGACTATGGAGCGGCCGCCTGCCACGCCGCGGTGACACACAACTCGTCGACAGTCCAACGGCCGGCGCGTTCGCCGTCGCGTAGGAGCCGCCACACCCGGGGCAGATCCACTGTCGGTGGAACATCGAGGACGACAAGCCCGAACATGCCCGCCCCACTCACCTGCAGCGGGGCGAAGTCAGCCAGGACACCCTTCTCGAACCGTTCGGGATCATTGTCGTCAGGGGCCCAGATGCGGATCGCGCAGTAACCCGATGCCGTGACCTTTTCCTTGACCCACCACTGGCCCTCGTGGTCGCGCTCGACCCGAAAGACGTCGTGCATCGCGGCGTCGAACGCTGCCCACGGCGCACTCGGCAGCCGTACCCGATCCGGCGCCACCGGTATCGCGCCCATCCCCATGCTCGTCGCATTGCTGCCGGGCGGCATGAGAAACCACACCTGAACCCACTCGTCCGGCAGTTCGGGCATCACGTTCCTCCTCTCTGGACGATCAGCGTTCTGCCGACGGACACCCTGAGCACGCGGGGGCCAACCGTCGCGAGGACCAGGACGCCGGGCGAACTTATTAATCATGGACGCTGCGCGCCTGCGACGATCGCAGCGTGAACAGTCATGACGGTGAGCCCTGTCCCGAGTGCGGGCACGCGCCGCAGGCGCACCCGAGGCCGGACTATCGCAACCTCTCTATCTGCGCGGCCTGCATCTGGGGGGAGGACGAGGGGCTACGTGATGTCGAGGCCATGTGCAGCAGGGCCTTCCCAGCGGTGCGGGCGGGTGACTAACCGGATGACGACGAGCGCGGGCAACGTGGACGGCCACGGACGCTGGGGCCCGATGGCTGGGTGCTACTCGTACCCGCTCGCCATGACGAGCACTTCGGCGAGGAGCTTCCAGGTGGCTTGCAACCGAGCCGCTGCGGGTCTAGCCGCCGAAGGCCTCGGCCAGCAGGGCAAGGCGGTCAGCCGGCGCTTCCAGGTGACGAGGGCCATGGTGGCCGAGGCAGACGGGCAGCCCCTTCTGCTCTGTCCAATCGCTGTCGCCCCAGAATCGACTGCTCCCGGCCAGCAGCTCTCCGGCAACCTCGTTCTGTCGCCGTTGAGCGCCTACAGCGGTGACGGCCGCCGCTACCATCTGGTTGGCTCCGCGCGGGATGGCGGCATCGCCCACAGCAGGAAGGAGCAGGAGGAGACGTTCCGCCTGACTGTGCTTCGGGTCCGGTTGACTCGCTGTCCTGACCAGCTCGGGCCAGGAGAGTGCCGGCCCGTGGAAACCGCCCTCCAGCGACGCGGCGGTGATCACGTCGTCAGATCCCGCTTGCTGAAGCAGGTAGTCCCATCCCGAATCGTCCTCGTAGTTGCGGAAGAGGATGTGTATGCGGTGGCCTTGGGCGAGGTTCAGAGAGATGACGGGCCAGATGCCGTGCTGGTGCATCTCCTCCGCGTAGACCTCGACATCTGCCGGATCGAGGTCGAAGGCCACCGCAGCCGTGTAGGAGCCGCCCACGGAGAGCAGGAACGCCGGCCAGAACAAGGGGTGAGTAAGCCACGGCGTCGCGTCGACAAGCACGGATGCATCAACCGGTGGGCGGAAGCGGTTGAGATAGCCGAGGAGGGGCATCTGCCGATCCTCGCAGACCCGTAGCCGCTTGCGCTGGTGCGGCTGACTGACCTTGGCTGGTGACGCCGGTTACGTTGGTGCGTTCTCCCTAGCTCTGATCTGGTGGGCGACGGACGAGTCGACCTGTACGCCGGATTCTGTGCGCGGCGCGTACCCCGAAGGGTTTGCGCCGGCGGCGGCCATCCATCTCGGCCTGCCGTTGCCGGCAGGCTCCAGCGGCCTACCCGCAGACATCGGGCGGGCAGCCCTCAAGCGTCTGCGCCGGGTCGTCATCTAGCGGTGACGGCCCTTGCTTGGCCTTGCTCCGGGTGGGGTTTACCGAGCCACCCCGGTCACCCGGGGTGCTGGTGGGCTCTTACCCCACCGTTTCACCCTTACCGTCCCCGTTGGGGTCGGCGGTCTGTTTTCTGTGGCACTGTCCCGCGGGTCGCCCCGGGTTGCCGTTAACAACCACCCTGCCCTGTGGAGTCCGGACGTTCCTCGGCGGCGGGCCGGAGCCCGCCGACGCGACCGCCCGGTCGACTCGTCCGTCGCGCCCTCATCCTAACGGCGTGGTGGGGACGCCCCGTTCCGCCCCGGCTCGGCTCGGCCGATGGCGATGGCGATGGCGATGGCGGGGCCGGCGGGCCGTGGGGATTACCCGAGGGCGCTCAGGCCCCCAGGTGCGCTGTCCACGACACCACGTCGGCGACCGTGGAGTTGCCGCCGCAGAGCACGAGACCCAACCGGGCATCGTCACCCACCCGCTCCCGTACCAGGCGGGCGGCCGGCAGCAGGCATCCGGCGGCCGGCTCGGCCCAGACCTTCCCATGCTCGGCCAACTCCACAGTCCCCCGCACCGCCTCGGCGTCGGAGACCACGAGCACGTCGCTGACCAGGGCAGTCACATGGTCGTAGGTGAGCCGCGAGACGGTCGGCGCGCTGAGCGTGGTGACGATCGACGACAGCGGCACCTCGACCGGCCCACCCTTGGCCAGGGCCTGCGACATCGCCTGCGCGCCCTCGGTCTCCACGCCCCAGACCCGTACCCCCGGCCGGCGTGCCCGCAGCGCGGCGGCCACCCCGGCGATCAGCGCCCCGCCGCCGACGCTGACCAGCACGTCGGTCACCTCACCGGCGTCGTCGGCGAACTCCAATCCGACAGTGCCCTGCCCGGCGAGCACCACCGGGTCGTCGAACGGGTGCAGCAGGGTCAGGCCGTCCTCCCGCAGCCGGGACATGAGCGCGAACGCGGCGGCCATGCCGTCGGTCAGATGGACGTCGGCACCGGCCGCGCGGGCCACCTCGATGGCACGCGCCGGCGCCGTCCGGGGCATCACCACGGTCGCCGCCACGCCCAGGGCGCCGGCCATCACCGCGACCGCGATGCCGTGGTTGCCGCCACTGACCGCCAGCACGCCCGCCGCCCGCTCGGCGTCGTCCAGGACGAGCAGCTTCGCCGCCGCGCCACGCGCCTTGAACGACCCGGTACGTTGCAGCAGCTCCAGCTTGGCGGTGACGGGCACGCCGAGCAGCTCGGACAGGCCGGGGCTGGGCACGGTTGGTGTGTGGACCACATGGTCGGCGATCCGGTCGGCGGCCGCCTCGATGTCCGCGAGCTCGATCATCACCGAAGCGTGCCACAGCAGCGGCAGAGGCCAGCCCGTGGATCAGGAGCAGACGACGTGATGCCCCATCAGCGGTAGCGGGTCAGCAGCTCCGCCCGAAGGTCGACGCCGGTGACGGTGGACACCGAATCGACGTCCCCGAGCCGCAACGCGGGGAAGTCTTCCAGCTGGTATTCGGAGATCAACCAGAACATGACCTTGCAATCCGGTATCCAATAATTCTCGAGGGAAGCCATATGCACCCGCCGGACGTGATAGATCTCCACGCCCGCGCTGACGAGCCGCTCGGCCACCTCCTCGAACGGCACCCGGGGCGGGAAGCTCCCGTACCGGCTGCCGATCGCATTGGGGACCATGTCGTCGAACTTGTGTAACTTCCAGGCGTGGACGACGACGGAATCACAGACCCACTCGCCCGACCCGTCCTGGAAGTTGGCGTTGACGAACCCGAACTGCCGCACCAGGTGGCGATCGTTCCACGATCCCTCATCGAAGTCTGACCCCAGTACGCCCGGCCAGTCGTCCGGTCGGGAGCCGAGACCGACGCCGAGGACCATGCCGCTGACCGCGAAGTCGGCGAAGAAATCCAGATGCGAGGACATTCCCCGACTCCACACTCAGCTTCCGGAGTGCGCCACCGCAAAACCTGGAGGAGACACCGGCATCGGCGAGGGTTCCACGCCGGGCTCCTCCGCCGTCGTGCTGGGGCTTCGCGTGACCTGGTCAGCGAGCCGGGGTCCGACGTGCTGTTACCAAAATGGTGCGGGGCACACCCAGGTCCGATGGCGCGTCCACTGCCCGAAGATGGGCGGATGAACGACCATGAGCTTGTTCGGTACCTCCGTCGATGCAACGAGGCGGACAACCACGCGTATGCCGTTATCGCCAAGCGTTTCGGCGAGGACGCGCTGATGGACAGCCACCTGCCGCTGTTGGATCTGGTCGACAAGCTCGCACGGGACTGGCAGGCCATGGACCCCGCCGACGATCGCTACGCCGGTCTCACGTACGCGCTGCGAACGATGGTCGAGGCCTATCTGCGTCACCCCGGCGACACCTGACCCAGCAGTCGTGCGGCGCGCGGAGGCAATCCGGCCGACTCCGCTCCGCCGGTATTGCCGCCCCGCCTGAGCAAGATCACGCAGCTCAACGTCGCTGGTCCGGCGGATCCGCTCCGGCGGGCAGACGCTAGCCTCGTGGGGCTATGGATCTCTCCCACGCCGCGCTGCTGCTCGCCGCGGGTCTCGCCGCGGGCACGGTGAACGCGGTGGCCGGCGGTGGTTCGTTGATCACCTTTCCGGCGATGATCGCGGTCGGGTTGCCCCCGGTCGCGGCGAACGTCAGCAACTCGATCGCGGTGTTCCCCGGTTACCTGGCCAGCGTGGCGGGCAGCCGGATGGACCTTCCGCGTACCCGTGCTCTGGCCACGCTGCTACCCACCACGATCGTCGGCACGATTCTCGGCGCGTTGCTGCTGCTGGCCACCCCGGCTCGTACGTTCGAGCTTGTCGTACCGTTCCTCGTCCTCGGCGCGACAGCGGTCCTGGCCTTCCAGGACCCGCTGCGCCGGCTGGTCGGTCACCCCCGGGACCTGTCGCCACGCCGGCGGACGGTCGCCGTACAGACGATGGTCGCGCTGGGTGCGGTGTACGGCGGGTACTTCGGGGCGGCCCTCGGGGTGATGCTTGTCGCCGGGTTGGCCCTGGTGCTGGACGCGACCCTGGCGCGGGTCAGCGCGATCAAGAATCTGCTCTCCGCGCTCGTGGGGTTGACCACGCTCGTGGTGTTCGCCGTGTTCGGCCCGGTGAACTGGACGGCCGTCGCGGTGGTCGCGCCGGCCACCCTGGTCGGTGGGTACGCGGGCGCCCGGCTGGTGCGCCGACTGCCGCCGGTGCTGCTCAAGACGCTGATCGTGGTGTTCGGCACGACGATCGGCCTGTACCTGCTCTGGCGCGCTCTGACCTGACCGGCCCGACCGGCGGGCTGTCCCGCCGCGCCGGGCGCCGGGTCAGTAGGCCTCGCCCACCGGCTCCTCGGCCGCGTGTTCGGCGTCGGCGGCGGCGCGGTTCCAGCGGGACCAGAGCACCCGTTCGCCGTAGCCGGCCGCCATCAGGTGCGCGAACGCCAGGTAGACGAGCACGCCCACGGCGAGGACCCCGAAGCCGACCCAGAACGGCAACGACAGCGAGTGTTCGGCGAGCTTGCCGGAGATAATCGGCGCGGGCGCGGCGGCACCCCAGCGGACCAGGTTGAACGCGCCGGTGGCGACCCGCCGGTCGCTGGAGCCCAGGCCGAGCGCCAGATCGGTGAGGTTGGCGTTGGCCAGGCCCATGCAGAGTCCGGCGAGCACCAGCACCACGAGCGCCTCGGCGGTGCTGCCGGAGGTGGCGAAGAGGACCATGCAGACCAGTAGCCCGGCGATGGCCACGCCGACGGTCTGCACGGCGCCGACGCGGTGGGCCAGCCGGTGGCCGATCACCATGATGCCGGCGGCCAGGCCCAGCCCCCAGCCGGTGAAGGCGAGCCCCAGCGGGATGACGTCCAGGCCGAGGAAGAGCGGCGTGTAGCCGAGCACCACGAAGAACACGAAGTTGTACGCGGCGGTCACCGCACAGAGGGCGATGAACGCCGGCCGGCGGTAGGTGGCGAAGATCTGGCCGACGCGTACCGGGGCCTGCCGGTTGGTGGGCTCGCGGAGTTTGCGGGAGGCCACGCCGAGGGCGAGGACCATGAAGACGCCGCAGACGAAGAACGGCAGCCGCCAGCTGACCTCGCCGAGCAGGCCGCCGATCAGTGGGCCGACGGCGAAGCCGAGGCCCAGGGCGGTTTCGAAGAGGCCGACCACCCATTCCCGGTCGACGGCCAGGTTGACGAGCACCACCATGGCGGTGGCGAAGAACATCGCGTTGCCCAGCCCCCAGACACCGCGCAGCACGGAGAGTTGCACGATGTTGTCGCTGAACGAGGCGAGGATCGCGGCGAGGCCGACCACGGAGACGCCGGTGATGAGCACCGGTTTGAAGCCGAACCGGCCGCTGGCCAGCGTCGCCGGGATCATGCCAAGAGCCATGACCGCGATGTACGCGGTGAACAGCAACTCGACCTGCCAGGCGCTGACTCCGATCGCCTCGCCGATGGCCGGCAGGATCGGGTCGACGACGGCGATGCCGGCGATGGCGAGGAAGGCCACCAGTGTGGTGGCGTAGATGGCACTGCGGTTCGGTTCGGTACGCCGATCCACTCCGACTCCTCAACTAGCTGTATCATACAGGTACTTATCCTGTATCATACAGCTATGAGTGACGACGACGAGAGCACCCTCGGCCAGATCGAGACCGAGGTGGCCCTGCTGATGCGCTTCGGCGAGGCCACCCGGCGGGCCACCGGCACCGCCGAGCACCGGGTGCTGGACCGCGCGGCGTACGTCATCCTGCGTCACCTGGCCGACGCCGGCCCGCAGAACGTCTCCGCGCTCGCCGCCCGACTCAACCTGGACGGCTCGACGGTGACCCGGCAGGTCTCCGCCCTGCAACGCGACGGCCTGATCACGCGGACCCCGGACCCGTCCGACGGCCGGGGCACGGTCATCTCCCCCACTACCGCCGGCCTGCAACGGATGGCCGCCGTGCAGGCCGCCCGCACTCGGCTCTACGGCGACATGCTGGCCGACTGGACGACCGAGGACCGCTCCGCCCTCGCAGTCCTCCTAGGCCGCCTCAACCAGGCCCTGATAAACCGCAACCGCCCCTAACCCCGAGCCCTGACCCCCACCCCACCCCACGCCGAATTCGCCGATCTTGCACTTTCTGTCGATACCTATGCCACAAATCCTGACTTTTCTACGACACAAAGTGCAAGATCGGCGCGGGAGGGGGCGGGAGGCGCGGGAGGGGGCGGGGGAGCGCGTACGTGCCTCGGATCAGGCGACTGGTTCGCGGGCCGAGTCGGCGTCGCGGTCGGTGCCCGGGGTGACCCGGGGGTCGCCCTCGTCGGCGAAGTAGTCGTCGGGCGTGGTGCCGTCGGCTCCTTCCTCGACCTTCGCGGCCCGCAGCGCCAGCGTCACGAGTGCCGCGACAGCCAGGTTGACCAGGACCGCCACGATGCCGACGTAGATCGTCTTGGTGGTGTCGAACCCGAACTCGGACAGCGGGAACGCCGAGCCGCCGAAGTGCTTCCGGGTCGGGCTGGCCACCTGGTAGAGCATCCACATGCCCAACCCCATGCCGACCGCCCAGCCGACGATCAGTCCGGTGCGGTGGAACCATCGGGTGTAGAGACCGAGCGCCACCGCCGGCAGCGTCTGCAGGATGATCACGCCGCCGATGAGCTGGAGGTCGATGGAGAACTGCGGGTCGAGGAAGACGATGCAGGCCACCGCACCGACCTTCACCACCAGCGAGGTGATCTTCGAGACGTTTGCCTCCTGGGCCGGGGAGGCGTCCCGCTTCAGGTACTCCTTGTAGATGTTGCGGGTGAACAGGTTCGCCGCCGCGATCGACATGATCGCCGCGGGCACCAGCGCGCCGATGCCGATGGCCGCGTACGCCACACCGGCGAACCAGTCCGGGAACTGCTGGTCGAACAGCACCGGCACGACCGTGTTCGCGTCCGCGGTGCCGGGCTTCGACCCCGGCAGCGGCTTCACCCCGGACGCGATGGCCATGTAGCCGAGCAGCGCGATCAATCCGAGGATCAGGCTGTACGCCGGCAGCGCCGACATGTTCCGCTTGATCACGTCGCGGTTCCGGCTGGCCAGCACACCGGTGATGCTGTGCGGGTAGAGGAAGAGCGCCAACGCCGAACCGAGTGCCAGCGTCACGTACTGAAGCTGGTTGTTGCCGTTGAGCAGGATCCCGTCGTTCGGGTTCTGTGCCGTGGCCTGGAACTTCGCCTCGGCGGCGTCGAAGATGCTGCCCCAGCCGCCCAGCTTCTGCGGCAGCCAGATCACCGCGACCAGGATCACCACGTAGATCAGGGCGTCCTTGACGAACGCGATCAGCGCCGGTGCGCGCAGCCCCGACTGGTACGTGTACGCGGCCAGGATCGCGAACGCGATGATGATCGGGAGGTGTCGGGCCAGCGCGCTCTCGCCGGTCACCCCCATCGTCTTGAGCACCGCCTCGATGCCGACCAGTTGCAGGGCGATGTACGGCATGGTGGCGACAATGCCGGTGATCGCGACGAGCAGGGCCAGCACCGGTGAGTCGAAGCGGCTGCGGACGAAGTCCGCCGGGGTGACGAAGCCGTGCCGGTGCGAGACCGACCAGAGCCGGCAGAGCACCAGGAACACCAATGGATAGATGACGATCGTGTACGGCACCGCGAAGAAGCCCATCGCGCCCGCGCCGAACACCAGCGCCGGCACCGCCACGAAGGTGTACGCGGTGTAGAGGTCACCGCCGACCAGGAACCAGGTGATCCAGCCGCCGAAGCTGCGCCCGCCCAATCCCCACTCGTCCAGGTGCGCCATGTCCTTCGGCGCCCGCCACCGGGCGGCCACGAAGCCCATCACGCTCACCAGCAGGAAGAGGAACGAGAAGACGATGATCTCGGTGAGATGGTCGCGCCACATCAGCGGCCTCCCCGCTTCTTCGTCATCTGGTACACGAGCGTCGTGGTGGAGACGCCGAGCAGGATGTACGCCAGTTGCAGCCAGTAGAAGCGCGGGAAGCCGAAGACCCGAGGCGAGTCGCCGTTGAAGAAGACCGGGATCAGCGGCACCACGATCGGGATGAAGAGCAACCAGTTCCAGGGGCTGTGGTCCTTCGCCCTGGTTGGCGCCGTGGTGGGCGCCTCCGGTTCCGGTGTAGCCATCTGACAGACCTCCGGGGAGTCGAGGCTCTCGATGTAACGGCCGGAGGCTACGACTCTGTGACGGCGGTCACCCGACCCTCGCGGAGGGTGCTGCGCCGAACGGCCGACCGGCTGCGCCGAACGGCGCGACCGGCCGGCTGGCCAGATCAGGTGGGGTGTGCCGGCTCAGAGGGCGGCGAGGTGGGCGGTGTCGTTGACCGTGCGGACGGCGACGCCGCCGTCCGGCCACATGTCGAGCAGCGAGATGCCGGCCGCGTCCAGGAAGAGCCGGTGCAGGAAGCCGTCGCCGGCCGCGAGGGCGTCGCGCAGCACCAGCTTGATCGGCGAGACGTGCGAGACGACCACCACGGTCTCCCCGGGGTACGCGGTGAGCAGCCCGGAGATGACACGGTGCGCGCGTTCGGCGACGTGGGTGAACGACTCCCCGCCCGGCGGGGCGATCCGGGGTGAGGCGAGCCAGGCGTCCATCTCCCCCGGCCACTGCTGGCGTACCTCGGCGAAGGTCCGCCCCTCCCACTGGCCGAAGTCGCACTCGATCAGGTCGTCCTCGGTACGCACCGGCACGTCGCCGTCGAGCGCCTCGGCGATCGCCGCCGCGGTGGCCGTACACCGGGAGAGCGGTGAGCTGAGCACGGCCGCGGCGGACGGGGCCAGCGCGGCCACCCGGGCGCCGGTGGCCAGGGCCTGGGCCCGGCCCTTCGCGGACAGCGGCACGTCGCCGCGGCCGGAGTAGCGCCGCTGCTCGGTGTACTCGGTCTCGCCGTGCCGGACCAGGATCAGCCGGGTGGCGGTGAAGGTCGGCCGCGGCTCCCAGGAGGCCGGGGCGGTCGCCGGGTCGCTGCCCGTCGTGGGCGTCGCCGGGGGTTGGCCCGTCGTCGGGGTCCGCGCCGGTCGACCGGCGGCGGCGTCCATGGCGGCGTTGGCGAGCGCGTCGGCGTGCCGGTTCTGCTCGCGGGGGATCCAGGCGAAGCGCACCGCGGTGAACCCGCCCACCAACCCGGCGGCCTCGGCCGCGAGGGGACGCAGGCCGGGGTGCTTGATCTGCCACCGGCCGCACATCTGCTCGACCACCAGCTTGGAGTCCATCCGGACGTCCACCTCGGCGGCGCCCAGCTCGGCGGCGGCGGTCAGGCCGGCGATCAACCCCTGGTACTCGGCGACGTTGTTCGTCGCCGTGCCGAGCGACTCGGAGCGCTCGGCGAGCACCTCGCCGGTTTCCGCGTCACGCACCACCGCGCCGTAGCCGGCGGGGCCGGGATTGCCCCGGGAACCGCCGTCGGCCTCGACGCTCACCACCCGCGGCGCCACGACCTACAGACCCGACTCGTTGGTGCGGACCATGATCCGCCGGCAGTCCTCGCAGCGGACCACGTCGTCCGGGGCGGCCTTGCGGATCCGGGCCAGGTCGGCACCGGACAGGTCCAGCCGGCAGCCGCCGCAGCGGCCCGCGGTGAGCAGCGCGGCGCCCAACCCGGTGTCCGCCCGGATCTTGTCGTAGAGGGTGACCAGGTCGGCCGGGAGGTCGGCGGCGAGCGGCTGACGGGCTCCCCGCTTGAACTCCTCCTCCTTGGTGATCTCGGCCAGCGCGTCGTCGCGGCGCTGCTCGGTCGCGGCCCGCTTGTCCCGGGTGTCGGCCAGCCGCTGCTCCACGCCGTCCAGGACGCCCTGCGCGGTTTCGCGCTGCTCCATCAGCTCCAGCTCGGCGTCCTCCAGGTCGCCCTGGCGCCGGTTCAGCGAGACCAGCTCGTGCTGGAGCGCCTCCAGCTCGCGGGCCGGGCCGGTGCCGGCGGCGAGCCGGTTCTCGTCCTTCTCCTTGCGGGCGCGGACCTGCTCGACGTCCTTCTCCAACCGGGCGATGTCCCGGTCCAGGTCGTCGACCGCCACCTGGGCGCGGACCCGCTCATCCTCCAACGACGACAACTCCCGGGCCAGCGACTCCAGCTCGGCCCGCTCCGCAAGCGTTCGCCTGCGGTGCGCGAGCTGGGCGAGGTTGGTGTCGATCGCCTGGAGGTCGAGCAGGCGGCGCTGCACCTGAGGGTCAGCCTTCACGGTCGGGCTCCTTGTCGTCCACAGCGGGTGCGGCGGCGTGCACGGTCCACGGGTCGGTGTCCAGGTCGGACACCAGCGTCTCGACGCCCAGCGCCTCCCGCAGGAGGGCGGCCAGGTCGTCCAGCCACGGTCGTTCGGTCGCCCAGTGGGCGGCGTCGATCAGGGCGGGACCATCGGCGGCGAGGTGCTCGCCGGCCGGGTGGTGCCGCAGGTCGGCGGTGAGGAACGCGTCCACCCCGGCGGCGGTCGCGGCGCCGAGGAAGCTGTCCCCCGACCCGCCGCTGACGGCGAGGGTACGAACCATACGCCCGGGATCCCCCGCCGCGCGAACTCCCCAGGACGTGACGGGGAGCACGGCGGCCGCGTGCCGGGTCAACTCGGCGAGAGTCATCGGCCGGGGCAGCTCCCCGACCCGGCCGAAGCCCCGGTCGTCGCCGTGGGCGGGCGAGCCGGGCGCGGGTCGCTGAAGCGGTCGCAGCCCGGTCAGCCCGAATCGGGCGGCGAGGGCGTCGGAGACGCCCGGGGCGGCCACGTCGGCGTTCGTGTGCGCCGCATAGAGCGCCACCCCGGCCCGGATGAGCTGGTGGATGATCCGGCCCTTGAAGGTCGTCGGCGCCACCGACGAGACCCCGCGCAGCAGCAGCGGGTGATGCGCGACGATCATGTCCACGTCGGCGGCGAGCGCCTCGGCGACCGTCTCGGGCACCACGTCGACCACGCAGAGCACCCGGCGGACCGGGGCGGCCGGCTCACCGAGCACCAGGCCCACCCGGTCCCATTCCTCGGCCCAGGCCGGTGGATAGCGCCGTTCCAGCTCGGCCACCACGTCGGTCACCGTGGGGGCGGATCTGCTAGTGCTCACGGCGGGCCAGCTTACCGGCGCGGAGGCGGTCCAGCGGTGACACCCGGCCCGGCCGCGTCGCGGGCGGGCTGCGCGGGTGAACGCGCTAGACGGCGCCCACGGAGACGGCGTGCAGCGCGGTCAGCGGCATCGCCCACGGGAAGGCGTGCAGGTGCTGCTCCCCCATGCCGGGCGGATGCAGGGCGATCACGTGGTCACCGAAGAGCACGGTGACGCCCCACTCGGCCAGCCGGGCCACCCCGGCGCGGAACGCGGGGTGGGCGGCCATCGCGGCGTTCGTGAACGGCACCGCGACGACGGGGACGCCCTTGCCCTGCGCCTCGACCAGCAGCCCGAGCGCCAGGGTGTCGGTGATCCCGGCCGCCCACTTGTTGACCGTGTTGACGGTGGCCGGGCAGACGATCATGGCGTCGGCGGGCGGCAGGACGTCCGGGTCACCGGGATTCTTGTAGTGCGTCCGCACCGGGTGGCCGGTCTGCCGGGCCAGTGCGGCCTGGTCGACGAACTTCGCCCCGTCGGGCGTGGCGACCACGCAGACGTCCCAACCATCCTGCTGGGCAAGGTCGACCAGACGGCCGACGTGCCGGGCCAGCGGTGAACCGCAGGCGATGACGTAGAGCACCTGACGGTGCCCGCTGTGACGTGGTGAACCGGCCATCACACCGGCTCCGCGCTCATACCCCTACTCCCATGTGCTCAGCCAACTCCGCTACCGGAGAAGGCGGCGCACCACGTGTGCGACGAAGGATGTCCGACATCACCTCGTGGGCGATCGGACGGCAGCGGACCTCCGACGGGGCGAGTCGGTCACCGAGCAACAGCATCTCGCCGGCGTTCGCCACGTCGCCCAGTTGGGCGTACCCGCGGGCGATGTCGAGCAGGTGATGGGCGCGGCGTTCGGGCAGCAGCGCGTTGAAGTCGGGCTCCGAGATGCGCAGTTGGTGCACCTCCACGGCCCGGCCCCCGTCGCCCAGCTCCACCGCGGCGGCGGCCCGGTGCAGCTCGACGTTCGTCGGGCCGAACGACGTCCAGTAGTGGTTGTGGTCGCCGCCGAGCAGTGTGGCGGCCTCCTGCGCGCAGTTGATCAGGTCGTCGACGCTTGCCGTGTCACCGATGCGCGACGCGGCCATCGCACCCTGGAGCAGCAGCATCCCGTAGACGGAGAGGCGGGCCGGGGTGACCTCGTTGCTCCCGCCCGGGGCCAGCCGGTTGGCGATCTGGACGTTCAGCTCCAGCGCGGGCCGGGCCCGGCCCATCGCGACGAGCGCGTTGCAGACCCGGGTGGTGGCGATGCCGGCCAGCAGAGGGTCGTCGGCCCGCTGGGCCACCGCCATCGACCGGTCCGCGGCCAACCAGGCGAGCTCGCACTCGCCGAGCTTGCGCAGCACCGAGGAGGCGATCTGGTAGACCTGCCCGAGCAGGTGGGCCGCCTCGGGGGCCCGGTCACCGCCGTAGGCGGCGTCGGCGGCCTGGGCGTCGCGCAGCAGCTTGGGCAGCGCCCGGATGAGCATGCCGTAGCGGCTGTACTGGTAGGTCAGCCAGGCGTGGTTGACGGCCTTGCGCAGGTCATCCAGCGGCGGCGGACACGGCACCGCGTCGAAGTACGCGCTCATCGAGTCGTAGCGTTCAAGTGCCGCCCGGATCTCCTGCACCTCGACCTGGTCGATGCAGTTCAGCGCGTCGGTGCGACGCTCCGGGTCCTTGCCCAGGAGGAGTTGCACGTCGACCTGGAGGATGTCGGCGATCTCGTAGAGGACGGAGAACTTGTCCAGTCGGCGGACGCCGCGTTCGACCTTGTCCACCCAACTCTTGGACTTTCCCAGCCGGTCGGCGAAGACCTGCTGCGACATCTTGCGGCGCCCCCGCCAGTAAGCCACTCGCCGTCCTATGGGTAGCTCGTCCATCTGCCCATCCTCCCCTGCCGCCGCCGACCGATCGAGCCGGGGCGATGTCCGCGGGTGCGGTGACTGTCGTTCGCTTTCAGGTTTTCGCTGGTCGCACACGATGTACGTCAGCCGTACAGCCAGTCCTCGTACTTTTCGTGCAAGTTGCACGAGCCGTTCGTCAACCTCAACGATCGTGGGTTACGGCAGTGACGGTGCTCGACATGCGACCTGGCGAACGCCGGGCCCGACGAGGGGAGATAGCACACATGTGGGGGAACGTCGGACCGCGCGTCGCCGAACTGTCGCCGCTGGAACGAGTCCGGCTGCGCCGGGTCGCCATGCGGTACGCCACACACGGGTGGGAGGTAACGCCGGGGGCCTGTCTCGCCCGCAGTCGCTTCGTCTGCGGCCGGGCCGGCTGTCCCACGGTGGGCTGTCACCCCGCGCTGGAGAACTGGGAGTTGGCCGCCAGCGCCGACCCGGCCCGGGTGGCCACCTGGTGGCGGAACCGTCCACACGGGGTGCTGCTGCCCACCGGCCGGGCCTTCGACGTGTTGGAGGTGCCCGCCCACCTGGGCCGGCACGTGCTCGACGCGGTGCGGATCCACCCGGCCGGCACCGGCGTACGCGGGCCGGTGCTTGTCACCCCGACCGGGCGGTGGATGTTCCTGGTCCGCCCCGGCGACCCGCTCCGGCCGGAGTTGGAACACTGTTTCCACGTGGTCCGGCACGGGCCGGGCTCGTGGGTGCCCGCCCCGCCCACCAGGCTGCCGGAGGGCACGGTCCGCTGGGCGGTCGCCCCCGAGCAGGCCCGCTGGCAACTTCCGGATTCGTACCTCGTGCAGAACACGTTGATCGGAGCGCTGCGCGCCGCCGGGGTGACCCTCGCCCCGGACCTGCTCCCCGGTCACCTGCCACTGCCCCGACGAGGCAGATGAGACGGGCCCGGTCGACGATTCGATCAGGTGCCCGACAGCGTCGCCGGGGCGCCGGTCCTCGTTGACAGGGAGACGGCGCGAACGCGCGCCACGAACGGGGGAACGATGTCCACGAACGACAGGGCGCCTCATCCCGACGGGACCGAACCGCCGCGCCGCAGCCACCCACGCCACAGGTGGGCCGGCACCCGACCGTCCGGCTCCCGCCCCGGCCGCCCACGCCCCACCGGCTCCCGCCCGGCCGGCACCCACCGCCCGGTCCGCTAAGGCCCGGCCCAGCCGCCCCAGCCGCCCAACCTCCGCGATCTTGCACTTTCTGCCCCGGCAATCTCCGCAAAACAGAACGAATGACAGACAGAAACTGCAAGATCGCGGGGGCGAGGGGCGGCGAGGGGCGGCGAGGGGCGGCGCGGGGGGGTTAGTCGGTCAACGGGAGGCCTGCGGAGTGGTACTGGCGGGCGTCGTCGGTCACCACCGCGTGGGTGTGACCGTCGAGGCCGTTCAACCAGCCGAGACCGGTGGCCCCCATGGCGAGGGCCGCGGTGGCGTACGCGTCGGCCACCCCGAGGTCGGTGCCGACAACCGTCACCGAACGCAACCCGCTGGCCGGGGCGCCCCGGCGCGGGTCCAGCACGTGCCGGCCGCGCTCGTAGACGCCGGACGTGGCCACCGCCAGGTCGGTGCCGGCGAGCACCAGGCAGGTGGCCATGGCGTCCCAGGGGTGCTGGATGCCGATCCGCCACGGTTCTCCGGCCGGGGACAATCCGCGTACCCGTAGGTCACCACCCGCGTTCACGCAGTGGTTCGGGGCGCCGGCGGCGAGCAGGCGATCCGAGGCGACCTGGGCCGCCCAGCCCTTGACGAAGCCGGACGGGTCGAGCCGCCCGGTGGCGTACGCGTCGAAGAACCCGTCGGTGGCGCCCCACAGGTCGGCGCAGGCCTCCAGCACGAACCGCAGCTCCGCGGACGCCTCGGAGAGCAGCACCTGGCCCCGGTCGAAGCGGCACACCTCGCTGTCCGGCTGGTACGTGCTGAACCTGGCGTCCACCTCGCGCATCCAGGCGAAGACGTCGTCGGCCAACTCGTGCAGGGCCGCCGGCGGCAGGTCGTCGGCCAGGTCCAGGGTGATCGCCGTACCCATGATCTGCTCGACCCGGCACAGCCCGGGTCGGATCATCGCGGCCGGCACGTCAGAACGCCTCCTCGATCGCGCCCCGCAACGACTGCTTGTAGGAGTTGCTGGTCTCGGTGGCGCCGGAGACGGTGTTGACGTTGGCGCTCTGCTTCTGCACGACCTCGCCGCCGCTGCCGTCGTACCTGTCGCTGACGTCGTCGCTGTGGATGTCGGACTCGCCGCCGCTGGGCAGCGACAGCGAGACGGCCTCGACGATCCGGTTGCCGGAGACGACGATCTGCACCTGCACGTACCCGTACTCGTTGTCCACGCCCGGCCCGGTCACCCGCCGGGTGGTCGGCTGCGGCGCCTTGGTGGTGGTCCGCGGCGCGGACGGAGCCTTCGTGGTGGGGCGGGCGGTGCCGGGCGGCCGGGCGGTGGTCTTGCCGGGTTTGGGCGACGACGGCGCGCTGGGCGCCACCGACGGCTTCGGTGCCCCGGCCACCGGTGCGGCGGCCGGATCGGCGGCCGGGTCGGCGCCCGGGTCGACATCCTGCGGGGTGGGGTTCACCGGCTGGGCGGTCGGCAGGTTCTGGGCGACCTGGGTGGCGCCCGGCGAGCCCTTGAACACCACAAGCGCTGTGGTGCTGGCGGCCAGGCCGGTGATCGCGAGCAACGCGCGACGCATGGGGATGCCTTCCTACAACTCGAACGTGGCCAGGTGGATCTGCCGTCGGGGCACGCCGGCGCGGCGCAGCGCGCGGACCGACTGCTCCACCAGGCCGGGTGGCCCACACAGGTAGACGTCGCGCCGGGCCACGTCGGGCACCAGTTGCCGCAACCCGTCCGGGCTCATCAGCTGCCGGGGGCCGGGGTCGTCGCGGGAGCCGATGACGTACCAGACCGAGGTGTCGCGCTCCTGCGCCAGCCAGTCCAGCTCACGGCTGAGCAGCACGTCGGCGGGCGTACGGGCCCGGTAGATCAGGGCCGCGCCCGGCGGCAGCTCCTCCAGCATCGCCCGGATCGGCGTGATGCCGCTGCCGCCCGCGATCAGCAGGGCCCGCTCGCGGACCCGGTGCGCGGCCGTGAACGTGCCCGACGGGCCCTCCGCCCAGACCCGGGTGCCCGGGGTCAGGTCGCGCAGGTCCGCGGTGTGCGCGCCGACGACCTTGACGGTGAGCCGCAACCAGCGACCGTTCGCGGCGGCGGAGACGGAGAACGGGTGCGACTGCCACCAGCAGCCCCGGGTGAGGAAGCGCCAGCGGAAGTACTGGCCGCCGAGCATCGTCAGCCGGCCGAGCCGTTCGCCGGTGAGATAGATGGAGATGGTGTCGGGGTTCTCGGCGACCACGTCCGCGACCCGCAGTCGGTAACGCAGGTTGAACGTCAACGGCGCGAGCACCCGACCCCAGAGCAGGGCGGCGACGACAAGCACGTAGAGCGCGATCCAGCCGGTGCGGACCGGACCGGGCTTGTACAACTGTGCGCCGTGGGTGAACTGGTGGCCGAAGCCGAGCAGCAGGATCACGTAGCTGGACAGGTGCAGCAGGTGCCACAGCTCGTAGGGCAGCGCCCGGCGGATCGCCCGGATGCTGCTGAGCCCGACGAGCATCATGATGCCCGCGGCGACGAACGCCGAGACCATGTCCTCGTAGTCGCCGAGCAGCGTGCCGACCTCGGCGAGGATCGACTGGTTCCGCAGGTCCGCGTATCCGACGAGGATCAGCGACAGGTGCGCCAGCACGGCGACCAGCAGGGTCGCGCCGACGTCGCGGTGCCAGCGGGCGATCTGCTCGCCGCCGATCCACCGCTCCAGCACCGGCAGCCGGCTCATCATCAGCACCTGCACCAGCAGCAGGTATCCGGCGATCAGGCCGGTGATCCGGCCGGCCGCGGTGATGGTGGCCGCCGTGCTGCGCAGCGAATTGGCGGGGGTGCCCAGCCACCACGGCAGCACGCTGGCGAGCAGGCCGACCAGGAGCAGCAGGGCCAGCAGTCGCCGGCCGCCGGGTCCGCGCCGGTCCGGGACCTGCGGGGGTACGGGCGCAGCCGACCGGCCGCCGTGCCGGGACGAGGTCCCGGTACGACGGCCGGCGGCGTGGGTGTGCGGGTACGTCACGCGTACAGCTTCATCGGGGCGTACTTCTGGCGGGGGAAGACCTTCTCGACCTCCGCGTTGGTGAGCCCGAACCGGCCCTGGGCCACCGCGCCGTACACGTTGAACATGTTGTTGTTCTCCGGCACGTCGCCGGAGTCCAGCTTGTCCAGGCCGTTCCAGGTGCCGAGCAGCGAACCGGCCAGCTTCTTGCCGGAGAGGATCGTGACCACGCCACCGTGCCCGTGGTCGGTGCCGCCGGTGTTGGAGCCGACCCGGCGACCGAACTCGCTGGACACCATGATCGTCACGTCGGCGGACTGCGGGCCGAGGTCGGTGAAGAAGGCCGCCATCGCGCTGGCCAGCTCGTTCAACCGGCGGTGCAGTTGGCCGCCCGGGGCGGTGCCCTGGTTCTCGTGGGTGTCGTAGCCGCCCATTCCGACGGTGGCGACCCGGACGTTCGCGCCGCCCTTGATGAGCTGGGCGAGTTGCTTGAACGCGTTGCCGACGCCCTCGTACTTGACGCCCTCGACGGGCTCGTACGGCTTGGCGGCCAACTGCTGGGCGGTGGCCAGCGCGCCCATGCCCTCCTGCACGGCCTCCTCCACGGGATGGTTGATCCCGGTGAAGAGCCCCTTGATGGCCGCCTCGGTGGCGGCCCGGTACTTCTGGTCGCCGTTGAGCCGCAGCGATCCCACGTTGTTCAGCGACAGCGCGCCGTTGGTGCCCACAAGTGAGCGGGGCAGCGTGCTGCCGATGCCGACGCTCCGGAACGCGGTGCCCTTGCCCAGGTGGTCGACGAGACCGTCGAGCCAGCCCCGGCCGCCGGTCTCGTTGGGCAGGCCACCCAGGTTGCAGGCGTCCGCGGCCTGGAAGTGGCTGCGCGACAGCCGCGGGTCCGAGGTCCCCGGGACGAAGCCCAGTTGACCGGCCGTGAGCCACTTCTCCAACGGCTTGAACGCGCTGGTCAGCTTGAAGCCGCGGTCCAGGGCGAGCGAGTCGTTGCCGAGCAGCAGGTCGGGGCGGGCCTTGGCGAGCACGGCGTCGTTGTCCGGTGCGACGAGGCTCAGCCCGTCCAGGCCGCCGTAGAGGAAGACGTGGATCAGGGTGCCGGTCGGGGTCGCCGCGAACGACGCCGACGTGGTGACGAACTGGGCGGTGGCCAGGGCGGTGGCGGTGGCCGCGGCACCCGCGACGAAGGTCCGGCGGGTGACGCCACGACCGTCCTGCTGCGCCTCCTCCAGGTTCTCCAGGGTGCGGTAGCGGTCCCGCTCGGCGGCGCTCTCGGCGGCGACGATGTCGGCCTCCGCGCGCAGCAACGCCTCGGCCGGGTTGTCGGCCAGCCGTCGCACGTCGGGGCATTCGGGGTGCAGGGGGAAAGAGTTGTACACAGTCTTCTCCATCGGGTGCCTCACCGGAGGTGGTGCTGGGGGGAAGCGAGGATCGCCCGCGCGACGGCGGTGATGGCCCCGTTGAACGTGGCGTCGACCTTGGCAGTCGCCGGCACACCGGCCACACCGAGGATCAGGTTCTTCTCCCGCGCGCTCAGCTTCTGACCCACCAGCCGCTGGGAGAGCGCGTCCACGTACGCCCCGGCGGTGGCCGGCGGCGCGGCGATGAGCTTCTCCGGCGCCGTGTACGTGAAGGCGGTGCGGTAGCCGGCGATGACCTCGCCCGCCTCGTTCCAGCCGTTGACCATGGTGCCGGCCGACGTCCAGGCGACGTAGACATCCGGGTAGCCGTCCGGGGTGGGCTGACCCATCGGATAGTGGCCCAGCTCGCGCAGCTTGTCGTGGATCTGCCGCAGGCCCCGCGCGTACGGGGTGCGCTTGTTGTCGCCGTTGTTGTGCTTCGGCGACGCGTCCGGCGAGACACCCAGGGTGCGGTACGTGGCGACCAGGTACTCCATCGGCCGGCGCACCTTCTGGCCCACACCGGCCCAGAACTCGGAGGAGCTGAACAGCGCCATCAGCACCGGCTTGATCAGGCCGTTGTTGGTGGTGTACGTCTTGGCCAGCCGGTCCACCAGGGACTTCGGCGGGGTGTCCGAGACGAACCGGGTCGCCAGGCTCTGCGCCACGTACTTCGCCGTCGACGGGTGCAGCGCGATGTAGGCGATGTACGCGTCGATCGCCGCGTCGGCCTTCTTCGCGTCGGCGGAGTCGTTGGCGTGGGTGAAGCCGAGGATCTTCACCTTGCCGACGTAGTGCTGCTCGGGCTTGAAGACGTACTTGCCGTCCCTGTCGATCCCGCGGCCGGTCTGCAGCATCGCCGCCTGCCGGACGTCCTGCTCCCCGTAACCACCGTCGACGCCGACCGAGTAGAGCTCGAGGTTCTCCCGGGCGAGGTTCTCGTTGATCGCGTCCTTGCGGGAGTCCTTCTGGTTCAGGTAGATCAGCAGCGCGGGGTGCTTGTTCGCGGCGACAAGCATCTCCGGGTAGCTGCTCAGCGCGTACTTGCGTACGACGTCCTGGTCGAACGAGTTGCGGTAGGGCTCGCCGCCGTCGAAGTCGGCGGCGACGTGCAGGAAGTCGTTCCAGAAGTCGACCATCACCTCGAACAGCTGGCGCTTGGACCAGATCTGCCGGGCGATCGTGGCGTCGACCATCTCGCGCTCCGGCTGGGCGCCCTGGTCGTTGAGCTGGTCCCGCTGGGCGCGCAACTGCTGGGGGTCGAGCTTCAGGGTGGGCAGCTCGGCGAGCTTGATCTCGGCCTTGCTCGGCTCGATCTTGTCCGGCTCCAACTGGGCGCGGATCCAGGCGTCGATGCCCTGGCTCTTGATGTCGGCGATCACCGCGGGCGTCGGCCCGAAGGTGGCGCGCCGGGCCAGGTGCAGGATCGGGTCCTTGTCCAGCACCGTCTTGACTGTCACCTTCGTCGCCGAAGCGGCGGCGGCGGGACCGGACAGGGTCCGTCCGGTGGTGGGCGCGTTCTTCTTCAGCGCCTCGCCGGCCCGGGAGCCCATGTAGCTCTCGTTCTGCTCGGTGTACGTACGCACCGTGCTGGGCTGCTGGCCGCTGGGCCGCGCCGCGGTGCCGTCGGTCACCGTGCTGCCGGTCGCGTCGCCGGCAGCCGCCGCCGACTCGTCGGCGAAGAGGCCACGGATCTGCGGGGTCATGGCGAGCGCCGCGCCACCGGCGACGACGGCGGCGGTGCCACCGAGGGCGACCATGGCCTTGCGCCGGCCGACCTTGCCACCCGAGGTGTCGTCATCGTCCAGGGCGGGCAGTCCGGCACCGGCCGGTCGTGCCGGCGCCGGCCGACCGAGACCCTCCGGGCCGACCCACTGTGGGCCGCGCGGGCCGGGGGCGGGCTGTCCGGCGTGGGCGTAACCGTCGCCGTACTGCCCGCGCGGGTCGGCCTGCGCGGGGTAGCCGCCCTGGTAGGGGTGGGGCGAGTCGTACCCGTAGGGCGCGGACGCGCTGGGGTCGCCGTAGCCGTCCGCGGTGTGGTGCTGGCGTCCGTCCCAACCGCGGTCGTCCCGCGGTCGACGTGGTGGCACATTCTGGTCGGCCATGTACCAATCCCGATTTCTGATGAGCGCCGGAAGCTGCGACCGGGCAGGTGCGGCAGGTACGGCGACTGTTGCCTGAGGGGGTTGCTACGGCAAGGTAACCAAGCGCTCAGGTGCCTTCAAGGTGGGCCGAACACCCTTGCGAGGGCACTTAAGACAGCGCTCAGTGCGATACCGCGGGCCGGCGGCGGGCGGCGGACGCGCGCGGACCTTCCCAGCAGGGCGTACGCGCGGCAGCCGGGTACAGACCGGACCGCGCGGCCACACGCGGCACGTTCCACTCCGTTCACCACCACAGACAAACTTAAGGTTTGGGTAAGCCGGACATGAGGTGACCTCGCGTGCCGGAAAAGTAGCAGCAGCGGGTGAGCGTGAGCCGCCGCAGCAGCGGGTATGCCGCCGAACCGCTGAACGCGTGAGGGGAAGGCAGCGCCATGCTCAGCAAAGAGGATCAGCGCAGGTTCGACCAGATCACCCGTCAGCTCCGGGAGAGTGACCCGGCCTTCTTCGCCCGGTTGGACCACCGGGCTCGGGCCCGCAGGGGCCGTTACCTGATGTTGTTGACGATCGTGCTGTGGGCGTCGCTGCCGGCGATAGCCGTGTTCGCCGGTCGGTTGACCGGCGCGATCTGCGCGGTGGTGCTGGTGGCCAACGCCGCGATCATGTGGCGGTTCCGCCGCCGGTGGACGTGACGGCTCACCGGTCGGCCGGGCCGAACGCCCGGTACGCGCGGCGCAACCGTTCGAGCAGTCCCGGCCCACCGATGGCCGGCGCTGGCGCGCCGAGCTGGCGCAGCAGGAGGTCGGGGCCGGTCGCCAGTCGCGGTGGCCGGTCGGGCAGCGGCACCGGCGGCATCCAGAACCGGTCCGCGGTTTCGGCGAGCGGGGTCGCCGGCAGCCCGGCCAACGCACGGGCCGCGCCGACGGGCGCCGGGACGTCCACCGTCGACTCCGGACCGTCCGGTTCGGAGGGTGGACCGGTCGGCGCGGGGGGCAGGACGGCTCCGGTGGCCTCGACCCGCCGGGCGCGCAGTTCGTCGAGCAACTCGGCACGGGACCGTCCGCGCCAGTGCAGCAGCTCGAACGGGTCCGCGTCGAACGCCTCGGCCAGCAGGTAGAACGTCGCCGCGAGGTGCTTGCACGGCACCGCGAAGTCGGGGCAGTTGCACCGCTGGGTCAGCTCGTCCACGCCGGCCGGGAAGAGCGGCGCGCCAGCGGCGACGAACAGCTCCTCCAACTCGTCGGGGAGGTCCCCGGCGAGCAGCCGGGCGCTGAAGAACGCCTGACCGGCCAGCTCCGCCTCGACGCGGGACCAGAGCGCGGCCGGGAACGGCTTCAGCCCGATGGACACCTGGTACGGCTGCGGCCGGGAGCCCTGCACCACCGCGCTGACCCGTCCGGGCGCGATGTCGAGGCTGAGCACCTGACCGGCCCGCGCGTACGACCGGCCACGGGTCAGCCGGGTGCCGAGCGCGAACGACTCCAGCACCTCCAGGAAACGCCGCGACCACCAGGAGCGGCCGATCGCACCCCGGGCGCTGCGCGCCCGCAGGCCCCCGTCGACCCGCCGGGGGCGCCCGTAGTCGGCGAAGTCGCTCACGCCGGCGCTCCGCTGCGCTGCGCGCCGACGTGAGGCACAACGCTGCTGTGCCTGATGGTTCGCTCGCTCCGCTCGCTCACGCCGGCGCTCCGCTCGCTCACTCCACCACCGCCCCGGCCTCCAGGGCGAACAGGTCCCGCAACTGGCCGGTGGACAGCTCGGTGATCCACTGCTCGCCGGTGCCGACCACCCGCTCGGCGAGGTTGCGCTTGTCCGCGATCATCGCGGCCACCTTCTCCTCCACGGTGCCGGCGCAGACGAACTTGCGGACCTGCACCCGTCGACGCTGCCCGATCCGGAACGCCCGGTCGGTGGCCTGGTCCTCGACCGCCGGGTTCCACCACCGGTCCACGTGCACCACGTGGTTGGCGGCGGTCAGGGTGAGCCCGGTGCCGCCGGCCTTGAGGGAGAGGACGAACAGCGGCGGGCCGTCCGCGGACTGGAAGCGCTGCACCATGGCGTCCCGTTCGGCCTTGCCGAGGCCGCCGTGCAGGAACAGCACCTCCCGGCCGAACCGTGCCGACAGGTGCCCGCGCAGCATCGCGCCGAACTCGGCGTACTGGGTGAACAGCAGCGCCCGCTCCCCCGCCGCCAACACCTCCTCCATGATCTCGGTCAGCCGGGCCAGCTTGCCGGAGCGGCCCTCCAGCGGCGAGCCGTCGCGCAGCAGTTGGGCCGGGTGGTTGCAGACCTGCTTGAGCCGGGTCATGGTGGCCAGCACCAGGCCGCGTCGCTCGATGCCGTCGCTCGTCTCGATCCGGGCCAGCATGTCGTCGACCACCACCCGGTACAGGGCGGCCTGCTCGGCGGTCAGGTTGCAGACCACCTCCATCTCGAGCTTCTCCGGCAGATCCGAGATGATCGACGAGTCGGTCTTGAGTCGGCGCAACACGAACGGCCCGGTGATCCGGCGCAGCCGCTCGGCGGCCTCGGCGTCGCCGTGCCGTTCGATCGGCTCGGCGAACCGCTTGCGGAACGTCGCCGCCGGCCCGAGCAGCCCCGGGTTGGCGAACTGCATGATCGACCACAGGTCGGCGAGGCGGTTCTCCACAGGCGTACCGGTCACCGCCACCCGCTGCCGGGCGGGCAACGCGCGGACCGCCTCGGCCTGCCGGGTCGACGCGTTCTTGATCGCCTGCGCCTCGTCCACCACCACCCGGTGCCAGTCGATGCCGGCCAGGTCGACGGCATCGCGGGCCGCCACCGAGTAGGTGGTCAGGACCAGGTCCGCGCCGTGCGCGGCCGCGGTGAACTCGGCCCCACGCGCCCGTTCCGCCCCATGGTGTACGTGCACCCGCAGCCCCGGGGTGAACCGTGCCGCCTCCCGCTGCCAGTTGCCGACCAGCGACATCGGACAGACCAGCAGCGTCGGCCCGGCCTCCGGCGGATCCCCGGCGAGCAGTGCGAGCAACTGCACGGTCTTGCCCAGCCCCATGTCGTCGGCGAGCACTCCACCCAGGCCGAGCGAGCGCAGGAACGCCAGCCAGGCAAGGCCGCGCTGTTGGTACGGCCGCAGCGTCCCCTGGAAACCCGGCGGCGGGTCCAGCGGGGTGAGCCGGCGCTCGACCGCCCCGGCGAGCAGGTCGCCGAGCGCCCCGTCGGCGCTCACCTCCAGCACCGGCAGCGCCCCGGCGGCCTCGCCGTCGGCCAGCCCGAGGCGGAGCAGGTCGGCGACGCTCAGCTCGCCCGTCGAGCGGAGCAGACGCAGACCGGCGGCGAGCCGTCCCGGGTCCAACTCGACCCACCGGCCGCGTAGCCGCACCAGCGGGGTCTTCATCTCGGCCAGCGCGGCCAACTCCTCGGCGGACAGCGGATGCTCACCGAGGGCGATCTCCCAGCGGTAGTCGACCAGGGCGTCCAGACCGACACCCGCCTCGGTGCCACCGACCGTGCCGGGCGCGGTACGGCTGCGCGCGCGCAGCCGGGCGCCGAGCCGCGCCGACCGGCGCTGCCACCAGGACGGCAACAGCACCCCGAACCCGGCCGCGTGCAGCACCGAGGCGCCCTCGCTGAGGAACCGGTGCGCCCCCTCCACGTCGAGGTCCATCGCCTCGGGGGCGGCGGTCCGCAGCGCGGCGTCCAGGTCCGGCCAGAGCCGGCTGGCCCGGCCCAGCTCCGCGAGCAGTGTCTCCTGCGGGCTGGTCGTCCGGCCGGCCAGGCCGCCGAGGGTCTGCGGCGCCCGCCAGACCTCCCCGGCGTCGACGTGCAGGCCGGGTTCGTCCGCCGCCTGCAACCCGAACTCCAGCCGCCAACGCCCGCCACCGACCGACTCGACCGGCACGATGTCGGCCGGTGCCGGTCGGGTGGCCAGGATCGGTTCGGTGACCTCGTCCGGAGCGGGCTCCACCAGCCGGAAACTGGCCCGCACCGGGCCGCCGGCGGCGTCCCGCTGCCAGGCGTCCAACTCGTCGCGCAGCGTGGTCAACGCCGTGGGGTCGACCGTGAAGTCCCGCTGCGGGCCGGCGAGCGCCGCCAACCAGGCCGGCGCCGGGCCACCCGGCCGCAGTCCCCGGGCCAGGGTGGTGGTCGCCAGAGCGGCGCGCGCGGCGGCGTCGGTCAGCGCGTCGAGCGCATCCGCCACCACCTCGGCCGCGGTCAGCTCACTCCCGCCCGAACCGCTGGCCACGGCACCGGCACCGGCGGGGTTGAACAGGGCGGGGTCCAGGGCGGCTCGGGCGGCTGGCGGCAGGGCCAACGCCAGCGACCGTGCCCAGGCGGCGTCGGTGCCGGTCAACAGCGGTCGCCAGATCGCACGCGCCGACACCTGCGCGGAAGCGCCCGACGAAGCCCCGACGGCAGTGCCACTGACCGCCGCCGCGCTCACCGCCGCCGTCCTGCCCGCCGGGGCGGCGCTCGGCGGCGTCCCGTTCGCCGCCGCTCCGCTCGCCGACGGGACAGCCGGCGCGGTCACGCTCGCCGACGGGACAGCCGGCGCGGTCACGCTCGCCGACGGGACAGCCGGCGCGGTCACGCTCGCCGGCGTGGTGCTCCCCGCCGTCGCGGCGACGCCGGGAAGCAACCGGCCCCGGGTGACCAGGTCAGCGGCGAAGTCGGCCAGTTCGGCGAGGTGGCGCAGGGTGCCTCCGGGCACCGCCGGCAGTTCGTCCAGGGCGCGTAGCAGCGGCAGCGCGTCGTCCGGGGCGTACACGAGGACGGGGACCCGCCACCCGGCCAGGGTGAGCCGGCTGCGGGCCGGGGGTGCGACGGCGGTCCGGATCAGCTCGGGTGAGTCGGTCGGCGCGCCAGCCCGGGTGGGCAGGGTGAGCAGCGCGGTGCCCGGGCGGGTCGGCTCGGCGGCGTCGCCGAGGACGGCGGCCAGGTCGGCGTGCCCGGCGGCGAAGGGGTGCGGGCGTTCCCGGGGTGGTCGGCCGGATCGGGTCGGCGCCTGTGGCGCGGCGCTGTCCTCGGCCCAGACGGCGAGACCGCCGGTCGAGCCGTCGCCGGGCAGCCACAGCCCGTGGATGACCAGCACCTGCTCCCCCTCGTCGCCGCCCGCGCCCAGGATAGGCGGCCCCGGCGCGGCCCCGGCGCACCCCGGCGCACCCGTCGCGCGATCTTGCACTTTCTGTCGACGATCTGCGCTGTATGCCCCTTATGCCGCGACAGAAAGTGCAAGATCGCGGGGCGGCGGGGTTCAGATCGCGCCGGACTCGCCGTCGGTCAGCTCGCGCAGGATGTCGGCGTGCCCGACGTGGCGGGCCGTCTCCTCGATCAGGTGCACCAGGATCCAGCGCAGCGACACCTCACCGAGCTGCGGGTGCGGCACCACGTGGTCGAGGTCGAAGCGGGCGGCGATCGCCCGCGACCGTGCGCAGGCCCGCTCGTACGCCTCGGTGAGCCCGGCGACGGTGTCCTGGTCGTCGAGGGTGAAGCTCGCCACCGCGTCTTCCTCCGAGGTGAGGTAGACGTCGCCCGGCTCGGGGGCCAGCAGGGTCGGGAACCAGTTCCGCTCGACCAGGGTCAGGTGCTTGACCAACCCGGCGAGAGTGGTCGCCGAGGGCACCAGCCGTCGGCCCGCGTCGGCATCGGAGAGACCGCGCAGTTTGCGCAGCAACACACCCCGGTGGAAGTCGAGGAACGAGTCCAGTACGGCGCGCTCGTCGCCGGTACGCGCGAGCACCGGGCCGAGCGTCGGATCGATCGTCTGCTCCATCCGCCGACCCTAGTCACGGGTCGGGTCGCCCCGCTGCCCCGCTATCCCCTGCGGCCGGGCGGCACGACGGGCAGGATGGGCGCATGGCTTCATCCGTGCGAATCCTTCTCGTCGGCGGCGCGGCGGACGGGCAGACCATCACCGTCGAACTGGACAGCAACGGCCGCCCGCCGCTGACCCACCACCACCTCGGCTCGGGTGGGCTGGCCCAGGCACAGATCTACGAGCTGGAGACCGCGCACGACGAGGCCGACGAGTGGCGCTACCGGTGGACCGGCCCCGCGGTGTGAACGCCCACTCAGACCCGGGTGAGAGCGTGGCTGCGCAGGCCCTCCAACACGCCGCGGGTGACCTCCGAGGTGCCCCGCGCCTGCTCGCACACCTCCGCCACCCGTCGCGCGGTGGCCTCCGCGCGTTGCTCCCGCTCGTCCCACAGCCGGTCGACCTCGGCCAGCAGCGGCCCCTCGACCTCCCGTTCCACGCCGCGTAGCGCCGGCACACCGAGCCGCTGGGCCAGGTCGAAGACCTTGCCGGCGTACGGCAGGGGCAGGAACGGTGTGCCGACCATCGCCGCGAAGATCAGGAAGTGCAGTCGCATGCCGACGGCCAGGTCGAAGTGGCGCATCAGTCCGAGCACCTGCTGCGGCGTGTAGGTGCCGTGCAGGATCCGACCGTGGTCGGCGGCGACCATGTGGGAGAGCACCCCGTGGGCGTGCCGGATGTCGTCGCGTTCCATCGGCACGAACAGCACGTACGCGTCGATCCGGTGCACCAGGAAGTCGCCGATCTGGGCGAGCAGCCGGTGGTAGCCGTCCACATCGAGCCGCTCGGCGGCCCGGCCCGGCTCCCGCACGCTGATCCCGACCAGCCGCTTACCGACCGGCACGCCCTCCTCGGCGAGCAGGTGGGCCGGGAAGTCCTCGGGTTGCAGGAGGAACGCCGGGTCGGCGGTGACCGTGATCGGGTTGAGCAGACCGGCCTCCTCCAGCACCATCCGGGACTCCTGGTCACGAACCGTCACCTGGGTCGCGCCGGAGAGCGTCTCCCGGACCATGCCGGTGTCCACCGCGTCGCTGAGCGGCCCGACCCCCACGGCGTACGTGATCAGGGGCAGGCCGCGCTCCTGGGCGACCCGGACCACCCGCAGGTAGCGGCGGGCCTCCCGGTCGTAGAGGATGCCGCCGCCGCCCAGGATGAGCAGGTCGAGCTGGGCCAGCACCAGGGCGGAGTCGGTGCGGCTGACGCCCTCCCAGGGCACCGCCTCGACGTCCGGGTGGGCGGCCCGCGTGTGCTCGGGGTTACGGGAGAACACGATGATCCGGGCGTTTGGTTCCTGCGTACGCAGATCGGTGAGCAGGCCGGTGAGGATCGCCTCGTCGCCGAGGTTTCGCCCACCGTACGAGCCCAGCACACCGATCGTCAGTCCGGCACCGTGCGTCATCCGTCGCTCCTCCCCAGGTGCGGTCCGCGCCGTTTTCCCGCTGGGCAGGTGAACAGTCCTGGCGGGGAGACCGTCCTGGGCCGGCGACGTCCGGTTCAGCCCGCCGGGGCGATCCGCTCAGCCCGCCGGGGCGATCCGCTTCGCCATCTGCTGGGAGGTCACCTCGAAGCCCAGACTCCGGTAGAGCCCGATCGCGACGGCGTTCGTACCGAAGACGTTCAGGCCCAGCTCGGGCACCTCGAGCTGGGCGAGTTCGGCCTCGATGAGTTGGATCATCCGACGTGCGTAGCCGCGTCCCCGGTACGCGGGGTGCACCTCGATGTTCTGGATCCAGGCGTGCCTCGGGGCGTCCGGCGTCGGCAGGGTCACCCAGATCCAACCGACCTCGGCGTCGTCGACCCGGCCCAGCCGCAGCAGCGTCCGCTCGGTCGTCGCGCCCGCCGGCAGCGACCCCTGGATCTGGCTGACCGACCGCTCGAAGGCCGCCTCCGGGGTCAACCCCCGGTGCGCGACCAGGTCATCGGCGTACTCCTCCTCCAGGGGCACCAGCAGCCGGGTCAGGTCCTGCTCCGTCATCGGTGTCAGCGTCAACTCCACCGAATCCTCCCCTCCGTCGTCGACGGTGCCGAGTGCAGCAGATCCGACCCGGTTACGCCACCGGGTTCACCGGTGGGCGAGCGCGCGGATATCGGACCTGAGGGTGGGAACGAGGGGTCCGATTGCCGCCAGACCGGAAGGTCGGCACGGCCACATGATCGTTGGCATGACGACACTCAACGACAAGGTCGCCCTGGTGACCGGTGGCTCCCGCGGCATCGGGGCCGGCATCGCCCTGCGCCTGGCGCAGGACGGCGCCGACGTGGCGCTCACCTACCGACAGGACGCGGAGCGGGCCGCGACAGTGGTGCGGCAGATCGAGGCGCTGGGCCGGCGGGCGCTGGCCGTCCGGGCCGACGGCGCCGACCCGGGCGCCGTGCGGGACGCGGTCGACCGGGCGGCCGCCGACCTGGGTCGGCTGGACATCCTGGTGAACAACGCGGCGGTCTTCCTGGTCGGCGCCGTGGACGAACTGGGCACAGCCGAGGTCGAGCAGACGATCGCGGTGAACATCCGGGCCCCGTACGTCGCCGTGCAGGCCGCGCTGCGACACCTGGGCGAGGGCGGACGGATCATCAGCATCGGCAGCAACGTCGGTGAACGGGCCGTCTTTCCCGGGTTGGCGCTCTACTCGATGAGCAAGACCGCGCTGGTCGGGTTGACCCGGGGCCTGGCCCGGGAGCTGGGCCCCCGGGACATCACCGTCAACCTGGTAAATCCCGGCCCGACGGACACGGACGCCAACCCGGCGGACGGACCGAACGCGGCGGCCATCAGCGGCTTCACCGCCGTCGGCCGCTACGCTCGCCCCGCCGACATCGCCGCCACCGTCGCGCACCTGGCCAGCCCCGAGGCCGGGTACGTGACCGGTGCGGTGATCAATGTGGACGGCGGCTTCACGAGCTGAGGATCCCGGGCGGCGTCCTCCGCACACCCGGGCGCCGCCCGACCTCAACCATTCTTCGGATGGGAGGCGTTTCTCCTGGGCGAGGGGGTGGGCATGGTCGAGTCGTTCCACGAGTTCGTGGTGCACCGTTCGCCGGCTCTGTCGCGGACCGCGTACCTGCTCACGGGTGACCACCAGCTCGCCGAGGACCTGGTGCAGACCGCCCTGGCCCGGACCTACCGGCACTGGCGGCGCGTTCGCGACGGCAACCCCGAGGCGTACGTGCGGCGGGTCATGTACCACCAGCAGGTCTCCTGGTGGCGGCGTCGGCGGCTCGCCGAGCGGTTGGAGGCGGAACCCGCCGAGCAGGCCGACGTGGACCACAGCGAGGCGACGACGCTGCGAGTGACGCTGAACGCGGCGTTGGGCCAGCTCAGCCCACGCCAACGGGCGGTGATCGTGCTGCGCTACTACGAGGATCTGACCGAGGCCCAGGTCGCCGAGGTGCTGGGCTGCTCGATCGGCACCGTGAAGCGGCACGGCCACGACGGCCTGCGGCGGCTGCGGGCGATCGCTCCCGAGCTTGTCGACGCCGCGGCGGAGAGGAGCACCCGATGACCGCCCGACTCCGCGCCGCCCTCCGGTCCACCGCCGAGGACGTGCCGGCCTACCAGGTGTACGAGCGGGCCCTCGCCACCGCCCGCCGCGACCGTCGGCGTCGGCTGGCCGCCGCCACCGGGGCGCTGCTCGTGCTCGTGGTGGCCGGTGTGGCGCTGCCGTTGACGCGTACCCAGGCACCCGAGCCGGCCGCCACCGCGGATGCCGCGCTGCCCGACCGGATCGCCCTGCCCCCGATCGGCACGCTGCACGTCACCGACCGCCCCCGGCTCGGTCCCGCCTCGGTCATCTTCGACGGCCCGGCACCGCGTCTGCACGGGTGGAACGACGTGAACACCGTCGGTGTGGTCGACGCGGACTCCGACAGCTACCGGATCATGCGGATGGGCGGGGAGTCGTTGGCGGGCGAGTCGGTCCACCTCTCCCCGGACGGCCGACACCTGGCCCGTCCGCATGGAGACCAGGACGATCCGGGCGTCGACGTCGTCGACCTGGTCACCGGCCGGACCCGGCGGCTGACGTCGCCGGTCGACCGCAGTGTGTGGAGCTCACCTGTCGGCTGGTCCGCCGACGGCCTGTCGCTCGTGGTCCGCGACGACGTGCCGGTCGCGTTCCCCGGGGCCACGTACACCACGGTGCTGAGCGCGGTGACGGTTGGCGACCGGCGATGGACCAGGCTGGCCGCCACCGCCGAGGAGGCGCACGTCGGCGCGGTCGTCGCCGCCGCGCCGGGCCGGCTCGCCTACCAGTACGGCCGCACGGTCGCGGTGACCGACCTGGACGGCCGGGAGCAGTCCTCGTTCGCCCTGCCCGCCGAGACCTGGCTGGCCGGCAAGGGCGCGTGGCGTCCCGACGGCGCCGCGCTGACCCTGGCCACCCGCCGTCCCGAGACCGACGAGTGGACCCTGCGCCAGGTCGATCCCACCACCGGCCGCGACGTCGGGCCACTTCGCCTGCCCGCGGTGTCCGGGGTCGTCGCCATCCGGCTGCTCGGCTGGGCGCCGGACGGGTCGGCGCTCGTGGCGGCCTACGAGCCGGAGCCCCTCGCCCCCGAGCCACCGCTGGAGGAGCAGACGAACCCGCCGGCCACGAGCGACCAACAGGTACGCACCGTGCGGGTGCTGGCCCTGACACCCGACGCCACCGCGCCACGAACCGTCCTGACCGCACCGGACCAGGTGGTCGCCGTCGACGTCGCCGACCAGGTGATCCGCGGCGGACGCATCCGGGAGGCGCGACCACCCGGCGGGGTGGGTGGCCGGTTCTGGCTCTGGTCCGGACTCCTCACGGCGCTTGTCACCGTGGGCGTGCTGTACGCGGGCCGCCAACGGATCGCGCTGTGGCGCGACGATCGGCGGGTCAGACGGGCGCGCCGATCTGGCAGGTGAGGCGCTTGACTGGACCGCCTACGGTGCCGACCATGCCCCTTCGCGCGGCGCGCCTGCTGGTCTGGCCCTTCGCCGTGGCCGCGTTCGCCCTGCGGGTCTGCGCCGAGCTGTGGTTCAAGCCCCTGACCTGGCAGATCGATCCGAAGGGCGTCGCCTTCCTGACGTGGGTGGTCGTCCTGTCCGGCACGCTCCTGGTGCCGTGGGTCGGCTACCGCCTGTTGACCAGGAGCTACCGGCGGCCCGCGACCTGGCAGGTGGACGCGGAGCGGAACCGCTTCGTCGCGCCGGCGAGCCCGCGGTGGATGGGCCCCTGGGCGATGGTCCTCGGCTGGGTCGCGGCGGCCTTCGTACAGACCGAGCGGATTGCCGGCGAGGATCGCGCACAACTCGTCCAGATACCGGGGGTGCTGGCGCTGGCCATCGCTGTCCCGGCCGTCGTCCTGGGCGGTATCGCGCTCACCCTGCTGCTGAACCGGCCACGCCTCACCCTGAACCCCGATGGCATCACGGCACAGGGCCTTGTCAGTCGGACCTTCCTACCGTGGGATCGCCTGGTTCCCGGCGGACCGCCTCCCCCGCCCCGGAAGGCCGCGAACATCCCCCTGCTGCGGGTGCACCCGGTGCCGGGCAAGCCGCCCTACCCGTATCCGCTGGCGGCCGGACGACTGCACGTGGACCCGGGGTTCCTCGCGAACACGATTCGGCAGTACGTGGAGCACCCCGAGCACCGCACGGCCATCGGCACCCCAGGCGAGCTGGATCGGCTGCACGCCGCACTGACGTGACATCGTCCGCACCCTCAGCGGGGCGGATCCTCGCCGGTGAGCCCGTCCACCGACTCCCGGATCAGGTCGGCGTGACCGACGTGCCGGGCGTACTCCTCGATGAGGTCGACGAGGACCCGGCGCAGGCTCGGCACGCGACCGTCCGGCCACTCGCCGCGAGCCAACTGCTCCGGCCCGGCGTCGGTCAGCAGGTCGGCGACGGTGGCGCGGGAACGGGCCACCGCCTCCCGCCAGAGTGTGTAGAGCTGCTCCGGGGTGTCCTCGGCGGCGGAGTGCCATTCCCAGCCGGGGTTCGCGGCCCAGTCGACAGTCTCCCAGGGTGGCCCGGGTGAGCGCCCGGCCAGCTTCAGCGAGAAGTAGAGGTCCTCGACGAAGGCCAGGTGCTTGAGCAGCCCACCCAGGGTGATCGACGACGGGCCGAGCGTCGCCCGCAGACCGTCGGCGTCGAGCCCACCTGTCTTCCAGGCGAGAGTCGCGCGCTGGCGGTCCAGGGAACCCAACAGGGTGGCGGTCTCATCGCCCGCGATCGGCGGCTCGGGGTGACCGTGCTCGTCCGCGTTGGTCATGGTGGTCGAGGCTAACGAGCCGACCAGGGCCGGTCCATCCCGCGTCGACGCCTTTAGGATTCCCGGTGTGAGGCCACGGGCGATGCCGGACGAGATCCTCGTCGGGCTGTGGGACAGCGGCCCGTATGACTACGGGGCGTTGGAGTCGAGCTGGGTGTGCCTCCGCAGTGACGGCACCGGCTGGAGCGCGTGGGCCAACGCCGCTGGTGGCGCTTCGGTGAGCCAGTTGAGCTGGAATTGCACAGGGGACGACGAGTTGGAGTTGCGGTACCGCTGGACCGCCTCCGGCAGCGGTCGACCAGGCACGCCTCCCGAGTTGGTGGACATCGACGAGGCGGGCCCGGACGACACGCTGGTGCGGACCCGCTTCGCGGTTCACCGTGACACCCCACCGCTGGCGGAGTCGCCCGTCACCAGCCTCCATCTGGCCGCAGCCGTCGAGTCCGCGCATCACTTCGCGCTCGTCGCTCGGGACGAGACCCCGGCCGGACGTCAGGGCAGTTCGTAACCGGCTTCCTCGACTGCGGCCCGTACCTCGGCGATGTCGAGAGGTCGGACGCTCGTCACCGTGGCGGTGTCGGATTCGACGTCCACCGACACGGCGGTGACACCGGGAATCCGTTCGATCTGCTCGGTGACGAAGCCCGCACAGTGCCCGCAGGCCATGCCGATCACGCGATAGCTGCTGACGGTCATGCCGGCAACTGCCCCGGGTCGCCGGCCGGGACGGGGACGGCGCGGGTGAGCATGTGCGCCCGGCGCATCCGCCCGTCGGCAGCGAACTGCCCGAAGAAGTAGACGTCCACACTGCCCTCCCGCTTGGAGGTCTGGAAGTGCAGGGTGTAGCGGGCGGCGATCCGGTCCCCGTCGGCGATCGCCTCGTGCACCTCCCACCGGGCGCCGGTCTGGTGCTTGCGGGCCGGGCGGGTGTGCGCGATGAGCTTGGCGCGGTCCATCAGGTGCCCGTCGGCGACCTGCACAATGTCGGGCGTGTGATAGCGGTCCACGACCGTCGCCGGGTCCTCGTCGCCGCGAACCAGCTCGCTCATGAAAGAGGTGAAGAAGTTCGCGATGAACTCCTTCGGGCTGATGCCATCGAGACCGCCCATGTCACCACCGTCAGCTCGTAAACCAGCGAACCTTTACGGCTTGTAAAATATCGATCTCCGAAAACTTTGGCAAGGTGTAAAAGATGAGTGGTTCACCGGACCACAGGCGACGCGCCGACGCCCGGCGCAACAGCAGTGCCATCCTCGACGCGGCGATCCGAGTGCTCGACGCGCAGCCGGACGCCAGCCTCGACGCCATCGCCGGCGCCGCCGGCGTCACCCGGCAGACCGTCTACGCCCACTTCCCTTCCCGCGAGCACCTGATGGCGGCCGTCGTCCGGCGGATCACCGACGAGGCCGTCGCCGCGATGGACGCCGCCGAGCCGGACAACGGATCCGCCACCGACGCGCTGTTCCGCGTCCTCGAAGCCGGTGCACAGACCGCCGGACGCTATCCGGTCCTGATCCAGCAGATCGCGTCACTGCCGGCAAGTCCGCAGGTCGACGAGGAACGCCACGCGCCGGTCGCCGATCGGATCAACCGAGTGATCCGGCGCGGACAGGCGAGCGGCGAGTTCGACAATGGACTCCCGGCCGGGTGGCTCACCGCGATCACCATCAAGATCGGCCATACCGTGGGCGAGGAGGTCGACGCCGGCCGGATGCCCCGGGCCGAGGCCGCCGACGCGCTGCGTACCGTCCTGACCAAGCTGTTGCGACCCGGCGGATGACCATGGGTAGGCGCTAATGTGACGCGCAACGGCCGACCCGGGGAGGCACGGTGACGCAGCACCAACGGGGCCGGTGCCCCGTCTGCAAACGCCTGGTAGCCCTCACCGCTGAGGGAGAAGTCGCGCGGCACAACGGCACCATCCGCGCCTACGCCCCGCCCGAGGAGTGCCCCGGGGGTGGACAGCGAGCGGAATCCACCTGATGCGCGACACCCCCGCACGCTGATAGCGGGGGGAGGCGATGTCTGCGTCGATCAGTAGAGCCACCGGTCGAGCACTCCGGGCCAGTAGTGGGTTGCGTGGTCGCCGTCCCCGAACGCGGGCGGGTCAAGGTCCCTGATGCGTGTCAACAGGTCGGCGATCTCGGCGAGCGCCTGCTCTTCGGCCTCTCTGTCCTCGTCCCAGCGGTCGATGACGGTCGAGCTGGTCAGCCAGGTACCAACCAGGTGCAGCGAACACAGCCAGTGGATGATCGTCGAGTTGACGAACCCGGCGCTGCCGTCCGGCGACCATATTCGCACCTCGCCGGTCCCCGGCGCGGCACGGTACACCCAGCGCGGGTCGTCGGAGTACGCCATCCGGTACGTCGTCGGCTCCGGGTGGAACGACACCGCGCCGACGAGGTCATCGATCAGCGGTACACCACTGGAGATCAGCGCGGCCTTCTGCGGCTCGGGAAGCAGCCACCTCGCCACGTCCCGCTCGGTAGCACGCACCACCCGCCCGGTACCAGCCCAGGCCGTGACCGCTTCGAAGGCGGGAGGCAACGGATGATCACTAACGGGCACACCGACGAGGGTAGCTTCCAAGCGCCCCATGCCAACCTCGACGCGATGCGACAGGCGCTCGGGACGCTCGGCAGGAAGCTCTCGTAGACGCCGTTGCTGTCACCGCCCCGAGGAACGATTCTCTCGGGGCGGTTTCCGCTTGTGGTGAAGGGTGGGCGCGGCAGGTTTCGAACCTGCGACCCCTCGCTTGTAAGGCGAGTGCTCTCCCACTGAGCTACGCGCCCGGATCGCCCGTGCGGCGGGCCGGTGGCTGGCAAGCTTACCTTGCTCGCCGCCGGGCCCGGCGCACGGCGTACTCCGGTCAGCCGGTGACGTCGGCGATGGCCTTGCGCCAGCCCTGCTGGTCGCGGGCCTCGCCCGGCCCGTTCATCTCGGCGAAGCGGACCACGCCGGCCTTGTCGATGACGAAGGTGCCCCGGTTGGCGATGCCGGCGACGTCGTTGAAGACCCCGTACGCCTGGGCGACGCCACCGTGCGGCCAGAAGTCGGCGAGCATGGGGAACTGGTAGCCCTCCCGGTCGGCCCAGATCTTGTGGCTGTAGACCGAGTCGACGCTGACCGTCAACACCTGGACGTCGTCGTTCACGTACGCGTCGAGGTTGTCCCGCACCTCGCACAGCTCACCCTGGCAGGTGCCGGTGAAGGCGAGCGGGTAGAAGACCAGCAGGACGGAGCGCCTGCCCCGGAAGTCCGAGAGTCGGACCTCCTGGTTGTTCTGGTCCTTCAGGACGAAGTCCGGTGCCTCGGCACCAACCTCGATGGGCATGCGTGATCTCCTCGGGGGTCGAGTCGGGGAAACGGCGCCAGCCTGCCACCCGACGGTGCGGACCGCCGGGCCGGCGAAGCTGCGCGGGCTACTTCTTGGCCTTGGCCCCTCGGCGCAGCACCAGACGTGCGCCGCTCCAGTCCCGGCCGGCGTTGACGGTCGAGGTCTGCTGAAGGCCGGCGGTGGGCGCGGACTCCGCGACCTCGCTCGGCTCGACGTGCCCGTCACGCCCCGCCTTCGGGGTGAGGAGCCACACGACCCCGTTGTCGGCCAGCGGGCCGAGGGCATCGACGAGAAGTTCGAAAAGGTCACCGTCGCCGTCGCGGTACCAAACCAGCACCGCGTCGACCACCTCGTCGGTGTCCTCGTCGACCAGCTCTCCACAGCGGTCGGTCAGGGCGTCCCGGAGATCCTGGTCGACGTCGTCGTCGTACCCCATCTCCATGACGACCATCCCCGGTTCGATCCCGAACCGGTCCGCCAGGCTGCGTACCCCGTCGGCGGCCTGACCAGCGGTCGCGCTCACTGTCGCGTGCCTCCTCATCTCGTCCCTGCTCGCGGCGTCGTCGCGACGCCGTCAGGCAAAGTCCACACACTTGTGCGTCCGCGCGCAAGTGGCGCACCGGGTGGAACGGAATTTACCGTGCCAGCAGCGTACGGGCACCGTCGGTAATGGCTTCCGCGGAGACCAGAACATGACGTGCTGCCGGACCTAATGGTACAAACGAGTCAACTCCCGCCACGCGCCGCGCGGCTCCGACGTATCCGGCGTCGACCAGGGCGGCGATGACCCCCTCACCCACCCCGCCGGAGCGGCGCGTCTCGTCCACCACGAGCACCCGGCCGGTCGCCGAGGACTCCCGGATGATGTCGGCCACCGGCAGCGGCGCCAGCCAGCGCAGGTCCACCACCCGGGTGCCCACCCCCTCCTCGGCGAGGACCGCCGCGGCCCGCAGCGACATCCGTACCCCGTTACCGAAGGTGATGATGGTCAGGTCGTCGGCCGAGCCGACCCCGTAGACCCGGGCCCGGCCGATCGGCACGTGCCCGGAAACCCACGCGCCCGGCTCCGGGTAGCCGGCCAGCCACCCCCCGTCACCATCGGCGTACAGATCGCGGGTGTGGTAGAGCGCGATCGGCTCCACGAACACGCAGACGCTGCCGTCCACCGCCGCGCTGGCCAGGCAGGTCCGCAGCATGGGCGCCGCGTCGTCCGGCCGTGCCGGCACCGCGACCACCAGACCAGGCACATCCCGGAGTACGGCCACCGAGTTGTCGTTGTGGAAGTGCCCGCCGAACCCCTCCTGGTACGCCAGCCCGGCGACCCGGACCACCATCGGGTTGCGGAACGCCCCCCGCGAGAAGAACTGCATGGTGGCCGCCTCGCCGCGCAGTTGGTCCTCCGCGTTGTGCAGGTACGCCAGGTACTGGATCTCCGGCACCGGCAGCATCCCGGCCAACCCGGCGCCGAGGCCCAGCCCGAGAACCGACGTCTCGTCGAGCAACGTGTCGAAGACCCGCGCCGCCCCGAAACGGTCCCGCAGGCCCTTCGTCACCCCGTACACGCCGCCCTTGGCGGCCACGTCCTCGCCGAAGATCGCCATCTGCGGGTGGTCGAGCATCCCGTCGGCGAGCGCCGCGTTGATGCTCTGCGCCAGGGTCATCGGTCCGGCCAGCTCCGGCGGCTTGCCCCCGAACGCCTCCGCCCGAGCGCCGGCGCCCGGCCCACCGGCCCGCGCCGCGGCGTCGGCCACGGCCCGCGCCACCCGCACCGGACGGCGGGGCGCCAGCGCCGACACCACGTCGGCCGCGGAGGCCAGCTTCGGCTCGCCCAACACCTCCTCCGCCAGCCGGCGGACCTGCCAGCCGGTCTCGTCGTACCGGGCCAGCAGCTCCTCGCCGCTGGCCACGCCGGCGTCGACGAGCAGCCGCGCGGTGGCGGCCACCGGGTCCCGGTCCAGGTCCTCGGCCAGCTCGGCCGCGCCACGGTACGCCGACTCCGCGTCCGCCCCGGCGTGTCCCATCAGCCGTACCGTGCGCAGGTGCAGCACCGCCGGCCGCCGGTTACGGCGCACCCAGGCCGCGGCCTCCGCCGCCACCGCGTACGTCCGCACCGGGTCGGCCCCGTCCGCGCTGAAGTAGCGGATGCCCGGCCTGGACCCCAGGGTCGCCTCGACCCAGCCCTCCGGTGAGCGGACGCTGATGCCCAGCCCGTTGTCCTCGCACACGAAGAGCACCGGAATGCGCAGCCCGGCGTGGTCGTACCAGCCGGCCGTGTTGAACGCGGCGGTGGCGCTGGCGTGGTTGACCGAGGCGTCGCCGAAGGAGCACACCACGATCGCGTCCGGGGGCCACGGGGCGGCCGCGGCGCCCGCGCCACTGCCGACCCGCACCCCGACCCCGGTACGCCGCCCGACGCTGTCCAGCCGGCGCAACCGCTCCACGGCAAGTCCCATCCCGACCGCGCGGGGCAGGTGCGAGGCGATGGTGGAGGTGGTCGGCACGATGGCCAGATCGGCCCGGCCGAACACCTTGTGCCGGCCGCCGGCGATCGGTTCCTGTCTGGAGGCGACCATCCCGCGCAACACGTCCCGGGCCGCGTCCGCGTACGGCGCGAACCCGCCGGTGGGCGGCTCGGACCCGGCGGGCTCGAGGTCGGTCGGCTCGGAGTCGGTCAGCTGCTCGGGATCGATCGGCCGGCCCGGGTCGGTCAAGCGCTCGGTGAGCCGCTCGGCCGGTCGGTCGCTCTGCCGCTCGGTCGGCCGCTCGGGGTCGGGCGGCACGGACCCCGGCGGGCCGGACCCCGGCGGCACGGACCCGGGCGGCACGGACCCCGGCGGCACGGACCCCGGCGGCACGGACCCGGGCGGCTGCGGGTCGGCGGTCGATGCGGGGTCGGCGGCAGCCTGCGCGGCGCGGACGCAGTAGAAGGCGCCGGAGCGGTAGTGCAGCAGCGCCGGATCGGTGGGGCGCAGCGCGGCGGCGACCGCGGCGTTGCCCTCGTGCCCGGCCGAGCCGATCGTGTAGAAGCCCTCCCCGAAGCCGCGCAGCCAACGGCCGGCCAGGTCGAGCTGCCGGCTGGTCACCTGCGCGTCGAACAGGTCCAGCACCTGCGCGCCGGTCAGTGGGGCATCGTCGCTGACCGGGTCGGCGGGGTCACGCCGCCGCCCCGCGGCGGGCAGCGCGGCCAGCGTCTCCCGGAACCGGTCGTCGAGATCTTGCGGGGTCGTCACGTGGGACAGCATTACCGACGAGACCCTTTGTCGCCCAGTGGGACACGGCTGGCGCCTGTCGACTCACTCCGGCACGCAGGGCTCCGAACGGTCACCGTCGGACATCTTCCGGACCAGGTCACGAAGGGTGCTCAGCTCCCGATCGGTCAGCCCGGACAGGAGTCGGGAGTCGGACATCACCTCGGTCACCCGGTCCCGTTCGACGCGTCCCCGCTCGGTCACCACCAACGTCTTCTGCCGACGGTCCGCCGGGTCGGTGTGACGCTCGACCAGCCCGGCCTGCTCCAGCTTGTCGACAAGCACCGTCACGTTCGACCGGTCGCAGCCCAGTCGACCGGCGAGGTCACGGGCGGGCAGCGGGTGGTCCGGGTCCAGTTCGCGCAACGCTCGGGCCGTCGCCGGGGTGAGCCCCAACTCGGCGAACGCGGAGCCCTGCCGGTGACGCAGGACGTCGCTCGCGTGGGCCATCCGGCGCAGCACATCGGCGGCGAGACCAGCGCGATCCACCGGTCCACCTGCTGCCGAACCCACCTCCTGCGGCACGGCCACATCGTACGCAGTGCGCCGGTCGGGCCGCTCAGCGATCAGGTCCGGGCACCCGGCCGGACGGGCATCGCCGGTCGAGGACCAGCCGGCCGGATCACCCGTCGGACGGCGGACCGTCGGACGGCCGATCGGTGCGTAGCGGGTCAGGACGAATCGACAGCGTCGTCGGTGTTCGACTGCCGGCGACGAGCAGGGCCACTCGCCGTCACCTGTCGGCCACCGCGGCTCGCGAGGCTCCCAGAGTCACACAGATCGGACTCTGGGGAGGATTCGTGTCACTGTCCCGACGTACCATCCTGCTGTCCGGCGCCGCAATCGGCGCCGCAGGCGCGGTCACCGGGCTGCCGGCGGCGGCCGGTGCGGCGGCGAGCCGGCCGCTGGCCTACCCGTTCACCCTCGGTGTGGCCTCCGGCGACCCCGACCATGACGGGTTCGTGTTGTGGACCCGCCTGGCCCCGCAGCCACTGGCCGAGGACGGCCTCGGCGGCATGCCGGCCCGCGACGTGCCGGTCCACTGGGAGCTGGCCGCCGACGAGCGGTTCCGGCATGTGGTGCGCCGCGGCGTCGCCGTCGCCCGCACCCGCTCGGCGCACAGCGTGCACGTGGAGTTGGCCGGCCTGCTGCCCGGGCGCGAGTACTTCTACCGGTTCCGTGCCGAGCGTCACGTCTCGCCGACCGGACGCACCCGCACCGCCCCGGCACCGTGGAGCATGCCGGCCGCCCTGGCAATGGGCTTCGCCTCCTGCTCCCAGTACGAGCACGGCTACTTCACCGCCTACCGGCGGTTGGCCGAGACCGAGCCGGAGCTGATCCTGCACCTGGGCGACTACCAGTACGAGTACGCCCCGGACACGTACAACGTCCCCGCTGGCAACCCGCGTGACCACGAGGGACCGGAGACCCGGACGCTGGCCAACTACCGGCAGCGGCACGCCCAGTACAAGACCGACGCCGACCTGCAGGCCGCGCACGCGGTGGCGCCGTGGGCGGTGGTGTTCGACGACCACGAGGTGGAGAACAACTGGGCCGACGAGGTGCCCGAGGCGCCGGACCCGGAGTTCCCCGCGCGGCGGGCGGCGGCGTTCCAGGCGTACTACGAGAACATGCCGCTGCGGCGCACCTCGATCCCCCACGGCATCGACATGCAGCTCTACCGGCGGGTGCGCTGGGGAAGGCTCGCCACGTTCCACATGCTCGACACCCGGCAGTACCGCGACGACCAGGCCTGCGGCGACGGCTACCAGAACTGCGCGGCGGCATCCGACCCGGCCCGGTCGATCACCGGCGCCGAGCAGGAGGCGTGGCTGCTGGACGGCTTCCGCCGCTCGGACGCCCAGTGGGACATCCTGGGCCAGCAGGTCTTCTTCGCCCAGCGGGACAACAACGCCGGCCCGCTCACCGTCACCAGCATGGACGCCTGGGACGGCTACGTGGCCTCCCGGGACCGGATCACCCGAGGCTGGCTCGCCGCGGGGGTCCGCAACCCGGTGGTGCTGACCGGCGACGTGCACGCGCACTGGGCCAGCGATCTCAAGCTGGACTACGCCGACCCGACCTCGCGCACCGTCGGCACCGAACTGGTCTGCTCCTCGATCACCTCGACCGGTGACGGCGCGGACTCGGCGTCCGGCTCGCACCCGTGGTTCGCGTTCAACCCGCACCTGCGCTTCCAGAACAACCTGCGGGGGTACGTGCGCACCACGATCACCCCGGGACAGCTCACCGCCGACTTCGACGTGCTGCCGTACGTCAGCCGGCCGGGCGCGCCCGCGTACACCCGGGCCTCGTTCGTGATCGAGGACCGCGTGCCCGGCCTGCACCCGACGGCGGACAACCCGGTCCCGTCGGCGGTCCGCAGCGCTGCGCCCTACGCGGACCCGGGCCAGCAGACCGTCCAGCAGGAAACCGTCCGCCCGTAATCCCCGTCGAACGCCTCAAGATCCGCTCAACATCAGGGAAAGTGCTGCCTCGGCACGCGCTGAGGCAGCACTTTCGGGGATGTTGCGCGGATCTTGAGGCGGGACACCGGCCCAGGCAGCGGTCAGCCGGGGAGGAAGGAGAAGCGGACCTGGCGGGTGGGGTTGTCGCCGTTGGTGTCGACGAGGCAGATCGACTGCCACGTGCCCAGCGCCAGCCGTCCGCCGAGCACCGGCAGCGTGGCGTACGGCGGGACGAACGCCGGCAGCACGTGATCCCGACCGTGGCCGGGTGAGCCGTGCCGGTGTCGCCAGCGATCAGTCGTGGGCAGCAGGTCGTTCAGCGCGCTGAGCAGGTCGTCGTCGGAGCCCGAGCCGGTCTCGATGATCGCCAGGCCGGCCGTGGCGTGCGGCACGAAGACGTGCAGCAGGCCGTCGCCCTCCCCGGAGACGAACTGTTGGGCCTCCGCGGTGATGTCCCGGACGGTCGGCCGGGACCCGGTCTGGACGGTGATCACGTCGCTGCGCATACGTCGCATTCTGCCGCAGAGCGTTGTCAGTCACTGCCGCCACCGCCACCGGAGTCACCGCCGCCGGACCACCCGCCACCGGAGTCACCGCCGCTGGACGAGCCCCCGCCGGAGTCACCGCTGGACCAGCCCCAGCCGGACCAGCCGCCGCCGGAGTCGCTGCCGCCGACCGGTTCCGTACCGTCGAAGTTGTCGTGGTCGCCGTCGCGCTGGCGGTCGACGTGCCCGCTCCCGGCGTCCCCGGCGTCCCCGGCGGGCATCGGGTAGAAGGGGTACCCGGCCGCGCCGTCGGTGTCCGAGCGACGGCGGCGACGGCCGTCGCGGCCGCCCAGCCGGGCCGCGCGGCTCGTCTCCCGCAGCAGGACCACGCCGAACACGACCAGTAGGACCGCGAGGGCCAGCAGTCCCACCGTCGGCCAGTATTTGCCGGAGGCGAGGCGGACCGCCTGGATGACCAGGCCCACCACCCCCAAAACGATCATGCTGGCGGCAACCACGGCAGAACGTCGGTTCATGGTGCCGACGGTAGGAGTCCCGGTCAAACCGCTCAGATTTCGCCGGGCCGTCGCGTTAAGTTACCGGCGAGTACCTGTGTTCAGCATCGCGTCCGGGGGACCTAGACGTGACGAGGGGTGGCACCAGGGGGCAGGATGGCGCTAGAGACCTATCCCACACACAACCGAGGGAACGCCTGTGGCTACGGAACGCAAGCGCCCGGTGATCAGCGACGGCCTACCGAGCCAGCTTCCGGACATCGACCCTGAAGAGACAAGCGAATGGGTCGAGTCGCTTGACGGTGTCATCGACGAACGCGGCGCCAAACGCGCCCGCTACGTGATGCTGCGCCTGCTGGAGCGGGCCCGTGAGCGTCAGGTCGGGGTTCCGCCCCTGACCACCACCGACTACATCAACACCATCCCGTCGGAACGCGAACCGTGGTTCCCGGGCGACGAGCACGTCGAGCGGCGGATCCGGGCGTACGTCCGGTGGAACGCCGCCATGCTGGTGCACCGGGCGCAGCGCCCGGAGATCGGCGTCGGCGGGCACATCTCGACCTTCGCCAGCTCGGCGTCGCTCTACGAGGTGGGCTTCAACCACTTCTTCCGGGGCAAGAACCACCCGGGCGGCGGCGACCACATCTTCTACCAGGGCCACGCCTCCCCCGGCATGTACGCGCGGGCGTTCCTGGAGGGGCGGCTCAGCGAGCACCAGCTCGACGGGTTCCGCCAGGAGTTGTCGCACCCCGGCGGTGGGCTGCCGTCGTACCCGCACCCGCGGCTGATGCCGGACTTCTGGGAGTTCCCCACCGTCTCGATGGGTCTCGGCGGTCTGAACGCGATCTACCAGGCCCGGTTCAACAGGTACCTGCAGCACCGCGGCATCAAGGACACCTCGCAGCAGCACGTCTGGGCGTTCCTCGGCGACGGCGAGATGGACGAGCCGGAGACGCTTGGCGCCATCGGCGTGGCCGCCCGCGAGGAGCTCGACAACCTCACCTTCGTGATCAACTGCAACCTCCAGCGGCTGGACGGGCCGGTCCGGGGCAACGGCAAGGTCATGCAGGAGTTGGAGGCGTTCTTCCGGGGTGCCGGCTGGAACGTCATCAAGGTGGTCTGGGGCCGTGAGTGGGACCCGCTGCTCGCCGCGGACACCGACGGCGCGCTCGTCAACCTCATGAACACCACGACCGACGGTGACTACCAGACCTACAAGGCCGAGTCGGGCGCGTACGTGCGGGAGCACTTCTTCGGCCGCGACGCACGGACCCGCAAGATGGTCGACCCGCTGAGTGACGACGAGATCTGGAACCTCAAGCGGGGTGGGCACGACTACCGCAAGCTCTACGCGGCCTACAAGGCGGCCACCGAGCACACCGGTCAGCCCACGGTCATCCTGGCGAAGACGATCAAGGGCTGGACCCTCGGCTCGCACTTCGAGGGCCGCAACGCGACCCACCAGATGAAGAAGCTGACGCTGGAGGACCTGAAGACCTTCCGCGATCGCCTCTACCTGGACATCCCGGACAAGGCGCTGGAGGACAACCCCTACCTGCCGCCGTACTACAACCCGGGTGAGAAGTCCGACGAGATCCAGTACCTGAAGGAGCGGCGCGAGCAGCTCGGCGGCTACCTGCCGTCCCGGCGGACCAGCACCAAGCGGCTGACCATCCCCGGCCCGGAGCGGTTCGCCGACATCAAGCGCGGCTCGGGCAAGCAGAAGGTGGCCACCACCCAGGCCTTCGTCCGTCTGCTCAAGGACGTGATGAAGGACAAGGAGTTCGGCAAGCGGTGGGTGCCGATCATCCCGGACGAGGCCCGCACCTTCGGTCTCGACTCGATCTTCCCGACCGCGAAGATCTACTCGCCGCACGGCCAGCGCTACACCTCTGTCGACCGGGAGCTGTTCCTGTCGTACAAGGAGTCGACCACCGGGCAGATCCTGCACGAGGGGATCAACGAGGCCGGCTCGGTCGCCTCGTTCACCGCCGCGGGTTCGGCGTACGCCACGCACGACGAGCCGATGATCCCGATGTACATCTTCTACTCGATGTTCGGGTTCCAGCGGACCGCCGACGGGCTCTGGGCGGCAGCCGACCAGATGGCGCGGGGCTTCCTGCTCGGCGCGACCGCCGGTCGGACCACGCTCAACGGTGAGGGCCTCCAGCACGAGGACGGGCACTCGCTGCTGATCGCCGCGACCAACCCGGCCGTGGTGGCGTACGACCCGGCGTTCGCGTACGAGATCGCGCACATCCTGGAGCAGGGTCTGCACCGGATGTACGGGGACGCGCAGGAGAACGTCTTCTACTACCTGACGGTCTACAACGAGCCGACGTTGCAGCCGGCCGAGCCGGCCGACGTGGACGTGGAGGGCCTGCTCAAGGGCATCTACCGCTACTCGCCGGCACCGCAGGTGGACGGTCCGAAGGCCAACCTGCTCGCCTCGGGCACCGGCATGCAGTGGGCGCTCAAGGCCCAGCAGTTGCTCGCCCAGGACTGGGGGGTGGCCGCAAACGTCTGGTCGGTGACCTCCTGGACCGAGCTGCGCCGCGACGCGGTGGAGACCGAGGAATACAACCTGCTCAACCCGGGCGCCGAGGCGAAGGTGCCGTACATCCAGCAGAAGCTGGCCGACGCGGACGGGCCGAAGGTCGCGGTCAGCGACTTCATGCGCGCGGTGCCGGACCTGATCGCCCGCTGGGTACCCGGCGACTACACGTCGCTCGGCACCGACGGTTTCGGCATGTCGGACACCCGGCACGCGCTGCGCCGGCACTTCCACGTCGACGCGGAGTCGATCGTGGTGGCCACGCTGCGACAGCTCGCGCGCAGCGGTGCGGTGGCGGCCAGCGTGCCGGCCGAGGCCGCGAAGAAGTACGCGATCGACGACGTCAACGCCGCCCCGGTGGGCGAGACCGGCGGCGACAGCTAGTCACACGCGAACAGAAGGGCCCGGCGCACAGGCGCCGGGCCCTTCTCGGTGTACGGAGCGGCGGTGGTCCGGGGTCCCTGGCCGGGATCCGGACCACCGCCGTCGCGGGTGGCGCCGGGAGGATGGGCGCTCGTCAGCCGACGGCGGCCAGGTCGGTGAGCCGGGCCAGCGAGTCCTCCAGGTCGGCGCCGACCCGACGCAGTCCGAGGCGCAGCATTGCCGCCTTGACCGGGCCGGCCGGCCAGCGGACCACGATGAGTCGCACGATGGTCCCGCCCTCCTCCTCGTCGGTGGTGAGCTGGACGTAGATCTCGGTGCGCGCCTCCGCCCGAGCACCGGCGCCCTTGGCCCGTTCCCGCCAGCCGATGAGCGTCGGCTCCTGGTAGGCGATCACCTCGGCCTCGTGCGCCGAGCCGCGCCCCGCCTGGACCAGTTGTCGCCGGCCGAAGCCCTCTCCCGAGAGCACTTCGGCCGCGCGGACGCCTGCCAGCCAGGCCGGCAACTGCTCCGCCCGCTGTACGACATCCCAGACCACTTCAATTGGCGCCGCCACGTGCGCACTGCGTTCAACGAGGATCATTTCCGTCTTTCCTCCGGTGAGGACATCCCACGATATCGGCACTCTATGCGCTAAATCGGACTTACCTGGACGGGTTCGGAAAAAGACACGCCGATCAACCATTGCGGATTGCGCCAAGCCGGCCTATGGCGCATTGATGGAGAGCGCCCTAAAGTCCCGAACACGTTTCACGTTGACCGGGAGGGCGCATGTCGACCGCACCGATGCCGGAGACCGCACCGATGCCGGAGTTCCCCGCCGGCTTCCGCTGGGGCGTCTCCACCTCGGCCCACCAGATCGAGGGCGCCGCCACGGCCGACGGGCGCGCGGCGTCCATCTGGGACACGTTCGCGCGCTCCCCCGGACGGATCAGCGACGGCAGCAGCGGCGAGGTCGCCTGCGACCACTACCACCGCCACACCGAGGACGTCGCGCTGATGGCCGGCCTCGGCGTCGACGCGTACCGGTTCTCCATCGCCTGGCCCCGGGTGCGGCCCACCGGCACCGGCCCGGCCAACCCGGCCGGCCTGGACTTCTACGACCGACTGGTGGACGAGTTGCTGGCCGCCGGCATCGACCCGGTGGCGACCCTCTACCACTGGGACCTGCCGCAACCCCTCGAAGACGCAGGTGGCTGGCTGCACCGCGACACCGCGGCCCGCTTCGCCGAGTACGCCGATCTGACCGCCGCGCGACTCGGCGACCGGGTCCGGCTCTGGATCACCCTGAACGAGCCGTTCATCCACATGAGCCTCGGGTACGGCATGGGCGAGCACGCTCCCGGCCGGACGCTGCTCTTCGACGCCTTTCCGGCCGCCCACCACCAACTGCTCGGGCACGGGCTCGCGGTCGCCGCGCTGCGGGCCCGCACCAGCAGCCCGGTGGCGATCGCCAACAACTACTCACCGGTGCGGGTGCTCGGTGACCGCGACGCCGACCGGGCCGCCGGGGCGGCGTACGAGGCGCTGCACAACCGGCTCTTCACCGACCCGCTGCTCGGCCGCGGCTACCCGGAGCTGCCCGGCCTCGACGCGAACGTCGTCCGCCCCGGCGACCTGGACACCATCGCCGCGCCGATCGACGTGCTCGGGGTCAACTACTACAACCCCACAGGTGTACGGGCCGCCGAGGAGGGTTCGCCACTGCCGTTCGACCTGGTGCCGCTGGACGGCTACCCACGGACCGCCTTCGACTGGCCGGTGGCCCCCGACGGGCTGCACGAGCTGCTCGGCTGGCTCCGCGACACCTACGGCGACGCCCTGCCACCCATCGAGATCACCGAGGGCGGCTGCGCGTACGACGACGCGCCGGACGCGAGCGGGCAGGTGGCCGATCCGGAGCGGATCGCGTACCTGGACGGGCACCTGCGGGCGGTTCGGGCCGCCATCGACGACGGGGTGGACGTCCGTGGCTACTTCGTCTGGTCGCTGCTGGACAACTGGGAGTGGGCCGAGGGATTCACCAAGCGCTTCGGCCTGGTGCACGTCGACTACGCCACCCAGACGCGGACGCCGAAGTCGTCGTACACCTGGTTGCGGGACCTGATCGCGGCCTCCCGGGACGGGTCGGCGCGGTGACCACCCTCGACCCGACGCCGGCGTCGCTGCCGGCCGCGCTCGCCGAGCCGACCGTGCCGGTGCGGCGCGGCTGGATCGGTCTGATCTTCGCGGCCAACCTCGGGGTCTGGATGGCGTTCTTCACGCCCATCCAGGTGCTGCTGCCGCAACAGATCGAGCAGATCGCGCCCGGCAACAAGGAGAACATGCTGGCGGTGGTCACCGGCCTCGGCGCCCTGGCCGCGGTGCTCGCCAACCCCCTCGCGGGCGCGTTCTCCGACCGGACCTGCCTGCGGGTGGCGGGCCGGGAGTTCGGCCGTCGGCACGTCTGGACGGCGGGCGGCGCACTGCTCGGCGCGGTGGCCCTGGTGCTGCTGGCCCACCAGCGGACCATCCTGGGGGTGGCCCTCGGCTGGGTGGCCGCGCAGGTCTGCTTCAACGCGATGCTGGCCAGCCTCAGCGCGGCCATCCCGGACCGGGTGCCGGTGACGCAGCGCGGCGGTGTCTCGGGTTGGGTGGGCATTCCGCAGGCGCTCGGGCTGGTGCTCGGCGCGGTGCTGGTCACCGCTGTGGTCACCGGCAACGGGGCCGGCTACCTGGCCATCGCGGTGGCCATCCTGGTGCTGTCGCTGCCGTTCGCGCTGCTCACCCCCGACGAACCACTGCCACGTACGCATCGGCCCGTGCTGCGCACCCGGGCGCTGCTGGCCTCGATGTGGATCAGCCCGCGCCGGCACCCCGACTTCGCCTGGGCCTGGATCACCCGGTTCCTGGTGCAGCTCGGCAACGCGCTGGGCACCCTCTACCTGCTGTACTTCCTCACCGACGGGGTGCGCCACCCCGACCCCGAGGGCGGGCTGCTGGTGCTGATCCTGCTCTACACGCTCGGCATGATGCTGACCGCCGTGGTCGCCGGCCGGCTGTCGGACCGCTCCGGCCGCCGCAAGATCTACGTCATCGCGTCCGGGCTGATCATGGCGGTGGCGGCGCTGTTGCTCGCGGTCGCGCCGGTCTGGCCGATGGCGATCGTCGCCGCGCTGCTGCTCGGCGCCGGCTACGGCGTGTACCTCGCGGTGGACGCCGCGTTGATCACCCAGGTGCTGCCCCGAGCCACCGACCGGGCCAAGGACCTCGGTGTCATAAACATCGCCAACTCCGCGCCGCAGGTGCTCGGTCCGGCCCTGTCCGCCCCGCTCGTGGTGTACCTGGGCGGCTACCCCACGCTCTACGCGGTCACCGCCGTGGTCACCCTGATCGGCAGCGCCCTGGTGGTGAAGATCCGCTCGGTGCCGTGAGTCAGGGGGCCGTGGCCGAAAGCGGTCGCCCGCCGCCGTAGGCTGGGGGACGTGACGGTACGCGTGCGCTTCGCTCCCTCCCCGACCGGTATGTTCCACGTCGGCGGTGCCCGCTCGGCGCTGCAGAACTGGATTTACGCCAAGCAGCAGGGCGGTGTGTTCGTGCTGCGCGTCGAGGACACCGACGCGGCGCGCAACAAGCCCGAGTGGACCGAGGGCATCCTCTCCGCGCTGGACTGGATCGGCATCTCCCGGGGCAGCTACGAGGGCCCGCACTTCCAGTCGGAGAACGCCGGCGAGCACCGGGCCGCCGCCGCCCGCCTCTACGACTCGGGCCGCGCCTACTACTGCGACTGCACCCGCGAGGACGTGCAGGCCCGCACCGGCTCCCAGTACCAGGGCTACGACGGCTACCACCGCGACCGTGGCCTCGGCCCGGGTCCGGGGCACGCCCTGCGCTTCCGGACGCCCGACGAGGGCACGACCGTGGTGGTCGACCTGATCCGCGGCGAGCCCACCTTCGAGAACAAGCTCATCGAGGACTTCGTCATCGCCCGGGGCGACGGCTCGCCGGTCTTCCTGCTGGCCAACGTCGTCGACGACATGACCATGGGGATCACCCACGTGATCCGCGCCGAGGAGCACCTGCCCAACACGCCCAAGCAGCAGTTGCTCTGGGACGCCCTCGGGGTCAAGCCGCCGATCTGGGCGCACGTGCCGGTGGTGGTCAACGAGAAGCGGCAGAAGCTCTCCAAGCGGCGGGACAAGGTCGCCCTGGAGGCGTACCGCGAGGAGGGCTACCTCTCCGGCGCGATGCGCAACTATCTGATGTTGCTCGGCTGGGCTCCGTCGGGCGACCGGGAGATCGTCCCCTGGTCGGTCATCGAGGACGAGTTCCGGCTGGAGGAGGTCAACCCCTCCCCCGCGTTCTTCGACGAGAAGAAGCTGCGCGCGTTCAACGGCGAGTACATTCGCGCGCTGTCCGTGCCCGACTTCATCGACGCCTGCCAGCCGTGGCTGACCGGCACCGGGACCATCGCGCCGCCGCCCTGGCAGCCGGAGGAGTACGACGCCGACGCGTTCGCCGCGGTCGCCCCGCTGGCCCAGACCCGGCTCGCGGTGCTCAGCGAGATCGTGCCGAACGTCGACTTCCTGTTCCTCGCCTCCCCGCTGATCGACGAGGCCGCCTGGACCAAGACGATGAAGGACGGCTCGGCGGAGCTGCTGGACGAGGCCATCGCGGCGTTCGAGGCGCTGGAGTCGTGGGAGGCCGACGCGCTGAAGTCGACACTGGAGGCGGTCGGCGCCGAGCGTGGCCTCAAGCTCGGCAAGACGCAGGCGCCGGTACGCGTCGCGGTCACCGGCCGCACCGTGGGCCTGCCGCTGTTCGAGTCGCTGGAGGTGCTCGGTCGCGAGCGCACCCTGACCCGGATGCGCGCCGCCCGGCTCCGCCTGGTCTGACTGTCGCTCGCCGACGCGTCAAGAACGCGTCACCGGCGCAACTCCGCATCGCCCCGCCTTTGCTCTGCACCCCGATATGCACCGGTCACAGACCGTAGCCGTCGCACCCGCGGGTGCAGAGCAAAGGGTGACCGGCACACCTGGCCTACCGGGAGCGGTGAGTATCAGAGGGTCACCGAACTCGTTGCCGGCGCCGGAACACGAGGCCGGCTGCGAGGGCGGCGAGCAGCAGGCCGCCGAGCGCCCAGAGCCACGGGCGACCGCCGGAGTCGGACTGCTCCGACGCCGCCGGCAGCGCGGAGACCGTCGAGTTGCCAGGTGTCGGCGACGCAGGCCCGGCGGAGGGTGCGCCGACGGCCGCGGGCGAAGCGGCCGGACTGGTGCCGGCGGCGGCCGACGGCGAGGCGGACGGGTTGGCGGCGGTCCCGGTCGTGAGGGTGAACCGCACCTCGCCCTTCACCGGGTGCCCGTCGCTGGACGCGAGTTGGTAGCCGACGATGTAGAGCCCCGCGGCCGCCGGTGTGAACGGCACCCGCACGCGGTTGCCGGCGAAGACGGGCGGGCCGCCAGCGGCCACATTGTCCGGTCCCGTTATTGTGATCTTCGTCGTAGCCGGTGCCGGCTTGGCGAGGAACCGCAGCTCGATCCGGGCAGGGGCCGTCGCCACTCGGGCACCGTCGCGCGGATCGCTGCCGGTCAGCGAGTTGTGCGCGGCGGCCGGAGTGGGTGGCGCCAGAAACGACACACCGAGCGCCACGCCGAGCACCACTGGCACGACCCGCACCGTACGTGTAACCCTGCCCCCCATGAACCCCTCCGTAAGGGTACGATCCGCCCGCTGATCAAACGGCTCCTCATTAGTCGAGCAGAGATCGCAGATAGTTCCAAATACTGTTCCAAAGGCTGCAACTCATCGACGTTTTGCGGAGTCTGTAGGTGTAGGACCGACCCTCCGGTCGGCGTCGCATCGGCAGACCGCTCCAGGCGTCACACCGAAGCCATCCATCGAACGGGGCGAGGAGGCGGGATGGTCCGACACATGAGGCGGTTGGCCACCGTGTTGGCGGGCGCGCTGGCGACGGCGCTGCTGTCGCTCGGCACCGCCGGCCCGGCCTCGGCGGCGCCGAACCCGGCACCGCCCGGGGTGGACATCACCGGCACGGGGCTCTCCGCGCCGCTGCGGTTGCGTATGGACACGCAGCCCGCCCACGTGGGCGCGGTCATCGACCAGGTCAACTTCCTGGCGGGCACCGGCATGCCGACGGGCCCGAAGCCGGCCGACCTCGGTCCGAAGTACACGGTCGTGGTGGTCGTCGGTGAGACGCCGCAGCAGACGTTCGACCTCTATCCCAAGGCGGCCGGCGGCCCGCGGGTCTACCGGCCGGCGAAGCAGCCGGACGCCCGCAAGATCAGTGCTGGCTGGTTCCTGGGTCGGCTCAGCATGTCCGAGACGCTGCGCACCGCGGGTGTGCCGCTGGAGCGGCAGTTCGACACGGTGAGTGGCGGCGCGGGCGGTGGCGAACGGGTGCTCCCGGAGGAGGCGCTCGACCCGGCGAAGGACCTCGACGACGCGCTCGGCGACCTGCAGCGCCTGCTGCTGCTCAACGTCGGGGTGATGCTGACGATCACGGTCGGCCTCGCCGGGATCGCCCTGCTGATCCGCCGTCGTACCCGTTAGCTCCTGGCCGCCGTCGCCGAGGCGGCGCGGGCTCAGCACCAGCGGCGCGGTGGGCGCTCCCGGCGGGTGGCCCGTGGGCGCGGCCGGACCGGGCCGTGCCGATGTGCCCCGGCCCAGCCGGGAAGTTCACTGAGGCAACCAGCAGGGACGTCCGCGTCGGGCTCGCTCCGGGCGGGGGCCTCGGCGGAGCGCTGGCGCGGGAGCGCGGTCTCGTCGTCGGCCCACGGCTCCACCGGGTGCGACGGCGCGCCGGCGGTCGGTCGACGGTGCTTGCCAGCCACCTGCGGGTCGTGGTGCCCCGGCCGGCAGGACTCGCCCTGGGCGCAGCCGTGCTCGGCCTCCCCGTGCGCCATTCCCGGTCTCCCTCACGCTCGTCTCACCCGCGGGTGCTCCCCCGACGTGCCCCTGTCACCGTACTGGCCGGGACCGACGGGCCGCGCGCAGCGTACCCGGGGTCGGCACCGGCCAGCTCCCGAAGACGGCGGTGAGCTCGGAACCCGGTCGCGCAGTTCACAGCTTCTTTTCGTGCAGTTCACGCGGAGGTCGCAACCCGATCGGGCCGGGCTCAGCGGACGCGGTGCGCCTCCAGGTCCGCCCGGCGCAGGAGCGCCCGCAGCGCCACGCCGTGACCGGCGAGAGCCTCGGCGCCACCCTCGACGCGGTCGATGACGCAGAGGGCGTGCTCCACCCGGGCACCCAGTTCGCGTAGCTGGCCGGTGGAGATGACCACCTGCCCTCCGGAGGTGACGACGTCCTCGACCACCAGCACCTGCCGCCCGGCCAGTTCCGCGCCCTCGGCGAGCCGGGCCGTCCCGTACGGCTTCGCGCTCTTGCGGACGAACGCGCAGGGCAGCCCGGTGTGCCGGCCGAGCGCGGTCACCACCGGGATCCCGCCCATCTCCAGCCCGGCCAGCACCTCGGTGCCGGTCGGGACCAGGTGCACGAGGTGGGCGGCCACCCGGTCCAGCAGGCGGGGGTCCGCCTCGAAGCGGTACTTGTCGAAGTACTCGTCGGCGGTCCGCCCGGAGCGGAGCACGAACGTGCCGGTCAGCCGGCAGGTGCTGTCGATCTCGCGAGCCAGCGCGGCCAGGTTCTCCCGATCGGTCATGATGATCATTCTTGCGCTGTCGGGCCGCGCTCCGCGTACCCCTTTCGGCGCATGTCGGTGCCGTCGGGCTCCTTCTCCAGGCGGTGTCGAAGCGTCGGCGGCTGTGGTGGGATCGGGGCATGCGACCGCCACCGTGGCTCGGCTCCGGCGCCCTCGGCCGCGACCTCGCGCTCGCCGCCGCGTCGCTGGCCGGCGGCTTGGTGCTCTTCGCCCTGGGGTGGCAGCCGCAGGTCCGTCCGCACACGGGCGTGCCGTCGGCGCTGTTCCTGCCGCCGCTGCTGGTGATGTGCGCGGCGGTGGGCATGCGTCGGGTCGCCCCACGCGCCAGCCTGGCCGTGGGCACCGGGGCGCTGGTCGTGGACAGCGCGCTCGGCAACTCGCTGGGCACGATCCTGGTCTACACGCAGGTGCTCTACGACGCCTGCGTGTACGGCCCGCCACGGCTCTGGCGGTGGCTGCTGCGGGTGAGCATCGGACTGAGCCTGGTCGGCGCCGTCGTCGGGGTGGTCGCCTTCGACAACTGGCGCGGGGTCACCATCGGGGTGCTCGTGGTGCTCGCCGGGCTGCTGCCGGTGCTGACCGGCATCAGCGTGCGGCAGTACCGCGACCAGGCCGCCGCCGAGCGGGCGCGGGCCGAGCAGACCGCCCGGCTGGTCGAGTTGGACCGTCGACAGGCGGTCAGCGCCGAACGGGCCCGGATGGCCCGGGAGCTGCACGACGTCGTCGCCAACCACCTCAGCGCGGTCGCCATCCACGCCACCGCCGTGCTGTCCGTACCCGGCCTGGATCGCGACCAGGTCTCCTCGGCGTTGCACGTGATCCGGGAGAGCAGCGTGCAGGGCCTCGCCGAGATGCGTCAGATGATCGAGGTGCTGCGGGAGCCGGCGACCGGCGACGGGACGGATTCCGCGGGCGACGGCCCGGCGGTGTCGGAGGCGGTCACCGCCCGGCTCGCCGAGGCGGACGGGCTGGTCGAGCGGATCCAGGCCGCCGGCCTCACGGTGCGGGTACGCACCGACGGCACCCCGGGTCCGCTGCCGGTGGGGGTGGACCTCGCCGCGTACCGGATCGTGCAGGAGTCGCTGACCAACGCGCTCAAGCACGGCACGGGTGAGGCGGAGCTGACCATCGCGTACCGGCCGGCGGAGGTGGTGGTGACGGTGGAGAATCCGGTGCGCACACCCGGGGGCGGGTGGCCGGGCGCCGGGGCCGGGCTGATCGGGATGCGGGAGCGGGCCACGCTGCTGGCCGGGCGGTTCAGCGCCGGGCCGCACGACGGTCGCTGGCAGGTCCGGGCCGCGCTGCCCACCGGGGCGGGCGGGTGAGCGGCCCGGCGGACGACACGATCGTGCGGGTGGTGCTCGCCGACGACCAGCCGGCGGTACGCGCCGGACTGGCCCTGATCCTGGGCGCCGCCCCCGGCCTGACCGTGGTCGGCGAGGCGGCCGACGGCGACGAGGCGGTCCGGCTGTGCCGGGAGTTGCGCCCGGACGTGGCCGTGTTGGACGTACGGATGCCCCGCCGGGACGGCATCTCCGCGACCCGGGCGATCGTCGCCGACCTGCTCGCCGACGTGCTGGTGCTCACCACCTTCGACCTCGACGAGTATGTCTTCGGGGCGCTGCGCGCCGGCGCGGCCGGGTTCCTGCTCAAGAACACCGACGCCGCCGGCCTGGTGGCCGCGGTGCGGATGGTGGCGCGTGGCGACGGGTTCATCGCCCCCGCGGTGACCCGCCGGTTGATCGCGGCCTTCGCGGCCACCGCGCCGGGCGCGTCGGCGGACACCCGGGCCGCCCTGGGCACCCTCACCCCGCGCGAACGTGACGTGTTGGCCTGCCTCGGCCTGGGCCTGTCCAACCAGCAGATCGCCGACCGGCTGGCGACGGCGGAGAGCACCACCAAGACGCACGTGAGCCGGATCCTGGCGAAGCTGGGGCTGCGCAGCCGGGTGCAGGCCGCGATCCTGGCCCAGGAGCTGGGGTTGCCCGCTCCCCCGCAGCCGTGAGTCCCCGCGTCCACTCCGGACGCCGACGGACCGCCCGTCTGCCGTACGCTGCGCGCCACCGACGTCGATGTCGGCCGCTGAGAATGGGGAGACCGTGCGACGGTGGTGGGGGACGACGGTCCTGGCGGTGTTGATCCTCGGGGCGGGCGGTTGCGACAGCATCTTCGCTGCGGAATCGCCCCCGTCCTTCACCCCCGAGGCGGGGGTGTGTCACGCCGTGGCCTCCGACGAGCGCAGCCCCGAGACGTACACGCCGATCCCCTGCTCGTCGAAGCACGAGGTGGAGACGTTCCTGGTCGGCCGGTTCGGTGGCGCGGACGCCGACGCGTCGAAGCCACCGGCCGCCGACACCGAGGGCATCGGGCGGGCGTACGAATCCTGCGACGCCGAGGCTGCCCTCTTCCTGGGTGGCGAGTGGCGCGAGTCACGGCTGGCCATGCGGGTGCTGATCCCGTCGGCGGCGCACTGGGAGGCGGGTGCACGGTGGTACCGCTGCGACCTGCTGGAGATGCACGCGGTGGACCGGTGGTTCCCGAACCCCCGGGCGAACAGCCTGAGTGGCGCGCTGACCGGTGATTCGCCGTTCCGGTACACCTGTTTCACCGATCCGACCGAGTCGGGCGATCTGCCGCCCGCCTCCTGCACCGGGCCGCACGACACCGAGTTCGCCGGCATCTGGCGGCCGGGTCCGGAGGTCGAGGAGCTCACCGACGACAACACGGACGCGGGCTGCCTGTCCACCGTCTCGCGCTACGTCGGGTTGCCGGAGGGTGACGTGGGATACCGGTTCCAGGTGTTCTGGTTGACGCCGGAGGGCGAGCCCGAGTGGCTGGCGGGCAGGCTCGGCGTCCTGTGCTTCCTGCACAGCCCCGGTCCCGTGCTCAACAGCTCGGCGAAGGGTGGCGGTCGAACCCTGCTTCCGGCGACCCGCTGACCGGTGCCGACGTGGTTGGCCTGGTCACGACGTGTCAGGCTAGGGCGGTGAGTACGCCGGGGGGTGGAGAGTTGGCGGCCACGCTGCGCCGGATCGAGCGTTCGGCGGGGGCGTTGGCCACCTCCAGCGTGGCCCGGATGGACGAGACGCTGCCGTGGTTCCGGGCGTTGCCGGCCGACCAGCGCTCCTGGGTGATGCTCGTGGCCCAGGCGGGCGCCCGGTCGCTGGTGCAGTGGCTGAGCGAGGGTGGCGGCACCGCGGACAGCACCCAGGAGGTCTCGGACGAGGTCTTCGCCGCCGCCCCGCAGGCGCTGGCCCGGTCGATCACCCTCCAGCAGACCGTCGCGTTGATCAAGGTGACCATCGACGTGGTCGAGGAGCAGGTGTCGCAGCTCGCCGCCGAGGGTGAGGAGCAGCAACTGCGCGAGGCGGTGCTGCGCTTCTCCCGGGAGATCGCGTTCGCCGCCGCCCGGGTGTACGCGCGGGCAGCCGAGTCACGCGGCGCGTGGGACGCGCGGTTGCAGGCCCTGCTCGTCGACGCGCTGCTGCGCGGTGACTCACCCGATGTGCTCGCCAGTCGGGCCGCCGCGCTCGGTTGGGCGGACGCACCGCCGGTGGCGGTGGCGGTCGGTCGGTCGCCGGGCGGCGAGGTCTCCGCGGTGCTGCACGTGGTCTACCGGCAGGCCCGCCGGATCGGCGTGGAGGTGATCGGTGGGGTGCACGGCGACCGACTGGTGATCGTGCTGGGCGGGGCGGCGGACCCGCTGACCGCCACCGCGAAGCTGCTCAGCGCGTTCGGCGACGGGCCGGTGGTGGTCGGTCCGGCCGTACCGAGTCTGGACGAGGCGACCGAGTCGGCACGCGCCGCGCTGTCCGGTTTCCGGGCCGCGCCGGCCTGGCCCGGTGCTCCCCGTCCGGTGCCGGCCGCCGATCTGCTGCCGGAGCGGGCCCTCGCCGGTGACGCGGAGGCTCGGCGGCGGTTGCGCCACGACGTGTACGCGACGCTCGTGCGCGCGGGCGGCGAGTTGCTGGCGACCCTGGACGCCTTCCTGGCCGCCGGTGGCACGCTGGAGAGCGCCGCCCGCGCCTTGTTCGTCCATCCGAACACGGTGCGTTACCGACTGCGGCGGATCGCCGAGGTGACCGGCTTCTCTCCGCTGTCGCCCCGGGACGCGTTCGCGCTTCAGGTCGCGCTGACCGTGGGCCGGTTGGATCCGGTCGTCCCGCTCGCCTCGCCGGTCCCGACTCAGACAATGACCCCGGCCGTCCGGAAATCCTCCCAAAACGAGGATGATCCCCGCCGATCTTTGTAGGAAACCTCCAAAGGTCCTAGTACGGTTTGGTCGAAGGCCGCACCGCGTTACCCGCCTTTATCCGGGAGAGTCATAGGCGTGCTCGCCGTACTTAGTCCCGGCCAGGGTTCTCAGAAACCCGGCTTCCTGACCCCCTGGCTCGACCTGACCGGCACCGAGGCGCGGCTGCGCGAGTGGTCGGCGTTGGCCGGGGTCGACCTGGTGCACCTGGGCACCGCCGCCGACGCGGACGAGATCATGGACACCGCCCGTACCCAGCCGCTGCTTGTCGCCGCGGCGTTGCTCGCGGCCGAGCACCTGCCCCTGGACGGCGTCGGCCTCACGGCCGGACACAGCGTCGGCGAGTTGGGCGCCGCCGCCATCGCCGGCGTGCTGACCCCCGAGGCCGCGATCACCCTCGCCGGCGTACGGGGCCGGGAGATGGCCGCCGCCTGCGCGTTGGAGCCGACCGGAATGGCCGCGATGCTGGGTGGCGACCCGGACGAGGTGCTCGCCGCGATCGAGGCGCAGGGGCTCTATCCCGCCAACCGCAACGGCGCCGGGCAGACCGTCGCCGCGGGCGCGCTGGACGGGCTCGACAAGCTCGCCGCCGAGCCGCCCGCCCGGACCCGGGTCATCCGACTGAAGGTGGCCGGCGCGTTCCACACCCCGTACATGTCCCCGGCCGAGACGGCGCTCGCCGCCGCCGCCGCCGAGATCACCCCCGCCGATCCGGCCCGAACCCTGCTGTCGAACCTCGACGGCACCGCCGTCGACAACGGCCCGGAGATGGTGCGGCGCCTCATCCGCCAGGTCACCGCGCCGGTGCGCTGGGATCTGTGCATGCGTGCGCTTGCCGACCTCGGGGTCACCGGCGTGATCGAACTACCACCGGCCGGCACCCTCGCCGGGCTGGTCAAGCGGGACCTCAAGGGCGAGGGCGCGCCGGAGATCGTCACCCTGAACACCCCGGACGACCTGCCGGCCGCACGGGACCTGATCGCCCGTATCGGAGGTCGTTCATGACTGGCAGTCGCATCGTCGCGATGGGGCACTACCAGCCCTCGCGGGTGGTGACAAACGACGACATCGCGCAGCTCGTCGACACCAACGACGAGTGGATCCGCGACCGGGTCGGCATCGTCAGCCGGCGGATCGCCGACACCGAGACGGTCGCCGACATGGCCGCTGCCGCCGCCGGCAAGGCTCTTGCCAACTCGGGCCTGACCGCCGCCGACATCGACCTGGTCGTGGTCGCCACGTGCACGTCGATCGACCGCAGCCCCAACGTGGCCTGCCGGGTCGCCGCCAAGCTGGGCATCACCGCGCCCGGCGCGTTCGACCTCAACACCGCCTGCTCGGGCTTCGCGTACGCCCTGGGCACCGTCGACCACGCCATCCGGGCCGGGGCGTCGCGCAACGCGATAGTCATCGGCGCCGAGAAGCTGTCCGACTTCACCGACTGGACCGACCGCTCCACCTGCATCATCTTCGCCGACGGCGCAGGCGCCGCGGTGGTCACCGCCACCGCCGACGACGAGCCGGCCGGAATCGGCCCGGTGGTCTGGGGTTCGGCGCCGGAGAAGAGCGACGCGGTACGCATCGAGGGCTGGCGCCCGTACGTCCAGCAGGAGGGGCAGTCGGTGTTCCGCTGGGCCACCACCGCGCTGGCGCCGCTCGCGCTGCAGGCCTGCGAGCGGGCCGGGGTGGACCCGTCGGAGCTGGCCGCGTTCGTGCCGCACCAGGCCAACGCCCGGATCATCGACGGCATCGCCAAGCGACTCAACATCCCCGACGCGATCATCGCGAAGGACATCGTCGAGTCCGGCAACACCTCCGCCGCGAGCGTGCCGCTGGCCCTGTCCAAGCTGGTCGAGCGCCGGGAGGTGCCCTCGGGCGCACCGGTGCTGCTGTTCGGCTTCGGCGGCGGTCTGACCTATGCCGGTCAGGTCGTCCGCTGCCCCTGATGACCCCCTTCGGCGCGTACGCGTCGAGGAATGGCGGTCGGCGACGCCGTCCGTCGGACAACCCCGATGAAAGGAACCAACCGCAATGACCCGTGACGAGATCACCACCGGCCTCGCCGAGATCCTCGAAGAGGTTGCCGGAGTGAACCCGGACGACGTGGCCGAGGGGAAGTCCTTCACCGACGACCTCGACGTCGACTCGCTCTCCATGGTGGAGGTCGTGGTGGCCGCCGAGGAGAAGTTCGGCGTCAAGATCCCGGACAACGAGGTGCAGAACCTCAAGACCGTCGGTGACGCCGTCAGCTACATCGCGGCGCAGTCCTGATCATGAGTCGTCCTGACGTCGTCGTCACCGGGCTCGGCGCGACGACCCCGCTCGGCGGGGACGTCGCGTCGACCTGGGACGCCATGCTCGCCGGCCGCTCCGGGGTGAGTGCCCTCACCCAGGAGTGGGCCGCGCAACTGCCGGTCCGGATCGCCGCCCAGTTGGCCGTGGACCCGTCCGAGGTGCTGGACCGGGTCCGACTGCGCCGACTGGACCGCTCCGAGGCGATCGCGATCATCGCGGCGCAACAGGCCTGGGCGGACGCCGGCCTCGCCGGATCCGACCTCGACGGAGAGCGGTTGGCCGTCAGCGTCGGCTCCGGCATCGGCGGTGCCACCACCCTGCTCGCCCAGGACGACATCCTCGAAGCGTCCGGGCCGCGGCGGGTGTCCCCGCACACCATCCCGATGCTGATGCCGAACGGTCCGGCCGCCTGGGTCGGGCTGGAGCTGGGCGCCAAGGCCGGTGTGCACGCGGTGGCCAGCGCCTGCGCCACCGGCGCCGAGGCGATCGCTCTGGGCCTGGACATCATCCGTTCCGGCCGGGCCGACGTGGTGGTGGCCGGCGGCACCGAGGCGGTCATCCACCCGCTGCCGATCGCCGGTTTCAGCTCGATGCGGGCCATGTCGACCCGCAACGACGAGCCGGAGCGCGCCTCCCGCCCGTGGGACCGGGGCCGGGACGGCTTCGTCCTCGGCGAGGGCGCCGGCATCGTGGTGCTGGAGCGGGCCGAGCACGCCGCAGCCCGGGGCGCCCGGGTGTACGCGCGCCTCGCCGGGGCCGGCATCACGTCCGACGCGTACGACATCGTGCAGCCGCACGCCGAGGGCGAGGGCGCCATCCGGGCCATCGCCAAGGCGATCGCGGACGCGGACGTGGCCAAGCGGGACATCGTGCACGTCAACGCCCACGCCACGTCGACGCCGATCGGCGACATGCTGGAGATCGGCGGGCTGCACAAGGCGCTCGGCGACCACCCGGTGTTGTCCGCGACGAAGTCGATGACCGGTCACCTGCTCGGTGCGGCCGGCGCGCTGGAGTCGATCGCCACCATCCTGGCCATCCGCGACAGTGTCGTCCCTCCGACGATCAACCTCGACGACCCGGAGCCCGGCCTCACGCTGGATGTCGCGGCGCACAAGGCACGCCACATGGAGATTCCCGCCGCGTTGAACAACGCGTTCGGCTTCGGCGGCCACAACGTGGCGCTCGTCTTCGCCCGGCCCTGAGATTCTGCGCGGGGGCCCCAACTCGTCGAGGAGGGGCCCCCGCGTCGTTCAGCCGCGGTTGCGGGGGTGCTGTTTCGCGGTGCGCTCGTTGCCGTGGCGGTAGTTGCCGGTCCAGCGGGCCATCACCAACTGCGGGTCTTCGTCGACCTCGGCCAGGAACTCCGCGGCCCGGGCGCCACGCAGCGTGCCGGCGACCCGTCCGTGGTGGGTGATCACGACGGTGCCGTCCGCCCGTCGCACGTGCCGGAATCCCGCTGCCGCTCCCATGGGGTGAGGTTGTCAGACCGACCGAGGCGGAGGCGACCCGATTTCCGTCGCGCGGGCACCGACGTGCTGCCGGCGTACCGGCTCGCCGTGCGAGGGCTCGCGACGAGCGCGTGGGGTGGGCGCCGACCTGGCCGCGCCGGCCGGTCAGGTGCCGCAGGTGGTGGCGGGCAGGCCGGGCACGGCCACCGGGGATCGGCCCCCCGGCTTGGCCTTGCCGGCCAGTACGGCGGCCAGCGCGGTCATGGACGCCCGGCTGGAGGAGTACGTGGCCAGCAACGTCGGAGACTTCGCCTCACCCAGCACGTACGGGGTGTCCATGGCGACCGTGACCGCCGCGTCGGGGCGCAGGTCCTTGGCGCCGTCGCCGTAGCCCACCAGGTGCACGATCGTGCCACCGCTGGCCTTGACCTGCACCCCGGCGGCCTTCAGCGCGGCGGTGAGCGTGGCCCGGGTGCCGTCCCGGCCACCGGAGGAGGTGACGGTGACCGGCCCGGGCACCGCGCCGCCGCAGGTGCCGCGCAGCACGGTGACGGCGGCGGCGGCCAGCGCGTCGGCCGCGGCGCGGTGGGCCGGGGTGTTGAGCGTGGACATCTGCGCGGCCGGGGTCTCCGCGAGCCGGAACTTCATGGTCAGCACCCGGGTGACCGCCTCGACCAGCCGGGTCCGGGGCAGCGACCCGCCGCGCAGCGCGGCGAGCAGCCCGTCGTACGCCTGACCGACATTCGGGGTCATCAGGATGAGGTCGTTGCCGGCGTTCAGCGCCCGGACCGCCGCCTCGCCGGGTGGCCAGCGCTTGGCGGGCGGCATGTTCATCCCGTCGGTGATCACCACGCCCTTGAAGCCGAGCTGACCGCGCAGCACGTCGGTGAGCAGCTTGTGGGAGAAGGTCGCCGGGGTCCCGGGGTCGATCGCGCGCGCGTCCAGGTGCCCGGACATCACCGCCATCGCCCCGGCATCGATGCCGGCGGTGAACGGTGGCCAGGCGCCGCTCTGCAACGTCGCGGCCGACTGGGTGAGCACCGGCAGGTCCTGGTGCGAGTCGTCGGCGCTGTGGCCGTGCCCGGGGAAGTGCTTCAGGGTGGCCGCGACACCCTCCGCCTGGAGGCCACGGACGGCGCCGCCCACCTGCGCCGCGGCCTGCTTCGGGTCGGCGCCGTACGAACGGGAGCCGATCACGGTGCTGCGGGTGGCCAGCACGTCGGCCACCGGGGCGAAGTCGATGTTGATTCCCATCGCCGCCAGCTCGGCGCCGGCGGCCCGCCAGGCAGCCTCGGTCAGCTTCGGGTCACCGGCCGCGCCGGCCGCGAGGGCGCTGGGCAGCACGGTGACGCCGTCGGTCACCCGGGTGACGACGCCGTACTCCTGATCGGTGCCGACGAGCAGTGGCGCGGGGCCGGCGGCGAGCCGACCGGCGGCGGCACGCAGCCCGCTGGTGAGGTCGTGCACCTGCTTCGGGTTGTCGACGTTCGTGGTCTCCTGGTTGCCCTTGGTCGGGTCGTCGGCACTGAACCCGACGAGGATCAGGCCGCCCAACCGGTACTTGGCGATCATGTCGGCGGGGGTGTCGACCCCGGCGAGTGCCTGGTTGCCGGCAGCCGAGCCGGCGGAGACCTTCGTGGCCGAGTCGCCGTAGGCGTACGGCATCAGCACCTGGCCGACAAGATCTTCGTCGGACAGGGTGGCGACGAGCGCCGCGGCACGGGCGGCAGGGTCGCTGGCCGGCGTCGGGGCGGGGCCGCTCGGGGCGGTGGACGCGCCGAGCGGGCTGGTCGTCGGCGTGGGCCGTGCGGGGCCACCCGAGCAGCCGGAGGCGAGCAGGGCGGTCAGGGCGGCGACTGCGACAGTGGCGCGCCACGGGCGATTCGACACGCCGCTCATCCCACCAGCTTCCCCCTTATCGGGGCAACTTGACCTTACCGGTCGCGGGCACCTCGACGGCCACCGCCAGCGCAGCGGCGACCGGGTCAGCCGACGCGGGTGAGCAAGGTCACCGGGGCGCCGTCACCCGCGTACCGGTAGGGCTCCAGGTCGGCGTCCCACGCGGTGCCGAGGGCCTTGTCCAGGGCGTGTGCCAGCGCCTCCGGTGCCCGGGAGGCGGCCATCAGGGCTCGTAGCCGGTCCTCGCCGAGCTGGATGTCGCCGGCCACGCCGACCGTGGCCCGGAACATGCCCCGGGCCGGCACGTACATGAACCGCTCGCCGTCGGCGCCGGGACTCGGCTCCTCGGTGACCTCGAAACGGATCATGGGCCACTGCCGTAGGGCAACAGCCAGCTCGGCGCCCGTCCCCGGACGGCCGGTCCACCCGCACTCGGCCCGGCGTGCGCCGGGGTCGACGGGCTGAGCCGTCCACTGCAGGTTGACCGGCGCGGCTAGGACGCGCGCGATCGCCCACTCGACGTGCGAGCACACGGCGAGTGGGGTCGAGTGGACGTATACGACGCCACGCGTTGGCACGGTGACCTCCCGGGAGAGCGAGGTGCGTCTTCCCCTACGACCTCGTCCAACCAGGTGGCTGCTGCAACACATGATGACTCGTGTGGCCAGTGGCGCGCCAGGGAATCGGAAAAAACGCCTGTCGGAATAGCCGGACGGGTGGCTGCCGTTACCTCTCAGGACACCGCGGCGACCAGCATGATGTCGTGGTCCTGTACAGTTCCACCGGCGGCTTATGCCGCGTTACACCTTCGCGGGCCGAGCGCAGTGTGGCCCGCACACAGCCCCCGGACGTCCAGTCCTCCCGTACGTCTTGCAAGGAGTACCTCCGTGGCGAGCAACACCTCTAAGACCGCGCGCGCGTCCGTCCGGGCCGGCCAGGCTGGCCAGGGTGGCGCCCTCAGCGTGCTGGGCGAGTTCAAGTACCTCATCCCGCTCAACGGCGGCAAGCACGCCTACGTGCGGAACCTGACCAACGGCAAGACCGCGCACCTGCGCACGGACTCCGACGCCTTCGTCGAGGAGATCCGCGTGCTGGCCGCGGCCGGTCACGCCGCCAAGATCCGGGCCGAGATCAACAACCTGGCCGCCTCCCACCCGGGTGACGGCTGGGAGGCCACCGAGAAGCGCCTGGTCGCCGCCGGCGTCTTCGAGGGCTGAGCCCTCCCCCACCGCATCATCGAAGCCGCCCGTCGGGAGTTCCCGGCGGGCGGTTTCGCGCGTCCGGCGCGAGATCCACTCAGCTTCCTGGAAGACGGGGTATCCCCGCAGGCCGGACACCCCGACATCACAAACCCGAGTCGGTCCAGCGGCGTCGGGGCGGGTTCAGCCCGGATCGAGGAGGGTGACCTCGCCGGTGGCCAGGTCGTAGAGGCCACCGACCACGGCCACCCGGTCGGCGGCGACCGGCCCGGCCAGTAGGTCGTCCTCGCGCAGCGTGCGCACCGTCCGCCGGACGTGCCGGCGGATCGCGAGCGGCAGCACCGCCGGGTCGTCGATCCCCACCCCGGTCACCGCCGGGGCGATCTCGTCCACCAGGTACGCCAGCGAGCCGCCGGGGTGCTCCCCGGCGCGGACCGCGTCCACGGTGGCGCCGACGGCACCACACCGCTCGTGCCCGAGGACCATCACCAGCGGCACGCCGAGCTGGCCCACCACGTACTCGATCGACCCGCACACCGCCCGATCGAGGACGTGCCCACCGGTACGGATCACACAGATCGCGCCGAAGGTCTGGTCGAAGATCGCCTCCAGCGGCACCCGCGAGTCGATACAGCCGAGCACCACGGCGTACGGCTGCTGGTCGCCCGAGGCGGCGGCCGCGGCGGCCGTGACGTCGTGCCCGTGGATCGGCTGCCCGCTGACGAACCGCCGGTTACCGGCGAGCAGGTCGGCCAGCGCGGCGCGAGGAGTGCCGCCGGCCTGCCGCCGCTGCCCCGACATGTCGCCCATGGGCGCTTCCGACGACCCCATGCCGTCCAGCTTGGCCCGCCGCCGGGCCCCACGGGCGGGGTCGGGGAATGTCAGCCGCGACGCGATTGGCGTGCTGTCCTGGCGGGTAGCCGGGTATCAGAGGGACTGGTGGGGTGCCGGGCGGCCTGGGGAGGTGGCGATGCCGGAGCGGTTCGAGGTCGGTCTGCCCGACGGCGTACGACTCAACGTCGAGGCGACGGGGCCGACGGACGCCCAGGTCACCGCCGTCCTGTTGCACGGCTGGACGTTGGACGGGCGCGCCTGGCACCGGCAGGTCGACGCGCTCACCGCGGCGTCGGTCGGCGGGTCGGTGCGGGTGGTCACCTACGACGCGCGGGGGCACGGTCGGTCCAGCTGCATGGCGTTGCCCACGGCCACCCTTGCCCAACTCGGCGACGACCTGGCGGCGGTGCTCGACACGGTGGCGCCGGTCGGGCCGGTGGTCCTGGTCGGGCACTCGATGGGCGGCATGACGATCATGGAGTACGCCCACCGCCACCCGGCGCACTTCGCGGCCCGTACGGCAGGTCTGGTCTTCGTGTCGACCACCGCCGAGGGGCACACCCACACCGTGTACGGGCTCTCGCCGCGGATCGCCCGACTGATCCGGCTGGCCGAGACGACGGGTGCCGGAGTGCTGGCCCGGTGCGGCTCGTGGCGAGCGCCCCGGGCGCTGCTGAACGCGCTGCGACCGAGCATCCGGTGGATGCTGTTCGGCGACCGCTGCGAGTCGGCCGACATCCGGCTGGTGACGTCGGCGGTGGCTCGGGCCTCGCTGCGGTCGATCGGCGGGTTCCGTGCCTCCATCGGCACCCAGCACCGACTGGACACCCTCACCGCGTTGGCGCACCTGCCGGCCGCCGCCCTGGTCGGCGACCGGGACCGGCTGACCCCGCCGCCGTGTGCCGAGTCGATCGCCGCGGCCCTGCCGGCCACCGAGCTGACCGTCTGCCCGGGGGCCGGACACATGTTGATGATGGAGCGCCCGGACGAGGTGAACGCGGCGCTCACCGGAGTCCTGCGTCGGGTGTTCGCCGAACCGACGCCCCGGATTTCCGGCCCGGCCGCCGCCGGGACGGGTGTCTGAGCGCGTTCCCGCACCTCGGGCGCGGCGGGCCCGGCGCGGGGCCGTACCCTTCTGCGGTTGGCTTGCGCGGTTCCCGCCGCCCGCCGGCGACCTTCGAAGGAGCGTGCGTTGACCGACCAGACCGGCCTGGAGCAGGAGATTGCCGCCGAGCAACGACACCTCGACCGGGTGTACGCCCGACTGGCCGAACTGCGGCGCTCGGCGGTCCGCGCCGAGCGTGACGGCTACCGGATCGCCCGGGTGGGCACACACGGCTCGTTGGTCGAGCGCGACGCGATGGTCTTCCACGCGGCGCAGCGGCGGCACGTCCTGGACGCCGAGTACGAGGGGTTGGTCTTCGGCCGGCTGGACCTGCGGGACCGGCAGGTGCTGCACGTGGGGCGACTCGGGATCCGCGACGAGGACGCCAGCACGCTCGTCGTGGACTGGCGGGCACCGGCCGCCGCCGCCTTCTACCAGGCCACGCCGGCGCAGCCGCTGGACGTGGTGCGTCGCCGCACGATCCAGTCTCGTGCCGAGCGGGTCACCCGGATCGAGGACGACCTGCTGGACCCGACGGCCGCCCCGGAGGGGATGACTGTCGTCGGCGACGGCGCCCTGCTGGCCACCCTGTCCAAGGCGACCGGCCGGGGCATGCGGGACATCGTGGCGACCATCCAACGGGAGCAGGACGAGGCGATCCGTTCGCCCGGTTCCGGGGTGACGATCGTCGCGGGCGGCCCGGGCACCGGCAAGACGGCGGTCGCCCTGCACCGGGCGGCGTTCCTGCTCTACTCCGACCGCAGCCGGTACGCCGGTGGCGGCATCCTGGTGGTCGGCCCGTCGGGGGTCTTCGTCGAGTACATCGCCTCGGTGCTGCCCTCGCTCGGTGAGGACACCGCCACCCTGCACTCGCTCGGCACCCTCTTTCCGGGGATGACCGCCACCCGCACCGACCCGCCCGAGGTGGCGGCCGTGAAGGGCTCGCTGCGGATGCGCCGGGTGCTGGAACGCGCGGTCCGCGACGCGGCGCCGGGCGGCCCGGATGAGCTGCGGCTGCTCTACCGGGGCACGCTGCTGCGGCTGGACCGGGCCGACCTGGACCGGATCCGGGACCGCGCGCTGCACCGCGGCGCCCGCCGCAACGAGGTGCGCCGGGCCGGCTTCGACGGCGTGTTCGCCGCACTCTGGGCGCAGGCCCGCGAGGTCGGCATCCGCCTGCCGGAGCAGCGGACCTTCGAGGCGGAGATCGCCGAGCGGTCGGAGTTTCGCGAGTTCCTCAAGGCGTGGTGGCCCCGGCTGCACCCGCGGCACGTGCTCGGTTGGCTGGCCCGGCCGGACCGGCTGCGGCGGTACGCCGGCGGGATCCTCTCCGGCGCGGAGATCCGGCTGCTCAGCGCCGCGTACCGGAGCCTGGACACGGACGGGTTGACGATCGCCGACATCGCGCTGCTGGACGAGTTGGACGCCCTGCTCGGCAAGCCGGCGCAGCCGGCCAAGGCCCGTCGCGACCCGTTCCAACTCGCTGGCGGCGTCCGCGAGCTGAGCACCGCCAGCGACCGGCAGCGGGCGGCTCGGGCGGCGGCCCGGGAGCGGCCGGAGGACTACCGGGAGTACGCGCACGTGGTGGTCGACGAGGCACAGGACGTCTCGCCGATGCAGTGGCGGATGGTCGGACGGCGAGGCCGCCTGGCCTCCTGGACGGTGGTGGGTGACCCCGCGCAGACCGCGTGGACGGGTGATCCGGAGGAGCTGAACCAGGCCCGGGACCAGGCGCTGGGCCGGCGTAAGCGACACGACTTCACCCTCACCACCAACTACCGCAACTCGTCGGAGATCTTCGCGGTGGCGGCGGCGGAGATCCGCCGGCTCTACCCCGACCTGCCGCTGCCGACCGCCGTACGCTCCACCGGGGTCGATCCGGTCGAGCTGGTGGTGCCCGCGACCGGGTTGGAGACCGCCGTCGTGAAGGCGGCCGCCGGACTCCTGGCCGAGGTGGAGGGCACGGTCGGCGTGATCACGCCGGTCCCCCGCCGCGACGAGGTCGCCGGCTGGCTCGACGCGCTCGGCGCGCCGCGCCTCCAGGTGGTGACCAGCCTGGAGGCCAAGGGCATGGAGTACGACGGTGTCGTGCTTGTCGCCCCGAGCGAGATCCGGGCGGATCCGGGTGCCGGGGTACGCACTCTCTACGTGGCGCTCTCCCGGGCCACGCAACGACTCACCACGATCGATCCGACCGGCTGATCCGGGGCATCGCCCGCGGACCAGCGGCCTACGCCACACTTGCATACATAGCGATGTGAGCATACATTTGACCCGGCCCCAACCGGCGGCGGAAGGTGGATCTCGTGGGCGCAGGTCATGACCACCACCATGGGTCGGTCGCCAATGCCGCACACCAGCACAGGGGCCGGCTCTGGGCGGCGTTCGGGCTGCTCGCCACCCTGATGGTGGTCGAGGCGGTGGCCGCCCTGCGCACCGGCTCACTCGCCCTGCTCTCCGACGCCGGGCACATGTTCACCGACGTGCTCGGCATCGGGATGGCGCTCGCCGCGATCACCGCGACCCGGCGGGCCACCACCGACCCGCAGCGCACCTTCGGGCTCTACCGACTCGAGGTGCTCGCCGCGCTCGCCAACGCCGTCCTGCTCTCCGGCGTCGCGATCTACGTGGTGATCGAGGCGATCCGCCGCTTCGGCGACCCGCACCAGGTCATCGCCGGCCCGATGCTCGCGGTGGCCGTGCTCGGCCTACTCGCGAACGTCGCCGCCTTCGCCCTGCTCCGCGCCGGAGCCCGGGAGAGCATCAACCTGCAGGGGGCCTACCTGGAGGTGCTCGGCGACCTGCTCGGCTCACTCGGCGTGATCGGCGCGGCGCTGCTCATCACTGTCACCGACTGGTGGTGGGCCGACCCACTCGTCGCGGTCGCCATCGGCGCGTTCATCCTGCCGCGCACCTGGCGGCTGGCCCGCGCCGCCGTCCGGATCCTTGTGCAGGCCGCCCCGGAACACCTCCAGGTGACCGCCGTGCACGACCGGTTGGCCGCGGTCCCCGGGGTGGTCGAGGTGCACGACCTGCACGTCTGGACGCTCACCTCGGGCATGGAGGTGGCCTCGGCGCACCTGACCATGGCACCCGGCGCCGAGGTCGGCACGGTGCTCACCGCGGCGCGTACCGCCCTGCACGACGACTTCCGGATCGAGCACGCGACGTTGCAGATCGAGCCCGGCGCCGCCCCCGGCGCCTGCGGCTCGATCGAGTGGTGACAGCATTCTCGTGACGACGCACGCACCGTCTGTCACATCGGCTGCAGCAGCCCCACCGGCACCGGTAGGCTCGGTCCCGGCCTCCACCAGGCGGCGCCCTCCAGGCGCCGGTGGCGGTCGCCGCCTAATCGCCCAACCGGGCGAACCGGGGAACCACGTTCCTGGGGTGCATCCGCGTCAGCGGTAGGGATCTTCCGTCCCGAACCCGTCAGCTAACCCGGTCGGCGGCTGACGGAAGGACATGCGCAGTGGCACCAGCACGACCACCCGCCGCCCGACTGGCGGCCCTGATCGTCGCGATGATCGCCCTCGGCGTCGCGCTCCCGGCCGGCACCGCCTCGGCCGCTCCCCCGACCGGCCTGCGGGCCGCCGCCGCACCCGACTCCGACGAGGAGGGCGGCACCCCCTCGCTACGCGCCCAACTCGAGGCCGCCAGCAAGGGCTACCTGGACGCGAAACGCGCTCTGGACACCTCCGTCAAACGGCAGCAGCAGCTCGCCACGCAGCTGAAGGAGATCGAGGTCGAGCTTGCCCAGCGCGACGGCAAGGTCGGCCAGATCGCCGGCGTGGCGTACCGCACCGGACGGCTCGGCGTGGTGTCGGCCCTGCTCAACAGCAGCAGCCCGGAGGGCTTCATGGACCGGGCCGCCGCGCTGGACGCGGTGGCCGCCAACGAGGACCGGGTGCTGCGCGACCTGCTCGCCACCAAGGACCAGGCCAGTCGCACCCGGGCCGCCCTGAACGGCGAGATCGTCGAACAACGCAAGCAGGTCACGGTGATGGCCAAGCGCAAGGACCAGGCCGAACGGGCCCTGACCGTGGCCAACACCCCCAAGCCGAAGACCACCGCCGACACCGGCTCCAACCGGGGCACCTCCAGCGCCAACGCGAAGGCGGCGCCGCGCAACTCCGACGGCTCGTGGCCATCCGAGTCGTGCAGCGTCAACGACCCCACGCCCGCCAGCGGCTGCATCACCCCGCGCACCCTGCACGCGCTCAACCAGGCCAAGGCCGCGGGCTTCACCAGGTACGTCTCCTGTCACCGCCCCAGCGGCTCCGGTGAACACCCCAAGGGCCGGGCCTGCGACTTCGCCGCGCAGGCGAGCGGCTTCGGCGGCAACGCCACCGGCGGCGACAAGACGTACGGCAACAACCTGGCCGCGTACTTCATCCGCAACGCCGACCAGCTCGCCGTGCTGTACGTGATCTGGTACCGGCAGATCTGGCTGCCCAGCAGCGGGTGGAAGTCGTACAGCGGCGCGGGTGGCACCCCCTCCACCGACCACACCAACCACGTGCACCTGTCGGTCTACTGACCCACCCGACGGGTGGCCCGGCCCGAGCCGGGGTTGATCCACGCGCGATCGCCGACTCCGGGGTATCCGGACCACGGGTTACCCCGGAGTCGGCGATGTCGTGTTGATCGTGGCGTCGGGTGACGTCGTCGCCCGGGTGGGCTGTCGCCGGGCGGGCTGTCGCCAGGCGGGCTGTCGCCAGGCGGGCTGTCGCCAGGCGGGCTACGTCGCCGGGCGGGCGGTTGCCGGGCGGCCTGCCGCAGGCGGGCTACGTTGCCGGGCGTACCGCTGATGTCGTCGGCGGTCGGACGACCCGGCGCGGCTCGGCGGGCAGCATCGCGGTATGCGTCGGATTTCTCCCACCGCCCGCAAGGGGCTCCTCACCCTGCACCTGGTCACCTCGCTCGGCTGGCTCGGCGCCGACCTGGTGCTCCTCACCCTCGGCATCGCCGTGCAGCGTGGCGCCGACCCGGCGGTGGTCTACCCGGTCACGGCGTTGGTCGGCACGGTGCTGTTCGCGCCGCTGAGCGTTGTGGTCTGGCTGATCGGGCTCGCCAGCGCGCTGCTCACCCCGTGGGGCCTGTGGCGCTACCGCTGGGTGCTGGCCAAGCTCGTGCTCACGACGGTGATGGTCGGGCTGGTGCTGTTCCTGCTCACGCCGAATCTGCGGCACGCCGGTGCGGTTGGCGCCGCCCTCCCCGCCCGGGACCGCGTCGACCTGGTGATCGCACCCGCGGTGTCGACGAGCCTGATGATCATCGCGACGGTGCTGTCCACGTACAAGCCGTGGGGCCGACGCCCCGTCGCCCAACCCGCCCGAGCGGGGCTCGGCCGCACCCCATGACCGCGCCGCCGCGACCGCCCCCCGGGCGACCGGGCCGCCGCGACCGGGCCGCCACCACGAGATCCTGGACAACACCGTTGCGTTAAGGCTGTGGTGCCCCCGACAGGTCAACCCGCTGCTGCCCAACGGCTTGTAAACCAAGACGTGTCGAGCAGGATAATCGCGTCGATCTTGCACTTCCTGTCGCCGCTTTCGACGTTAATGCACCAAATGTCGGGACAGAAAGTGCAAGATCGCGATGCAGTGCCCGTTGACGTGCAGTCATTCCGCCTGACGCAACGGCGTTGACAACCTGGATCGTGCGCGATCGTGGGGGAGGCGACGGGGCGGGGGCGCTCAGGCCGGGGGTGGGGCATCGCCGGTGCGGTCGAGCGCTGGGCCGAGGCGGGCGGCGAGGGCAAGGTGAGCGGCTCGCGCCTGGCGGAACGCGTACCGGAACAGCGGCGTCGGCGCGGTCAGGGTGATCTCGACGTCGATCCGGACCAGGCCGTCCGGCTCCGTGCGCAGTCGGGTGTGGTTGCGTACCGTGGTGGCGGGCCACTGGCGGGCCACCATGACGATTTCGTCGGGCTCGCTGATCAGCACGTCCGCGTGGTACGTGGTCCGGAAGCGCAGTGGGCCGGCAACCAGCCTGTCGTTGATCGTGTAGCTGGCCAGGGCGCCGGGTCGGGGCGGCAGTTGGCGGACCCGGACGATGAGCGGATGCAGCTCGCCCTGCCGGGTCAGGTCACTGAGCATCGCCGCGGCCTCGGCCTGCGAGCACCGGGCCTGGACGGTGTAGCTGAAGGTATCGCTGCTGAGCACACGTCTCCCACCGTCGCTTGTCGCACGATCGTCCCGTACCGATGTTCGGCTGGCAACGCCCGACGGCCGCCGATGCCAGGACGAACCGCCGCCGATGAGATCTCGCATCGCCAGTTGTCGCATTAGGGTCGGTTAGTGAGGAATCATCCGACCGGGTGGAAGGGCGGCATCATGAGCGGCGACGACGGATGAGCGGGCACGTGATGGTCTTCGCGCCCACCCCGCAGCTCACGGTCACCGTGGACCAGCCGAACGACCACCCCGAGCTGCATCTGCACCCCGGCGGGCAGGGGGTCTGGCAGGCCCGGATGGCGATGTCGCTGGGTGTGGACGTGGTGCTCTGCGCGGCTCTCGGCGGCGAGATCGGCCAGGTGCTGGAGCCGCTCCTGGTCAGCGAGGGCGTGGACCTCAAGGTGGTGGTCCGCGACTCCGGCAGCGGCGGGTACGTGCACGACCGCCGGGGCGGCTCGCGGCAGGAGATCGCCGACGTACCCGGGCAGCCGTTGAGCCGGCACGAGCTGGACGAGCTGTACAACCTGGCTCTCGGCGAGGGCCTCCGGGCCGCGGTGAGCGTCCTCAGTGGGCCGAACGAGCCCTGGCTGGTCCCGGCCGACCTGTACCGGCGCTTCGCCGCCGACCTCGCCGCCAACGGCGGCCGGGTGGTGGTCGACCTCTCCGGCGATCACCTCGGCGCGGTGCTGCAGAGCGGCGTGTTCTTCCTCAAGGTGAGCCACGAGGAGCTGATCCGCGACGGCCGCGCCCGCAGCGACGACAGCCTGGAGCTGACCCGGGCCATGTACGACCTGCACGCCGCCGGCGCCGAGACGGTGGTGGTGAGCCGGGCCGACCAGCCGGCGCTGGCGCTCATCGACGGGGAGCTGTTCGAGGTCGAGATGCCCCGGTTGGAGGCCGCCGACCCGCGTGGCGCGGGCGACTCGATGACGGCCGGGGTGGCCGCCGTCGTGGCCCGCGGCGGGGACATCCGGACCGCCATCCGCACCGGCGCGGCCGCCGGCGCGATGAACGTGACCCGGCACGGCCTGGGCACCGGACGACTGGACTCGATCACCGGCCTGGTCGACCGGGTCCGGCTGGTGCCGGCGGACAGCCGGCCACAGGAACGGACCACCCCGGACGAGTTGGCCGACCGGGTGGTCGAACGATGACGTTGCGGGTGCTGATCACCAACGACGACGGGATCGCCGCACCCGGCATCCAGGCACTGGCCTGGGCGGCGGCACAGCGGGGTATGGACGTGGTGGTCGCCGCGCCGCTGGAGGAGGCGAGCGGCACCAGCGCCGCGATGAGCGCCGTCGAGCGCGACGGGCGGGTCGTCGTGAACGACCACCCGCTGCCGGACCTGCCGGGAGTGCCGGCGTACGGGGTGGGGGGCTCCCCCGGCTTCATCACCCTGATCGCGTTGCACGGCGCGTTCGGCCCACCGCCGTCGGTGGTGCTCTCCGGCATCAACCGGGGTGCCAACGCGGGCCGGGCCGTGCTGCACTCCGGAACTGTGGGTGCCGCGTTCACCGCCGCCACGAACGGTTGCCGGGCGATGGCGGTCTCCCTCGACGTGCTCTCCGCCGGTGAGGCGACGGCAGCCAGCGGTGGTGCCGCCGTGGACGCCGCCGCCCGGGTACGCGACGCCGAGCGGCACTGGAGCACCGCCGCGCGGGTCGCCCTGGACCTGCTCCCCCGGTTGACCTCCGGGCCGATGGAGAGCGTGCTCAACGTGAACGCCCCGGACCTGCCGCACGGGCGGCTGCGCGGGGTGCGACACGGCACGCTTGCCAGTTTCGGTCAGGTGCAGATGACGGTGGCCGAGTCCGGCCACGGCTTTGTCCGTACGTCACTCGAGGAGCCGGGGCAGGCCGCGCAGCCCGGCACGGACGTGGCGTTGCTGGCCGCCGGGTACGCGTCGGTGACCGCCATCCGAGCAGTCACCGAGGCGACGGACATCGACCTGACCGGACTGGACGACCAGCCCTGACCGTGCTGCCTGGTGGCGCTCAGGCGCCGGGCAGCACCTCGGGGGTGGCAGCGCCGGCGAAGTAGGGCTCCGGGGCGCCGAACAGGCCGAGCAGGCCGGTCACCCAGAGCTGCCGGTGCACGAACCGGCTCGGCTCGGTGACCACCAGCTTGACGTCGCTGACCTCGGCCGTCTGGAAGCCGGCAACCATGGCGCTGATGCCCACGGAGTCGATGAAGGTGACAAGCCTCATGTTGAGCTCGATGCGGAGCGGCCGGCCCTTGGCCAGCACCTCCGCGATCGCCTCGCGCACCTCGTACGCTGTGTCGACGTCGATCTCGCCCCGCGGGGCGATCTCCACGACTCCACCGGACAAAACCGACTTCACGATCGACAGGCTCACGCGAGCACCTCCACCCGCCCGTCCCCCGGGCGCCTCATCAGTACGCGGGCCGCGACCGAGAGTATTCCTCTGACGGCCTCGGTCGCCACCCCTCGGGATGAGCAATTCACGGATCCGACCCCACAAAGGCACCCATATCCGTACTTTTGAGTATCTGATTGCTCAAGACTTTTTGTTATTTGACCTTCGACGACCGGTCCGGACCGAGCGCCGCGAACCAGGGTAGCGGCCCGGGTCCGACACGCCCGACAACCGACCCCGACCGACGGCCCGCCCCGCACCACCGGCGTGTCGCCTGCGGACACCCGCACGCGGTTCCCCCGCTGCCGGCGCCACGCGGACCCGCCCGAACCGCTGCCGACGCCACGCGGACACCCCGCGCGAACCGCTGCCGACGCCACGCGGACACCCGCCGGACCCGGTCCCCCGTTGCCGACGCCACCTAGCATCGGGCCGGGAGACCCCCCGTAACGGAGAGGACCTTCGATGATCAAGCGACTTGCCGGTCTGGCCGGCGTCGGCGTTCTGCTCGCTCTCGTACTGGCCTGCGGTTTCGGCGGTGGGGACGACGATGACGACGATGACGACGACTTCGCCCGCGGCGTCGCCGTGGTGGGGGTGCGCTGAGCTCCCGGCGGCGCGACGGGGCCGGCCGGGTTTGCGCTCGGGCGGCCCTGGGCACTGGCGGGGTAGGCGAACCGTGACGCGCTGAACAGACGCCGAAGTCCGAAGTGGCCGGCGGCTTCGGCACCCGAGGAGGTAACCACGATGTTCGGAACCAACGTGCTGGACCGCCGCAGCAAACCGGAGCGGATTGCGGACCATGCCTGGGAGCACCTGCTCTCCGCCGTCAACTCGGCCGGAGACAGCGTGCGGGACACCGCCCGCTCGGCCCGTCGCAACAGCGGCGACCTCGCCGACGGTGCGGGTGACCTGGTGGGCTCCGCCGCCGAGGAGGCGCGACGTCGCGCCTCGCTGGCTCTCGACGCGCTCGCGGGTCGGCAGCCGGCTCTGCCCTGGACCCTGCTGATCGGCGCCGCGCTTGTCGGCGCCGCCGTTGGCTGGGCCGTCGGCTCCGCCGCGCGGGCCGCCGGCAGCCGGGACGACCACGCCCTCGACGACGTGGAGTTCGTCGACGTGGACCGGCCCAACTCTCCGGCGGTCTGAACGACCGAACGACGCAGGGCCGCATTCGACCTCGATCGAGTGCGGCCCTGCGTCGTTCGCGTTTCACGTGTCGATCATGGAGTTGTGCTCGGAGACAAAACGCGCAAACACCTCTCTTCCCCCACCACGGCTCCATGACCGACGTTGTCGGGCCGGGGCGAGGGGCCGGGGGGCGGGGGCGGGGGTGGACCGGTCCGCCGGGTGCCGGACCCCTCAGGCAGCCCGACGGACCGGTGTTCGGGTGGTGATCCGGGCCGGATCACCAGGTCAGCGACTCAGGCAGGTGATGGTGGCCGGCGGCGCGTTGCTGCCGGTCCACGAGCCGAGGAAGCCGGCGGTGGTGGTGGCCCCGGCACCGAGCGCGCCGTTCCAGCCGCTGTCGCGAACCGAGACGACAGCCCCGGCCTGGGTGTGGGTCCCGCCCCAGAGTTGGGTGATCTGCTGCCCGTTGGGGAAGGTCCAGCCGAGCGTCCAACCGGCGATGGCCGCGCTGCCGGCATTGCGGACCACCAGCTCCGCCTGGAAGCCACCCGACCAGGAGCCGGTGACGCGATAGGTCGCCGTACACCCACTCGCCGGCGGCGGCGTCGTGGGAGGCGGTGTGGTCGGCGGGGGCGTCGTCGGAGGCGGCGTCGTCGGAGGCGGTGTGGTCGGTGGGGGCGTCGTCGGAGGCGGTGTGGTCGGAGGGGGCGTGGTCGGAGGGGGTCCATCGGTCCGATCGGCGACCAGGATGCCGCGCCCGTTGGAGCCGAGGTACACCCGGCCGTAGACACGGGGGTCACCGGTCAACGCCTCGGCCGGGTTGCCGTACTGGTGGCGGTCGTCGTTGATGCGTACCCATGTCGCGCCGGCGTCGTCGGAGCGGTGCACGCCGGGCTGACCGTTCACCGTGCCGTACAGGAAGACCGCGGGGTTGGTCCGCCCGGGCGCCGCCTTGCCGAAGCCGACGTTGCCGGAGGCGCTGACGCCGTCCAGCGTGGTGAAGCTGGCGCCGGAGTCGGTGGATCGCCACAGGCCGCCGGGCCCGGCCAGCCACAACTCGCCGGTACGGCCGGGCAGCGCCTTGAACCGGACGTCGGTGGCGGGCAGACCGGTCGCCGCCGTGGCGGTGAAACTCGCCCCACCATTGGTGCTGAGGTAGAACCGCCCGCCGCTGAAGCCGTAGAACCGGTTGGGATCGACCCGGTCGGACTCGATCGTCGCGTTGGCGGGGATGCCGGCCGAGGGCGCCCACGAGTTGCCGAAGCCCACCGAGTAGACCACCCGTTGACCGGCGTCACCGGGCGCCCAGACGAACCGGCTGCCGTCGGCCGCGGCGGCGACCGTGCCGCCGGTGTTGACCCCGGACGGTTCGGTGCCCTGGAACCAGGTGGCCCCACCGTCGGTGGAGAACGCGACATGGCTGTCGTTGGGTCGGTCGGAGTCGGTGAAGCTCCCGGCCCGCACCAGTGTGGCCGGCTTGCTCTCGGCATAGTCCAGGCTGGTGGTGGTCGTGAACACCGGCTGGGTGAACAGCATGGGCGGAATGGCGTCCAGGTCGGTGTGCCGGAAGCCACCGACGTCACCGAGCGCGCTGATCAGCGGTGCGCCGCTGGGCGGGCTGACCAGGTCGAGCACCGCCGTCTCCTCCAGCCCGCGGACCATCGGTCGGATGGTGAACTGGCCGCCGGTGTCCCACTTGGTGAGGTCGGTGGTGCCGTAGATGGTGGCACCGGTGCCGTACATCATCCGGTTGGAGTCGTGTGGATCGATCTCCACCGACTCGTTCATCCAGCCGAGCTTGGGCGAGGCCTCCGGGGGCGCCGGGTTGACGCCGAAGGTCAGCCAGGGCACCGAGCTGATGTCCATGGTGTAGCGGCGGGACCGCTCGGGATAGCTGGTGAAGTCCCAGATCCGGGTCCAGGTCGCCCCGCCGTCGGTGCTGCGGAAGAAGATCGCGTCCGGCCACCAGGAGACCTGGGTGGCCACCATCAGCGTGTTGGGGTGCTGCCGGTCGATGGTGAGGCCGCTGTAGCCGAAGTAGTCGTCGCCGCTGGTGGAGGGCACCGGGCTGATCCGGGTCCAGGCGCCGGTCGACCGGGTGAACTTCCAGACGTCGCCCTTGCCGCCGTCGTACGGGCCACCGGTGTCGCTGGTGGCGATGTAGAGGTGACCGCCGACCGGGTCGACGACACCCTTGTGCGCCAGGTAGCCGGTGGGTTGGCCGGGAATGCGCGACCAGCTCACGCCCCCGTCGGTGCTGCGGTAGACCGGATTCTCCTTGTCCGCCACGCCCACGTAGATCGTCTGCGTCGTGGAGCCGGCGGTGCCGGTGCTCTTGTCGAAGCTGACCCAGGTCAGGCCCTGGTTCTGCCCGTTGTAGCCGTTCGGGTCGCTGGGGTCGGCCCGGTAGTTGCCGACGTTCGGGAAGGCGGTGACCTTGGCCCAGGTCGCCCCGTGGTCGGTGCTGCGCCACAGCCCGTTGCCGCCCTCGGCGCCGTAGTAGACGATGCTGTTCCGGTTGGGGTCGACGGCCAGCCGCTCGCCCATGCCCCGGCCCGGCATGTTGCCGCCGTTCTTGAACGGCAACTCGGTGGTCTGCCAGGTGGCGCCCTTGTCGGTCGAGCGCAGGATCGCGCCGTTGTTCGGGTCCCAGCCGTTCGTGTACATGCCGACCGCCGCGTACACCCGGTTGGTCTGCACCGGGTCGGTGGCGATGCTGACCACGCCGTTGTAACCCCAGCGGTCGGCGCCCACCCAGTCGAGCAGCGGCGTCCACGACTGGCTGGCCTGTTCCCAGCGGTACGCCCCACCGATGTCGGTGCGCGCGTAGATCAGGTTTTTCTCGGTGGGGTTGAAGACGATGCCGGGCACGAAGCCGCCGCCGCCCACCGGGACGTTGCGCCAGGTGTACGCCTCCGCCGCGGTCGGGGCGGAGGCCGACCCGGCGGGGGTGAGCGGGACCACCACGACGGCTGTGGCGGCTGCCAGCACGGTCACGACCGTGCTGGCGAGACTTCTGGGCATCTGCGGTTCCTCTCGGGAGGCAACCCCGGGGGACGGGGTTGATCACCTGGGGACGCCGTGCCCGGGGGACGGGCACAACGACGGGACGGACGGAGCTGCCCTGGCTCCCACCACCCGACGCGACGGCTCCCGCAATCGAGGAATGTGACTACCGTAACCGAAGTTGACTCGCTTTGGAAGCGCTCCCAGCGACTGCGAGTACCGAGGTCCCGGCCGTGCCTTCACCCGGTGCGGGTGAGGACGGTTCACCCGGCCCGGCGGCAGGCTCGGACCCCGGCGGACCTCCGGCCGCAGCCGCCACCGGTCCGCCACGCCCGTCGAGGCGCCACGAACGCGGTGGCCGCCGCGAGGGCGAGCGAACCACGCAGGGAGGAGGCCAGATGGCGATCGCCGAGATCGACCGCACCGACCAGGACATCCAGTCCGCCGTGCTCGACGAGCTGACCTGGGAACCGAGGGTGCAGCCGCACGAGATCGGCGTGACCGTCGCCGAGGGCGTCGTCACGCTTGGCGGCCGGGTGGACAGCTACGCGAAGAAGTGGGCCGCCGAACGGGCCGCCCACCGGGTCGCCCGGGTCCGGGCGGTCGCCAACGACCTGGCCGTACGACTGGCCGACGGCGGCGAGCGCGCCGATCCCGACCTGGCCGCCGCGGCCAGCCACGCGCTGGAATGGGACGCGTTCGTGCCCATCGAGAAACTCCAGGTCACCGTGTCGGCCGGCTGGGTGACGCTGCACGGCGAGGTCGAGTGGGAATACCAGCGCCGAGCCGCCGAGCGGGCCGTGGGACGGCTCACCGGCGTACGCGGGCTGAGCAACGGCATCACCGTGCGGCCGACCGCCGCACCGGACGGCCGAGATCTGGCCGACCGGATCGTCGACGCCCTCGCCCGGGCCGGGGCGACCGAGGCCGAACGGATCAGCGTCCGGGTGCACGGCGACACCGCGATACTCGCCGGGTTGGTCCACTCGATGCCCGAACGGGCCGAGGTCGAGCAGGTGGCGTGGTCCGCCCCGGGCATCCGGGAGGTGCAGAACCACATCGCGGTCGCGCCGGTGCTGCGCTGAGCGAGCGCGGGCGAGCACCCGACGGGCGCTGAGCGAGCGCGGGCGAGCACCCGACGCGCCCTGGGCGAGCGCGGAACCACCCGGGGTGGGTGAGCCGGACTCACCCACCCCGGGGACAGGCTGGGGGCATGAGTGATCCGAACGGGCTGATCCGACCGGGGCGTCCCGCGCCCGGTTTCACCCTGCCGGCCACCCCGGACGGGGCCCGGACCGGGCCCGAGCAGTTCCGGGGACGACCGGTCGTGCTCGCCTTCTATCCCGCCGACTGGAGCCCTGTGTGCGGCGACCAGATGTCGCTCTACCAGTCGGCGGCACCCGTGTTCGCCCAGTACCGGGCGGTGGTGCTCGGCATCTCGGTGGACAGCATCTGGTCACACCGGGCGTTCGCGGAGAGCCGGGGCATCGAGTTTCCCCTGCTTGCCGACTTCGAGCCGAAGGGCGAGGTGGCCCGCCGCTACGGCGCGTACAACGCGCAGGGTGAGTCGGACCGCGCGCTCGTGGTGCTCGACCCGGCCGGGGAGGTGACCTGGAGCTACGTCTCGCCGCCCGACGTCAACCCGGGCGCCGACGGCATCTTCGACGCGCTCGACCAACTCGCCGCCGATCGGAAGGTGATGACCGGATGACCACGCCACTGCAGGTGACCGCCCGACTCCGGGACCCGGTCACCACCGAGGACCACATCCGCGGGCCGGAAGACGCGGCGGTGACCGTTGTCGAGTACGGCGACTTCCAGTGCCAGTTCTGCGGTGCGGCGTACCCGAACCTGCACGAACTGCTGCGGCAGCGGGCCGACACCGTCCGCCTCGTCTACCGGTACTTCCCCATCGCCAACGTGCACCCGTACGCCGAACGCGCCGCCGAGACGGCCGAGGCCGCCGCGGTCCGGGGCCGGTTCTGGGAGATGCACGACTGGCTCTACGAGCACCAGGACCAACTCGACCCGGTGCACCTCTCGCTCGGTGTCGAGCAGGTCGGCCTGCCGCCGGACGAGTTGAACGCCGAGGTGGAGAACCGGGCGCACGCGGACCGGGTGCGCCGGGACTTCGTGGGTGGCATCCGCAGCGGAGTGAACGGCACCCCCACCCTGTTCGTCAACGGTGTCCGCCACGAGGGCGGGTACGACCTGGCCGATCTGCTGGCGGCAGTCGACGGGGCCGGCGACGCCTGACGGCCGACCCGCTCAGATCAGCCGCAACTCGCGCGCCCGCCGGACCGCTTCACGCCGGCGGGTCGCGTCGAGTTTGCGGTAGATGTTGCGAACGTGGGTCTTCACCGTGTTGACCGACAGGGACAGCTCGCTGGCGATCTCCACGTTGGACAGGATGCTCTGCAGGTAGCGCAGGATGGTCAGCTCCCGCTCGGTGAGCGGCTCGTCGAGCCCGCCCCTTGGCTCGGCGGCCGGCCGGGCAGTGCTCGGCCCGGCACCGCGTACCAGGTCGCTGACCAGGGTGAAGTGGGCGGTGCCCGCGTCCAGGTGGGCGGCCAGCAGGTCCCGGACCGGCCCTCCGGCGTGGGTGAAGACCCGCCGGCAACCCTGCGGTCCGGCCAGATCCAGCACCTGCTCCAGGAGCCGGCCCGCCCGTCGCCCGTCCCCGGCCCGCTCGGCCAGCACCGCGTCCAGCAGGCCGGCGTCCAGGCGTGCCGGCAGGGGCCAGGCCGTGGCCGCCGGCGCCTCCCAGCCCGGTAACCGGCGGCCGGCGGCAGCGGCGTCGCCGGCCAGCAGCTCGACCTTCGCCGCCGCCACCGCGAGCACCGGGTCGGTGCCCGCGTCGGCCAGCAGGTCACGGGCGGCGTCCAGGTCGCCCCGCTCGGCGCGCAGCTCGGCCTCGGCGGCCCGCAGCAGACCTGTCAACTCGACGGCGGACGGCTTGTCGACAAGCGCCTCCCGTGTCCGGACGAGAAGTCGTTGGCCGGCCGCCGGGTCGCCGGAGTCGCGGTGCAGGTGCGCGCGGCACAGCGCGGCGACCGCCGCGGCCACCGGTTCGCCGCGAACGGCGGTAGGCCAGCCGTCCGCGTCCGGATCGGGGCCGCCGGACCGGCCGCCGGTGACGCCGAGCGCCGGGCCGGCGAGGTTGAGGTTCGCCACGGCCTCGTCGGGCTGGTCGCGCAGCAGCGCCACCTGGGCCAACGCCAGGTACGCGTAGGCGCAGTCGAGCCGACACGACCAGCCTCGACACGGCGGCATGCCCAGCGCTTCCCGGGCCGCCTGCTCGGCCGCCCGCAGCTCACCGCGGACCGCGAGCAACAGCGCGGCGCGGCTGGTGGCGACCAGTTCGGTGCGGGGCCGGCCCGCCTCCCGACCGGCGGCCCGGGCGCGGACGAACCGGGCGGTCGGCAGCGCGCCGCCGGCCAGCTCGACAAGCCCCAGAGCGGTGCCGGTGAACGCCCGCAGGTCGGCGTCGTCGGCGGCGCCGCCCCCACCGGACGTCGGCGCGGCTGTCGACGCGGAGTCCGGCAGCCGGGTCGGCGCGGAATCCGGCCTGGGGGGCGAGGCGGAGTCCGGCAGCCGGGTCGGCGCGGAATCCGGCCTGGCAGGCGACGCGGGGTCCGCCAGACGGGTCGGCGTGGCGTCCGGCGGGCGGGTCCGCAACAGCCGGGCGGCGGCGGCCCGCACCTCCACCGGGTCGTCGGCGAGCCGGGCCACGGTCAGCTCCAACGCGGTGACCAACCGCAGGAAGCGTTGCCGGCGCGGCACCGGCAGGTCTCGGGCGTGCTCGGCGGCGGCCCGCAGGTGACCGGTGGCGGCCGTCAGATCGCCGGCGAATGCGCGCTCGGCGGCGTAGGCGAGGGCCACCTCCGGGTCGGCGCGGACCACCTCGGCCGGCGGGGCCACCGGCGCCGGGGCGTGCGCCGGCGCGCTGTCGTACCGGATCAGTTCCGGCCAGTGCGCGACGAACAGGTCGCCGGCCAGGTCCCACCGGCCCGCGGTCAGCGCGTGCCGCAGCGCGTCCGCCGGCCGTCCGTCGCCCGCGTACCAGTCGGCCGCCCGCTCGTGCAGATCGCGTACCTCGGGGCCGGGCAACCGGGCCAGGTCGGCGCGGAGCAGGTCGGCGAGCAGCGGATCGCAGCGGTACCACGGCGGTCGGGTGTCCTCCCGGTGCAGCAGTCCGCCGGTCCCGGCCAGGTCGGCGAGCGCCTGGCCGGCGTCGGCGCGCCCGGTCAGCGCCGCGGCCAGGTCCGCGCAGACGGTCTCGACGACGGCGGTCCGGCGCAGCAGGTCCTCCTCGGTCGGGTCGAGCGTCGCCAGCACCTCCTCGCGGAGGTACCCGGCGATCTCCGGTTGATCGCCCCCGAACTGCCCCACCCAGCGCCCCGGGTCGGGCTGCCCGCGTACCGCCAGGGCGGCGATGCGCAGCGCGGCCGGCCAGCCCCCGGTGCGTTCGCGCAACCGGCGCACGTCGGCCGCCGGCAGGGCCGCGCCGTGCGCGGTGAGCAGGTCGGCAACCTCGTCGTCGGTGAACGCCAACTCGTCCGGGCCGATCTCGGTCAGCTCGCCCGCGAGGCGGAGCCGGTGCAGGGGCAGGTGCAGCCCGGCCCGCGCCCCGATCACCAGGCCCAGTCGCTGCCCGGCATGCCGCAGCAGGAACTCCACGCTGCTCAGCGCCGCCGGGTCGGCGACCCGGTGCAGGTCGTCGAGGATCAGCAGCACCGGCCGGTCCGCGGCGGCGAGGGTGGCGGCCAGCGCCTCCAGTTGGTCGGGGCGGGGCGGCCGGTCGGGCACCGGACCGTCCTCCGCCGACCCGGTGGCGGTCCGCAACGCCGCCGCGAGGTACGCCCAGAGCCGCGAAGCGTCGTCGCCGACCTCCACCGACACCCAGGCCAGGACCGGGCTGGCCGGGACCGAGAGGTCGCCGGAGTCGGGCACGACCGCGCCCGGCGCGACGTCGGGCGTCCCACCGTCGAGCCGCGCCCACGTGGCGAGCAGTGTGGTCTTGCCCCAGCCGGCGGGGGCGGCGACCAGGGTGACGGGTCCGGCAGCGCCCTCGTCCAGCCGGCGCAGCAGCCGGGGCCGGGCCAGCACCGGCTGCGGGGGCACGGCCGGGCTCAGCCGCGACGCCAGCAGCGGTCGCTCCGGTGCCGTGTCCACGCGTACGCGACTCTGCTGTTCCGGCACCCAGCCCCACCCCCACCACGCGCTCCGCCCCCGGTCGGCGAGCGGTTACCCGGCGCGGGCCGGTTCACCCCTTCCGGGCGAGCACGCTTCACCCGGCCGCGACCGACGATCGGGGGACGTGGACGGGGAGGACGTGGTACCGGTGGGAGCGATGGGACGGCTGGTGCGAGCGGGACCCGCCCTCGACGGCGCGGCGCGGACCGGGATGGGCCGGCTGCGCGTACCCCGGTGGCACGGCCGCGGTGGCGCGGACCGCGCCCCGGTCACCGCACCCCGGTGGGAGGTGGTGACCGTCGACAGGCCGCCCGAGCAGGTGGTTCCCGCTGGTGCGTGGCCGGAGCCGCTGCGCCGCCTGGACGGCGCCGTCGAGGTGCGGGTGCGGCCGGCGCCCGGCGACCGGGGCACCGAGTTGTCCGCCCGGCCGGTGGCCGGTGCCACCCCGCCGGTCGGGCTGGCCGCCCACCTGGTCGGCGACGACCCGGGTCTGCTCGTCCGCCGGGCCCTACGCCAGATCAAGCAGAGGGTCGAGGCCGGCGAGGTGCTGCGCGCCGACCGATCGGCGCTGGACCGCCCCGAGGTCCGCGGGTGAGGGCGCTGTGCTGGGTGGCCGCCGACGAGGTGGCGGTACGCGAGGTGCCCGACCCGGAGTTGCGCAACGAGCGGGACGTCATCGTCCGGGTCCACCGCAGCGCCACCTCCGGCGGGGACCTGCCGCTGCTGGCCGGCCGCAACCCGCTGCTGCGCGCCGGTGACGTGCTCGGGGCCGAGTTCCTGGGCGAGGTGGTCGAGGTCGGTCCCGGGGTCCGCCGACACCGCAGCGGCGACCGGGTGGTCGTCGGCGCGAGCGTCGCCTGCGGCGGTTGCTGGTACTGCCGCCAGGGCCTGCACTCCTGCTGCGACAACGCCCACGCCGACCCGGCGAGCGCCGACCCCGGCTGGGAACGCGCGGACGCCGGCTGCTTCGGCCGTCCCCGGGCGGCGGGCGGGTTCGCGGGCGGTCACGCCGAGTACGTGCGGGTGCCGTACGCCGACGTGGGCGCCTTCCGGGTGCCGGACGCGGTCGACGACGACGGGGCGGTGTTCGCCGCCGACGCGGCGCCGACCGGGTGGCTGGCCGCCGAGTTGGGTGCCGTGCGTCCCGGCGACGTGGTGGCGATCTGGGGTGCGGGGGCGGTGGGCCAGTTGACCGCGCGGGCGGCGGTGCTGCGCGGTGCCGCCCGGGTGCTGGTCGTCGACAGGTACGAGGAGCGGTTGCGGATGGCCGAGCGGCACGTCGGCGCGGAGCCGCTGGACTACCGCCGCACCGACGTCGCGGCGGAGCTGCACGACCGCAGCGGTGGGCGGGGTCCGGACGTCTGCGTGGTGGCCGTCGGCCCGCCGCCGCCCGAGCGGTTCGGTGGCCATGTCAACCGGCCGGACGCGAGACGCGAGGCCGTGTACGCGTGCCGCAAGGGCGGTGTGGTGGTGCTGCTGGGCGGGACGGACGGGTTCGTCGACGCGTTCCCGCTGGGCACGGTGACCGACCGACGGCTGACGTTGCGCGGGGCCGGCCGGCCGGACCTGCGGGACGTGCCGATGCTGCTGGACCGGATGGCCCGCGGCGAGCTGCGCACCGCGCACCTGGCCACCCACCGACTGCCGTTGGCGCACGGCCCCCAGGGGTACGCGCTGTTCCGGGACCGGGCCGACGGCTGCGTACGCGCCGTGTTCACGCCCTGACGCCCTTCTCGTGAGCTGCCGTCGGGCACCTCGAATGGCACACTCTGGGCATGGCTGGGGAGCGGACGTACGACGTGGTGCTGTTCGGGGCGACCGGGTTCACCGGCGGCCTGACCGCCGACTACCTGGCCCGACACGCGCCGGTGGGGCTGCGCTGGGCGCTGGCCGGGCGTAACCCGGACCGCCTCGCCGCCGTCCGGGACCGGCTCGCGGCGGTCGACCCGACACTCGCCGACCTGCCGCTGCTCACCGCCGACGTGACCGACGTCGACTCGTTGCGGGCGGTGGCGGAAAGCGCCCGGGTGGTGGCCAGCACGGTCGGCCCGTACGTCCACCACGGCGAGCCGCTCGTCGCGGCCTGCGCGACGGCCGGCACCGACTATCTGGACATCACCGGTGAGCCGGAGTTCGTCGACCTGATGTACGTGCGTCACCACGCCGAGGCGACCCGCACCGGCGCCCGGCTGGTGCACGCCTGCGGGTTCGACTCCGTCCCGCACGACCTGGGCGTCTGGTTCACGGTCAAGCAGCTTCCCGCCGACGCTCCGCTCACCGTGGACGGTTACGTCCGCGCCGGGGGCCGGTTCTCCGCCGGCACCTACCATTCGGCGCTCACCGCGTTCGCCCGTACCGGGCAGGCCAGCCAGGCCGCCCGGGAGCGCCGGGCGGTCGAGCCGCGCCCCACCGACCGCCGGGCCCGCGCGGTGCCCGGCCGGCTGGCCCGCTCCGCCGAGCTGGGCGCCTGGGCCGTGCCGCTGCCGACAATCGACCCGCAGGTGGTCCGCCGGTCGGCGGCGGCCCGACCGGAGTACGGCCCGGACTTCCGGTACCGGCACTTCGTCGCCGTGAAGCGGCTGCCCACCGTGCTGGCCGGCGCGGTCGGGCTCGGCGCGCTGATCGGGCTGGTGAAGCTGCCGCCCAGCCGACGCTGGCTGCTCGGCCGGCTCGCCTCCGGGCAGGGGCCGACCCCCGAGCAACGGGCGGCGTCCTGGTTCCGGGTCCGGTTCGTCGGCACCGGCGGCGGTCAGCGGGTGGTCACCGAGGTGGCCGGCGGCGACCCGGGGTACGACGAGACGGCGAAGATGCTCGCCGAGTCGGCGCTCTGCCTGGCGCTCGACGAGCTGCCGCCGACCGCCGGCCAGCTCACCCCGGTCGCCGCGATGGGCGGCGCGCTGCTGGACCGGCTCGTCGGGGCCGGCCTCACCTTCCGGGTGCTGGAACGCTCGGCTTGACCCTCGACCGGGTCGAGGGGGCAGGATGCCCAGCGTGAGTGACCTGCACAGCATCGGCGAAATGGCACGGGCCAGCGGCCTGACCGTCAGCGCGCTGCGCTTCTACGATTCGGCGGGGGTGCTGGAGCCGGCCCTTGTCGACCCGGTGACCGGCTACCGCTGGTACACCGACGAGCAGATCACGCCGGCCCGGTTGGTGGCCGGGCTGCGCCGCATCGGCATGCCGGTCCCGGAGATCGCCGCCGCGGTACGCGCCGAGCCGGCCGCGGTGCGCCAGTTGCTCGACACGCACCTGCGCCGGTTGGCCGACGGGCTGACCGACGCGCGCCGCGAGGCCGCCCGACTCCGGGCCCTGGTCGACCCGGCCCGGCCGGCCACCACCACGCTGCTGCTCTCCCCCACCGACCTGGCCGCCGCGCTGGACGCGGTGCGCTTCGCCGTCGGCGTCGACCCGGAGCTGCCGATGCTCTCCGGCGTGCTGCTGGACGTGGAGCCGGACGGCGTACGGCTCGTCGCCACCGACAGGTACCGGATCGCGCTCGCCCGCGCCACGGCGGACGTCGACGGCCCGCCCGCGCGGGTGTTCGTGCCGGTGGCCCTCGTCGACCGGCTCCGGCCTCTGCTCGACGCCACCGACGCCCGGCCGGTGTGGCTGAGCGTGGCCGGCGCGGAGCTACGGGTGCTGGTGGCCGGTCACACACTCACCGGCACCGCCCTGCCGTACGACTTCCCCGACTACCGTCGGCTGCTGCGCGAGGCGGTCGGCGAGCGGCCGGCCGCGTACCGCATCCCGGTGGACGTGGTGGCGCTGCGCGCGGCGCTGCGGGATCCGGCCGCTCCCACGCTGGCCCGCGAGTACGCCGGCACGCCGCTGGCGGTCTCCGTCCTCGGTCTCGACGACTCCGGCGGCCTGCGCCTGCTGCACCCCGCCGAGCTGTCCACGGCCGACCCGGCCAACGATCGGGTGGGCGGGCTGCGGTTCGGGGTGAACGGCGAGTACCTGCTCGACGCGCTGGACGCGGCCGGCGGCCCGCAACTGGTGCTGGAGCTGGACGGGCCGATCGCCCCGCTGGCCGTGCGCCGCCCGAACGACGAGGACACCTACTCCGTGTTGATGCCGATCCGGCTGTAGAAACCGGTCGCGCTCCCCGTCCCCGGGTGGAAACGTGCGCGACGGTAACATCTGATGGTTCACCAGTGAACCCCGGACGGAGGCGTACAGAGCAGCATGCTCGACATGGAGTTGATCCGGAAGGATCGCGAGGCGGTGGCGACCGCGCTGGCGAAGCGTCTGGATCCCGCCGAGGTCAGCCGGGCGCTGGACGAGATCCAGCGGCTCGACCAGGAACGCCGCGCCCTGATCACGGGGATCGACGCGGAGCGGCAGCGCCGCAAGGCGGAGGCCCGGGCGTACGCGCAGGCGAAGCGGGCCGGCGAGGAGCCGCAGGCCGCCGCACCGGAGGCCGAGCGTCAGCAGCTCGCCGAGCTGGAGTCCCAGCTGGACGAGGTGCAGTCGCGGCTGCGCACGGCGATGAGTGAGCTGCCCAACCTGCCGGCCGACGACGTGGTGGCCGGCGGCAAGGAAGCCAACCGGGTCGTGAAGACCTTCGGTGAGCCGCCGGTGATCGACAAGGTCCGCGACCACGTGGAGTTGAGCCGCGCGCTGGGCCTCGTCGACTACGAGCGCGGGGTCAAGCTCGGTGGGTCCGGCTTCTGGATCTACACGGGCATCGGCGCCCGGCTGGAGTGGGCGCTGCTCAACTACTTCATCGACCAGCACGTCAAGGCCGGGTACGAGTTCCTGCTCCCGCCGCACCTGCTGCTCGACTCGGCCGGCTTCGCCGCCGGGCAGTTCCCGAAGTTCTACGACGACGTCTACCACCTGGACGCCGAGTCCGCCCCGCGCGGGCAGTTCCTGCTGCCCACCTCGGAGACGGCGATCCTCGGGGCGTACCAGGACGAGATCCTGGAGACCCCGAAGCTGCCGCTGAAGGCCTTCGCGTACACGCCGTGCTACCGGCGGGAGTCGGCCGGCTCGCACTCCGACGAGCGCGGCACGGTGCGCGGGCACCAGTTCAACAAGGTGGAGATCTTCCAGTTCACGCTCCCGGAGCAGGCCGACGCGGCGCTGGAGGAGATGCTCGCCCACGCGGAGAGCCTGGTCGAGGGGTTGGGCCTGCACTACCAGCGCAGCCTGCTCTCCGCCGGTGACGCCAGCGCGTCGATGAAGAAGACCCTCGACATCGAGGTGTGGATGCCGAGCACCGGCAAGTACAAGGAGGTGTCGTCGGTCTCCTGGGCCGGCGACTACCAGGCTCGGCGGGCGGCCATCCGCTACCGCGAGCCGGGCGGCAAGCAGACCCGCTTCGTGCACACCCTCAACGGCTCGGCGCTTGCCACCAGCCGACTCTTCCCCGCCATCCTGGAGCAGAACCAGCAGGCCGACGGCAGTGTCCTGATCCCCAAGGTCCTCCAAGAACGCCTAGGAACAGACCGCCTAACCCCGCGCTAGTCCCCCGGCCCTCCCCCCCTCCCGCCCCCTCCCGCCCTTCCCCGTTGATCATGGAGTTATTGCCCCTCGCCCCGGCGTGTCACGGCAATAACCTCATGATCAACGGGGCTGGGCCGGGTGGGAGCTGGGTGGGCGGGGTGCGGGGTGGGGGTGTGGTGGGAGCGCTTGATCAGGTGTGCGGTCAGGACCAGGATTCCCAGCGCGACCAGCAGCACCTGTGGGCCTACGGCGTCCAGGGTGTCGGCCAGGGTGTGTTGTAGGCGGGACGCCGCCTGGATCACCGGGTCCCGGAGCGCTTCTCGGTGGCCGGCGGACAGGCGCAGCTCGTACCAGCCGTACCAGGCGACGTACCCGCCGGCGAGCAGCAGCACCAGGCCACTGAGCCGGGGCACCAGCGCGCCGGCACCGCGCAGCCGGGCCACCAGGCCGTCGCGCAGCAGCGCCACGCCGAGCGCGGCGACCGCGACCACCAGACCCATCCCGAGGGCGTACGCGCCGAACAGCGCCAACCCGCGCCCGGTCGAGCCGGCCTGGAGGCTTGTCACCACGATGGCCAGGAACGGCGCGATGGCGCAGCCGAGCGACGCCAGCGCGTACGCCGCGCCGAACAACGCCATCGACGGCCAGGTGCGGGTGAGCCGGGGCGCGCGGGCCGACCAGCCGGGCGCGGGCAGCCGCCGGCCGGCGAGCAGCCAGCAGCCGGCCACCGCCAGCAGCACGCCGAGCACCACGGTCAACCAGGGCAGCCGGGGCCGCAACCAGCCGGCCAGCGGCGCGAGCGCCAGGCCGAACGCGCCGAAGACCACCACGTACCCCAGGGTCAGCCCGGCCGCCGCGGTGAGCGCGCGGCCGACCGCGCCGCGGACGTCCGACGCCCCGGCGACCAACAGCGAGAGGTACGCGGGCAGCAACGCGAAGCCGCACGGGTTGACCGCGCCGAGCATGCCGGCGGTCAGCGCGAGCAGCAGCGCGCCGCTCACGCCCCGGCCAGTGCGGCGACCCTGGCGGTGAGCGCCTCACCGTCCAGGAAGCCCTTGTGGACGACCGCGCCGTTCCGGTCGATGATCACGAAGATGCTCTGCTCGGTCACCGTGAACCGCTTCCAGAGCGCGCCCCTGCTGTCCTCGATCTGCGGCGTCCCGGCGAGGTCGAACTCGGTGACGAACTCGTTCATGGCCTTCCGCTCGCCCAGCCCGGCGACGCCGATGATCGGCACGGTGTCCCGGTAGCGGGGCGCGATCTCGGCCACCGTCCAGGCCTGGCTGGCGCAGGTGGCGCACCACGGCGCCCAGAACCACAGCACCACCGGCTTGCCGGCGAGCTGCGCCGCGTCGAACGCGGCGCCGCCGAGGGTGGTGCCGGTGAAGCGCAGCACGTCCGGAACCTGCGCCGGGGGCGGCGAGCCGGTCGCGGTGGGGGTGGGGGTTGACGCGGCACCTGTGGTGGCCGGCGCGGTACCGGCGACCGCCGCTGGCGGGCTGGCCGTGCCGGTGCAGGCGGCCACGCCGAGGAGAGCGGCTGCCAGCGCCGTGGCGGCGCCGGCACGGCGGGCCGCACCAACCCCCGACGGTCGCCTCCGTGTGGGCCAGCTGGGCATGCGCGTCTCCGTTCGTTCGGCGAGAAGGCGCCCTTGCCTACTCGGCCTTGGCGAGGCGGAGAGCCAGCTCCGGGCATACCTTTACCGCCTTCAGCGCGCCCTCCCGCAGCCAGGTCGGCACGGGGGTGGGCGGGAAGGCGGGATATCCGTTCGCGTCGAGCCGGATGAAGTCCGGTACGACGTGCGCGCACAGGCCGTGCCCGTCGCAGCGGGACCAGTCCAGGGTGAGCTTCTGCGGGTTCGCGTCGGGTGCGCCGGGCAGCCCCATCTCACCCTTGACCCGCCGGCCACAGCCGTCACCGGTGCTGTGCAGCCGCAGGTCCTCGGCGAAGACCTCGATCGCGGAGAGGGCGAACCGGGCGGTGCCGTCCGGGTGGCTGCACGCGCCCCGGCCCTTCACCTCGCCGGCGGCGGCGCGTACCACCTCGGCCGGTTGGCTGCCGGCCACGGCCAGGTCCACCGCGCGGGCCAGGTCCGGCAGGCCCATCTTGCACGGTCCACACTGGCCGGCGGACTCCCCGGCGAGATAGCGCACCACCTGGGCGGCCTCCCCGAGCGGGCAGGTGTCGACACCGAGCGGGACGATGATGCCCGCGCCGAGGGTGCCGCCGACCGCCGCCAGGCCCCTGCGGGACACCTCGGCCCGGTCCGCCGCCTCCGGGGTGATCCACTTGCCGTGGTAGCCGCCCATCAGGATGCCCTGGGTCTCCGGCACCTCGCACAGGTCCAGGACGTCACGCAGCGGCATGCCCGCGGTGCACTCCACCACGGCCGGTCGGCCCGCCGTGCCGGTCACGGTGAGCAGCACGGTGCCCGGCTCGTCGTCGGTGCCGAGGGCCGCGTACTCGTACGGGCCGAGTCGCGCGCCGACGGCGAGCTGCGCGTACGTCTCGGCGTTTGACAGCAGGGTGGGCAGACCGCTGACCCCGGAGTCGCTGGAGCGCTTCTTGGTGCCGGGCGGGATGTGCGGCAACCCGTTGATCCCGTTGACAAGCGCGCCGCCCTCGCCGGAGATGAACCGGTGCGGCACGGTGACGATCGTCGTCAGCACCGGCATCCGGCGCTCTTCGAGGGCCTCCATCAGCGACTCCCGACCGACCCCGTCGTCGGCCACGCCGATCACGATCTCGTCGGCGTCCAACGCGTACGCGGCCAGCGCCGCGCCGTCCAGGATCAGGTGCGGGGCACGGGTGAGCAGCACCTTGTCCTTCCAGCTCGCCGGCTCCCCCTCGGTGGCGTTGACGACCACGACGGCCGCGAGGTCCTGCCGTTCGCAGGACTCCAGCACCGCGCGCAGTTTGCGGGCGAACGGGAAACCCGCCCCGCCCTTGCCCTTGAGCTGCATGCCCTCGGCGAGCCGGAGCAGTTGCGCCGGCTCCATCGGGCCGATCGGGCCGTGCACCTCCTCGTGTGCGGCCAGGTCCAGCCGACCGAACTCGGCGAAGCCGGCGGTGAGCCGGGGTTCCCCCACGCAGGCGACGGGCGGCACTGTCGTCCGCATCACTTCGCCTCACCTCGCAGCCCAGCCCAGTACGCCCCGTCCACGGCGTCGGCGCTGGCCTTGCGGCGCTTGGCGGACCGGCCCTCGCCGGCTGCCCGCCGAGCGCGCCTAGACGCCAGGTCGACAAGGGTCGGGGTGTCGTCGACGGGCGGCGCGACCTCGTCCGGCACGTACCGGGCCGGCGGACGCCAGTAGTCCGGCTCCTCCGGCACGTCGTCGTCGGCGCTGTGCCGGCCGCTGCCGCTGCGCGGCGCCGCCGAGATGGGGCTTGCCGAGATCGGGCCGGCGGAGATCGGCTCGGCGGAGACCGGGCCGGCGGAGATCGGCTCGGCGGCCTGCCACCGGCGCGGGCTGTCCCACGGCTCCTCCGGCTCGACCGTCGGCTGCGGCGGCGCCGAGTAGCGGCTGCCGTCGTCCTCGCCGCGGGACCGGCGGCGGGACCGCTCGGCGGCCGGCTCGTCGGCGCGTCGCCGACCGCTCGGAACGGCCTCGTCCCGGGTACGGGAGCCGCGCCGCCGCGTCACCGGCTCCAGCTCGTCCTCGTCGTCGCGTCGGCGGGTGTCGGTCTCCTCCACGCCGCGGCGGGCCGATCGGCTGGTCGTGGACTCCTCGGCCCGCCGTCCGCGCGAGGTCCGTTCGGTGTCGCGGCGGGCCGCCGGCTCCTCGTCGCGTCGACGTCGGCTCGGCCGGGTCGGCTCCACGAGGGAGCCGGGCTCGGGCACCACCGGCACGGTGAACCGTTCCGGGTCGCGTCGCGCGGCCGGCGCGGCCCACGTGGCGGTGGTGGTCTCCGCCCAGGCGGGACGCTTGTCCGCGTCGGCCTTCTTGCGGCGGCTCAGCCCGGCCAGCAGCGACCGGCCACTGTTCGTCTCGCTGGTCCGCCCGGCCAGCACCGCGTTGCGCACCGCGGCCTGGTGCTGTTCGCGGCTGCGTCGACCGATGGTGACCGAGAGCCGGACCAGCAGGGCCAGCACCACGAGCAGGATGCAGCCCAGGTAGCTGAACACCACCCAGGGCTGCGCGGCCCGACCGGCGTTGAGGCCGTGCAGCACGGCGAACGGCCAGGCCAGGTACGCGGTGGAGTGCAGCGTGCGCCACAGCCACTTGGGACCGACGCCGGCGAAGCGGGCCCGGATGATGCCGGTCCAGATCACGCTGACCATCAGCAGGGCGGCGACGGTGCCGAGCCCGACGTAGAGCCCTCGGCCGCCGACGAACGGCACCAGCGCGTCGGTCGCGGCAGCCCGCCCAGTGGCGATCTTGGTGAGGACGTGGAAGCCGAGCCCGGCCACGCCCAGCACGCCGGTGGCCCGGTGCGCCGACTGCATCAGCACCCGGTGGGAGATGCGCAGCACCAGCCGGTCGGTGGCGAGCAGGCCGAGCATCACGGTGAGGCTCAACGTCACCAGGGAGACCACCCCGGCGAAGAACTCGGTGAAGAAGAAACCGTACGCGTACGCCGTCTGCCCGGCGCCGGTCAGCATGATCGCCGCCCACAACGCGGCGAGCGCCGACGCGATCAGCAGTGTGGTCGCCGACCGTGACGGTGTGCGTACCCCCCGACTGCTGGCGCTGGTCCGGACGGTGGCCGCCTTCTGGTTCTGCTGTGCCCGGGCCATGTGCTCCTCGATCGTCTCGCGGCGGCGTACCACCGGCCGACCCCTGCTCCCCCATCCAGTACGGACCGGCGGGGCGCGCGGATCATCCGTCCGGAAAAATTTCTGGGCCGCGATCGAACCGAACCGTGTTGACGTGCGTTTCGGCGCACGCCCGGGACCTTCGGTCGGCGCGTATCGCCGAACCGGGAGCCCGGCGGCGTCCGCCACCTTAGAGTGGTTTAGTGCCGTTTGACCGAAACTCCCCGTACCGTCGCCGCGGCCCCTGGGTGGCCGCCGCCATCGCCGTACCGACCCTGTTGGTGGCCGCGCTCCTGGTGGGCCAGGCCCTGACCCCCGGCACGACGGCCCCCGACCGACGGATCGCGGCCGCCGACCCGACGCCGAGCAGCGCGGAGCAGAGCCCCGACGAGTCGATCCCCCCGGCCGCGCCCGCCCCGGCCGGGCTGCCGGTCGTCGACTACGACCCCGCGCCCGGAGGCTTCCCCACGGACCCGGCCGCCCTGGACACCACGCCGCTGACCGAGGGCGTGCACCCCACCAGGCGGATCGCCGCGTACGACGCGCCCGGCGGCCGTCCGCGGGCCTTCCTCGAACCCATGATCAGCGGCGTCGACCTCACCATGCCGATCGCCGACCGGCGTGCCGGCTGGACGGCCGTCCTGCTGCCCTCGGCCAACCGGCGGCTCGCCTGGCTGCCGCCCGGTGGGTTCGACACCGTGGCGCTGCGCGACCAGATCGTGGTGGAACGCAAGGCCCACCGGCTCACCTGGTACCGGGCCGGCACGGCGGTGCGTTCCTGGCAGGTCAGCCTCGGCCAGTCGGGGCAGGAGACCCCGCTCGGGCGGACCTTCGTCCTGGGCCGCACCCCGCCGCCCGAGGAGGTCTACGGCGGGGTGGACATCTACGCCCTCGGCGCGGTGCCCGACGATCCCGAGTCGGTGCCGGCCGGGCTGCGTGGCGCCCACATCGGGGTGCACACCTGGCAGGACGACGACGAGTTGGGTGAGAACACCACGAACGGCTGCATCCGCCTGACCCGCAGCGGTCAGCGGGAGTTGCTCGCCGAGGTCCGCCCCGGCAGCAGCGTGGTGGTTGTCGACAAGCTGCCCACCCCGCCCCCGACCGCCTGACCGGCAGCCGTCACTCGCCGAGCAGCCAGCCGTTCTGCTCGGCGACCCGGATCGCCTCGGCCCGGTTGCGGGCGCCGGTCTTGCCGATCGCCGCCGACAGGTGGTTGCGCACCGTCCCCTCGGACAGGTGCAGCGCCCCGGCCAGGTCCGCGACCGTGCCACCGCCGCGGGCGGTCCGCAGCACCTCGGTCTCCCGGTCGGTCAGGGGGCTCACCCCGGCCGCCAGCGTCTCGGCGGCCAGCGTGGGGTCGACCACCCGCAGGCCGGCGTGCACCCGACGGACCGCGTCGGCGAGTTGCCGGGCCGGCGTGTCCTTGACCACGAAGCCGCTCGCGCCGGCCTCCATCGCCCGACGCAGGTAGCCGGGCCGGCCGAAGGTGGTCACCACGAGCACCCGGCAGGTCGGCAGCGCGGTCCGCAACGCGGCGGCGGCGGCGATCCCGTCCAGGCCGGGCATCTCCACGTCCAGCAGGGCGACGTCGGGGTTGCTGCGGCGGGCCGCGGGCACCACCTCGTCGCCCCGGCCGACCTCCGCCACCACGCTCAGGTCCTCCTCCAGCGAGAGCAGCGCGGCCAGGGCGCCGCGGACCAGCGCCTGGTCGTCGGCGAGCAGCAGCCGGATCGGGCGGGCCGGGCCCGCGCCGGAGGCACTCACCGGGCCTCCGCCGGGGCGTGCACCCGGAGCAGGAAGCCACTCCCGTCGCGCCGGCGACCGACGCTCACCACGGCGTCCAACTCCCGCGCCCGCTCACGCAGGCCGACGAGCCCGTGCCCGTTGGCGTCGGGAGTGGACGGGCCCCGACCGTCGTCGCTCACCTCGACCCGGTCCGGGTGGACCCGGACCGTGCAGCACCGCGCCCCGCTGTGCCGGACCACGTTCGTCACCCCTTCCCGCACCGCCCAGCCGAACAACCGGTCCCACTCGTCCGGCAGCGCCGGCACCTCGGCCGGCAGGTCCGCCGCGATGCCCGCCGCGGCCAGCGCGGAACGGGCGCCGGCCAGCTCCGCGGCGAGGGTGACCTCGCGGTACGCCCCGACCGTCTGCCGCACGTCGGACAGCGCCGCGCGGGCCAACGCCTCCACCTCGGCGATCTCGACGGCGGCGCGCTCACGGTCCACCTCGATGAGTCGGCCCGCCAACTCGGCCTTGATGGCCACCACGGTCAGCGAGTGCCCGAGAATGTCGTGCAGGTCGCGGGCGGCCCGGGCCCGCTCCTCGGCGACCGCGAGTCGGCCGATCTCCCGCTGGGCGGCCCGGAGTTCACTGTTGCGCTGCGCCAGCCGGGACACCCCGAACATGGCGAACGAGGCGAGCAGCACCGCGACGGTGACGGTGCTCTCCCCCGTCCAGGTCGGCACCAGCCAGGCCCCCACCAGCGGAATCAGCGCGCAGAGCGCCACGATGATCAGTGCCTGCACCGCGGACAGCAGGAACACCGCGGACGCGGCCACGAACACCAGCGTGGCCGTCCAGTCCCCGGCGGTGCCCGGGATGCTGGCCAGACCCAGCACCACGAGGCCCGTCAGCGCGATCCCCGCCCGGCGTGGGGGAATCGGTTGGAGGTGCTCACGCAGCTGACGGGCCCACTGGAACAGCAGCACGTAGCCGAGACCGAAGGCGATCAGGGTGGCGACGCCGACCACCCGCCGCCACGGCTGCGGCTGATGCAGTGCGGTGGAGAGCGGCACATTGAGGAAGAACAGCCAGACCGCGGCCAGCAGCCAACCGGTGAACCGCCATCGGCGGCTCACCGGTCGGGGCTGACCCGTCAGGGAGTCCATCGGGTCCACGCTAGCGCCTGCTTCGTCAGGGCGGTCGAGCCGAGGCGGAGTCCGGGCGGCGATCCGGCAAGGCGCGGTTTCGTTCGGATACCGGTGTTGTATCTGGACGAAACCGCAACGCCGCCGGTCGTCGTCCGGGCCCGCCGTAGGCCGGCCAGTTCTGATGAAGCAGGCGCTAACCGTCGCGCGGGGATCAGACCCGCGCGGTGTCCCGGCGGAACAGTCGGGCCGCACCGACACCGAAGACCAGCGCCCAGCCGACGAGGTTGACCACCGCCGCGACGCTCACCCCGTCACCGGTCAGCGGGGCGCGGGCCAGCACCCCCATGCCGTACACCGGGGTGAACTTCGCGACCTGCTGGAGCACCTCCGGCAGCACCTCGACCGGGACGAACAGCCCGCCGAACATGGCGAGCACGGCCAGGATCGGGCCGATGAACTGCATGACGTTCTCGGCCGGCACCAGGTAGCCGATGAACAGGCCGAACGCGGCGAAGACCAGCGAGCCGACCCAGGCGGCGAGCCCGGACAACAGCCAGACGTACAGGGGGATGCGCACACCGGCCGCGGCGCCCACCAGAAACTCGACGACGACGGCGAGCAGGCCGAGGGTCATGGCGGTGACCAGCTTCGTCGCCACGTACGCGGTCGGGCGCAACGGGGTGAGCCGCAGTTGACGGCTCCAGCCCAGGGCCCGCTCGGTGGCGACCGCCCCGCCCGCGCTCGTGGTGGCCACCATTGCCGCGTACACGGCCAGGCTGATCATGACGTACGCCGTGACCGGGCGGCCGTTGTCCAGCGACTGCCCGCCCTGCGGCAGACCGAAGATGAGGAAGAAGACGCCCGGCATGATCAGGGTGAAGGCGAGGGTGCGGCGGTTGCGCAGCACCCGGCGCAGCTCGATGCGCAGGACGCCCGGGGCGAAGCCGCCCAGGGCGGGCAGCCGACGGTCCGGCTCGACGACACGGGTGGGGGTGGGGGTGAGTGTGGTCATCTCAGGCTCCGGGGTGCGCGGTGGTCAGGGCGAGGAAGGCGTCCTCGAGGTTGCGGGAGGTGATCTCCACGTCCCGCGCGTCGGTCCGGGTGAGCAGGTGTCGGGCGATCGCGTCCGAGTCGCCGGTACGCACCAGCACGCTGTCCCCGCGTACCTCCACGGCGTCCACGCCGGGCAGCGCGGCAAGCGCGGCCTGGTCGGCACCGGGCAGGGTGGCCCGGACAGTGCGGCCGGCGGCCAGGTTCTTGATCTCCGCGGTGGTGCCGTCGGCCACGATGCGCCCCTGTCGGACAAGCACGATCCGATCGGCGTACGCGTCGGCCTCGTCCAGGTAGTGGGTGGCGAAGATGACGGTCCGGCCGGCCCGCGCGTCGCGGCGCAGGGCCTGCCAGAAATCCCGCCGACCCTCGACGTCCATGCCTGTGGTCGGCTCGTCGAGCACCATCAGATCCGGGTCGGGCAACAGGGCCAGCGCGAAGCGCAGCCGCTGCTGCTGGCCGCCGGAGCACCGCCCGACGACCCGACCGGCGATGTCGGCGATACCGGCGCGCTCCAGCACCTCGGCCGTCGGGCGGGTGTGCCGGTAGAAGTGGGCGCACATCTCGACCGTCTCGCCGACGGTGAGGTCCTTGAGCAGCCCGCCGGTCTGGAGCACGGCGGCGACCCGACCTCGGGCCACCGCGTCGTCCGGGGCGCCGCCGAGGATCCGGACGCTGCCCTCGTCCGGGCGGGCCAGACCGAGCAGCATGTCGATGGTGGTGGTCTTGCCCGCCCCGTTGGGGCCGAGGAACGCCACCACCTCGCCGGGCTGCACCCGCAGGCTCAGCCCGTCGACCGCGGTGACCGCGCCGAAGGTCTTGGTGAGGCCGTTCAACTCGACGGCCGGATGCGTACTGGTCATGGCACTCATGCTCCGGCGACGCGGACCTCGCCACCCGGAGCGGTCGTCACGTTCCGACCATGACATTTGTCAGGGGCCATCGACGGGTGACGACGGCGGGGGCGGGGCGGGCCGCCGTCGACGGTCCATCGCCGGCGGGGAGGAATTCCCGGCGCGGCAGCGGGTAACCGCCGGGCCGGACGCCGCGACACCGGGAGGACGCGATGGGTGCCACGCCGCAGGGCCAGGTCGACACGGTCGTGCTGATCCACGGACTCTGGATGACCCCACGAAGCTGGCAGCGGTGGGTGGAGCGGTACACCGAGCGCGGCATGCACGTCATCGCCCCGGCCTGGCCCGGGATGGACCGATCCGTGGAACAGTTGCGCGACGATCCCACACCCATCGCCGACCAGAGCATGGCCACGATCGTCGCGCACTACGACAGGATCATCCGGGCGCTCCCGCGACCACCGATCATCATGGGCCACTCCTTCGGCGGCCTGTTCGCCCAGGTCCTCGCCGACCGGGGTCTCGGTGCGGCAGTGGTCGGGGTGCACCCCGCGGCGGTGAAGGGGGTGCTGAAGGTGCCGCTGAGCCAGTTGCGCTCCGGCTTCCCGATCCTGCGCAGCCCCACCAACCGGAGCAAGGCCGTCCCGTTCACCGCCGACGACTTCGCCTACACCTTCGGCAACACCATGAGCCGCGAGGACTCCGACCGGGCCTGGCTGCGCTACGCCGTCCCGGGTGCGGGCCGGGTGTTCTTCGAGGGCGCCTTCGCCAACGTCGACCCGCGCTCGCCGGCCCGGGTCGACACCACACGCGACGACCGCGCGCCCCTGCTGCTGCTGGCCGGCGGAGCGGACCACGTGGTGCCGGCATCGGTGGTCCGGGCCAACGCGGCGCTCTACCAGAAGTCCCGGGCGCTCACCGCCTACCAGGAGTTTCCCGACCGATCACACTTCACCGTCGGCGCGGACGGCTGGGAGGAGGTCGCCGACTACGCGCTGGACTGGGCGCTGCGCGCGGCGGCACTGCCCCGGGAGGCGACAATCGCCAGCGAGAGCCCCCGCCGCTGAGGCGTAGCGATCATCAGCCCCAGCCCAGCGAGATGTCGAGGATCTCCAGATCGGGCGGTGCCGCTGGGGCCACCCGCTTGGGGTCACGGGTGACCAGGCAGCAGCGGTAGAGGACAGCGGTCGCCACGGCGTGGGCGACGTCCAGCGGCACATCGAACCGCGCGGCGATCCCGGCCACCCGCCGACTGGTCGGCGCGTCGTAGACCGCGACGTTGATGTCCCGCTCCTCACTGAGCAGCAGGTCGAGCAGGTGGACCGCTGGTGTGCCAGCCACCTCCAACTGAGCCTGGCCCAGGCAGAGCGCGGGAATCCAGACCACCTGCTCCGGGTCCTCCTCGGCGAGGGTCAGGATCGCCCCCGGCTCGATGCTCGTGCCGGAGGCATAGGCGAGGAGGGCCGACGTGTCCAGGACAAGGCCGTTCACGCCGCAGCCGAACCGTCCTGGTCGAACTGGCGCAGCCACTCGGCGTTGCGGGCGTGCTGCTCGTCGGTGATCGGCGCTCGTGCGGCAAGGTGCGACCTGGTCCGCTCGATGTCCTCGTCGGTCACCACGTAGCCAAGTTGTGCCCACCGGGCGCGAAGGCCGTCGGCGCGCATCTTCCGGCGCAGGATCCCGGTGATGAAGCCCGACGTATTGCCCTGCGTACGCTCCACGTACGCGGCCACGTCATCGGGCAGGCTGATGGTGATGCGGCGAGTCATACTCTGACCCTACTCGTTGCATACTCAGGCAGGGACGACGACAGCGTCGCGTGTCGTTCCCGAACTTCGGACGCGCGGCTCAGTCGGGCCGGACATGGGCGGGCGCGCCCGGGGTATCTCGGAGGGATGAGGGCCAGTTTCCGACTCGGTCGGATCGCGGGAGTGCCGGTCGGCGTCAACTGGAGCGTTCTGGTCATCTTCGCGTTGATCGCGTGGGGTCTGGCGGCCAACCAGTTCCCCCGCTCGTACCCGGACCGCTCGTCCGTGGCGTACATCCTCGCCGGTCTGGCCGCGGCGGTGGTCTTCTTCGTCGGCCTGCTCGCCCACGAGGTGTCGCACGCGGTGGTGGCCAAGCGCAACGGGCTCACTGTCGACGGCATCACGCTGTGGCTCTTCGGCGGCGTGGCCGAGTTGCGGGGCGAGCCGCGCGACCCGGGCGCGGAGCTGCGGATCGCCGGCGTCGGCCCCCTGGTCAGCCTGGTGCTCGGGGCGTTCTTCGGCGCGATCGCCGCGCTGCTCGCGCTGGCCGGGCAGGACGGGCTGCTCTTCGGGGCGGTGGCGTGGCTGGCCGGCATCAACGTGCTGTTGGCCATCTTCAACGTGCTGCCGGCCGCACCCCTGGACGGCGGTCGACTGCTGCGCGCCGCGGTGTGGAAGGCCACCGGCGACCGGACCAGGGCGTCGGTGGTCGCGGCGCGGGCGGGCTGGGTGCTGGGCGTCCTGCTGATCGGCCTGGGGCTGTGGCAGTTCCTGTCCGGGGTCGGCTTCGGTGGGCTCTGGCTGGCCCTGATCGGCTGGTTCCTGATCGGTGCCGCCGGGACCGAGGAGCGGCAGGCCCGCACCGGCAGCGCGCTGCGCGGGGTCCGGGTGGGCGACGTCATGACGCCGCAGCCGCAGACCGTCGCGGCGGAGATGACGGTCGCCGACTTCGTCGACCACTACCTGTTCGCCTACCGGCATTCGGCGCTGCCACTCACCGAGGAGGGCCGGCCGACCGGCCTGGTCACCGTCGACCGGGTACGCGGCGTGCCCGCCGAGCGGCGAGCGTCGACCACCCTGGCCGAGGTGGCCTGCCGGGCCGACCAGTTGGTCCTCGCCCAGCCGGGTGAACAGCTCAACGACCTACTCCCCCGGCTCAGCGAGTGCGCCGACGGCCGAGCCCTGGTCGTCACCAACGGTCAGTTGGTAGGCATCGTCAGTCCCAGCGACATCAGCCGAGCGGTCCAACGCAGCACCCTCCGCACCCCGCCAACAACCCCCACCCAACCTCGTTGATCATGAGGTTATCGTCACGACACGCCGGGCCGGGTGGCAATAACCTCATGATCAACAGCCGTCCCGGGGGGCGGGGAGCGGGGCGGGCGGCGGGGCCGGGCGCGGCGGCGGGGTTCAGCGGGGGAAGTGGTGGTCTAGTGGGGCGGTGCGGAACTTGCCGGTCGGGTCCAGGCGGGGCAGCAGGGCGGCGAAGTCGGCGTGGCGCGGGTAGCGGTCGGCCAGCTCGGCCGGGTCGGTGACGAAGACCTTGCCCCAGTGCGGGCGCGGCGCGAACGGCGCCAGGCGTGCCTCCACCGCCGCCACCACCGGCAGTACGGCCGCGGTGTCGTCGATCCAGGTGAAGTGCACGACGAAGCTGTCCCGCCGGTAGTTCGGGCTGAGCCACAGCTCGTCCGCGGCCACCGTCCGCAGTTCGCACACCAGCAGCACCGGTGCGATCAGGTGCGCCACCTCGTCCAGCGCGGCGAGCACGTCGGCTGCCGCCGCCCGCGGCACGTGGTATTCGGACTGCAACTCCTCGCCGCCGCTCGGGGTGAAGCCGAGCTTGAAGTGCGGCAGCCGCTCGTGCCACGGGCCCGGCTCGCCGAGCTGCGGGGTGCAGTTCTCCGGCGGCATCCCGAGCACCGGGTGCCGTGGCTGGTCGGCGGCGGTGGTGCCGAGCCAGTCCGCCGACGGCGGCGGCTGGTCGACCGCCTGCTTGCGCCACACCTCACGCAGCCGGGGCGTACGCCAGTCGGTGAAGACACTCACGCTGTACGCCGAGCCGAGCGCCTCGTCCAACGCCTCCCGGTCGAGGTCGAGCGACACGTACTGGCGCAGCTCGAAGGCCGGCACGACGTCCAGGGTGACCCGGGTGACCAGGCCGAGTGCGCCGAGGCCGACCACCATGCCGGCGAACGTGTCGGCGTCGGTCTCGCGGTCGACCCGCAGCAGGTCGCCGGCCGCGGTGACCAACTCCAGACCGGCGACCGCGGTGGCGAGGTTGCCGTGCGCCTGACCGGAACCGTGGGTGGCGGTGGCCACCGCGCCGGCCACCGAGATGTGCGGCAGCGAGGCGAGGTTGGCCAGCGCGTACCCCTGGGTGTGCAGGTGTCGGGCGAGGTCGCCGTAGCGCATCGCCCCGCTCACCGTGACCTGCCCGCGCTCGCGGTCCACCTCGACCATCGGGGGCAGCCCGGCGAGGGTGACCAGGTCTCCGTCGGTGTCGCCGAGGCGGTTGAAGGAGTGCCCGCTGCCCACCGCCCGGATCCGGGTGCTGCCGGCGACCAGTCGGCGCAGGTCGTCGGTGGAGGTCGGTCGGTGGAACGCCCGAGCGGCGTACCGCACGTTGCCGGCCCAGTTGCGGCGCGGGACGTCGGCCGCGGTCGTCGGAGTGTCGTGCTGTCCGTGCGCGATCATGTAGCGGTCTCCCGATCGGTGGACGGGTGGTCGGCCAACGCGGCGACGAGGGCGTCCAGAACCGTATCCGTCTGGAACGTGTTGTAGCCACGTTGGGCGATCGGCAGACCTGCCGCGCTGGCACGTTCGATCTCACCCCGAGCCGCCTGCCGGGTCGACGCGTCCTCGGACAGCAGGGCGTCCTGGCCGCGTCGGATCAACCTGTCGACCCGGTCCATCTGGTAGCCACGCAGGCCTACTGGCAGGTCCGGGTCGGCGAAGGCGGCTCGGCGCAGCGCCAGCAGGTCGACGAAACGGTCACCGGCGTACGTCGTGAGCGCGGCGGACACCTGATCGGGCTGTTCGCGGACCTGGTCGAGGACGAGCAACTCGATGGCGGGGCGGCCGTCGAGCGGGTGACGGGCGGTCACCGGCTCCAGCGACACCCCCGGCACGGGCACCAGCAGCAGTCGCGGCGGTCGCCGGTAGCCGTCGCGGCGGGACGGCTCGTCGAGGACCAACGCGTCGACGTCGGCCCACCGGATGTCGCGACGCAGGCCGGGCCGTCGGATGGTGAGCCCTTCGGCGCCGATCCCGAACCGGAACGGTCGCAGCGCGCTGACCAGCGCCACCACGCCGAGCGCGACGGCACCCCCGGCGATGATCATCCGTAGCGGCGCGCCGTGGCTGGGATAGACCAACAGGAGCATTCCACCGAGTACGCACACCAGAGCGAGCGCACGGGCCCCCCGATTCCGGCGCAATTCCACGCTCGGACCCCCGTTCATGACCGTCGCGTCGGTTCCAGCATCTTCCGCCAAACCGCCCACCGGGGACACCGGTCGATCGGGCACGGTTGTTCTCGTCATCGCCGGGGAACCCTACGCCCATGAGCAGCTACCGTGATCCGGCCCCACGGGGCGACGTGTTCCCCTCCGAGGAGGAACTGGACCCGACCGGCAGCGGCGTCGAGCAGGCAGGCGCGCCGTCGGCAGGCGGGTTGCCCAGCCATCCGGCGCCCACTCCCGGTCCCCGACCCACCCCGTCGCCCGCGCCGGCCCCGACGCCGGTGCCGGCACCCGGCCCGGCACCGCGCGCTCCCGGCACCGGGCCACAGTCGATCGTGACCCGGCACCTGGACGGCTCGGTGGAGGTGGTCACCGACCTCGACGGCGACGGCGTCGCCGACGTCGTCCAGATCGACGTCGACGGCGACGGGATACCCGACATCACCTATGTGGACAGTGACCGGGACGGGCGGCTGGACACCGTGCTGGGAGACCCGCACGCGTCCGGGTCGGGCGTGGGCGCCCACCGCCGCGCCTGACCACCTGCAGCACCCCACGGCGGCCCGTTGGCTCAGAGCTTCGCCATGACCTCGTTGGCGACGAGTTCGAGGTGCGCCAGGTCGCCGAGGTCCAGCACCTGGAGGTAGAGCCGCTCGCTGCCGATCTCCGCGTACCGGCCGATGGTGTCCACGACCTCGCTGGGCGTCCCGGCCAGGCCGTTGGCCCGCAGCTCGTCCGGATCGCGGCCGATCGCGGCGGCCCGACGCGCCACCTCGGCGTCGTCGCGCCCGCAGCAGAGCACCAGAGCGTTGGACCAGACCAGCTCGGCCGGGTCCCGGTCGATCTGCGCGCACGCGGCGCGGACCCGGTCGAACTGCGCCGCCGTGTCGGGCACCGAGGCGAACGGCAGGTTGAACTCGTCGGCGTAGCGGGCGGCCAGCGCGGGGGTGCGCTTCGGGCCCATCCCGCCGAGCAGGATCGGTGGGCGCGGCTGCTGCACGGGCTTCGGCAGCGCGGGTGAGTCCCGGACCGGGTAGTAGCGACCGGCGTACTCGTACCGCTCCCCCGGCGGCGTGGCCCACAGCCCGGTGATCACCGCGAGCTGCTCCTCCAACCTGTCGAACCGCTCGCCCAGCGGCGGGAACGGAATGCCGTACGCGCTGTGCTCCTCGGCGTACCAGCCGGTGCCGATACCCAACTCCACCCGACCGCCGCTCATCTGGTCGACCTGCGCCACGGTGATCGCCAGCGGGCCGGGCAGCCGGAAGGTGGCCGCGGTCATCAACGTACCGAGCCGGATCCGACTGGTGTCTCGGGCCAGACCGGCAAGCGTGGTCCACGCGTCGGTGGGGCCGGGCATCCCCGTCCCGTCACCCATCCTGAGGTAGTGGTCGGACCGGAAGAACGCGCCGTAGCCGGCGTCCTCCGCGCAGCGGGCGACAGCGAGCAACTGGTCGTAGGTGGCGCCCTGCTGAGGTTCGGTGAAGATCCGCAGTTCCATGATCCGAGCATAGGGTTTCCCGGTGGGACCCGGTCGGTGGTCGCACCGACCGGGCCACCGGTCGTGGACTCAGGCGTACGGCGGGGTGGAGTAGGCCGAGCGCAGCGCGGCCAGCCCGGTCTCCTTCGGCGTCAGCGTCCCCCAACCGGAGTTGAAGTAGTTCGTCTGGGCGAACAGCGGTCCGCGCTCGGCGTTGAGCTGGGCGATGGCCGCCGGCACGGTGGCGATCCAGGCGGCCTGGTTGGGTATCTCGGCCACCCGCACCCCCCACTCGGCGACGAGCACCGGACGGGACAGCGCCACCGGGCCGAGGTCGGCCACCGCCCAGTCCTTGGTACGGCGGAACCGGGCCAGCGCGGTGTGGCTGGCGTTGGTGCCGTAGACGTTCCACTGCAGGAAGTCCAGCCGGGTCATCAGCGACTCCGGGTGGATGCGCTGGAAGCAGGCCCGGTCGAAGCCGCCGATCCCGACCGAGAAGGTCGTGCCGCCGGGCAGTGTCCGCGTCTTGAACCAGGTGAGCATGTAGTTGAGCGCCTGCAGCGCGCGGGCATCGGACTGCGCCCAGGTGTACCCGACACCGCTTTCGGTGGTGCCGAACTCGTGGTCGGTGTCCAGTTCGGACGCGAGTTGGATGTTCACGCCGAAGCCGAGCGTCCGGTACTGCGACAGAGCGCGGGCGAACAACCCGTCGCACTGACCGCTGACGACCTGGCTGTACCCGTACGCCTTCGGCCAGGTGGTGCCGGGGCGCTGCTGGATCGTCATCGACGGCGCGGGCACCGTGTAGGTGGTGCCGTCCACGGTGAAGGTCTGCGGGCCGGTGTCCGGGGCGCCGTAGTGCTTCAGCTCCAGGACCATGTTCATCTGGATCCCCGCCCGGCCCAGGGTGATCAGCCAGGGCCGGTTGTAGCCGGGGAAGATGTAGCCGTCGGCGAAGCTGCGGTACTGGGTCAGCGAGCGGAAGTTGCCGCCGGCCATGTCGGCGGTGGGGTCGGCACCTCCGGAAAGGTAGTAGCCGCCGAGTATCGGCTGGCCACCCACTGTGTAGTCGGCGCTGGCCGTCGCGGTGTTACCGGCGGCGTCGCGCACCTGAACGGTGACGCGGGGCATCACGCCACCGCCCGGTAGACGGCGACCGAGCCGTTGTCGGAGACCTGGGTCCAGGTACGCCCGGAGTTGTCGGTGACGGTCAGGGTGAGCGGGTCGATGACCGCGGTGACCTTGACGGGCGCGCTGCTGTTGCCCTGCGCGTCGGTGACCACGATGGTGACGGTCAACGGCTTGGTGTCGGCGTCGGAGTAGGTGACGGTCAGCAGCATCTGGGCGCCGGGCGGGAAGGCCGACGCGTTCAGGCTTGCGGTTACGGTGGGAGCGGCCATGGAGGTGCCTCTCTGAGCTAGACCGCCGGGTCCGGGCGCGCTGGGCGACGCCGGACCGACGGGACGCACACAGGTGCGAGAGGGAAGGCGGAACACCGGCCAAGCGACGCGGCCATGCGGCGGCGTCGGCGGTGATGACGTCCTTGTCCCGGTGAGGACGAACCCGCTGTGGCGCCCCCAGCGGAGTCGGCACCTGCCCCAACAGTGCTCCGCCGAAGGCCCTACCGTCTTGTCCGGTGCACGACACAGACCCCCACTGACCTGCGGAAACGTGAGTCGTGGTTGCTATTGCGCCGCGACACCCCGCACGGCCCAGGCTCGCGCGCCGAGGTGGATCGAGCCGTCCGGTTCGACCGGAAGACGGGCCAGCAGCGCCTGCCGCAGCGCCTCCCGGGCCGGTCCGGTAAACGTCCTGACGTACGCCGGCGCCGTGCCCTGTCCACCGAGGAACGGCATCCAGTAGTCGGCGAAGTCGGCGAACACCGTCGGCACGTCGACCGGCCGGACGGACACCTCGCCCAGCCCGGCGTCCTCCCAGAGCGCCCGCAACGCCTCGGGCCGCCACACGCTGCCACGGCTCTCCTCGTCGAGCGTCGCCGCAGCCGGATCGAGCTGCGCGGCGGCGGCCCAGAAGTGCCGCATCATCGCCATGCCGTCGGCGTAGTCCCAGATGTAGGCGGCTACCGTCCCCGCCGGCCGGACCACCCGGGCGAACTCCGCCACCGCCCGCGCCGGCTCCGGCACGAAGTTGAGCGTCAAGCCGCTCACCACCACGTCCGCGGTGCGGTCACCCACCGGCAGCGCGCGGGCGTCGCCCACCTGGAAGGTGGCCCGCGCGTCGGCGACCCGGGTCCGCGCGGTCGCGACGAAACCCGCCGAGGGGTCGACGCCGGTGACCCGAGCGGGTGCGGCGTCGGCGAGGATCGTCGAGGTCAGCACGCCGGTGCCGCTGCCCACATCAAGCCACTGCCGCCCGGCCACCACGTCCAGCCCGCGCAGGAACTCCGCCGCGACGAGGCGACTCCACCGACCGACGTACGCCTCGTACGCGTCACCGTCCGCCCACACCGGGTGCGTCATCCCGGAACGATACGACGAGCGCTGCCGGTCGGCGGCGAGTTTCAGTCGAGGTGGTCGGTGGGCGCCGTCTGGAGCAGCCACGCCAACGGCATCCGGGCCCGCTCCTCGTAGCCGCCGTCCCCGCCCAGCCGATGCAGGGTGACCGTCTGCGCGCCGTCCCGGTCCACCACCCAGTACCGCGGGATCCGCGCCGACGCGTACTCGCGGTTCAGCGACGTCGGCGTGCCGCGTCGAGCAGGGCGGGCGGGGTGTCGGACTTCTCGTGTGCGGCGAGGTCGACGCCGGGCGCCACGATCGCGTCGATCGCGTCGAGCACGTCGGCCGAGAGCACGGTGTCCGCGGCGGCGAGCTGGGTGTGCAGGTGGTCCATGGTGCGGGGGCCGATGATCGCGCTGGTCACGGCGGGGTGCGCGGTGACGAATCCCAGCGCGAGCTGGATCATGGTGAGGCCGGCCTGGTCGGCCACCGTGGCCAGCTTCTCGACGGCGTCGAGCTTGGCCCGGTTGGCCGGAATGGTGGTGTCGAAGCGCTGCGGCATGAAGGCCGATCGGTTGGTGGTGACCTCCCGGCCCTCGCGGATCGCGCCGGACAGCCAGCCCGAGGCGAGCGGGCTCCACGCGAGCACGCCGAGCCCGTACTGCTCGGTCACCGGCAGGACGTGGGTCTCGACCCCGCGTTGCAGGATGGAGTAGCTGGGCTGCTCGGTGACGTAACGGCTCAGGTGGTTCTCCCGGGCGGCCCACTCGGCCTGCACGATGCGGTACGCGGGAAACGTCGACGACCCGAAGTAGCGGATCTTGCCGGCCCGCTGCAGGTCGGTCAGTGTCGACAGGGTCTCCTCGTCACTCGTGCTCGGGTCCCACCTGTGGATCTGGTAGAGATCGACATGGTCGACGCCGAGGCGGCGCAGGCTGTTGTCCAACGCGGTGACCAGCCAGCGGCGGGAGCCGCCCCGACGGTTGCGCTCGTCGCCCATCGGCAGGCCCGCCTTGGTCGCCAGCACGATGTCGTCCCGGCGACCGGCGATGGCCCTGCCGACCATCTCCTCGGATTCGCCCTGGCCGTACACGTCGGCGGTGTCGATGAGGTTGACTCCCCCGTCCAGGGCGACGTCGACAATCGCGGTGACCTCTTCCTGGGTGGTTCCTCCCAGCTTGCCGAAGTTCATGGCGCCCAGCACAAGAGTGCTGACCTGGACGCCGGTGTGACCCAGAGTGCGGTATCGCATGACCGTTCCCTTCCTGCGACGACAACGTGGCTTGGCTCCGGCCCCGCCGCTCTGTCATGCTGAGCAAACGGAACCATGTTCCGCTAACAAAGATACGGAACATGGTTCCGTTTGCCAAGTCGAGTGGTGGAGGTAACGGCGCGGTGGCCGACGACGACAGCGGGGAAGGACAACCCACCCCCCGGAAGCGGGCCGACGCCCGGCGCAACGAGGCGACCCTGCTGGACGCCGCCGCCGCGGCCTTCGTCAGCTCCGGCGTGGACGCGCCCGTGCGGGACATCGCCACCAGGGCCGGCGTCGGTGTCGGGACGATCTACCGCCACTTCCCGACGCGCGCCGACCTCATCGTCGCCGTCTACCGACACCAGGTCGAGGCGTGCGCCCAGGCCGGCCCGGCCCTGCTGGCCACCAGCGGCAGCCCGTACGCCGCCCTGGCGCAGTGGATCGACCTCTTCGTCGACTTCCTGGTCACGAAGCACGGCCTCGCCGAGGCGCTGCAGTCCGACAACGCGGCCTTCGAGTCCCTGCACGCCTACTTCATCGACCGGCTCGTCCCCGTGTGCGCCCACCTGCTCGACGCCGCCGCCACGGCGGCCGACATCCGCCCCGACGTGAACGCCTTCGAGTTGCTGCGTGGTGTCGGCAATCTCTGCATCGGCGCGGCCGACCCCCGCTACGACGCGCGCCGGATGGTCGGTTTCCTCGTCGCCGGGCTGCGCCTCCCGTAGGGCCCGGCGATAGCGTGGTGATCATGGTGGAGTGGGAACTACGGCCGGCCTCGGTGGCGGACGTCGACGCCGTGGCCGAGCTGCGGGCCGTGGTGCTGCGGGCGGATCTGGAGCGGCTCGGGCGGTACGACGACACGCGCGTGCGGCAGCGCCTGCGGGACGGCTTCGCTCCGGCGTACACCTGGGTTGTCGAGGTGGGTGGCGCGTTCGCCGGCTGCGTGGCGCTGCGCCCGGCGGACGACGCCCACTGGCTGGAGCACTTCTACCTGTCCCCGCACCTGCAGGGCAGCGGCATCGGCACGGCCGTGCTGCGCGAGCTGCTGCACCGGTGCGACAGCGACGGCATCCTGGTCCGGCTGAACGTGTTGCGGGGCAGTCCGGCAAGGCGGCTGTACGAGCGGCACGGATTCACGCTCGTGGCCGAGGATCCGGTGGACGTGTTCATGGTGCGCGCACCGCTGCCGCTGTCAACGTATCGTTGACAGGTGACGTCGGAGCTGGCGCAGTTGGCGGAGGTCCAGGTCGCCCGTGCCCGCCTGGACGAGCGGGAGCTGGACCTGATCGACCGGGCGCGGCACGACGGCGCGACGTGGGCGCAGGTGGCGCGGGCGTTGGGTCTCGGCAGCCGGCAGGCCGCCGAGCAGCGCCGGCAGCGCCTGGTGGCGGCCCGCAGGTCCCGGCAGCAGCACCGCGACCTGCGCTACCCGGCACAGATCGCCGCGCTGCGGGCCGCCGTTGCTGATCTCGATCGATGGATCGCCGCGGACCGACTGTGGAACACACGCTTCCGTCGAGCGGCGCTCGTACGCAGCACCGTGGACGCCGCCCTGGACGCCACCCCGGGGTCGCTGTACGCGCTGGCCCAGCCCCTCGTCGCCGACCTCGCCGAAGCGGGCGACCGGCTGCCGGCACCCGCCCGAGCCGCCACGGCGAAGATCGACGCCGCGTTGTCAATGCCACGTTGACGCAGGCCGTCACCCTTGCGCGGACGCGCCTCAAGGCCAAAGGATGAGTCGTCCCGACTCAACCTGGAGGGCTCGTGCGGCGCAACGCTGGACTGTTCGTGGCGATCTCCCTGCTGTCCGGCTTCGGCAGCAGCGCCATGTCCCTGGTGGCCGGCATCTGGACCCTGGACCTGACCGGCTCCACCGGCCTCGCGGCCCTCACCGGGCTGTGTGTGTACGCCCCGGTGCTCGCCGGCCCGTGGCTGGGCGGCCTGCTCGACACCGCACCCCGACGACCGCTCGTCATCGCGGTCAACCTCGTGTTGGCCGCCGCCCTGCTGGCCCTCTTCGCGGTGCGCGGGCCCGGCCAGACGTGGCTCATCTTCGCCGTCTCATCGGTCTACGGCGTCAGCTACGTGCTCATCGACGCGGGGGAGACGGCGCTGCTGCCGTCCGCGCTGTCCCCCACCCAACTCGGCGACGTCAACGGGTGGCGCTCAAGCGCACAGGAGGGCATGAAGCTCGTCGCTCCCCTGGCCGGAGCGGGCCTCTACGCCTGGCACGGTGGCCACGCGGTCGTCGTCCTCAGCGCGGCCATGCCGGTCCTGGTCGCCATCCTGTACGCGATGGTGCGCCTCAACCGGACGCCACAGGTCCCGCCGCCGCAGCGACGCCCCGACCTGCGTACCGGTTTGTCGGTCCTGTTCGGACAGCGGGCCACGGGTGTGCCGGTCGTGCTCGCCGCCGTGTCGATCGCCATGTCCGGCTTCACGACCGCGGCGATCTACACGATCGTGACCACCGAACTCCGCCTCCCGACGACGTTCCTGGGCGTGCTGACCGGCGCCCAGGGCGCCGGTTCCATCATCGGCGGCCTGCTCGTCGGCAGACTCCTGGCCGGCCGGGGTCCGGGTGCTGTCGGCGTCGCCGGGACCGTGCTGTTCGCTGTCGGTTGCCTGGCGCGTGGCGTGCCCTGGTGGCCGGTCACGGTCGCCGGGGCGGTGGTCGCCGGTGTCGGCCTGCCCTGGACCCTGGTCGCCGCGGTGACGGCCGTGCAGACGCACACACCGTCGGCGCTGCTGGGCCGCGTCTCCGCGACGGCGAACACCGCGATGTTCGGCCCACTGGTGCTGGCCATCCCCCTCGGCTCGGCGGCCGTCCACCTCGGCGGTCGCCCACCGCTCGTCGCCGCCGTCGTGATCTGTCTGACGGCGGTGGCCGCCACGCTCGCCCGCCGGCCGACGACGTCTCGCCGGGCACCCGCGCGTGATCACCCACGCTGGTCGCGGTTTCCCGCCAGCGAGGTCGACCGGCCCCGCGGGCGTGGTTAACTATCGAGCCATGCCGCTCAGTCCGGACGAGGTCGAGCTCTTCGAACGCGCCAGGGCTCGCCTGGAGGCGATCGCCTATCGGCTGCTGGGCTCGGCGAGTGACGCCGAGGACGCGGTCCAGGACACGTTCCTGCGCTGGCAGGCCGCCGACCGGCAGCGGGTCGAGACGCCCGAGGCGTGGCTGACGAAGGCCCTCACCAACGTGTGCCTCAACCAGCTCACCTCGGCGCGGGCCCGGCGCGAGACCTACGTGGGCACCTGGCTGCCCGAACCGGTGCTGGCCGGGGACCGGATGCTCGGCCCGCTCGACACCGCCGAGCAGCGCGATTCGGTCTCGATGGCGGTGCTCACCCTGTTGGAGCGGCTGTCGGCCAAGGAGCGCGTGGCGTACGTGCTCCGCGAGGCCTTCGGCTACGCACACACGGAGATCGCCGACATCCTCGGCGTCAGCGAGTCGAACTGTCAGCAGATCTACCGGCGGGCCAGGCAACACGTCGCCGGTGACCGCGCCCGCGCCCAGGTCGACGGCGCCACCGCGCGCAGGATCGTCGAGGAGTTCCTCGCTGCGGCCGCCAACGGCGAGACGCAGCGACTGGTCACGCTCCTCACCGACGACGCGACGAGCATCGGCGACGGCGGCGGCAAGATCCCGGCGCGGACCACACCTGTCGTCGGCGGGCTGGCGGTGGCCAGGTTCCTGCGGGGCCTGTTCGCGCCCAGCGACGCCAAGCGGGACATCGTGGGCGGCAGCCCCGCCCTCTACGCCGAGGTCGTCAACGGCGCTCCGGCGCTCGTGGTCGTGCTCGACGAACAGGTCGTCGGGGTCATGTCGCTGAAGGTGACGTCCGACGGCGTCGCGGCCCTGCACATCCAGGTCAACCCCGACAAGCTCGTACGCGCCACCCGCCACTGGTCCACCTCCGCGCACGGGGAACCCCTGCTGCGCGTCTGGTGACCCAGCTCTCAGCCGACTCCTGTCAGGAATCGGGTCGCTGTCCGGTTCAGGAAGCGACCCTCACCGAGACAGGAGTGCCACCATGAAGCACCGGATCGTCGTCCTCGGGGCCGGATACGCCGGCGCCATCGCCGCCGGGCGTCTCGCCAGGCGGCTGCACCCCGACGACACGCGGATCACCATCGTCAACGCCGAGGACGACTTCGTCGAGCGGGTCCGCATGCACCAACTCGCCACCGGGCAGCACCTCAAGCGTCGACCGCTCGCCGACGTCTACGCGGGCACCGGAGTCGAGGTCCGGGTGGCCCGGGTCACCGAGGTCGACGTGGAGCGCCGGACCGTCGCGCTCGCCGCCGGGCACGGCGCCGACGAGATCGCGTACGACACGCTCGTCTACGCCCTGGGCAGCACCAGCGCGGACCATGGCGTCCCCGGCGTCGCCGAGCACGCGTACGACATCGCCGGCAGGCCGTCGGCGCTGCGGTTGCGCGACCGCCTGGCCCACCTCACGGGCGGCGCAACGGTGCTCGTCGTCGGCGGCGGTCTCACCGGCCTCGAGGCGGTCACCGAGATCGCGGAGGTCCGCCCGGACCTTGCCGTCGCGCTCGCCGCCCGGGGCGCTCTCGGCGACTGGCTCACCGAGAGGGCGCGGCAGCACCTGCGCGGGGTCTGCGACCGGCTCGGCATCACCGTCCACGAGCACACCGACATCGCCCGGGTCGACGCCACCGGCGCGGTCACCGACGACGGACGGGTGATCCCGGCCGAGGTGACCGTCTGGACGGGCGGCTTCGCCGTGCACCCCATCGCCGCCGCCACGACGTTGACTGTCGCGGACACCGGGCAGATCGTCGTCGACTCCACGATGCGGTCGGTCTCCCACCCCGACGTGTACGCCGTCGGCGACGCCGCAATCGCCGAGGGGCCGGGCGGGAAACCGCTGCGGATGTCCTGCGCCTCGGGGACCCCGATGGCCTGGCAGGCCGCCGACGCCATCGCCACCCGGCTGACCGGTCGGACGAAGATCCCGAAGGCGCCGCTGCGCTATTTCAACCAGTGCATCAGCCTCGGCCGCCGCGACGGCATCATCCAGTACGTGACAGCCGACGACCGGGCCCGGCCCGCCCTGCTCAGGGGCGCGTTGGCGGCCCGCTACAAGGAGGTCGTCTGCGCGGGCGCGGCGTGGAGCGTCTCCCGCCCGATCCTGTACCCGGTACGCCGCCACCGCATCGTCGTGACCCGGACGGAGACCCTCGCGACGACGTCGTGACCCGGGTGACTCTCCGGAGGACGAGGATCGACCTGCTTGACTCGTTCGTCATGCTGAAACCGGAGCCCACGCCCGTGCCACCCGAGGAGGACTCGTGCGTAAGCCAGCCAAGACCGCGGCTGTCCTCTTCGGGCTCGGCGTCGGCGTCGCGGTCGGCCCGTCCCTCGGGCCGGCCGCCGCGTGGTCCGGGATCGCGGTCGCCATGCTCGGCGTCGTGCTCTCCCTCGTGGGCAGCACGGAATCCCGTCTCGTCGCGGACGGCCTGGTGGACCGCGACGACGCCGCAGCCGGGACGAGCCCCGGCACGCCGGTCGGCACGGACCAACTACTGCTGGACCTACAGCGGCGGCCCACCCTCAGCGGCCTGGGCGACCGGGTCGAGCAGATCCTCAGACTCGCCGAGCAGCAGGCCAACGACCACCGCACCGAGGCGCGGCGCGAATCGGAGGGCATCGTGACCGCCGCCCGACGGGAGGCGGAGGCGCTCCTCGACCGGGCACGCGAACAGGCGGCCGGGATTGCCGGCCCGCACCGGGAACCGCCTCCGACACCACCCACCCAGGCGCTGGCGACGGACGCGGATCCGAGCCGCTGACTCTCGGGCCGGCGGGTCGTTCGCGGTTCTACCTTTCCTGCGCGAGCCAGGTGGGAGCCGGTCGCGCGTACTCGATGGTGGCCGCGACGCGGTCGGCGGTGGCCGCGTCGCGCTCCCGTTCTGTGATCCACAGGGCCAGATCCAGCCCGGCCGTGAGCGCACCCGCGGTGATGCGATCCCCGTCATCGACGACCCGCTCGTCGACGACGTCGACGCCGTAGGAGCGCAACTCGTCGTACGCGTTGCGGTTGGTGGTTGCCCGCCGCTGGCCCAGCAGCCCGGCGGCCGCCAGCAACAGACCGCCGGTGCAGACCGACGCCATCCAGCGGGTCGAGGGGGCCAGCGCGGCCAGCCGAGCGGGGAGCACGCCGTGCTGCGCCTGGGCCCAGGAACCGGCAGCGGCCCGGTTCAGCCACCCGCCGCCCGGCACCACCACACCGTCGGGTCGACCGAGCACCGCGGGCACCTGGAGTTGGATCCCCCGCATGCTCACCACCGGGCCCGGCCGCTCGACCGCGACCAGCTCGACCGCGAATCCGGCGATCGCCAGCACCTCGAAGGGGCCGAACACGTCCAACTCGTCGAAGCCGTCGAAAACCACGATCTCTATTCGCATGCGACGAGGATCCCGCCCTGCCGTCGTGGACGGCGAGTGGCATCCTCGCCACTGTGCATAAGCAATCGGCCACGCACCGGGTCGCCGTGCTGGCCCTGCCACCCGTCGTCGCCTTCGACCTGACCATCGCGACACACGTCTTCGGCCACGAAGGCCACGGCCGGTACGCGACCACCGTCTGCTCGCCGGACGGCGGCGCGGTCCCCACCACCACCGCCGGGCTGGGCCTGACCGTCGATGCCACCATCGATGCCCTCACCGACGCCGACACCGTGATCGTTCCCGGTTTCCGCCGAGGACCCGCACCGGCCCAGGCACTCGACGCCCTGCGTGCCGCGTACCGGCGTGGCGCCCGCATCGCCTCGATCTGCACCGGCGCGTTCGCACTGGCCCAGGCCGGGCTTCTCGACGGTCGGCGGGCGACCACCCACTGGATGCACGCCGAGGCGCTGGCCCGCGAACACCCCGAGGTCACCGTCGACGCCAATGCGCTGTACGTCGACGAAGGACAGGTGTTGACAAGCGCCGGCCTCGCCGCCGGCCTCGACCTGTGCCTCTATCTGGTCGGCCGAGACCACGGCCAGCACGCGGCGATCGATCGCGCCCGTCTCATGGTCACACCGTTGCACCGGGCCGGCGGCCAAGCCCAGTTCGTCCCCGCCCACACGAGCGGGGACGACGCCGAGATGGCCGCCGTCACCAGCTGGGCGACCGCCAACCTGCACCTGCCTATCACCGTCGCGGACCTAGCCCGGCAGGGCCTTCAGTCCACCCGTACGTTGCACCGCACCTTTCGACACCGGTACGGGCTGAGCCCGCAGGCATGGCTGACCGAGCAACGACTACGCGCGGCCTGCGGGCTGCTCGAAAGCGACGACATCACGATCGACGAGGTCGCCAGACGGACCGGGCTGGGCACCGCCACCAATTTGCGCGCCCATTTCCGGCGGGCCTTCGCCACCACTCCCACCGCCTACCGCCGCGCCTTCACGCCCTGACGCATCCGCGCGATCCGTTGCGGGCCGACGGCCGCGCCGGGTAGTCACTGGATCAGGCCACGGTCGGCCAGATGGGCGCGCAGCGTCTCGTCGTCCTCGGCGGACATCAGGCGACGTGGGATGACTGTCGCCGGCATCCGACCGACGAACACGATCCAGAACTCGGGGGTGTCCTTCACCTGGTCGACCCCGTCCCAGGCGATGCCGCTGGACTGTGAGCCACTGCGCATCATGATGTTGTCGTCGGTGATGTCGTAGGCGCCCTCGACCGCGTAGCCGCTGGAGCGGCGGCGGGCGCGCCACCGCACCCACGGCGAATACAGCATCGACAGCAGGCCGGCCACGACCATCGCCATCCAGAGCGGCGAGAACTGGTCGGCCCGGTCGGACCCGCGCGAGACGGCGAGACCTATCGCCCCCACCGCCACCAGCACCGCGCCGATCACGCCGTACCTGCGCAGGCGAACACGGCTGAGCGCGGCGGCCACCCGGCCCGGGTAGTCGGGATCGGCGGGGACGTCGAAGTGGATGCGCACGCCAGAACGATAGTGCCCGACTAGCCTGTCCGGATGCGTGACCTTCGCTTCGAGGCGGTACGGCCCGACGGCGACGACGCCGTCTGCACGGACTGGCAGTACGTCCACAACCTGATCATCCCGACCAGCCCACTCTCGGGCGACGAGATCCGCGCACGTGCCGACCGCAACCGCCTGAACGTCACCTATCACGGCGACACACTCGTGGGCTGCTCGACGGTCCGGCCGCCGATGGACGACCAGGCGACGGCGACGGTCATCGTCCGCGTGCTGCCGGAGCACCGCCGACGGGGTTTTGGTGGGCAGCTGTACGACGAGGCACTCACCGCGGCCTACGAGATCGGCGCCCGAGTCATCGAGACCGTCGTCCTGGCCTCCAACGAGGAGGGCCTACGGTTCGCCGAGCGGCATGGCTATGTGGAGATCGACAGGTACGTGCTCGACGGTGACACGATTCCGTTCGTCGATCTCCGGTTGGCCGAACCCGCCGGATGATCTCATCGTCACTGGCCCGGCCTCGTCGGCACCGACGCTCCCGTCGCGCGGAGGGTGTCGTAGGGGTGGCAGCCGTACGTCTCGCGGTACGCCTGGGCGAAGCGCCCGGGATGGGTCCAGCCCCACCGCCGGGCCGTCTCCGCCACGGTCTGCCCCGGCTTGGCGTGTTGCAGGTCCCAGTGCGCCTGGCGCAATCGGACGGCACGCAGGAACGCCATCGGGGTCTGCCCGTGGTAACGCTGGAACGCCACCTGTAACGCGCGTTGGCTGACCTCGCAGGCTTCGGCTATCCGGCCCACCGTCAACGGCGCAGCGGCGTGGGCCTCGATGAACTCGGCGGCCCGGCGCACGATCGCGCGGCCGACGCCTGCCTGTCCGGGCAGGTAGTTGATGGTCATCGTGGTGTTCGGGAACACCGCGACGGCGGTGGTCGCCACCAGGTCGACCAGGCCGGCGCGGGCCAGTGGACTGGCGGCCACCGCGTTGACGGCGAGTTGTCGTCGGGTGAACGCCGTCACCGACTGCCAGAGCAGGGCCATCGCCGGGGACAGGGGCGCCATCGTGGTGAACCGGAAGTTCGCGATGGGCAGACCGGTGCGGACCGAGGCGGCCGCCGCGACCCGTTGCATCGGCAGCCCGACGGAGACGGCTGTCAGATCGTCGATGAGGTGGACCGCACCCACCTCCGGGTATCGACCGGTCATGCCGGGGCCGAGGCGCAACTCCTCGGTGTCGGTACGGACGGCGTACCGGCCGTGCGCCACCGTCACCGCCGTGAAGTCGCGATAGGGCAGCGCCTCGGAGCGGTTGCGCATCGTGTATCGGGACTCACCGAATTCCAGGTCGTCGACGCGCAGCGTCGCCTGCCGGTAGTGGAATCGAGCGGGTGGACCGGAGATCCGCACGCGGTGTTCTCCGTACTTCAGCGCGATCACATGGTGCGCTTCTTCTGGGTCGTCAGTCTCGACGATGTCTCGGGTTACAGGCTCGGGCCCGTCAGGATTCCCCGTCCACGGCATGGGCCGTCACCTCCGTCGGCCGTCGATCCGGCCCGATCTGTTTGAACGCGTCACCCGGTGGTTCGCAACGGCTTGTCGGGGACTTCCGGACCCACTGCCCCGACATCCACCGAGGCTGGGACAATCCGAGTCGACGAGTCGATCCGGTTCCCGTATCTGGCTGGCCATTTCACGAATGACAGGTCGCGTGACGGTTCGCTGTCACGCAACAATCGAATTCGATGCTGCGCATCCCGGGGCTGGACCGAGGCGGTCTCCGGAATGAGCGGCATGATTGTGCCAATGTGGTTACGCGTTTTCCCGGACAGAATTGTCGGGTTGCCGACTTCGCTCGGCAACGTCGGTCCCTGTTCACACAGCTCTACCCTCTGCTGTCCGAGCCACTCACCCTGGGTCGGCCCGATCGCCGGCCGGTCGGGGTCCGCGACGAAGCGACCCCGGTCGGCCGGTCTCCCTCGTCGGTCCAGCACCTCTCGTTCCCGCCGGGCTGGCGTGGTCGGCGCGACGGTCAGCGCAGCCAGGCCGCCGGCACCGGATGCCGCAGGATCTCGGCCAGCCCGTCCCGGTGCGGGTCGGGGTCGCCGTCGAGCCAGGCGTGGGCGTGGAAACCGGCGGCCGGCGCGCTGACCCCGATCACCACGGTCCGCAACACCCCCCGCTCGGCGAACCAGCGCTGCCGCACCAACGCGCTCTCCAAGCAGTTGCCACCGCTGCGGCACAACGCCTGCCGGACCAACGTGTCGGTGCCGCCGGACGGGGGCGCGGTGAGGCGTACCGCGCTCAGCCCGCCTCGGGCGAGCTGGCGACGTACTCGCCGACAGCCCAGCATCGTCCACGCCACCACTGCCACACCACGTGGTCCGTGGCCCCGGACCAGCCGGGCCAGCGCATCGAGGGTGCGGCCGGGGCTGGCCGTCACGGCAACGACTCGGTGAGCGCGGCGCCGAGGAGTCGGTGGGTGGCATCGAGGGCAGCCCAGTCACGGGGGCGGGTCAGGTCCAGGCCCGGCCGGCCGGCGAGCGCGAGCAGTGCGCCCGGGTCGGAGGGCAGCTCGGGCAGGGAGCGACGGGCGACGAGGCGGGCCAGCAACTCGGCCGGACCGACCGGGGCCACCGCGGGCCGGTCACCCCAGTGCAGGAAGATCCAACCGCCGATCGGCAGGCGGGGCGTGACGGCGGGCAGGGTGAGCCGAAGCCGGCTGTCGTCGCGGACAACCCGGGTGGGCAACCCGAACCCGGGGATCGGCTCTCGCAGGTCGACGCAGCGTGGGCCGGCGAGCACGTCGCCGCCGGCACAGACCACGATGTCGTCGGCCAACACCGGCACGTCCCGGGCGGCGAGCGCCGCGAGCAGCGTGCTCTTGCCGGCGGTACGACCACCGAGCACCACCCAGGCCCGTCCGGCGTGGACGAACGCCCCGGCGTGGAAGGTCTCCCGCTCGGCCCACCGGTTGACCACCACGGCCACCGGGGCGAGGTAGGGGTGGGCGAGCAGGTCCGCGGTGAGCGGCGGCCCGTAGAAGGTGGCGCTGCCGCTGGCCCGGTCCACATCGAGGGTACGGCCGTCGGCGAGGACCCGGACCATCCGGTCGGCGTTCAACGGCGCGGGCGGCGGCGGGACGACGTTCCGCTGCCGTACGGTCACCGGTCGGCTCCCCGCGGGTGGGCATGTGTCGGCGTCCAGGTCGACGACCTCGTCGAGTCCCTCGATGTGCAGCCCGTAGGCGGTTCTCATGGGTGCGTCTCCTGGTGTCGCTCGGGCGCGTGGCCGACACCGGGTGCGGCTGCCCGCCCGGCGCCCGGTCCGCCTCGGAGGGTGTTCGGCGCGGCGTTTCGGCCGTCGGGGACGATCGGCGCCGTCCGCCCGGCGGATACCTATGGTACGGGCTCGTGAGCAGCGGAAACGCGTTCTCTCGGAACTACCACGTCCGGCCCGCCGTAGCGATCTTTCGTGGCCCCGGTCGGCGCTATCTGGCCCGCCTCGTGCGGATTGTGGACAGCGCGATTCCGGTCATCGGCGTGGCGGGTGCGGTCCTACCCATGTCGACGGAGGCTCGGCATCGTTGAGAACAGTGGAGTGTCTTCACATTTCAAGATCTCCGCCCACCGTGCGTCGCCAAGCAGACGCGTCTGACGGTCCTCGCTTGGCGACGAGGAGCCGGGCATGCACCATGACGTCGAGGCGGCGGATCCGCCCATCTGGCGCAGGTACGAGACCCACGAGATCGCGGCGGCGCACGACGTGATCAGCCAGGCGTGCGTGGGAATCGAGCTTCGGTCGCACCACGTCGCCGGGCAGTTCACCTACCAGCAGGAGTCGGCCCAGGCGGGGCCGGTCCTGGTGGGTCGGGTGCGGTGCGGCGCGGACATCGAGGCCCATTTCGTCGACCCGCTGACCGACCTGTTGTTCCTCTCGGTGCTGCGCGGTCAGGTCGAGACAACCGATGGCCGGGACAGGGCGTGGACCGGTCCCGGCGGGGCGCTCCTGAACCCGACCGGCCGCCCGTTCACGAATATCTGCCGGGATTTCGACATCTACTGCGTCAACCTGGACCCGTTCATCGTGACCGAGGCCGCCACCGAGCGGACCGGCATCGATCCGGTCGACTTTCGATTCGAGGCGATGGCGCCGATCTCCAGGGAGATGGGCCAGTTCTGGCACAGCACCACTGTTCATCTCTATGACCTCTTCAACGGGCCGTCGGAGCCGCTCAGCAGCCCGCTCGTGGTCGGCGCCGCCGTCGACCTGGTCGCCTCGGCCGCGCTCGCCGTCTTTCCGAACTCCGCGATGGCGGTGCCGCACCGGGTGGAGGCCGTCCCGTTGCCCGCCGGCCCGGTCCGCCGTGCCGTGTCGTTCATCGAGACGCACTTCGCCGAAGCGGTCACCGCCACCCAGATCGCCGAGGCCGCCCGCGTCTCGCCCCGCGCCCTCCAGGCGGCGTTTCGCCGCCAGCTGGGCACCACTCCGATGGCGTACCTGCGACGCACGCGCCTGGACCGGGCCCACCGGGACCTGCTCGGCACCGATCCGACCCAGGGGGCCACCGTGGCCGAGATCGCGCACCGCTGGGGCTACCCGCACACGGGCCGGTTCGCCGCCGACTATCGAGCGGCGCACGGCCAGTCGCCAAGCGACACCCTGCACACCTGATCCGCCGGGACGATCAACGTCCGGGCCTGGCACACCGGGCCCGGACGGCGGATACCCGGCGGCGCGGAAAGCCCGCTACGTCAGAGGAGGCGACTGGCGTCGAGCTGTGCGAGGTCGGCGCGGATGGAGTCGGCATCGGCATCGCCGAGTTCGTCGAGGATGGTCAGGGCCCGGCTCCAGGCGGCACGTGTGGCGTCGAGGTCGGCGAGGGCCCGGTGGCTGCCACCCAGGTTGACGTACGTGCTCGCCTCGGCGTACCTGTCGTTGACCTGGGTGAAGAGGTCGAGTGCGTGCCCGTAGCAGGCGATCGCGCGCCTGTCGTCTCCGAGCTGGTGGTGGGCGTGGCCGAGGCTGTCCCACGTGTCGGCCTGTCCCTGGACGTCGCCCACCTCCTGCAACACCCGCAGCGCCTCCCCGCACGACCGGAGGGCACCGTGGTGGTTGCCGAGCAGCCCTTCCTGCCAACCGACGGCGTTGAGGGTGTAGCCCTGCCCGGCCTGGTTGCCGGCCCGCCGGAACAGGGTCAACGCGCGCCGGGAATGGTGCAGCGCCTCGTGGTGCTGGCCGCGCCGCTCGGCCAGCTGACCGAGGTTGAGGCAGGTGTGTGCCCGTCCGGCGTCGTCGCCGACCTCGGTGAAGAGGTCGAACGCGCGCCGCAGGTGGTCGTCGGCCTCGTCGTAGCGGCGCAGTCGGGAGCAGGCGAGGCCGAGGCTGCGGTGTGCCTGGCCCTGCCCGGTCTGGTCCCCGATCCGGGACGCGGCGGCGAGAGCCACGCGTTGCGTGCCGAGCCAGTCCTGCCAGTGCCCCTGCCGGTGCAGGAAGCCGGCCAGGGTCCAGGCGAGCCGCCAGGCGTGTCCCTCGAAACCGAGGCGGGCCGCGAGCGGCACTGCGGCGAGCAGGACGGGCAGTTCGGCGGTGAACCACGCCGTGGCGGCCGACCTGCTGCGCGGACTCTCGGGTGTCACGCCCAACCCCGCCGGCGCGAGGCTGATCTCGCTGAAGTGCGGGTGCAGGACGAGGTCGGCGGCGTGTGCGGTGTGCAGGCAGTGGTCGAGCAGCCGGTGCACGGCGGCACGGCGGTCCGCCGGCGGCTCGGTCTCGTCGGCGAGGCCCGCGGCGTACGCGCGCAGCAGGTCGTGGAACGCGTAGCGCCCGTACGTGTGCTCGGTGAGGAGGTTCGCCCGGGTCAACTCGGTGAGCGCGGGACCGCTCGACCGAGGGGTGCCGCCGGCCAGGCTGGCCACGGCCGGGGCTGCGACGTCCGGCCCGGGATGCAGGCTCAGCAGCCGGAACAGCCGGAGCGCGGCGGGGCTGAGCGTCCGGCACGACCAGGAGAAGACCGCCCGCACGTCGGTGGCCTCGTCGCCGCCGTGGAAGGCGTCCAGGTCGTCCAGCTCGTCGGCGATCATCCCGAGCGAGAAGTGCCTGTTGGTGGCGGCTCTGGCCGCGACGACGGCCAGGGCGATGGGCAGCCGCGCGCACCTGTCGGCGATGTGGTCGGCCGCCGCGGGTTCGGCGTTGACCTGGCGCTCCCCCAGCCGGCGGACCAGCATGTCCCGGGCTTCGCCGGGGCTCAGCAGGTCGAGGAGCAGCGGTTGGGCGCTCTCGGTGACGACAAGCGGGTTGAGCTGGTCGCGGCTGGTGACGATCGTGCGGCAGTCGGGTGAGCCGGGCAGCAGTGGCCGGACCTGTTCGGCGTCGCGCGCGTTGTCGAGCACGATCAGCAGACGCCGGCCGGCCACCGTCGTGCGGTACAGGCTCACCATCTGGTCCGGATCGCTCGGCATCCGCGCCGCCGGCACGCCGAGCGCCTCCAGGAAACCGTGCAGCGCTCGCGTCGGTTCGGTGGGTGTGGCCCCCGGGTCGAAGCCGCGCAGGTTGACGTAGAGCTGCCCGTCGGGGAAACGCCCGGCCACCCGGTGCGCCCAGTGCACGGCAAGCGCCGTCTTGCCGACGCCCGCGGTCCCGGACACCACCACGGCCCCGCCCCGGTCGACGAGCGCGTCCAGGGCGGCCAGCTCCGCCTCACGCCCGACGAACGTCGGTACGGGGGGAGGCAGTTGCGCCGCCACCGACGGCGGCGCCGGCGCGGCCGGGGCGGGTGCGGCGATCGCGCTGTCCTGGCGCAGGATGGCGCACTCCAGATCCCGTAGCCGTGGGCTCGGGTCGATGCCGAGGTGCTCCCGGAGGGTGTCGCGCAGCCGCCGGTACGTGGCGACCGCCTCGACCGCTCGGCCGTCCCGGTACAGGGCGAGCATCAGTTGCGCGTGCAGGTGCTCGTCGAAGGGGTGCTGCCGGACGAGCCGTTCCAACCCGGGTACGAGCCGAGCGTGCTCGCCGACGGACAGTCGGGCCTCGGCGAGCGCCCGTTCGGCCTCCAACCGGAGGCGGGCCAGGTGTTCGGCCTGCTCCTCGATCCAGGCGGACCCGGTCACGTCGGCGAGCGGCGGGCCGCGCCACAGCGCCACGGCGGCCGTCAGGTGCTTGACCTGCTCGTTGTGGTCCGACGACCGCCGGGCCAGTTCGAGGAGGCGCTCGGCGGCCTGGACGTCCGTGGACTCCGGCCCGGTGTCGAGCACGTAACCGGGCGGGCGCGCCACTATCGATCCGGGCTCGCCGAGCACTCCGCGCAGGTAGGAGACGTGACGTTGCAGCGTGTTCGCCGCGGTGGCCGGTAGCTGCTCCCCCCAGACGACGTCGATGAGCCGGTCGACGCCGACCACCCGGCCCACGTGCAACGCCAACGTCGCGAGTATCGCCTTGCGGCGTTTGCCGTTCACCGCCTGCGGACCGTCGGCGACGACCACCTCCACCGGCCCGAGCAGCCTGATCCGCACGCCCGTGCCAGCCGTCGAGATCACGGGGTCAGGCTAGTTCCGCGCCCCGGTGACCTCGCTCTGTTCGTCGCGCACTGGACACGGTCGACGACAGAGCCCGCCGTCAGCCAACGTACTTGCCGTTTCGGGTGTCCCCCGCCGTGCCGTCGTAGTGCACCTTGCGGTAGCGGTGCACCGAACCCTTTTTGACCGCCTGCCAGTGGGCGTATGCCACCTCGTAGTCGTGGTGCTTGTAGTAGTCACCGGCCGACTTGTAGTAGATCCGGTGCCGGGCGTAGCCGCCGCAGTTGGCGAGGTAGCTGTAGGAGTACATCTTCATTCCACCGAAGTCCGACGAGTAGTACGTCTTCGCCGGGTGCCACACCGACGTCGGATTCGGATAGCCGGGCAGCTCGGCCCAGTTGTACGGGTCCCAGTACAGGTCCCAGCAGGTCCGCACCGCCGTGGTGGACATCGCGCTCGACGTGGGCGCGGCGAGATCGTCGGCGACGACCGGAGACGCCACGATGGTCCGGTAGGCCAGCTCCGGTGGGGTCGGCGTGCCGGCCGGCGGCTCCGACAGCAGCGCCCGCGGCACCGGCACGGACCGGGGCGTGATGGTCAGGTACGCCTGCAGCATGCTCTGCTTGTCGTCGTACGCCAGGGGTGCGTTGCGGCCCATCTCCCCGTCCTGCCGCAGACCCCAGTCGCCGGACAGCTCGTCGCGGGAGAACACCACCCGCACACCGTTGCGGTAGCCCAGCCGCGCCAACTCGACGTCGCGGTCCACCTGCTCGTCGTCGTACGCCACCGGTCCCGACCCGGCGGCGGCGCTGGCCGGCGCGGCATTCCACGCGGTAAGCGTCGGTAGGACGACAAGCACTGCGAGCAGTGCGCGTCCCGACAGCACTCGTGCCATCACAACTCCTCATCCGATCGATCGTGAGACGCAGACCGGGCTGATCGCCCTCCGCGTGCCTTGCCGGGACATCCTTCGAGGTGAGGCTCAGAGCGCCGTCAAGGTGGCGTCAAATACGCCGGGATTCGGTGTCGTAACGGCGACGCTCGCGTACGCACGGGCACCCACGCAGCGCCCAATAGGACGATGAACGCCACGACGGATCGAGGATGGAGCCGGCGCTGCACCGTCGTGGTCGCCGCGGCCGGGTACGGCAAGACCGTCGCCGTGCGCGGCTGGCTGGGCGACCGCCCGGTGCGGTGGTGCGACGGACCGGACGTCGCGGCGCTGGCGACGGCCGGGCCGGACTGGCTCGCCACCCTCGGTGCGGCGACCGACACGCGCGTCGACGAACCGAGCTGGCTCGTCCTCGACGGCGTTCCGCGCCTCTCCCGCCGCCGGCTACAGACCCTGCTGGACACGCTGGAACGCCTACCCCCGCAGCTCCGGGTCGTCCTGGTGACGCGCCACCCGCCAACCCTGTCGCCGCGACAGTCGGCCCTGCTCACCGAGTACGGTCCGGCGGATCTCCGGCTCTCCCCCGAGCAGGTGGCGTCCGTGCTCGCCGCCGACCACGGCCGGACCGACCCGGCGCTCGCGACCCGGGTCCACGCCGAGACCGAGGGCTGGCCGGCGCTTGTCACACTGGCCGCCTTCACCGCCACGGACTGGGACAATCCGGCCGCGCCCGGGACACCACTGGAGTCCTATCTGGTGCGGGAGGTGTTCGCGGAGCTGCCGCCCGAGGTCCACCGACTGCTGCGCGACGCGGCGTGCCTCGACCCGATCCACCCCGAGCTGACCCGTTTCCTCGGCCACCGGCACGGCGGCCATCGGCTGGACCAGCTGGCCCGTTGCGGCATCCTCGTCCCGGTGCCGGGGAGCGGGTCCGCGTACCGGATGGTGCCCGTCGTCGCCAGCGTCGCCCGCCGCCGCTTCCCGTTGGGCCCGGCGGCGGCGCGACGCCTGCACGCGCGAGCGGCAGCCTGGTACGCGGAGCACGGACACCTCGTCCCGGCCCTGGAGTCGTACGGCAAATCGGGTGTCCGGGACGCGACGGCGCCGATCCTCGCCGGCCACGGCGCGGAGCTGCTCGCCTCGGGCGGCGCCGAGGCCGTCGTGGACGCCTTCCAGGCCCTCACCGAGCACGCCCGGTCCGACGGCCTGCGGCTGCTGTACGGGGAGGCGCTCCAGATGCGCGGCGACTTCGACGCGGCGCTCGCCGTCTACGCCGCGCTCGACGATCACCAGGGCGCCCTCGCCGCCGGACTCGCCTGGCAGTACGGCCTCGTGCACTACCTGCGCGGCGAACCGCAGTCCGCCCTCGACGTCTTCCGACGCGGTGTGCTCGACCCGCACCCGTCCACCGACAACGCCCGGCTGCTCGCCTGGACCGCCTCGGCACAGTGGACGACCGGGGACACCGAGGCGTGCCGGAGCAACGCCGAACGGGCCCTCGCGGCAGCGGCGGCGGTCGGCAGCGAAGCGGCCCTCGCCGCCGCGCACACCGCGCTCGCTCTCGACGCCAAGCTGCGCGGTGATCGACCGGCGGCCGACGAACATCACGAGAAGGCGTTGCGGGCCGCCGAGGCGGCCCACGACACCATCCAGGTGACCCGCATCCGCGCCAACCGCGCGTCCGCCCTGGTCGGCGAGGGCCGATACCTCGAAGCGCTCGCCGAGGTGCGACCGGCGGTGGAGTTGGCCCAGGCCAACGGGCACGCCGCGATGCTCGCGCTGGCACTCTGCAACGAGGGCGGCGCCCGTTTCCACCTGGGTCAGCTCGCCGAGGCCGCCGCCTGTTACGAACGGGCCGTACCGCTGCTGCAACGCATGGGGTCCCGCAAGGTGGCGTACCCCTTGGTGGGGATCGGCGACGTCCACGCGCTGCGCGGCCGGACCAACCTGGCCCGCGCGGCGTACGAGGAGGCGCTGCGCGCCAGCGAACCCGTCAACGACAGTCAGATCCAGGTGCCGGCGCTCGCCGGACTGGCCCGCGTGCTGGCCGCCGAGGACGGCGCCACGGCGTTCGCCCTGGCCCAACGCGCCGTCGAACTGGAACGCGGCCCGGACTCGGCGACCGCCCGGCTCGCGCTCGGCTGGGTGGCCCTGGAGACCGGCGACCACGAGCGGGCCGCCGAGGTGGCGCTGCTGGCGTCCACCGCCGCCCGGCTGCACCGTGACCGTGCTGCCCTCGCCGAGGCGTTGGAGCTTCGTGGGGCCGCCGCCGTCGACTCCGACGACACCCGCCACGCCTGGCGGGAGGCCGCGGCGACCCTGCGCGACATCGGGTCGGCCGTGGCCGCGGACCGACTCGCGGTGTTGCTCAGCCGACTACCCGGGGCGGACCCGCAGGAACGGGTCGACGCCCGGCTGGCCGCCGAACGGTTGACGAGCGCCGGCGTGCCGATCCCGTCGCTCAGTCGGCAGCGCCCCCGCTGCGTCGCCCAGGTCACCGTCCGCACCCTCGGACGCTTCGAGGTGTTCGTGGACGGCGCGCAGGTGCAGGCCACCGCGTGGCAGTCCCGTAAGGCACGGGATCTGCTGCGCATCCTCGCCGCCCGGCGCGGTCGCGCGGTGCCCCGGGAGCAACTCGGCGAGATGCTCTGGCCCGCCCAGGACCCGGACCGGGTCAGCCACCGACTGTCCGTGGCCCTGTCCACCCTCCGCGGAGTGCTCGACCCGGAGCGCCGTGCGTCGACCGACCACTTCGTCATCGCCGTACACCCCAGTCTGGCGCTCGACGTCGGTCACGTGGAGCTGGATGTCGAGGAGTTCCTCACCGAATCGGCTCACGGCCTGCGCCTGGCCGAGCACGGTGCGACCGACGACGCACGCGCGACGCTCCTCCTCGCCGAACAGCGCTACCGGGGTGACTTCCTGGAGGACGAGCCGTACGACGACTGGTCCCGACCGACCCGGGAGGAGGCACGCCGGGTCTACCTGCGCGTCGTACGCAAGCTGGCCGCGCTGGCGCACGCCCTCGGCGACACCGACGAGACCGTCCGGCACCTCGGCCGCGCGCTGGAGCTGGAACCCTACGACGAGGGCGTGCACGGCGAGTTCGTCCGGACACTGACGGCGGCGGGCCGACACGGCGAGGCCGCCCAGGCGTACCGACGGTACGTGGAGGCGATGTCGGCCATCGGCGTACCGGCCCAGGCCCGCGGGGACCTCGCCCGACGGGTGGCGGAGGTCAGCGCGGCGGCGTGAGAGCCCGGTGGGCGGTGGGCCCACCGGGCGGCGCTCCGCTACCTGCCGTTGAGTTTGACTGTCACACCCTGGTCGGCGCATGCCGTCTGGAGACCCGTGGTCGCGGCCTCCACCGAGGCGAGGAACGCGACAGCACCCATCTCCTGCCCCTTGGGCAGTTGCTCGATCTGCCAGGCGATGTCGACGAGCGCGGTGCCGTGTCGGCGGATGTCCTCGTGCCGGGAGTCCTCGAACAGCTCCCGCGTCTTCCGATACTGGGCTTCGGTGAACGTGCTGCCGCCGGAGCCCTTGGCGCTGCCGTCCGGGTCCTTGCCCTCGGCCATCGCCCTGCACGCGGCCACCCCGGAGTCCTCCTTGATGAACCCCTCGTACACCGTGAGCCCGGTGGCCGTGAGCATCAGGAGGGCGACGAAGGCGAGGCCGGCGATCAGCAGCGGCCTACGGCTTGCGGTGCCCGCCGGCGGCGAGGACGGGTGGCCGGGCTGACCCGACGCGGGATCCTGCTGCCCGACCGGGTGGGGCTGGTACTGCTGCGGCGGGTGTGCCGGGCCGCCCGGCTGGTAGGGCGACTGCGGCTGCTGGGCCTGGTAAGGGTCGGTCAAGGTGTGCTCCCCGCGTGTTCTCTGAAGCCGGAATCCAGACAACCATGCGCCCGGCCCACGTGTGCACCCCGGGGTCGGACGATTTTCGCGGCGGTTTGGTTCGTGCGACGGCGGGAACGCGCGGCACCGGAGAGGTCGGGCAACGGGTCCTGCTGTCCGGAGACGCCCCAGTGACACAACGGTAGGCGGGAGGCTCATGCGCTGGTTCCGCGCGGCCCAGGACGCCTCGACGAAGGACGCGACCAGGTCCAGCAACCCGATCGGCGCGGAGCGAGATCCGAAGCGGGTGGTCACCTTCAGCGACGCGGTGATCGCCATCGCCGTCACCCTGCTCGTCCTGGAGATCAAGCCGCCGGAGGACACCGAGCACCTGCTCGGCGGGCTCGTCGAGCTGTGGCCCTCCTACGTGGCCTACGCCATCACCTTCCTGCTGATCGGGCAGATGTGGGTGAACCACCACGTCATGTTCGACCACATCCGTTCCGCCGACCGCATGCTGCTGCTGCTCAACACCCTGTTGTTGATGGTGATCGCGTTCCTGCCGTTCGCCTCGTCCCTGCTGGCCAACGCGTTCGAGTCCGGTCACGGCAAGCGCACGGCGCTCATCTTCTACGGGGCCACCTACGAGGTGGCGGCCCTGCTCTTCAACGTGATCTGGGAGTACGCCAGATCAGGCCGCCGCCTGCTGACCTCCGCCACCGACAACGACACCGCCCGGGCGATCAGCAGGCGGTTTCGCCCCGCGCCCGTCTGGATCGCCGCCGGGACCGCGCTGGGCGCTCTCCATCCGGTCGTGGGCCTCGTCGTGGTCACCGCGTTCATCCCCTTCTACTGGCTGCCCATCAGGGGCGAGGTGGACAGCATCAGGCGCACCCGGGAGCAGAGTCACTGTGACGGTTAGCCAGGCGGTGGGAACGTGGCCGTCGAGCCCGTTCGTTGGGCGATCTCCCAGACCGGCAGATCGGGCTCGTCGTTGTGCACGACGATGTCCGCGTGTCGGGTCGGGCGGACCGTGTCGGCATAGAGCTGCTGGGAGGGGATGTAACGCTCGCGCCAGCGTCGTTCGACGTCCGCCCGCGTGGACGCCCCGCGCTCCCGGATCACGGCACGATCCACCGTCTTCTCCGGTGCCGTCGACACGAAGATGCGCAGCTCCCACCTGTCGATCAGCTCCGGGCGTAGGAGGAAGACGCCGTCGAAGACGAGCACCGCGTCCGCTGCGGCAGTCGTGACCGCCGGAGGCAGCACGGCATCCGCGACGCGGTCGTAGATCGCGTGTTGGACGCGTCGATGTCCGCCCGGCCCGAGCGGATCGAGCAGGACCCGGTTCAGCGCGTCGTAGTCGTGGGTGTCGTAGTAGCAACCTTCGGCCGAGTACTCGCCGCGCGGATAGCGCTGTGCCCGGGGGTGGAGGAAATCGTCGATCGTGGCGCGGATGACGTCCCGGCCCTGTTCGCGCAGGACGACGGCCAATTCGTCGGCGAGGGTGGTCTTACCGGCGGCGGGTGGTCCGTCGACGGCGACCCGCGTCGGGTGGGCGACCGCGACGGATTCGACCGTCTCGGCCAGGTGCTCGAGCAACTCGACGCGGGTGCCGTGGACCATGTGAACGTCCCTGCTGGGTCAGGTCGACGTACTCGACATGTGTTTCCGGCGTCGGGCTGTCCTGCGCGCGCGACCGCGCCGGCGTCCGGACATTGTCGTACGCCGCCGACAGCCGCGCCAGGTCACGGCCCGACGCACGATTCCTTGATCACGTCCGCGCCCGATAGGTCAGGCGGCGCAGGACGACCTCGGCGGGACCGGGCCGCCCGCGCCTGTCGAGCTGACGGGCCATCAACACGGTGGCGAGCCAGACGGTCACCGCGATGACCAGGCCGGTCACCGTGGGGCTGCCGAAACGGTCGCCGAGGGCGAGCGTGAAGGGTGCCAGGAGGACGAGCCAGGCCACGGACTGGAACAGGTATCCCGACAGGGAGCGCTGGCCCAGGGCGGAGAGTGCGCCGACGACACGGCCGGACCTCGTGACGCGGATGGCGAGCAGGCCGAAGACGGCCACGTAACCGGGTCCGGCGAACATGCCGCTGGCGCCGTGGAGCAGCAACATGAGGCTGGCGGCCGACTCGTCGACGTGCAGCCATCCGGCGCCGACCAGGGCGGCCGGGAGGCCGGCGGCGATGGCGACGCCGAGGCCGAGGACGGCGGTCCAGGTGAGCAGGGTCCGGTGGCGGGCCGGTTCTTCGAGGATGCGGTGGCGAGCGGCCCACATGCCCAGCCAGGCGATCATGATGAAGGGCAGGACGGTGAGCGTGTGCATCGGCCATTCGCCGAGGCGGTCCAGCGTCGCCGTGGCGTACCCGGGCGCGGCGAGGGAGTCGACGTCTGTCGACGGCAGCGGCGCCGAGCCGCCCGAACCGCCGAGGATGGTGCCGACCACGATCGCGCCGATGACCAGCACCTCGACTGTCGCCAACGCCCAGAGGACCAGCGCGACCCGGTGGAACCTGTCGCCGCGGCGCAGGAGCAGCAGGGTCATCACGATGCCGACGATCCCGTACGCGCCGAGGAAGTCGCCGTAGTACAGCAGTGCGGCGTGCGCGAACCCGAACACGACGAGCCAGAGGTTACGGCGCAACAGCACGGAACGGACCTGCCTCGCAGTGGCGCCGGAGGCGTCCTGGCGGCGGGCGAGCTGGACGAGTCCGTAGCCGAACATCACGGCGAAGACGGGATATCCGCGGGCATGGACGAGGTCCAGGAGCAGGAGATTGAGGCCCCGGTCGACGCCTTCGGGCGTGGCGTCGAGGCCGGGCTCGCCGGCGAAGACGACTCCGGCGACGTTTGCCAGCGCGATGATCAGCAGCATCGCTCCTCGGGCCAGGTCCGGCGCGAGGGCGCGTTCGACGCCCAGCACCGGCCCTCTCGATGTCCGTACAACGGTGTCCGTGCCCATGGTCGTCTCCCCCGCTCGGTATTTAGTTTCGGTCATAAAGTATCACGGGCAAACTAATGAGGTCTGGCATGATGGGGCGGTAACTGTCCGGGCGAACGTGGGAGCCCATGACCAGCGAGGACTTCATCCCGGTGCCGCTGCGCCGGCTGTGGGGGATGCCAGAGTCGTCGCGTCTCGGGCGGCCCGCGACCCTCGACGTCACCGTGGTCGTCGCCGCGGCGGTGCAGATCGCCGACCGCGACGGGCTGGGCGGCGTGACGCTCCCGAAGGTCGCCGAGAGCCTCGGGTTCACGAGCATGTCGCTCTACCGGCATGTCGGATCCAAGGACGAGTTGCTCACTCTCATGGCCAACGCCGCACTGGGCCAGCCACCGACAATCGACACCGGCGACTGGCGGAAAGGGCTACACGGTTGGGCGTTCGCGCAGCGCGCGGTCTACCAGCGTCGGCCCTGGTTGACGCGCGTGCCCACCTCCGGGCCACCCGCCGGGCCGAACCAGATCGCCTGGATGGAGAGCGCCTTGGCGATCATGTCCCGCACCCACCTGGACTGGGCACACAAGATCGGCGCACTGTCCCTGATCAGCGGCTACGTGGTCCAGTCGGTACGCCAGTACAGCGAACTCACCGAGGGTAGGGCCGAAGGCCAGGGGCAGGCCGACGCCGAACGCGAATACGGCCGGGCGCTGGCGCGGCTCGTCGATCCCGCCCGCTTCCCCGAGACAGCCCGCCTCTTCGCCTCGCCCCTGTTCGAGGCGCCACCGTCCGACACCCCGGACGCGACGATCGCCGATGCGGACTTCACCCTCGGGCTGGAGGTGATCCTCGACGGCATCGCCGTCCGGGTCGAGCGCGCCGACCCCTGACACCGACGCCCGAAGTGGTGTCACTCCCTGCCCGTAGCCTGCCGGCGAGCCGACCGACGGCGGTAAGGCAGAGTCGTACGACGGAGGGTGTGATGTCCGCAATCGCGTCACTGACCGTGGTCGGAAGGGACCGCGTCCCCGAGCTGGCCCGACTGGCCCGCACGTCGAGGTCGTCGCTGCACTCGTACCTGGACGAGCACGGGTGCGAGGCGCGGCAGGAGTACGGCTGGTCCGGCTACTGCATGCTGTACGTGCTGACCTATCTGGACGAGCGCGGCGTCGACCTGCAACAGTCGGAGTTCGATGCCGAGTCGGATGCCATCACCAGCGCGCTCGGCTTCACCGTGCTCATCACGCCAGGCCACCGGCCACTCCTGGATCAGCTCGACCCTGCCGCGCACCGCGCGGAGGAGCTGGCAGCCCACTTCGCCGAGATGGGGATGGACTTCGAGGAGAGCGGCGTGGCCGGCCTGGAGGCGGTGACGCTGTTGCGCGACAGCATCTCCGAACTCCGCGACGACCAGGTCCTGCTGCTGCACCTCGGCTGAAGCGGTCTTTACCACCTGACGAGTTCGACAAGTGCGGCGCTGGTGGCCTCGTCGGCCGGGAGGAACGCTTCCAGTCGCAGTTCGGCGATTGTGACGTCGGTGGCGGTGCCGAAGTGGGTGAGTGTGGTGATGAGCCGCAGCTCCCGGGTCTCCGGGCCGCTCGTGCGCAGGTGCAGCGGCACCGCGAACCCGAGGTGCTGTGACGAGAGCTGCCGTGGCCGCGGAGGTGCCAGGTCGAGGAGTTCCTCGGCGAGGCGCTGGAGCCGGTCGCTCGGGTTGCGGACGCATTCGGCTCGGACGCTGTCGATAATGTGCCAGGCCCACTCGTCGAGGTTGACGATGCGGGGTGCGAGACCGCGCGGGTGCAGCAGGACCCGGGGGACGCTCACCGGTGGGGTGAGAAGGTGCGGGTCCACTCCCCTGGTGATCATGTCGAAGCCGGCGTTGGCGGAGACGAGGTCGCCGTGCCTGTCGACGATCACGGCCGGGTACGGCAGGTGGCCGTGCAGAACGCGTTCGAGGGCGGTTCGGACCGGCGCGAGGTGGGGGTCGTCCAGATCGTGCTGTGGGTACGCGGGCGCGAATCCGGCGGCGAGGAGCAGTTCGTTGCGTTCGCGGATCGGCATCTCCAGCGATTCGGCCAGCCGGATGACCATCGCCCGACCGGGGTTCGAGCGTCCGCTCTCGATGAAGCTGACGTGCCGTTGCGTGGTGCCGGCCCGCACCGCCAGTTCGAGTTGGCTGACGCGTCGTCGGGTGCGCCAGGTGCGCAACGCGGCCGCGAGCCCGCTGCTCGCGGATTCGGTGATCATTCGTCAGGTGTACCGGGTGCCACGCCGGTTGGCGATTCCCTCCGGGGAATTGTCGCGGCGCGCGCGGCGCAGAACAGTCGTGGTCGCACCGATCATCCACGACCGAAGGATCAGCATGGCCGACAACGACCTGATCACCCTCGCCGACCGCGATGACGCGATGACTGCGCCGCTGCCCCCGTCCGTGCGCAGCTACCGGGTGAACAGCGGCGATGGCATTGCCGGCCTGAGGCTGCGTACCCACGAACCGCTCCCGCCGGGTATCGGTGAGGTCGCGGTCGCCGTCCACGCCGTCTCGCTCAGCTTCCGCGACCTGCTGGTGCTGCGGGGTCAGTACGTGCTGCCGGTCAAGTCGGACGTCATCCCCGTCTCCGAGGGTGCCGGGCAGGTGATTGCCGTGGGGCCAGGTGTCCGGCGGGTGCGACCGGGTGACCGGGTCACCGCCGCGCTGTTCCCCCAATGGCTGGACGGCCCTCTGCAACCGTCGTACCTGCCGCAACTGGGAGGCTCCCTCGACGGCATGCTCACCGAACTCGCCGTCCTGCCGGAGCAAGCCCTCGTCCCGATCCCCGAACACCTCTCCTACGCCGAAGCCGCGACGCTGCCGTGCGCTGCCGTCACCGCCTGGAACGCGCTGACCGGGGACGGTCCCGGGATCCAGCCCGGGCACACGGTGCTGGCCACCGGATCGGGCGGCGTATCGCTGTTCGCGGTCCAACTGGCCACGCTTCTCGGTGCGCGAGTGATCGCCACGACGGGCCAGGTGGAGAAGGAGCAGCGCCTTCGTGACCTGGGCGCGGACGAGGTCGTCAACTATCGCGCGGTTCCCGACTGGCCTGCCGCGGTCCGCGACCTCACCGGCGGGCGAGGGGTCGACCGGGTCGTCGACACCGCCGGAACGTTGGAGCAGTCGCTGAGGTCGCTTGCCGTCAACGGACACGTGGCGTTCGTCGGGTCCCTCTCGGGTGACTGGCCACCACTGGACCCGCGCCTGCTGTTCGGTGTCGCCGCGACGGTCCGGGCGTTGGCAGTCGGGAGCCGCGCCCAGTTCCTCAAGCTGAACGAGGTCATCACCGCGCACCAGCTTCGGCCCGTCACCGACCGTGCGTTCCCGTTCGCGCAAGCCGCCGAGGCGTTCCGGCACTACGAGTCGGCCCGCCCGTTCGGGAAGGTCGTCATCGAGGTCCGGTAATCGGCGTGCGTGGCAAGATCATCCTCCTGTTTCGGCTGGTCGGGGAAGGGTTCGACGTTGCGCTCACCTGATGGTCGAGCACCGGGGGTCCGAGGCGACGGCAGAGCGGGCCGTTCGCACGGTCCAGGCGAACGCACAGGTCGTTAAGGTGCGTGGGTGACAATCACCGACAACGGGATCCGGACGGCCCCCGACCCAGCACCGACGCGGCCCGCCGCCCCCGCCCGCCCCGAGGCGGACCGACTGCACATGCTCGACGTCCTGCGGTTCGCCGCAGCCCTGTCGGTCGTCGCGTTCCACGTCGTGCCGATGGTCGGGTTCGTGTACGGGGTGGACGTCGACAGCTACCTCGGCCACGTCGTCGCGCAGGCCAGCCGCTACGGGTGGATGGGTGTGCCGGCGTTCTTCGTGATCTCCGGGTTCGTCATCTGCATGAGCTCCTGGGGCCGGCGGCTCAGCCAGTTCGCGACGTCCCGCGCCGTCCGCCTGCTACCCGCCTACGTGGTGGCGGTGCTGATCACCGCGGCGATCCTCGTCGTGTACCCGACCCCCGGGTTCGACAGTCCCTCGTTCACGCAGGTACTGACCAACCTGACCATGCTGCAGGGGCTCGCCGGCGTACCGAACCTGGACACCGTCTACTGGACGCTGCTGGTCGAGGCGAAGTTCTACCTGCTCTTCGCCGCGCTGGTCTGGGCGGGCCTCACCTACCGCCGGGTCGTGGCGTTCTGTGGGCTGTGGCTGGTGGGTGCCCTGTTCGCCCAGGTGTCCGAGGCCCGACTGCTCGTCGAACTGTTGGAGCCGAAGTGGGCGCCGCTGTTCGTGTGCGGCATCGTGCTCTACCTGATCCACCGGTTCGGTCCGAACACCCTGCTGTGGTGCATGCTGGCGGTCAGCGCGATCCTGTCGACCCGCTCGATCGAGCTGGCGACGGAAGAGCACGCCAAGACGGACCCGATCAACACGCCCGTCGCCCTGGCCCTCTTCGCCGTGTCCCTGGCCCTGATGATCGGCGTCGCGCTCGGGTGGACCCGGAGGGTGCGCTGGCCCGGGACCGCCACGCTGGGCGCGCTGACGTACCCGTTGTACCTGCTCCACTTCCACGTCGTGTTCCTGGCACTGCGGCTCGGCGTCGGTCACGTTCCGGGCTGGCTGCTGCTGGCCGCGTCACTGGTCGGGGTGCTGTTGCTGTCGTACCTGGTGCACCGGCTCGTCGAACGGCCCGGCTCCCAGGCGTTCCGTCGCGGCCTGAAGCACGCCTTCGAGCAGATGGCGACCCGCCGCTGACCCCAGGGAGAAAGATGCGCCCCCACCGGTTGGTGGGGGCGCATCTGCGTTTGGTTCATTCTCACGTCCGCGTTGTCGTCGTCAACGCGAAGGCGGCGAGCGCGCAGTAGACCACGCCGGCAGCCCGGTCGAGTGAACGTAATCGCAGCCTCGGTGTGAGCGTTCGCAGGAATCCGCCGGCCAACGCCCAGCACAGGTCGGGAATGCTGGCAAGCGCAATGAACAGCAAACCAAAGATCAGCAACTGTACGGGGACGGGACCCGCATCGGCGGAGACGAACTGGGGCAGGAAAGCCAGAAAGAAGACGGCGGTCTTCGGATTGAGCGCACCGACGAGCAGGCCACTGCGGAATGCGCTGACGCGTCTCAGGTCTCCGCGGGCACCGTCACCCGCCTGGGCAAGCGTCCCCTCCTTGCGGGAGCGGAACGCCTTCCAGGCGAGCCACAGCAGCCAGGCCGCGCCGGCAAGCTTGACGACTGTGAACAACTGAGCGCTCGCTGCTATGACAGCGGAGACGCCGACGACAGCACCGAAGACGTGTACCAGATAACCGATCTCGACTCCGAGCAAGCTGAACAGGCCGATGGTACGGCCCTTCTGCACCGAGTTGGTCAGGATGAACGCGACAGACGGGCCGGGGAAGCAGACGATCGGGGTGGTCGTGGCGAGGAAGAGCAGTAGCAGGTTTCGGCTGATCACACCTTCTCCTTGCTCACACAGCCCTCGGTGCTCGTTACTCGTCTTCGACCTCGGTGCGATAGACGGTCAAGCCGCGTCGCTGATAGTTGCCCAGTGCGTTCGGGTGGTCCAACGAGGATGTGTGCAGCCAAACCCTCCGAACAGTCGGAGACTCCACGGCCTCGCTGTCCCATGCCTGCCGAATGGCAAGCGTCAGCGCATGGCCACCGAGACCCCGTCCGACATGTTCGGGTAGCAACCCAAAGGTGGTGATCTCCACATCGCCGCCCGGGTGGGGTTCCAGATCAGCAATCCCCACGGTTTGGTCCTTCAGGCTGATGAGCCAGTACTGGCGCAGCGGATGACGCCGCTCCAACTCCTGCCACTCTTCGTCGGTGCGAGACGCGCTCCGCCACCCGTAGGGGGCTCCGATCTGAGCACTGACGGCACGTACGAGCGGCAGGCCACTGTCAACGCGCCGCAGGAGAAGGTCCGGCACCACCTTCCCCGGCCGCAGATCCTCGACGTCGTTCATCTCCAGGTAAGTGACAACCTTTGCCATCCCGGCAGGCTACCCACCGATCCGAGCGGGCCCAACACGAGCGCGGTACGCGGACTCAGTGCGGATTGCGGGCGTTGGCCCCGGAGTTCGATGCCGTGCGGGTCGGGCCACACCGAGCACCTGTTCAGTGCGCACTCGTCAGCATTGCGCGCCCGAGTCGGCCGACTCGGCGACGTGCAGGTCGAAGGTGCCCGACGCGGGAAACGAAAGGTTCATGTACGCCGTGCCACCGTCGAGGTCCTTACTCGCGCACAGCCTGGCGACGCCAGCGGTTGAGGGCGTCACGAGCCACGCCTCACTCTTCACGAGCTGCTGGTAGAAGGAGACGATGGCCCGTTCGTCGGCTTCGCCGCGATTGTGACGACCCGCGTAGGCGACCAGCCGATCCACGTCGCACCCCGAGTACAGCGAGTCCAACTGCACCCCGTCTGGCTGCGCTGTCAACAGCGGCACGGTCTCCAGCACAGTGGCTCGGCTCTGACAGTCAGCCAATCGGGCGTCCTGCCACCGGGTAAACGCTGTTGCACCGCCGACGACCATCAGCACACCGATTGTGAAGATGGCAATGCGCCTGACCATCAGGCCACGGTATCGACAGCCCACCTCAGCCGAAAGACCTGCTCGGCTCCTTGATGAAGGTGATCGACTCGGCGGGTGGCCGCGCCAGCGTCTTCAGATTGTCGTACGCCGCCGACAGCCGCGCCAGGTCACGGCTCGACTCACGGAACAGCTCGCCGGCCAGGTCTCGATGTAGCCCAGGGGCGGCTCGTCGCGCTCGAAGCTGAGTAAGGCGAATCCACCAGCCCCCGCTGACCGGCACCGAACAGATCGAAGCCTCGCACCTTGCATTGAGATCAGCGCTTCGCAGTAGCGCCTACTCGCAGCCGATTCCGTCGCCGTCCCGGTCCAGCTTCCGCGAGTAGCCCGGGTCGCCTTTACGGATCGGAGCCGCTCCCGCAGCCCGCGCCGCCGTGCAGTTGGCGTAGTACACGTTGCCGTCCGGTGCGGGTCCGGTGTCCCCGTTCCCGCCGTCTGGTTCGCACGCCACGCCGTTCCCGTCGCGGTCCAGTTCGGCGCGGAACCCTGGGTCATCCGGGTAGAGGGGGTCGACCCCGGCAGCCCGGACCGCGGCACAGTTCTCGTAGTACGGGGCTTCGGATGGGCCGCTGGTGGGCGGCGGTTTGCGGGCCGGCGGTGCCGTCGTGCGGGGAGCGACCACCACGGCGCTGGCTTCCGGTACCGGCACAGCCACTGGGTTGCCTGTCTGGGTGGTGGTGATGCGGTGGACTTCCGCCGACGCCGACACCTGCGTTTGGGTGGCGGTCGGTTTGTCGTCGCCGATGTTCGCGCCGCAGATGACCATGCCCGCGACCGCGGCGGCGGTGAGGGCCAACGTCTGCACGGGTCGTAAAGGCTTCACCTACGAGAGTGTGCCGAGGACGGGCCGAGGCGGTGATCCGCCGATCGGCTATCGCGGGAGAGGACTGATGCCCAGTCCACGGTGGCACCTCCTGCTGCCCGCCGGTCGCCAGTCGCCGATGACGGCAGCGGCTTGCTGTGCTTGGGGACGTGGCTCGGCCAGGAAGAAATGCCATCCATGGGAGGCTCTCCGGAGCTGGCGTCGTCTGACACGGGGGCCTCAAGGGATGTGCGTTATGGATGCCGCAGCCAAGGAGGCCGCTGTCGCCCGCTTCCTTCAGGAGTATCCGCAACGAGATCGGGCCGCCACCGAGAATCCCTCGCTGCGGGGCTGCGCCGAGGTTGCCTGGTCCGAGATTCCCGGCTGTCCCGCTGGCATCCCGTCTCTGTTCTACGGGCTGCTCGATCAGGTCGCCGCCCCCGAGGCCGCGCGCGTGCTCACAAACGTGCTGCTGGACGGCGTCTTCCACCTGAGCGCGGCAATGCCGGCGGCGTTGCCGTTCCTGCTTCGGCTGGCGGCCAACCCGGATGTCTCGGTGCGGTCCAACGTGTTCGACCTCGTGGTCGTCACCGCTGAACTATCGCAGCCGGTCGACGCGGATAACGAGCGCGCGGTGCTGCTGCTGGGCAACGACAGCGATCATCCGGAACGCGCACAGTGCAGGGCCATATTTTCCGAACAAGCTTCCCTGGTGCATACGTTGCTGGGTGACGACACGTTGAATGCTGCCGACAGAGCGTGGCTTCAGCAGGTCGCAGGGCCCTGGGGCTGATTCAGGACGTCCTCGTCGGGCAGTCTCCGATGAGGCGACCCCGTGCGCCTCCGTTCGTGGCTTGGGTCGCGGTGGCCACCGTCATAGCGGCAACCGCCGTGGCGGCATCGGCCCCGTGACACCAGTCACGCCCGCTCACGCAGGAGGGCGTCCCCGGTCCGGTAGAGCTCGACGAGCAGCCGGCGCAGCTCCGTACCGGCGCGGGTGAGGCGATAGCAGGTACTCGGCGGGAAGGTGCGAGAGCGGTCACGCTCGACCAGGCCCTGCGCGGCCAGCGACGCGAGCCGCTCGCTGAGCACCTTGGCGCTCAGGTCGGGAAGCGCCGCCTGAAGTTGGCCGAACGATCGGGGGCCGTGCATCAACTCCCGCAGCACCAGGGTGGCCCACCTGCCGCTCACCGCGGCCAGGGCGACCTCGACAGGGCAGTTGGGCTCCGGCCGGCGGGCCGCGCCGCGCTGGTCCGGCACCAGGTCACGATCCCAGCCGCCACTCACCATTTGGTTACCTCCGCGAGCAGCACCTTGACTGTCAGCATGTCCCACGATCTCACCACCCACTCCACGAGTGTCCCGCTCAGCGACAGCGCCGCCCAGCACCCGTCGGTGTTTGCCCGCGCCTTCAACTCAGGGAACGTCGCGGCGGTCGAGCAGGTCTACGAACCCGAGGGCCTACTCGTCACAGTCCCCGGCCAGCCCGTCACCGGCACCGCCCGGATTGCCGCCAATCAGCGCCTCCTCGACCTCGGGCTCCCCATCGAGGTGCGACCCCGCCACGTCTACGTGGCCGACGACATCGCCCTGCTCATCGTGGACTGGACCATCGACGGCACCGACCGCGACGGCCGACCCGTACACATCGAAGGCACCGCCACCGACGTCGCCCGCTGCGGTCCCGACGGCCGCTGGCGGTACATCATCGACAACCCGTTCGGCACTGCCGAGCCGGAGACTCACGACGGTGAGCGGTAGAACATCTCTGTCGTGGCCATGGATTGGGGGATGCGGTGAGCTGGGTTGCCAACGTGATGCTGTCGGTGGATCCGGAGGACCGCCGCAACGCTGAGGCGTTCAGCGGGTGGCTCGACGAGGAGTGCCCCCGTCGCGAGCCAGGCATGGGGTCGGGCGGCTGCGGCAACCTGCGCCCGATCACCGATGCGGACAACCAGTGGGGCGGACACAAGAACCCCGAGTGCGAGGTGTACGCCGGGGCGCTCAACCACGCCGACCTCACTGCTGTGGTGAAGCATTTCGGTTCCCTGGCCTGGCACCACCCCAACGCGGTGCAGCTCTTCGTGATGGACCAGGAGGAGTCGTTCTTCCGCGTCTGGATGATCCGCGACGGCGCTCTGCGGCAGTACGCCCCTTCGTCGCCGGACGAGGAGGACGACGAGTTCTGGCCCGCCAACGGGTCGTAGCCGCAGCTTGGAAGAGCGCGCTCGGTCGGCCGTCAGGCCCTACGTGCCACCTGATCCGGTACGCCCCGGCCGCGTACCCTGAGGCTGCTCGATGGCCCGTATGATCCCGGCTCATGCACCAGGTCTGGAAGGTCTCACCGCTCGGGCGGTTCGGGGTACTAGCTCTCATTCCCCTACTTGGCGCGTTCACATGGCTGGCCTGGGGCAACGTGCTGGTGACTCTCCTCGCGAGCCTCAGTGTGCTGGTCAGCTGGTTTCGGCTCGCCTTCCGCCCGGCAGTGACACTGACGGACGAGGAAGTGATCGTGCGGAATCCGAACGGCTCGCAACAGGTCAGCCTCAACGATGTGGCAACTGTCGAGCCCGGGTACGGCGGTCTGACCATCACGACCACGAGGGGTGAACGCGTCGTCGCGTGGGCGGTGCAGAAGTCCAACCTCGCGACGTGGACGGGCAGGCAAACTCGTGCGGACGACGTAGCGGCCTCGATCACTGCGGCCAGCCGGAGTCGCGCCTGAGCCGCCCACAATCGAGGGCTTCGCTTTCGATGATCCTGGTGCAGGATGCAACGGTGAAGTCGATCTATCGGACTCCTGCGGGCAGGGACAGCATCCGGCAGTGGTGCGAGGAGCGGCTGAGTGCCTGGCCGATCCAACACGATCGACACGTGATTCGCGCCCAGGGCGAAGACACGCACGTCGTCACCGCTGGCGCAGGCCCCGTTACGGTCGTATTCGTCGCTGGGGACCGCTTCAGCACGGCCGCCTACCTGCCGTTGCTCACAGCCTTGGCCCAGCGGTACCGGGTGGTCGCCGCCGACGTTCCGGGCCAGCCTGGATTGAGTTCCGGTGAAGCGGGTGCCGCCGGTGGCCGGCTCACCTGGTACGGCGCATGGCTGGGAGAGGTCATCGAGGAAACCACCGCAGGACCTGTCGTGGTGTTCGGGCATTCGTTCGGCGGCGCTGTCGCGCTCACGGCAGATCATTCGCGGATTCACGGCAAGGTCGCCGTGGCTCCGGGAGGGCTGTGCCGACTCAGGGTCACTCCCCGTGTCATGTTGGCGTTCCTGAGCTGGCTGGGGCGGCCACGGGCGGCTTCGAGCCTTCGTCTGCTGCGAACCCTGTCTGCTCCCGGCCGAGCGCCCCGCGCCGACCTGGTGGAGTGGATGACGTTGGTCGCCCGACACACCCGTCCGGTGAGTTCCGATGACCTCGTACCGCAGGTAGCGCGCACGATGCCGGTCCTGATCGCAAGCGGAGACCACGACGTGTTCCTGCCGCCGGACCGACTGCGGTCCGGGGCACAGCAGCGGCTTCATGTTGACCCTGACATCATTTCTGCCGCCGGCCACCTGGTCACCGATGAGCATCCCGATCAGCTCGCCGCGATGGTCGGCCGGCTGGTCAACTAACGCTCAAACACCGCACCGCACCGCACCGCACGAGAGCCTGCCGTCGCCGTACGTCGTGAAGATCTGGAACGGACGCGCGACGTCGGCCTTGCCCGGCGTTGCTAATGTCGGGGCGACGTCCGGAGGGGTGGACGGGGAGGACGGCGCGGTGGCCAGCAGCGGGAGTGCAGCGGCCTTGGCGAATCGGCGTGCTCGCGCGCCGATGGTCGTGATCGGCAGCGTCGTCGCGTTGGCCGCCCTCATCGCGCTGGGGTACCGGCTGGGTACCAACCCGCGGGTCGAGCAGCGCGAGGGCGTCATCCTCATGGTGTTGGCTCCGGGAGCCTTTCTGGTGCTGTCCTGGCTAGTCCGCCTCATGCAGTGGTGGGGTGCCGCTCGTGCTCCCGCGAGGCGCGTCATGGTGACCGCGCATCTGGCGCAGTCGCCGCAGCCGGGAAGTGCGGGGCGGGTCACCGCTGCGGCGCACGCCGTGAGCGCCGCCGGCGGGATCGACGCCAGTCCCAAGGGATATGCCGTGTGGCTGACGGTGAACGGCCGGGACGGCGGTGTCCTGCACCAACGCGTCGTCTGGGAACCGTGGTTGCGCGAGCTGACCAGGCCGCGTCAGGCCACGGTCCGGCACGGGTCCGGCGTCAGCGTGGTCGACGTGGCCGGGTACGGGCGGCTCTGGCCGGCGAGTCTCACGCTGCGCCGTCGTCCCCACGGAGTCAGACTCATTCCGTTCCGCAAGGCCAGTGGGTTGCCGAAGAAGAACAGCCTCTCGCACGGCCGTCTGGTCTTCCTTCTTTTCCTGTTCGTCGCGCCCGTCCTGGCCGACGCCGTCACCCAAGGCGCGTGGGCGCTGCTCGGGTGGTGGGTGACGTACGTCGTCGCCTCGATGGTCGCCACCGGAGCCTGGTTCGGCATCATCCCGCCCGGCGTGCTTCCGGAAGCAGCCCGTCGGGGCCGCGCCCCGACGACCTCGTGACCACGGACGCGATCGAGCGGGCAGGCGGCGACCTCGGCCAGCTCCGTGAAGCGCTGCTCGGCAGCATCGCATCCGGCGGGTCGTGCTGCTGCGGACTGAGGGTGTCGGCCCGGACCTCGATACGGTTCGCCCGGATCGTCGTCAACATGGCTGAACAGGGAAATTGCTTCGCACCACAAGCGCCCTTTCCCAGCGCAGCGGGTCGATGGCGGCGGGACGCCGGCCCGCGGCGGGCGGAGGACCAGCGTCCGGAGGAGCAGCGTCCGGTGAGGACGATCAGCCGGCGGCCCGCTCCTCGGCCGTCACCTGAGCCCGCAGTTCCAGAAGGGCGCGCAACGCCCGGCTGTACATCTCGATGCTCTTCTCGCTGTGCGTGTCGATCGCGGTCTTGAGTTCCGTGAAGGTCTTGGCCACGACCTCATCCAGGGTGATCTTGTCGATGCCGTTCATCGTGGGCTCCTTCGTCTCGTGCTGCCGGCGCAGCGTCAGGGCGGTGACCGGGCCCGCGCTCAATCGGCCCGGACCGCCGCTTCTGGCTCTGCCCTATCCTGCGTCGCGCGTTGCCGTCGCGGCAGCAGCACGGCTGACACCAGGTAGCCCACACCGACGACGGCCCACAGCGCGGCAAATATCCAGTGGGGCGGTGTGGGGTCTCCGACGGCCACGAGCATCCACCCGACGGCCAGGGAGAGCCAGACGCCGGCCCTGATGAAGCTCTGCTTCGGCGTCTTCGATGTCTGCCACCACGGGTTCTTGGCTGGCTTCATATAGGAGATATTCGCACTCATCACGGGACCACGCCGGCCCCGGGACTAGAACCAGGGGGATTGCGTGGTGGGGCGGGCGGGACTCGAACCCGCGACCGAGGGATTATGAGTCCCCTGCTCTAACCGGCTGAGCTACCGCCCCGAAACACCGCGCCGGATCTTATCCCGCTCGGCGATCAGCAGCCAGCACCGCGCCGGCCGGCGCCCACGCCTGCGCCAGCACGATGGGCTACAGGAATATAACAGCGTGCTCGGGTACGCCTGTCAGCCGGCGCGCAGCTCGTCCAACACCGCGCCGGCCGCGCGCCACCCGCTGGCGAGAGCGCCCTGGATCGATGGGCTGTCCCGGTGGTCACCGGCCACGAACAGGCCCTCCCCCAACGACACGGGCTTGCGCAGTCGTCCCTGCGGTGGCGGCGCGGCGGGCAGCGCCTGTGGCACGGCCACGGTGGTGAGGTGTGTCCAGTCGGCGGTGGATCGGCCGTACAGCCGGGTCAGCTCGGCCCGGATGGTCGGCTCGGGTGGCGCGCTCGGGCCGACCACCGACGTGGCCACCAGGTGCCGCCCGGCGGGCGCGTACGTCGACGCGGCGTTGCTGAGCACGACCGTGTTCGCCACGATCTCCCGCCGGTCGCCGTCGACGAGCAGGATCGGTTCGGGAAGCGGCGGCTCCGGCGCGCTGTGGTAGTAGGTGGTGTAGCTGTGCATGCGTACCGTCGCCAGGGCCGGCAGCAGCGCGGGCGCGGCGGGCGGGTCGACGGCGACCACGACGGCCCGGCAGCGGATGTCGCCGGCCTGGGTGCGGACCCGGCCGGGCGCGACAGCCGCGACCGGGGTGTCCAGATCGAGCAGGTCGGCGGGGAGCGGCGCGGCGATGGCCCGGGGCAGCGCGGCCATGCCCTCGGCGGGCAGGCCGATCCGGCCGCGGGCGAAGGAGCGCAACACCATCGCGAGTACGTGGCTGGAGGTGGCCAACTCCCGGTCGATGAACACTCCGGACAGGAACGGCCGCAGCAGCTCCTCGATGATCGCGTCGGAGAGGCCCGCCCGGCGCAGCGCGGTCTCGGCGCTGGTCTCCGGGGCGGTGAGCAGCCGGGACACCGGCAGGGTGGCGCAGCCGGTCGCGAGCGCGGCGAAGCGGAGCCGGTCGAGCAGGGAGCCGACTCCGGCGAGCGCGGTGCCGGGGGCGCCGGTCGGCTCGCGCAGCGGGTTGACAAGCCGCAACAGGTCGTCGCCCTTGCGCACCAGCACGCCGGAGGTGAAGTACCCGAGGTGCAGCCGGTCGATGTCGAGCAGTGTGCCGAGCTGCGGGTAGGCGGTGTTGAGCACCTGGAAGCCGCGGTCGACGAGGTAGCCGTCGACGACGTCGGTGGCGACCCGACCGCCGAGTCGGCCGCCGGCCTCCAGCAGCCGCCAGGGCACGCCGGCGCGGTGCAGCCGGCGGGCGGCGGCGAGGCCGGCCAGGCCACCGCCGACGATGACCACGTCCGTCTCAGCCAGCATCGCGCGCCTCCCGCTCACCGTTCGCCCGGGACAGTCGGCCCGGCCACCAGATCTTCGGCCCGATGTCGTACGCGAGCGCGGGCACCAGCAGCGACCGGACGATGATCGTGTCGATCAGTACCCCGATCGCGACCGCCGTACCCAACTCGACGAGGATCACGAGCGGCAGCACGGCGAGGGCGGAGAAGGTCGCGGCGAGCACGATGCCGGCGGAGGTGATCACGCCGCCGGTGACGGCGAGGCCGGCCAGCACCCCGGCGCGGGTGCCGCGCTTGAGTGACTCCTCTCGTACCCGGCTCATCAGGAAGATGTTGTAGTCGATGCCGAGGGCGACCAGGAAGACGAAGGCGAACAGCGGGAACGACGAGTCCACCCCGGGAAAGTCGAACGCGTGCCGGAACAGCAGCGCGCAGAGGCCGAGGGTGGCCGCGAAGCTGAGCAGCACGGTGCCGATCAGCAGCAGCGGGGCGAGCAGCGCCCGCAGCAGCAGGGCCAGGATGACCGCGATGACCACGAGCACCACCGGGATGATGACGTTCTGGTCGCGCTTCGCGGCGTCGGAGGTGTCCACGTTGATCGCCGTGAAGCCGCCGACCACCGCGTCCGCGCCGGGCACCCGGTGTACGGCCACCCGCAGCTCCCGGATGGTCCGCTCGGCGCCGTCGCTGTCCGGCGGGTCGGCCAGGGTGGCCTCCAGTTGCACCCGCCCGTCGACGACCTTGGGTGGGGCGTTCTCCTTCGGTGGGCCGGTCTGCGGGCCGGCGGTGAGGGGGCGGACGTCGGCGACGCCGGGCACGTCCTTCGCCACCTGGGCGACCTGCCGGGCGGTCTGTTCGGTGGTGAAGATGGTGGCCGGGCTGCCCGTGCCGGCCGGGAAGTGCCGGGAGATCACCTCCTGCCCGTCCACCGAGTCGGTGCGCTGGGTGAACAGGTCGGACTGCCCGAGCGTGGTGGCGCCGAGCTGGGTGAGGCCCAGCGTGAGGACGGCCAGGACGACGGCGGTGCTCAGCCAGATCGGTCGGGCGTGCCGGGCCACGAAACCGGCGACGCGGCTCCAGATGCCGTGCTCGGCGCGCGGGTCGGCCTGGTCCTCCCGGGGCCGTCGGGGCCAGAACGCCCACCGGCCGCCGAGCACCAGCAGCGCGGGCAGGAAGGTGAGCATCACCAGCAGGGTGGCGGCGATGCCGATGGCGGCGACCGGGCCGAGCGCCCGGTTGGAGTTGAGGCTGGACAGCAGCAGGCAGAGCAGGCTGACGATGACCGTGCCGCCGGAGGCGATGATGGCGGGCGCGGCGCCCTTCCACGCGGTGCGCATGGCGTCCCACGGTCGGGCGTGGCGGTGCAGCTCCTCCCGGTAGCGGGCGATCATCAGCAGCGCGTAGTCGGTGCCGGCGCCGAAGACCAGCACGGTGAGGATGCCCTGCGCCTGCCCGTTGAGCTTCACCACGTCGGCGTCGGCGAGCAGGTAGACGAAGACCGAGGCCAGGGCGTACGACATGCCGGCGGCGAGCAGCGGAAAGACCCAGAGCACCGGGCTGCGGTAGACCACCAACAGGATGATCAGCACCACCGCCAGGGTGACCAGCAGCAGTGGCCCGTCGATGGCGGAGAAGACCTTGATCAGGTCGGCGAGCAGGCCGGCGGGTCCGGAGACGTCCACGCTGAGCCCGTCGGAGTCACCGCCGGTGATGTCGCGGAGCTGGTCGACGACCGAGCCGATCTCCTCCCCCTCGGCGTCATCCACCGGCACGACGACCTGCAGGGCCTGGCCGTCCTGGCTCGGAATGGGCGGGGGCAACGGGGTGAGCACGCCGGGCACCTGGGCGAACCGGGCGGCGTCGGCGCTGACCCGCTGCCGGTCGGCGTCGGTGATCCCGGCCGCCCGTTCGTAGACGACGAGCGCCGGGATGGTCTGCCGGTCGACGAAGTCGCCGGTGAGGTCCTGGGCGCGGGTCGCCTCGGCGTCGGTGGGCAGGAAGGCGGCGTTGTCGTTGGTGGCGACCTCACTGAGCCGCCCGGCGTACGGCCCGGCCACGCCGCCGATCACCAGCCAGGCCAGCACGACCGCCACCGCGATCAGCGTGGCCCTGCCGCCTCGTCCGGACATCCGCACTCACCCCATGGATCGACGCGGTGGGAGTTTGCGTCAACGCCGACCATCCTGCCGGCCACGCAGGTCGAAAGGACCGAAACCGGAATCCCAACGGCGTCGATCATGGAGTTGTGGTGGTGGACGAAAAGTGCAATACCGACTCAACCCGGCACCACAACTCCATGATCGACGGGAGGCTGGGGGCGGGGTGGGGGCGGGGTGGGGGCGGGGTGGGGGCGGGGTGGGGGCGGGGTGGGGGCGGGGTGGGGGCGGGGTGGGGGTACGGGAACGCCCGTCGGCCGGGGGCCGACGGGCGTTGGGCGGAGAGGCTCCCCCGATTGGACTCGAACCAATAACCTGCCGGTTAACAGCCGGCTGCTCTGCCAATTGAGCTACAGGGGATCGTGCATCGCGCGCCTCCGGATCACGCCGGCACCGTGCGACGGGAAAAGAATACAGGACATCCCCCGGTGGCGGTCCAGTGGGTTCCGCCGCACCTTCCGATGATCAAGGTGTGCAGGTCAGGCCTCGCGACGTATCGACAATTGGGGTAAATCGCCATCCCGGCACAAGCATGCTTGAGCGGAGAGCAGGATGGGTAGTTAGCTGCGGACAGAGGACGCAGGCGCGAACAGGTCGCCTTCCGACGGGGCAACTCGCCGGGGCGACGGCGCGTCAGGTACGGAAGGAGCCGCCATGCGCGGAAAGATCATGTTTCTTGGCGGGCTGGCTGCGGGATTCGTCCTGGGCGCCCGTGCCGGCCGGGAAAAGTACGAAGAGCTCGTGGTCAAGGGCCGCAAGGTGCTCGACCACCCGACCGTCCAGGAGGCGGCCGGGGTCGCGCAGGCCCAGGCCAACAAGCTCTACAGCGAGGGTAAGGACAAGCTCGGCCAGTCCAAGCTGGGCGAGAAGCTGGGCACCGGCAACGGCAGCACCGGCAAGCAGGAGCTGACCGCCGCCGACGACGCGTTCGCCGGCACGCCCGCCACCGTGGGCGCCAAGGCGGGCACCAGCACGGTCGGCACGACCTCCGGGTCGCCGTCGTCCACCAACACCCCCCGCACCAAGCCGTCCGGCTCGGGCACGAACGCCAGCACGCTCTGACCAATCGCACGTCGACGGGCCGGTCGCCGCAGGGCGACCGGCCCGTGGTCTGTCCGAGGTGCGGTCAGTCCTTGCTGCTGAACGCCGCGTCGAACGCCGCGCTCGGCGCGTCGAAGGCGAGCCGACGGACGAACTGCAACGCCTCCGGGGCGCCGACCAGCCGGTCCATCCCGGCGTCTTCCCACTCGACCGAGATCGGGCCCTCGTAACCGATCGCGTTCAACGCGCGGAAGCAGTCCTCCCAGGGCACGTCGCCGTGGCCCGTGGAGACGAAGTCCCACCCGCGGCGCAGGTCGGCCCAGGGCAGGTGCGAGGCGAGCCGGCCACGCCGGCCGTCGCCGGTGCGCACCTTGGCGTCCTTGCAGTCCACGTGGTAGATCCGGTCGGCGAAGTCGAAGATGAAGTTCACCGGGTCCAGCTCCTGCCAGACGAAGTGCGACGGGTCCCAGTTCAGCCCGAACGCGGGCCGGTTGCCGATGGCCTCCAGCGTCCGCTTCGTCGTCCAGTAGTCGTACGCGATCTCGCTGGGGTGGACCTCGTGCGCGAACCGCACCCCCACCTCGTCGAACACGTCGAGGATCGGGTTCCACCGGTCGGCGAAGTCCTGGTAGCCGCGCTCGATCATCGACGGCGGCACCGGCGGGAACATCGCCAGGGTGTGCCAGATCGACGAACCGGTGAAGCCGACGACAGTCTTCACTCCGAGCTTCGCCGCCGCCCGCGCGGTGTCCTTGATCTCCTCGGCGGCCCGCTGGCGGACCCCCTCGGGCTCCCCGTCGCCCCAGATCCGGGCGGGCAGGATGTCCTGGTGCCGCTCGTCGATCGGGTGGTCGCAGACGGCCTGGCCGACCAGGTGGTTGGAGATTGTGAAGACCTCAAGGTTGTGCTTCGCAAGGGTCTCCCGCTTGCGCTCGACGTACGAGTCGTCGGCGAGCGCCTTGTCGACCTCGAAGTGGTCGCCCCAGCAGGCGATCTCCAGACCGTCGTAGCCCCACTCGGAGGCGAGCCGGCAGACCTCCTCGAAAGGTAGGTCGGCCCACTGGCCGGTGAAGAGCGTGATGGGTCGCGCCATTGTTCTTCTCCCCTGATTGTCATGGGGGATTCCAGGTGCGGACCGGGGCGAGGGTGACCGGACGTACGCGGCACCGAGCGGTCACCGGTGGGTGCGGAACACACCTGGGCCCGGCGGGTTGCGCCTCCCACCGGGTCACCGGCCACCTACACGGTCGCCGCCCCCACCCTATTTCCGCGACACCCCATTACGAAAGCCCTGCGGCCCGCTGATCATTCGGCCACCTCCTCGGGCGCCGGCAGGGCGGCCCGCACGGCGAAGCCACCACCGGCGCGGGGGCCGGCCGACAACGTGCCGCCGAGGCGTTCGGTGCGCCTGCGTACCCCGAGCAGACCCCGCCCGGCGCCCTGGGTGCCACCACCGGCGCCCTCGTCGCGGACCTCGATGGTGATGCCCGTGGCGTCGTAGCGCAGGCGGACCGCGACCGGCGCGCCCGGGGCGTGCCGGCACGCGTTCGTCAACGATTCCTCGATGATCCGGTACGCCACCGCGTCGACCGGTCCCGGGAGCGGCCGGGGTTGGCCGGCCAGGCTCCATCGCACCGGCTGACCTGCGGCGAAGCCCTCCACCAGCGCGTCGAGCCGGTTCAGGCTGCCTGTCGGCTCGAACGGGTCGTCCGGCTCCTCGGGACGCCGGAGCGCGCCCGCCAGCCGGTGCCCCTGCTCCAGCACCATCCCGCGCCACCGCGCGAACCGCCCCATGCTGGTCAAGGTACGGCAGCCGGCTGTGCACCGGTCCCCCGCGTCACCGCCCCGCGCGCCTTACCCGCTCGCCCCGCCCCGCCCTCGCCCCGCCCTCGCCCTCGCCCTCGCCCCGCCCTCGCCCCGCCCTCGCCCCGCCGATCTTGCATTTTGTGTTGTCGAAGAGTCGGGATTGTGGCATAAGTACCGACAGAAAGTGCAAGACGCTTCTATGTACGTGGTGATCGGTTCGGCTGGTTGCCGCTAGGTTCGGCGTCGATGATCGC
>NZ_JBNCNO010000016.1:0-175061 GCF_049847025.1 Micromonospora sp. DT231 | reverse complement strand
ATCGGTACGCATGATGGCGTGCTCCTCTGCATCGGGGGTGCCCGCGCCGCCTCCGGGGGTGGGTGGTGGCGCGGGGGACGTTCGAGGGGGTTCTGCCCGGTGACCCGTGAGGGGGTCGGCGTCGGGACAGGGTGCAACGGTTCGTGGTGGCGGGTCATTCCGCCTGCCCGGGGTCGGCGCATTCCGCCTGCCCGAGGGGCCGGCCGGTGGTGGTGCTCGGCCGTGCGGGGGATGTAACCGGGCCGGGCCCGCGGGTGTTCCCGGCGGCTGGCTCCGGCGGGCGGCCCTGGCGGTGGTTCCCGCCGGGGCCGGCACACCATGACCCGGACTGTTGCGGTGGTCTGCCAGGTATAACGACCCGGGCCGGCCGCCGATTCCGCCACCGGGGTGGCCCCGACCACCCGACATTTTTGCCCAAAACCGACAATCGACCCCAGTCGGCCCGCCGAAGATACGGACACGGCGGACGATCGAGGTGATCGACTCGCGTTCCTGAAAGTAGCGGTGTCCGAGCGCCGGAAACACCCCGACATCATGAAAGCCGAGTGGATCATGCCGGTGTGCGCCGTCCGCACGCCCCGAACCGGTCCGACCGTGCGAAACCGACGCGGCGGACGGATGGCGTGATCGACGTGGGGCAGCCCGAACGCGTCGGACTGCCCCACCCGCGAGCGCGGAGACGAATCAGAACCCGAGGACGTTCCGCCCGCCGACCACCGGCAGTCGCAGTTCGCTGTCGTTCGGGGCTACCCGCAGCTCGGTGCCGCCCAACGGCAGGAGGGTGTACTCCTGGTCGCTGGAGAAGACGACCACGCCGATCCGGTGCCCGGCCGGGAAGATGTAGTCCTTCGGCTCCATGGTCCACCGGTAGTCGTACAGCTTGCCCTGCTTGACCGGCTCGGTGCGGGCGGCGCTCTTGCGGTTCTGCGGGTCCATCCAGCCCCGGGTCACCACGGTCGGGGCGGCGGTCGACCCGGCTGGGCCGTAGTCGACCAGGTACGCGGTGAGGTTCGCGTCCGGCTTGTTGTCGATCGCCATCCGCAGCCGCATCTCCGGACGCCCGGAGATGCGGACGTCCGACGTCAGCGCGGGGGAGCGGTAGGCGAGCCGGTTCGCGTTCGCCGTGTCGGGGTTGGCGACCAGGGTGTCCGGGTGGATGGTCCGGCCCTCGTCGACGAAGCTCTGCTCGACCCTGCCCTTCGGTGGCTTGCCCGTGGTGAGCGCGCCCGGGGCGGTGGCGTCGGTGGCGGCGAACCGCAACCCGACCGCACGGGCCGCCGGGTCGGGCCAGTTGGCGTACGTGGTGTAGGCGCGGTCCTCGCGTTGGAGCACGGCGGTCGGCTCGTCCATGATGCCGTTGCGCACGTTCCACAGCCAGAAGTCGAACCAGCGGTTCTCGGTCTGCTTGTAGGTCCACGTCTGGCCGCTCGGCAGGGTCACCGACGCGCTGCTGCCCGGGCCGCCGTGGCCGCCCTGGTGCAGCCAGATCTTGCGCGGTACGTCGCGCTTGGCGAGCTGGTCCCACCAGCCGGCGAAGTGCTCGGTCTTGACGTTCCAGTCGTTGAGGCCGTGCACGACGAAGACGCTTGCCGTGACGTTGCGGGCGTCGAGGTAGTCGCGGTCGCGCCAGAAGTCCGAGTAGTCGCCGGTGACCCGGTCCTGCTCCGCGGTGATGGTCGCGAGTTCGTCGGCGCAGGGTCCCTCGGCGCGGGCCTGCCCGGCGGTGTACTGGGCCAGGATGTCGAGGTCCTCACCCTGGAACGTGCCGGGGGCGACGACCAGACCGTTGGCCCGGTAGTAGTCGTACCAGCTGCTGATCGCGGAGACCGGCACGATGGTCTTGAGTCCCTTGACCCCGGTGGTGGCCACCTGGTTGGGCAGCGTCCCGTTGTAGGAGACGCCGGTCATGCCGACCGCACCCGTGGTCCAGCCGGCGGTGATCGGGGCGCCGTTCGCGTCGTACCCCTTCGCTCGGCCGTTGAGCCAGTCGATGACCGCCTTGGTGCCGAGGGTCTCGGCCTGGTCGCCGCTTGTGGGGCAGCCGTCCGAGTCGCCGGTGCCGACGCTCTGACCGAGCACCACCGCGTACCCGCGGGGCACGTAGTAGTCGTCGAGCGAGCCGGGCAGGTTGGCCTTCGCCTGGGCCCGCTGGGCGCCCGCGTCGAGCGACCGCCGCCCGGCCCGGTCGGTCCGACCGTTCTGCGGCAGGTCGTCGACGAGCACGCTCGGGTACGGCACGTCACCCCAGGTGCCCTTGCGGTACGGGCTGTGCTCGAAGATGACAGGCACCTTGAAGCCCTGCGTGGCGGTTTCGCGGGGACGGGAGATGTCGATCGCCACCCGGTCGGGCCGACCGTCGTGATCGGTGTCGACAGGGGTCTGGACGAACACCCGCTCCTCGATCGCGTCGGCGAGCGAGAACACCGGTTGGGTCATGCCGTCGCTGACCACGATGCCGGTGGGCGTCGCGGTCGTGGGCGGCGCCGCGGTCGCGGTGGGGGCCGCGGTCAGGACCAGGGCGCCGGACACGCCGACGCTCAGGAGTGCCAGATGGCGGGGTCGACGCATGCGCGTCTCCCTTCGGTTGGGCTGGTCGCCGGGTCTCGGCAGGGGCGGGGCCTATCTCGAAGATCCATTCGTCGCCATGCTAGGTCCGGGCTCGGGTCCCGTCGATGCCGTCGAACAGGGATGTGCCCTTTATTCGCAATGTGCCGTTCTGGACGAGGCGGACGGCAATCGAAACGTCATCGAACCGAGCCGGACGGTGACACGCTGCGGAAATCCGGGCCACACCAGCGGAAAAACCTGTCGTCGAAGACCTCCGAAGATCACGTACTCGTGCATATGATCTTGCGGGAAGCGCCCGAAGAGGCGCTTTCGTCCACATAAGACGAGGAGCAACATGCTCAGGAAAACACGGTGGCTGTTGGCCGTCGCCGTCACGGCGACGACGCTCACCGCCCTACCGGGCGGCACGGCCACGGCGGGACCCAGCGGCATCGGCCGGACCGGCCCACCCGCCACCTCTGCCGACGGCAGGACGCACACCGTCACCCTGCTGACCGGGGACGTGGTGACCGTCCGCAGCACCGGCTCGGGATGCCCGCACGCCACCGTCCAGCCCGCCGACGAGAACGCGGTGATCCGCCAGAGCTGCGGCCCCGACGGGCACCTGCACGTCATCCCGGCCCGCGTCGCGTCCCAGATCGGCTCGGTCCTCGACCCCGACCTCTTCGACGTCACCACGCTGATCGCCGACGGGTACGACGACGACAACACCGCGGAGCTGCCGCTCATCGTGCAGCCCGCCACCGCGTCCGCCCGGGTCGCCGCGCTCGGTGACGTACTGCCGCTGCCCAGCATCGGCGCGGTGGCCGGCCGCGTACCCAAGAAGAGCCCGGCCACCGCGAAGCTGGCGACCACCTCGCTGCTCGCCGGCGCGAAGAAGGTCTGGCTCGACCGCAAGGTCCGCGCGACCGCGCTGACCGGCGGCGGACAGCAGCGGGACCTCGACCGCAACCTGGGACAGATCGCGGCACCCGAGGCCTGGAAGTCCGGCTACACCGGCGCCGGCGTCCGGGTCGCGGTGCTCGACACCGGCGCCGACTTCACCCACCCGGACCTGGTCGGCCGGGTCGTCGACAGGTCCGACTTCACCGCCGAGGGCGGTGACGCCGTCGACCACAACGGCCACGGTACGCACGTCGCGTCGACGATCGCCGGCACCGGCGCGGCCGCGCACGGGCAGCGTCGCGGCGTGGCGCCGGACGCCAAGCTGGTGATCGGCAAGGTGCTCGACGACCGCGGCTCGGGCGAGGACTCTGGGATCATCGCGGGCATGGAGTGGGCCGCCGCCCGGGCCGACGTCATCAACATGAGCCTCGGCGGCAGCGACCCGGACGACGGCAACGACCCGCTCTCGCTCGCCGTCGACGGCCTGAGCAAGCAGACCGGTGTGCTGTTCGTCATCGCCGCCGGCAACAGCGGCGGGGCCATCTCCTCGCCGGGCTCCGCCGCCAGCGCGCTCACCGTCGGCGCGGTCGACCGCGACGACAAGCTCGCCGACTTCTCCAGCCGAGGGCCGCTCGTCACCAGCAACGTGGCCAAGCCGGAGCTTGTCGCACCCGGCGTCGACATCGTCGCCGCGCGGGCCGCCGGCACCAACCTGCAGGACCCGATCGACACGCACTACGAGGCGATCAGCGGCACCTCGATGGCCAGCCCCCACGTCGCGGGTGCCGCCGCGCTGCTCGTCCAGCGGCACCCGGACTGGACCGGCGCGCAGATCAAGGCCGCGCTCGTCGGCGCCGCGGACCCGCTGACCGGCGTCGACGCGTACGCCGTCGGTGCCGGCCGGCTCAACGCGGCCCGCGCCCTCGGCGGCCCGACCAGCGACCGGGCGGTGGTCAACCTCGGCACCTTCGCGTACCCGCAGTCCGGGACCAGCGAGGCGAAGCTGAGCTGGACCGGAGCGGCCACCCCGGCGACGAGCGTCCTCGACCTCGACGTGTCGGTGGTCAACCACGACGGCCAGCCGGTGCCGCGCGGCGCGGCGTCGCTGTCGACGAACCGGGTGACGCTCACGCGCGGCGCCACCGCCGGGGCAACCCTGCGGGTCAACCGCGCGGCGCTGGCCGCCCGGCCGGGCTTCTACCTGGCCACCGTCACCGCCCGCACCGCCGGCCGCAAGCTTGTCGCGACCACGCCGGTGAGCTTCTACGTCGAGCAGCCCAGCTACGACCTGACCATCCACACCAAGCCGCTTGCCGGTCTGAAGGACGGCGCGGAGAGCTGGATCAACCTCGCGATCACCAACCTCACCGACCCGGTGATCTTCTACGGCGGGGCGGGCGGTGCGCCCGGCGACGACTTCACGCTGCGGGTGCCGGCCGGCCGGTACTCGGTGCTCGGCGCCTCGGTCGCCTACTACGTCGACAGCGACGTGCTGGAGACGACACTTGTCGGCGAGACCGACCTGACCGTCACCGGCAACCGCGGCGTGACGCTCGACCCGGCGCGCGCCAAGCCGGTGACGGCCACCGTCGACGGCGTCGCCACCAAGGCCACCAAGACCGATCTCACGAACGTGCAGACCGCGGCGAACGGGCTGTCCGTGTGGAACCAGGTCAGCGGGTACGGGACCGCGACTGCCGTCCGCGCCTCCGCCCTGCCGAAGCCCGGTGTCGGATCGCTCCGCAGCTGGGCCGCCGTCAACCTCGACGCACCTGCCGGCACGGCCAAGCCGTACCGCTACAACCTGGTGCACGAGTACCCGTTCGGCGTACCGGCCGATCCGGCGTTCCGGGTGAACGCGGCGGAGCAGGCGAAACTCGCCCGGATCGAGGAACGGTTCCACCAGGCGGACTCGGAGGGGATGTCCACCCAGCTGATCCGCACCGGCTTCACGCCGGACGGGGTGTGGGTGACGGAGACCCACGAGGGCAACCTGCCGCCGTACCGCACCGACTACCTGTCGCCCGGCTACCTCTGGGCCGACGAGGGCGTCTACGGTGGCCTGTCGGCCCAGGAGGCACCCCGCAGCTACCAGCCGGGCAGCCGGCAGGCCAAGGTCTGGGCGCGGCAGCCGCTGCACTCCGGCTGGTACGACGACCCGGCCGGCGTCGGCCACAGCTGCGCCACCGCGCCGTCGCGGACCCGGGGCAACCTGCACATCGACCTGGTGACCCTCACCGACAAGCACCAGCGGGCCGACTGCCTCCAGGGCGACTCGATCGGCGTGAACCGCAAGCTGTCGCTGTACCGCGACGGCAAGCTCGTCGACGAGCGGAACCGGCCGCTCGCCGACTTCACAGTGCCGCAGCAGATGGCGGACTACCGACTGAACCTCGACGTCGACACGAGCCTGATCCTGCCGATCTCGACAAAGGTCACCACCTCCTGGACGTTCCGGTCCGCCGGGCCGGACGGGACGGGAAGCGTCCCGCTGCCGCTGCTCGCGGTGGACTACGCGCTGCCCATGGACACCGCCAACCACGTCACCGGCGCGACCGCCGAGCTGGCCGTCCGGCAGGCGCACGGCGTCAAGGCGCAGAAGGTGACGTCGGTGCGGGCCTGGACCTCGACGGACGACGGCGCCACCTGGACGTCGGCCCGGGTCACCGCGAGCGGCGACGGTTACCGGCTCGCCCTGCCGAAGGCCGCCGCCGGGCAGGCCGTCTCGCTGCGGGTGAAGGCCGCCGCGAACGGTGGTAGCGGCATCGACCAGACCATCATCCGGGCGTACCACGCCGGCTGACGGTCGACGCGGTGGTGCGGCCCCGGCCCCGGCCGGACCGCACCACCGTTCCGCGTCGCGGTGTCGATCCGGGCTCGCCTCGTTCGTCGTGACGGTGAGACGAGACGCCGACCCGAGAGGTACGTCAATGACGTCCCGGACGACAGTCCCCGAGACCCATCTCCGCCGAACGCGACTCCTGCTGGGCTGCGGCACAGCGGCCGGCGTTCTCTTCCCCGCCCTGTCGTTCGGGCAGGCGTTCACCCGATCCGGGTTCGACCTGCGCCGGCACGCGGTCAGCGCACTCACCCTCGGTGACCTCGGCTGGCTGCAGGTCATCGCGTTCGCGGGCACCGGCGTGCTGGCCGTCGCCTTCGCGGTGGGCCTGTGGCGGGCACTGCGTCCGGGCCGGGCCGGAACTGTGGTGCCGGTGCTGGTCGGCGTCTACGGGGTGGCGATGGTCGGCGGCGGAGTCTTCGTCCCCGATCCCGCGCTCGGCTGGCCACCCGGCGCCCCGAGCGGGCTGCCCGAGCAGGCCAGCACGGGCAGCATCCTGCACACGGTGTGCGGCGCGGCAGCGTTCCTGTCGCTCATCGCCGCCGGGCTGCTGCTCGCCCGACGTCTCGCCGGCCAGGGCCACCGGGGATGGGCGCTCTACAGCGCCGCCAGCGGTGGCGTCGCGTTCGTGCTCACCGCCCTGCCCTGGAGCGAGGGGAGTGCGAGCATCCGCTTCGCCGTCGGAGCGGTGCTCATCTCCGGCTGGCTCGTCGCGGTGTCCTGGCGGGTACGCGACGAGGTCGCCTGAGGGGTCACTGGCCCTCCCAGACCGCCTTCGCGCCGGAGTCGCCGGTGCGGACGACGTAGTAGACGACGATGCCGGCGGCCACCACCGACAGCACCTGCAACACCACCGTCAACGCCCGACCCGGCCGCCCGTCACCGGTGGCGTTCACCTCAGCGGCCCGCGGCGGGACGAACCGGACCAACGCCAGCGCCACGATCGCCAACAGGAGGGTCGCCCAGAACGTGATGTCGCCGAACTCCTGGTGCGCCTCGATCTTCGGGAGGAACTCGGGGGTGATCCGGTTGGCCGCGCGCATGCGCTCGAAGAAGGCATCCCCGGAGAGCTTCGCCAACAGGGCGGCGACCGGCGCGCCCACGGCGAGCAGCCCCAGCACCCAGCGGGTGTGCGGCCGGATGGGCGCGACGAGCGCGTAGCCGACCGTCAGCAGGGCCAGCAGCGGGACGAACACGACCGCGGCGTGCAGCACCAGAGGGTGGGCGGGGAGGCCCATGAACTCCTCGAACATCGGCGTCTCCTCCGGAGGCATCGGGTGGACGTCAATCGTCCAGAGATGGACGGTATCGGTCGCGCCGGGGCGTGTCAGCCCCCGAGATCACCAGCGGCGCCCCGGCCCGGCCCGCCACGGCGACCCAGCGGGGCCGGAGGGTTCAGCGGTCGCAGCGCAGGACGGCCAGGTCGACGGCATCCGCCATCGCCCGCATGCCCCTGTCGTTGGGGTGGAGATGATCCCCGCTGTCGAAGAGCGGCAGGAGCGCCCGCGGGTCGTGCGGACTGCGGGTGACCGCGTCGAAGTCGACCACCGCGTCGAACACGCCGCTGCGCCGGATCCAGTCGTTGACGCCCTGGCGTACGGCCTCACCCGCGTTGTCGTACTCCGGCCAGCCCCGGTAGGGCATGACCGTGGCGCCGACGACGCACCGGCCCGCCGCGTGCGCCCGGTCGACCAACTGCCGGTAGCCGGCGGTGAGGTCGTCGAGCGTGACGCCGGTGTGGGCCTTGATGTCGTTGATCCCCTCGTGGACGAACACCGTGTCGACGCCCGGGTGGGAGAGCACGTCGCGGTCGAAGCGGCGCAGCGCGGCCGGGCCGGCGCCGCCGGCGAGCACCTTGTTGCCGGAGATGCCCTCGTTGGCCACCCCCCGCACCGGGCTGTCCGGCGTGGCGTGGAGCCGCCGGGACAGGTAGTCGGGCCACCGACGGTTGGTGTCCGGGCTGGAGGCGAACCCGTCGGTGATGGAGTCGCCGAGGACGACCACCGAGCCGACCGCTGTGGACGTCCGCACGCTGACGGCGTCCAACCAGTACCAGGAGCTGAGCGTCTCGGCCCAGTTGGTCGCGGCCTCCTCGGCGGCGTGATCACCCGCGCTGGCGTACGACGTCTGGAGGGCCAGGATGTGCCCGCTGCGCATGCCCAGCGCGCCGGTGACGTGGAGGCTCACGACGAGGTTGCTCTCCGCGGCCAGCTCGCCGGGCAGCGGGTCACTCATGACCACCTCGCCCGCCGGGACGGTGACCGAGGTCTGACCGCCGAACGTCAGCGGCCGGTTGCTGCCCTGGATCAGCTCCGCGCCCTGCCGCTGCAACCCCGCGTAGGCGCTGGCGAACGTGACCGGGTGCTCGCCGAACGCGTTTGTCAGCCGGATCCGCAGGGCGTCCCCACCGACGCTGGTCCGGACGACGAGCCGGTAGCTGCGCTCGGCGGGCCCGGCGCCCAGCCGCTCGGCGCTGGCGGCCCAGGTGACCGCGAAGTGCTGCTGGTCGCGGCTCGCCACCGGCGCCGGGTCCTGCTGCGCCGCCGCCCGGGCCAGCACCGGGGCCGGATCCTGCCGCGCCAGGCGCACCACCAGGGGTACGCAGAGCGCCGTCAGCAGCGCCGCGACCGTGGACGCCGCCACGCGACGGGCCGACCCGGCTCGCATCAGCGGACTCCCGGTGAAGCGGAACTCACCTGAGGCCCTTACCGAAATAGCCGCTCAGCGAGATCCGTGCGGCGCACGACAGCTCGCCCGGGGCCAACTGGATGCGTGCCGGCCGCCACAGCTCCGCACCGTTGCCGGTGACGCGGGCCAGGAGGCAGTCGTACTGGGCGGCCCGCAGGGCGACGCCGACCCGGCCGTTCTCCGCGGTCACCTCAGTCGTGATGGCGGGGTCCAGCTTCAGGCCGTCGATCGCCGCGCGGACCGCGGCCTCGTCCGGGCCGACTGTGGCGAGAGCGCTCTTCAGCCGCTCGTCGACCTCGTAGAGCGACGGGTCCTCGGCGACCTGGATGGGATCGTCCGGCGGGCACTCGATGTCGTCGTCGCGGCGGTCGTCGCGCGGGCCCAGACGCAGGCGGAAGCAGATCGCCTCGTCACTCTCGTCGATCACCGAGCCGTCCGCGCCGATCTCCACGCCGTGCCCGGCCACCCGCAGCACCAGCGTCACGCCGGTTTCCCAGTGCGTGTCACCGGTGACCGTGAGCACCGCGACGTCGGGGTGCTGGCCGGCCGCGTGCACGTACTTGTCGGCCTGGTAGAGGTGGTCGGCCACGAATCTGGCCTGGACCTGGTCGACCTTCTTCGCGGCGTCGGCCACGGCACTGACGTGGGTCGGGTCGTCCGGGCGGAGGAGATAGTGCCACAGACCGGCACCGACGAGCGCCACCACCAGCAGCGCGACTCCGCCGACGATTCCCCACCGTCTACCCTTCGCCACACTCGGGATTATGTCGCAACCGGGGCGAGGCCGGTGCCCCTGCCTACCGGGAGCGCGGCAGGCAGTCCTTCTTGTACTTGAGGCCCGAGCCGCACCAGCAGGCGTCGTTGCGCTCCGGTGGCCAGGGGATCCGCGCGCTGGGTCGCGCCTGCACCTCGGCCGCGTAGCCGGCCCGGACCGCCGCGTCGCTCGGGTCGCCGTCCCGTCGACCGGCGAACGCGTTCAGCCCGTCCACGGTGGCGCGAAACACGCCCAGCCCGGCCTGACCGGCACCCCGCAGCCGGACCAGCTCCGTCTCCAGCCGGCCCCGATGCGCGTCCCAGTCCGGCCCGTACACCTCGCTCAGCGTCGCATGCTCCGCGAGCAGCCGATCGAACTCGGCCCGGGGCCAGAAGAGCAGATCCGACCCGGCGTCGCGGCGCTCTCCGGCCCGGCGCACGAGTTGCGACTCCAACCGGTCGGCCAGATCGTCCTGTCGATCGTGCGGCAGGTTCAGATTCCGGCGTACCCGGTGCCGCTGTTGCAGGAGGAAGAAGAGGACACCCGGCGCGTCCGGCGGGCCGAGATCCGCCACCGGGTCGGTCGCGGTGATCGCCTGCCCGGACGTCCCGGCCGCTGTCGCGCGGTCGCCCAGCAGGGTGTCGACCGCCTCGCTCAGCCAGGTCTCGGCGGTCGACGAACGACCGGCCGCGTCCAGCGCGGCACTCAGGTAGGCGGGGGCGTCGGGCTGCACGAGCAGCAACGGGCGCAGCGCGGTCAACTCCGCCATCGCCTCGTCGTCGCGACCGCCGGCCCGGAACAGGGCCCGGGCCCGCAGCGCCCGCGCGAACCCGGCGCGAGGGTCGTCCCCGGACGGGTACGCCGCCAGGGCCCGCTCCGCGTACCGCAGGGCGGCCTCGGGTCTCGCCCGGATCTCGGCGATCTCGGCGGCCAGGGTCAGGGCGTCGCCGGCGTCGTCCGGATCCTCCAGCCGGCCCTGCTCCGCCGCCTCGGCGAGGTCGGCGGCGACACCGAGCGGGTCGGCCGTCCCGAGCGCCGAGCGGCGTCGTTCGGCGAGGTCAGCCTTGGTGAGTACGTCTCTCGTCGGCACGTCCTCACGGTACGTCGGGGTGCTCGGAGTATGCGGGCAGATCACCCGTTACGCCGCCTGCGGAGCTACGACCACGCGCCGGCCGCCGCGGCCCGAGCGGCGTAGCTGTCGAAGTCGAGGGGGTCCCGTCCGAGGACCCGCCGCACCCCGTCGGTCGGCTCGGCGAGATGTCCCGCCCGCATCCCGGCGAACAGGGTGTTCAACGCCGTGGCGGCCTCCTCCGGATAACCCTCGGCGAGCAGCTCGGCCTGGTACTGCTCCGCCGTGAGCTCCACGTAGCGCATCGAACGCCCGGACGCCGCGGCGATCGTCGCCACCGCCTCGGCGAAGGTGAGCGCCCGCGGACCGGACAGGTCGTACACCTGTTCGTGGTGCCCGGGTGACGTCAGCAGCGTCGCGGCCACGTCGGCGATGTCCTGGGCGTCGACGAACGGTTCCGGGGTGTCGCCCATCGGCAGGGCCAGCCGACCGTCGAGCAGCGGTTGGCGAAACAGGTCCTCGCTGAAGTTCTGACTGAAGTTGTTCGGCCGGATGATCGTCCACTGGACGCCGGACTTCCGCACCGCCTCCTCCGCGGCGACCATGCCCGGGGAGAAGTCACCGACCCGGTCGATGCCACGCCCGGACAGCGCCACGAAACGGCCGACCCCCGAGTCGACCGCCTGCGCCACGAAGCCGGCGGCCAGCGCGGGGTCCTCCGGGGCCAACAGGTAGACCGCCGAGGCCCCCGCCAGGGCCGGTCCCCAGGTGGTCTGCCGCGACCAGTCGAACCGCACCTCACCGGAGCGGGAGGCGGCCCGGACCTGCTGACCCGCCGCTCGCAGCGTCCGCACCAGCCGACGACCGGTCTTACCGGTCCCGGCCAGCACGAGGATCGAACCCGCGTCTGTCGTCATGACCACAGTCAACGCGGCCGGTCGCGCACCGTACATGTGCTGTCGTACGCCGCGCATGTCCGATCGTCCGGGCCCCGTCGTCGGCGATCTATCGTCGATGTCATGGACCCGTTCGACAGTCTGCTGCGGGGCGTGCACGCCGAGGGTGCGGCCTTCGGCCGGTCGGTGCTGACCCCGCCGGGTGCGCTGCGGTTCACCGACGGCGCCCCACTGACGCTCTGTGTCCCCATGCGCGGCGAGGGGTGGATCTCGCACCCCGAGAGCGACAAGCCCCGCCTGGTCCGGGTCGGGGAGGCCGCGACCGTACGCGGCCCGGCGCCGTTCGTCTTCTCCGCCGAGCCACGGTCGAGCTTCGCGCCCGGGGAACTCCGCGACGTTCGGCGCGGCCACACCGGCACGTCCGGCACGGATCGCACCGACCGCCTGGTGCTGCTGGTCGGGGTCTACCACGTCCGGGGTCTGGTGCCCCAACGACTGCTGGGCGCGCTGCCGCCGGTGCTCGTCGTCCCGGACGAGCAGGACTGTGCCCCGCTACGCGACTACCTGGACGCGCAGCTCGACGCGGGTCGGCCCGGCCGGCAGGTCGTGCTGGACCGTCTCCTGGACTGGTTGTTGGTGTGCACGCTGCGGGACTGGTTCGACCAGCCGGAGGCCGAGGCTCCCGGCTGGTACCGGGCGTTGAGCGACGACACGGTCGGTCCGGTGCTGCGCGCCATGCACGACGCGCCGGGCCGGCCGTGGAGCCTGGCCAGCCTCGCCGCGCAGGCGGGAGTCTCCCGGTCCACACTGGCCACCCGGTTCACCGCGTTGGTCGGCGAACCGCCGCTGACCTACCTGACCGACTGGCGCATGACCCTGGCGGCCGACATGCTCGCCGAATCCACGGCGACGGTCGCCGCCGTGGCGCGACACCTCGGGTACGCGGACGCCTTCGGCTTCAGCGCGGCCTTCAAACGGGTGCACGGGATGAGCCCGAGCGCGGCGCGGAGCCGGTCGTCGAACGGTCGCAAAACCGACTAACTACGGCCATCTGCCGTCAACGCATCGTCGATAACCTCCGGTCGCCAGTTTCTCGACGAGATCGCACAAAGGCGGAGTTATGGGCACGGTGGATCGACGTACCTTCCTCAAGGCGATGGGCGTTCCCGCGATCGGCGCGGCGCTCCCGCTGGACCTCAGCAAGGCGCTCGCCATCCCGGCGAACAACCGGACCGGCTCGATCAGGGACGTCGAGCACGTCATCATCCTCATGCAGGAGAACCGGTCCTTCGACCACTACTTCGGCACCCTGCGCGGCGTACGCGGCTTCGGTGACCCCCATCCGGCGACACTGCCGTCCGGTAGGGACGTGTGGCACCAGCCCAACGGCGACGACGAGCTGCTGCCGTTCCGCCCCGAGGTGAAGGACCTCGGCCAGACCTTCCTGCCGGACCCGCCGCACGGCTGGAACGACGGCCACGCCGCCTGGAACGACGGCCGGTTCGACAAGTGGGTACCGAACAAGGGCGTCACGGCGATGACCTACCACACCCGCCAGGACCTGCCGTACCACTACGCGCTCGCCGACGCCTTCACCGTCTGCGACAGCTACCACTGCTCTCTCATGGGCCCGACCGACCCGAACCGCTACCACATGTGGAGCGGCTGGGTCGGCAACGACGGCAGGGGCGGCGGCCCGGTCATCACCAACGCGGAGGCCGGCTACGACTGGTCGACCTACCCGGAGCGGCTGGAGCGCAACGGCATCTCCTGGAAGATCTACCAGGACGTCGGCACCGGCCTCACCGCCGCCGGCTCCTGGGGCTGGACGAACGACCCGTACATCGGCAACTACGGCGACAACTCGCTGCTCTACTTCCACACGTACCAGAACGCGCAGCCCGGAACACCGCTCGCCGAGAAGGCGAAGACCGGCACGGAGATCAGGACCCAGGGCCGCGACCCGGAGGCGCTGCTCGCCGACTTCCGCGCCGACGTCGAGGCGGGACGCCTGCCCGAGGTCTCCTGGATCACCGCGCCCGAGGCGTACACCGAGCACCCGAACTGGGGGCCGGCGTTCGGCGCCTGGTACATCTCCCAGGTCGTCGACATCCTCGCGGCGAACCCCGAGGTGTGGAGCAAGATGGCGCTCTTCATCACGTACGACGAGGAGGGCGGCTTCTTCGACCACGTGGTCCCGCCGACGCCCCCGCAGACCCGCGAACACGGGCAGTCGACGGTGCCGACCACGAACGAGATCTTCCCCGGCGACGCCGACCACCCGGCCGGGCCGTACGGCCTCGGCATCCGGGTACCCATGGTCATCGTCTCGCCGTGGACGCGTGGCGGCTACGTGAACTCGCAGGTCTTCGACCACACCTCACTGATCAAGTTCCTGGAGGCGCGGTTCGGGCACGGCCGCCCGGACCTGATCGAGCAGAACATCACCCCGTGGCGGCGCGCCGTCGTCGGCGACCTGACCACGGCCTTCGACTTCCGGCACCCGAACCGCTCGCGCGAGGTCAGGTTGCCCGACACCGACGACTTCAAGCCCGAGGATCTGGTCCGGCACCCCGACGAGGTGCCGGTCCCGCCGGCCGACCAGCGGCTACCGAAGCAGGAGCACGGGGTACGCCCGGCACGCGCGATCCCGTACACCCTGCACGCCGACGCCCGGGTCGACGGCCGCGCGCTCCGGATCGACTTCCGCAACGCCGGCGGGGTCGCCGCGGTCTTCCAGGTCCGTCAGGCCGACAGCGTGGACGCCCCGCGCACCTACACCGTCGAGCCGGGCAAGCACCTCACGGACACCTGGCCGGTCACCTCCGGGTACGACCTGTCGGTGCACGGGCCGAACGGGTTCTTTCGCCGGTTCACCGACGGTCGCTCCCACCTCGACGTCACCCCCGAGTACCACGAGCGCGACGACAAGCTCACCCTCACGCTCACCAACCGCGGGTCGAAGCGGGTCGAGTTGACCGTCCGGGACGGGTACCACGCCCGTCCGGTGACGCTGTCGCTGCGCCCCGGCGCGACCGAGCGCGCCACGTGGGCGCTCGCCCGCACGCACGGCTGGTACGACCTGACGGTCCACGTCGCCGGTGACGCCGACTTCGCGTACCGCTGCGCGGGTCATGTGGAGAACGGCAAGGACAGCATCAGTGACCCGGCCCTCGGCGGGCTGGTCTAACCGGTGTCGCGTCGCCCGGGCCGCTCCCGGCCCGGGCGACGCACCTCGCAGCGGCCAGCCCACCGACCGGCGGCGGGGTGGGGTCGGTCAGAACTCCTCGTACACCGCCGGGTCCTGGTCCGCGAGACGCCCGTCCGGGCGGCCCAGCGCGGTGATGGCCTCGACCTGCGCGTCGGTGAGCGTGATGCCGAAGACGTCCAGGTTTTCCACCTGCCGCTGCGGGGAGGCGGCCTTGGGCAGCGGGATCACCTGGCGGGCCACGTGCCAGGCGAGGATCGTCTGCGCCGGGCTGACGCCGTGGGCGTCCGCGATCTCCCCGATGACCGGGTGCTTCTGTAGGTCGTTGCCGTGGCCGAGCGGGCTCCAGCCCTGCACGAGGATGCCGTGCTCGCGGTGGTAGTCGAGCGCCTCCTGCTGCGGGAAGTACGGGTGCACCTCGATCTGGTTGACCACCGGCGGCACCCCGGTCTCGGCCACCAGCCGGTCGATGTGCTCCGGCAGGAAGTTGGAGAGACCGATGTGCCGGACCAGGCCGCGCTCGCGCGCCTCGATCAGCGCCCGCCACGCCTGCACGTACCTGTCGACACTGGGGTTCGGCCAGTGGATCAGGTAGAGGTCGACCCGGTCGAGGCCGGTGCGGAAGACGCTCTCCTCGATGGTGGTCAACGCCTCGTCGTAGCTGTGGTGCCGCCCCGGCAGCTTCGAGGTGACGACCAGCTCGTCCCGCACGTCACCGGCCGACCGGGCGGCCCGACCGACGGCACCCTCGTTCTCGTAGTTGACCGCCGAGTCGATCAACCGGTAGCCCGCCCGGATCGCCCGGCCTATCGCGTCGACGCCCGCCGAGCCGTTCAGCCGGTACGTGCCGAGCCCGATCGCCGGCAGGGTGGTGCCGTCGGCTGCCGCAAGGTGGGGAATCGTCATGATTGGGACCCTACCCGCACACACCTCTCGGCCCGGTCGGAGTCAGCCAGCCGATGCGCCGAGCGGGTTCAGCCGGCGCGGCACGCACTGATTCTCCAGGCCCTCCGCGCTGAGTGCCGGGAACTGCGCGGCGCACCAGGTCGCGACACCCTCCTTCGAGGAGTCCGGCACGAGCGCGAACGTGACCCAGAGGGGTTGGCCACCGAGTATCTGCTGTCGTCCGTAGTCCGTGCTGAGCAGCAGGACCAGCCGGGCCTCGCCGGTGAACATCTGCCGCAGTCGGTTGTGCTCGGCCAGGATGTCCTGTGCGTAGAAGGTGTGTGAACCGTTCTCCGCGACCTGGTTCGGATCCACGATGCCCACTGTCTTCGACGCGAGCTGTGCCGCGTACCGGCCTTCGAGCGACACCGTGGGCAGGTCCTGACCGTTCAGCTCGTGCAGTGCCGACAGGGCCTCGTCCTCCGGATCCAGGATCGTCGTGGCGGAGGGGATCGGCTCCTCCGAAGGGACGGGACCGCCCGGCTCCCCGTCGACGAAAGTTTCCCGGGGCTCGGTCGGGACCGCACCGACGGAAGACGATCCTGGCTGGGCGTCACCGTCCTGCCCCACGGCCACCGCGACGGCCACCACGAGCACCGCCACAAGTGCGATCCCCGCCCACACGGTCAGGGTCCGCATCGAGGTCCCGCTCGGGTTCGCGGGCATCACCTCGGCGCCGAGCAGCTCGCCCCGCCACGGCGGGTCGGCTGCCCTCGCGGCGGGCACCTCGGCGGCGATGTCGACCGGGCGCCCAGCGGAGTCCTCGCCGACGTCGCGGGGGCGGGCGGAGGAGGAGTCGCCGGTCGCCGGAAGCTGACGAGCCGACGTCCGCGGAGCAGGCGCCGGAGGCACCTCGTCGGCCAGGTCCCCGACGAGGTCACGGACGTTCCAGATCGCCCCACGGTCGGGCTGGTTGTCGCTGCTCATCTCATCCTCCGAGTTACGCGTCGCCAGGAACGATCACTCGACGGCGGGCGCCAGGACCGGACGTGCCGGGAGTTCCGGCCGCGCCGGCGGGCACCGCCCGGTCGCGGCCCCAGGCTCGGATCTCCGCGATCTCCTCCGGGTGCGTGCGGCTGAGCGGATTGGTGTTGACGAAGGTGTCGACGACGAAGTCCGCCCGGACAGTGCCCTTGCCCTCCAGCAGCATCACCTCGTACCCGACCTCGACGAGTGCGGACTCGATGTCGGAGCCGGCGAATCCGTCGGAGAGGGCCACCAACCTCTCCAGCAGGTCCGGGGGAACCTCCTCGTGGACGTACCGACGGTGATAGAGCTGGATGATCTCGGCCCGATCCGCGTCGTCGGGGAGGTCGACGAAGAAGAGCTCGTCGAATCGCCCCTTGCGCAGCAGCTCCGGCGGTAGCGACCGGATGTCGTTCGAGGTGGCCACGACGAACACACGGGAGGGCGACTCCTGTAGCCAGAACAGGAACTGCCCCACCAGGCGGCGGCCGACACCTGTCGAGTCGTGCTGCCCGGCCAGCCCCTTCTCGATCTCGTCGATCCAGAGGACGCAGGGGGCCGTCCGGTCGGCCAGGTCAAGCGCCTCGCGCAGCCGAGCCTCGGACTGCCCCACGTACATGCCGAGGATGGCGGCGAAGTCGAGGCGGTAGAGAGGCAACCGCCACTGGGCCGCCACCGCCTTGGCGGACAGCGACTTGCCACATCCGGGTACGCCGACCAGGAGCACCCCCCTGGGGGGACGCAGCCCGGCGCCACGCAGGTCGGCGAGCATGAGTTGGTGACGGCGGTCCAACCAGGTGCGCAGGGAGCTCAGTCCACCGATCTTGTGATCGTTCTGGCCGAGCGGGACGCGTTCGAGGCCCGCGAGATCCGAGAAGTGCTTGTCCTTGATCTCGGCGAGGCGGTCCACGTCCTCTCGCCGTAGCCGCCCCGCGGCGGCCATGGTCGCCAGGATGTTGATGGCGGTACCCTCCGGCACTCCAACGAGGAACTCGGCGGCGCGCCGGGCTTCCGCCTCGGCCCAGTCGATGGTGACGGCGCCCTGCTGTTCCTTGAGGAACTCGACGACGATGCCGTACATCTCGGCGGCATTTGGCGGATCGAGCGAGATGCTCATCCCGAGGCGTTGCAGACCGCTCCAGATCGGCGTGTCCGTGATCAGCACAATGCTGCCGGACTGGGTGTCCGCGAGGCGAGCCAGCTCCGCGATGTGCCGGGTGACGGGAGAGTCCCCGCTGAGGTCGTCCGGCTCGACGAACACGATCGTGGCCTGCGCCCGCCGGGTCACCTGGGCCGCGGCGAATTCCATGGCGGCGACAAGCGACCGGTCCTCCTGGACCGGGCTGTTGGTCCGCAGGTCCCGCAGGCCGGTGGCCCGGGTGTAGATCCAGAAGGGAAAGCTGGCTCTGCGCGGGGCTGCGGCGGCTTCCCGCAGGAGGCGGGTCGCGCGCGACTGCTCGGCGCTGCGGATGCCGATGAGCGGGACCCGGGCGGCGATGTAACTGTCGAGATCCCGGCGGGCCTCGTCGTAATGGGACACGCTACTCCTCGGGACGCAGAGGCGGGGGATCGATGAGGATCTGCCGGCGCGGTGGCCGGGACGGGTCGCACGACCAGGCGTCGGTGCGCCGCGGAGCCGTTGCGGTGTGCACGGTGATCGGGTTGTCGCGAAGGGTGCGGAGCCGGGCCTGGACGATCCGGTCGTCCACGCCGGCACGGCGGGCCGATTCGATGTTGTCCAGCAGCGCCTGCTGGGCAGCGCTGATCGCTTCGTTCACCGCGTCGAGGAGTTGGCGCGACAGCTGTGGTGGCAGACCTGGATGAGCCGCGACCGCCCGAATGACGGCGAGGCCCTGCCGGGACTGCGTCAGCGCACGTGCCACCTCGAACTCGTCCCTGGCCTCGGCCATGGCACGGAGGAGCCCGTCGGCCCAGGCGCGCAGACGGGACGCCAACACCTCCGTCATCCGTCGGATCAGCCGAGACCAACTGTCGGCCGGATAGTCCTGCTCGGCGAGGAGCGGAAGCTCTCGCGCATCGTCTGCCTGGCCGGCTCGCCACCGGTCCAGGAACGTTACCCAGGCCTGGTAGCCGCTGCCGGTGACTGCCACGCGTCAGTCCTGCCGGGGCCGGCGGACGGCCACACCCGGCGGCATCGGCTCCCAGTCGGGAAGCGTCTCGACGATCTGTCGGGCGCGACTCGTCGTTCGGCGCCTCGCCGGGTTCGGCTGACGCGCCCACGGGACGCTTTGCGCCCCGGCCTCCTCCGGCGCGTCGGACGCGGCATCGGTCGTTGGATCCTGAGCTGTCATGTCATGCCTCCTCAAGGCGGCCGACCACACGCCGCTCGTACGGGCTGCTCGGGGCGCCGATCGTGGCGAGATCGGCGATGAGGGTTTTCACGTCCGCCTCCTTGGCGTCCGCCGCGCTGAACCGACTCGTCCAGTCGCTCAGCTCCGCACCGGCGGCTCGCAGCTCCACCAGCGACCTCTTCGTGGCCCGCGCCACGCGCTCGCGGGCCTTCCGCTGCTCCTCGGCCGCGTCGTCGGCCTGCGACTTGAGAACCAGGCCCCAGATCACGCCAGCTCCGAGCGTCACGAGGATGCCCAACCACAGAACGCCGACGACGGACACGACCAGCAGGACGAGGAGGAGCACCACCGCCGGCGCGACGACACGCTTGTGCCACTCGAACGTGAGGCCACTCAGGAACCGCTCGGTGTGTCGGTTCCAGTGCGCGCTCAGGGACTGCTCCAGGACCTTCACCGGCCGATCGAAGGAGCCGGTCCACCGCGGTAGCCGCAGCCCGGGCACGCCGAGGTTGTCGGTGAGGTCGAAGGTCACCGAGACCACGCCGGGCAGCCCGACGCGGTAGTCGCGGGTGAACGCCGCGTGGGACGTGCTCATCCAGTCATGGCAGAAGGCCACCGCCAGCCGCTGGGTCTGCGTCGACACGCCGATTTCGTCGGGATTGAGGGCCGACTCCGTCTGGATGGTGAGGTAGTCCCGTGTGTCGTTCAGGGCGGTGGACTCACGCTCAACCGCCCGCGCCTCGGTAAGGCTGCCGCGGGCCGCGACGATCGCCTCGTTGGCCACGAGTTCCCGGCGTAGCGGCAGTTCCTCGAAGTCGTACTCCTCGACCAACTGATCGAGGATGTCGTCGATGGCATCCTCGATGCCGCTGCTCGGCGGCGCGTCCGCGTTCATCAGCTCGCGGTAGCTGTCGACGATCGACTGGTGTGCCTCGGCGCAGGACAGGGCGCGGTGCAACTGGGGCCATTCCGGCGAGGCCTGGGCCAGGCGTGGGAAGTCGTTCGCGACCGCGTCGGGCTGGACGTGTGTCTCCATCTCCCGACGCCAGCGGTTGACCTGGGCGAGCGTCACGGCCTCGTCGTCCAGCAGGAGGCGGTGCCAGCCGTCGACCCGGCCCCGGACGACCTCCAGGCCACCGGGGCCGAAGGCGCCCTGGGCGACCGCCTCCAGAACGACCGCGAACTCGCGGTGGAGTGCCGCCGGGTCCTGCGCCTCAAGGTAGTGCTCCAGCCATCGCACGGCGCTGGATCGTCGCCCCTGCCGTCGAAGCACCAACGTCAGGAACAGCGACGTGTGGCCCGGCGACCGCCGGTACGCCTCCTCCACCGCTCGGACGCACCGGTCCGGGTCGTCTCCCGACCACGCCGCGAGCGCCACCAGCACCGGGGCGAGCCAGTACCGAGGGGTTTGCACCATCAGCTGTTCACCGATGGCACGGACCGTCTCCTCGCGCACCAGCCCGAGGTCGAACGCCTGCAGCATGCCCACCGCTGTGCGACGAACCACGTCGTGGTGACCGAACTGGTGCTCCAGCTCGCCCTTGAGCTTGAGGATCTTCAGGTTGGCGTCGCTGACACGTGCGTCTCGGTGGGCTTGCTCCACGAACTCCGCGAAATCCGCCCGGAGCTGGAGGAGATCGCTCCGGGCGGCCTCCTGTTTCTGCCCGAGGACGCCGACCCGGGTGTCGACCTGGCCGATGGCCTGCCCCAGGGAGGCGACCAGCTCGTGGGTGCGGTGAATCTGCCTGTGCAGGCCGCTCAGATCAGTCATTGTCTCCGGTCCACGTGACGAGTAGGGGAGGTGACCGCCATGCGGATCCGGAGGATCGGTCAGTGGCGACGTTCTCTTCCCGGCCGATCCCGTGCACGGTACTGGGATGTGCGGCATGGAGGAGGCATGAATAGGGATAGGTTCGTGGTGCTCAATGTGACGTTATGAATGGTTGCCGCGGTGCAGCGGTCGTCGCGTCGACCAAAGGTGTCGAAGGCTCGACCGAACGGATATCGAAAGTGGGGTCGGTCCAGCACCGATCATGCGACCCGGGCGAACGTTCGGCTACGAGATCCGGTCGGGAGGCTCGTTGGCCATCCGCCGCAGGGCAGCCGGATCCAGAATCGCAATGCGGCGATAACCGGAGCGGATCAGTTCGGCCTTTCGCAGCGCTCGCAACGCCTTGTGGACGGTAGCCTCCGCCGCGCCGACCATTGTCGCCAACTCCGGCTGACTCAACGGCACGTCGATGACCACGGTGCCGTCGTCAACCTGCCGTCCGTGCGTGCGGGCGATCTCGGCCAGGACCCGGGCCACCCGCATCTCCACCGGGTAGGCGACGAAGTCGGCGCGGCGCTGGTTGGCCCAGCGCAGTCGCTCGGCCACGGTCGTGGTGACCAGCCGGGCGGCCTCGGGATGCCGGTTGAGGACGTGGCGGAAGGCCTCGGCGGTGACCAGGCACCCGGTCACCACGCCGCAGGCGGTGACGCTGGCCATGCGGGGCAGATCGGCGAGGGCCGCCGACTCCCCGACGATGTCGCCCGCGCCGCGAATGGCGACCAACGCCTCCACGCCCTCCACGTTGTTCGTCACCTTCACGAACCCACTGATCAGGAAGATCACGTACGTGTCGGTGCCACCCTCGAGGAGCAGGAGGTCGCCCGGCTCGTAGCGGCAGGCGTGGCCGCGGCCGAGTAGCTCCTCGCGGATGGCGCTCGGCAGTCGGGCGAGGAATCCTCGCGCGGGTGGCGCGTCCGAGCGTCGTACGACACCGTCCACCGCCACCTCGCCCGGCCCGCCGACACCCCTGATGATCCGCCAAGTCTGGGGCACCGGGCCGCGGCCTGCAACGGCTCGATGGTGGACGGTCGCGGCACCGACCAACGATCGTGGTGGGCCCGTTGACGCTCGTGCTCGCACTGGCTCCCCCTCGCGTACGCCGACGCGTCCGACTCTCGCACCTGCCCGGCCGCGCGATCCCGGATTAGTACGGGATTTCCGCCGGCGACCCGGGGGATTATGAAGATGTGTACGAAAGGGCGAGGGATCGCCCACCCGACCGAATGCTTCGCCTGTCGGCTGGCTGACACACCTGTTTGGCCGCGCGGTCGGTCGGTAATGATCGGGCTCCTCGCCAATTGGTATGGACGTGCTCGGTCGTAACGGGCGCGGAACGGTGACCGGGATATCGGTCGTAACGCCGGCGTGACAGGCGCGGCATGGACGACTCGGTCAGTCAGCTGATCCGCCACTACTGATCCGATCTCGCCGGATAGTGATCGACCAACTGAGCTGGAGGACAGATGACCGGGGACGACTGGGCGTTGCCCGAGGACGAGCCGCTGCGGGCGTCCGACGTCCTGGCTCGCTCGTTACTGCGACCGAGCCAGAACCGGGATCCCGACGAACCGGATTCGTCGTTCGGGCCCACCGGGGTCACCTGCGGTCGTCCGCTGCTCTTTCCGGTGGCGGGGGAGGATCTGCCGAAGCCGCTGCGGCTGCGTGCCGAGGTGTCCGGACGTCGATACTTCGGCCTCCTGGCCGCGTTCGACCTGGACGAGTTGGCGGACGGCCGGCGCTACACGTCGGTCCGCTTCGAGATCGCTTTCGACACCGAGGACGCGGTCGCTGTGCGGCTGGACAGCGACGGCGGGGCGCTCGGGCTGACCTACGGTCAGGGCCCGCCCCGACCGGTCACCGTCGCGGCTGACCGTGCGGTCCTGGCTGGTGTCGCCCGGCCGGGTTGGTTGGCGCGGATGGCCCCGCGAGCCGGTCGCCCCCGGGCCTGGTCCTTCGGCATGCACCGGCACCGATTCGGCTGGACCTACGCCGACCCGTCCGGGCGGATGTTCCTTCCGCTGACGTACGGCATGCACGCGCTCGTCGAGGTGCCGGCGTCGGTGACGGTCCTGTCCGGGCGCATCGGACTGCGTGTCGAGACACTGGGGACCTGGCGCGACCGGTCCATCCGACGGCAGGCGACCCTCCGGGACGCCGTGGTGTTCCAGGAGGCCCTACCGGGACACGCCGAAGCGAGCAGCGCTGCCGTGCGCCTCTGCATGGCAGCGGATGTGGCGAGCTACAGCCAGCGACCGAACCATCTGGCCGAGCGCACCCAGTCCTGGCTGGTACGAGCGCTCGCCGATGCGCGTCGTGCCGCCGGTCTCGACGAATCGGCGGTGGCGGTGCAGGCCCAGGGCGACGGGCAGTTCGCCGTCCTGCCCGTCGGCATCGACGAGTCCACGGTGATCCCGCGGTTGGTGGGTGGCCTGGCCGACGCCCTGCGCCGAACGAATGTCGGTCTCGGTCCGGCGGAGCGGGTGCGGCTGCGCGTCGCCCTGCACCGGGGGTTGATGAAGCCGGCCGACAGTGGCTGGGTCGGTGCCGCGGCGATAGCTGTGCACCGGATCCTCGACAGCCCTCCACTGCGCGCGGCGCTGCGGGACAACCCTGGCGTCGACTACGTCCTCGGGCTCCCCGACGTGCTGTACCGGGACGTCATCCGGCACTCCGCGTTGCCGCCGTTGCCCGACGCGTTCACCGAGGTCACCGTCGACCTGCCCGAGAAGCAGTTCGTCGAGCACAGTTGGTTGCACGTTCCGACGGGGAACGCGACATGACCAGGCGGGTGTTCGCGCTGTTGGTCGGGATCGATCGCTATCTGGCCGCCTCGCCCCTGCAGGGGTGCGGCAACGACGTGCGAGTGGTGGAGGAGTTCCTGCGCGTCCGTGTCCGGGGCCACGGGCGACCGGACCTCCGCGTCCTGAAGAACGAGCAGGCCACCAGGGACGCGGTCATCACCGGACTACGCGACCACCTGGGCCAGGCCGGGCCGGGCGACACCGCGCTGTTCTGGTTCAGCGGCCACGGGTCGCGGGCGAAGGTCCCCGACGGGCTGTGGCACCTGGAGCCGAGCGGGACGATGCAGACGCTGCTCTGTCACGACAGCCGCCACGGCGACGTGGCCGATCTCTGGGACAAGGAACTGTCCCTGTTGCTCAGCGGGATCGCCGTGACCGGGTGTCACGTGGTCGTCGTGGCCGACAGTTGTCACTCGTTCGGCGTCACCCGCGACACGATTCGGGCCGTGCCGCCGTTGACGACCGCCCCGAAGATCGATTCGCTGCTGCCGGAGCTACGCCGCCTCGCCGCCCTGCCCCCGGTCGAGCATGTCGAGCTGGCCGCCTGCGCGTCGGCTGAGTCGGCCGTCGAGACGTGGGCCGACGGAGAAGAGCACGGCCTGTTCAGTTGGTCCCTGGTGAGCGCCATGCGACGGCTCGGCCCGTCGGCGACCTACCGCGAGTTGTTGACGGCCGCGCGGTGCGACGTGGAACGGCATGCCTTCCAGCAGGTCCCCCAGTTGCAGCCGGTCACTCCCGGCATCGCGGACCAGCCGTTCCTGGGTGGTCGGATCACGCCGTCGGCGACCGGCATGCGGATGCGGTGTGCCCGGGGCGACTGGGAGATCGATGCCGGCTCCTGCCACGGGCTGTCGGTCGGTCCCGACAACGACGACGTCCGGGTGGCCGTACCCGGCCCGGAGTTGCGGGAGGCGCGCGTGGTGCGGGTCCACCCGGAGCGCAGCGTCGTCCGACCGCTCGGCTGGGAGCCCGACGAGGATCTCCAGTACCCGGTCGTCGTCAGCCGGGTGCCCACCCCGGCGGTCAGTGTCGGTGTCGACGGCGAACACGCGCCAACGGGGGATCAGGTGCTGGCGGCGCTGGCGACGTTGGGGCCGGGTGGCGGCCCGTCTCCTCATCTGCGCACGGCGCGCCGTCACGAGACGCGGACGCCGGAGTTGGTCATCGACGTCCGCGAGCCGGGCCGGGTGCGGATCCGCGACGGGGAGGGCGCCGCGCTCTGCGACGAGATGACCGACGTTCAGCGTGACGGTGGCCGTCGGGTCGCGGCGGCACTCGAACACCTGGCGCGAGTTCGTCGGGTCAAAGCTCTGGTGAATCCGTTCTCCGCGCTTGTCGACGCGGTATCCGTGGAGCTTGTCGACGCGTTCCCGGGCGAGCTCACCGCACCCTTGCACAGACCCGCGCTGCGTCCGAGCAAGGACGGCGCCGTGCACCTGCGGTACCGGCAGGAGCACGGGCGCTGGGTACCGCCGACGATCTTCGTACGCCTCCGCAACGACAGTGACCGCCCCCTGTACTACGTACTGTTGAACATCACGGAGAAACACCGCGTCCACGCCGGGCTCTTCCCCGGCGCCCAGGTCGCGCCCGGTCGCGTCGGCGCGGCGCTGTACGGGCGGCCCGTCGAGCTGCGGCTCCCGGTCGGCACGCCGGTCGAAGAAGGTGCCACCACCCAGGACTGGCTGGTGTTGCTTGCCGCGGAGAAGGAATTCAGCTCGTCACCGTTCGAGTTGCCCGCGGTCGACGAGGCCTGGCCCGGCCGTACGCGGGCGCCGCTCGCCGTGACCGGCCTGCTGGGTCGACTGGGTCTGGCCGCCGTGCACCGCGACGCCGGGGGCACCGCGGACAGCGCCTGCGACTGGGTCACCCTCGCGGTGCCGGTGGTGACACGGGTGCCGGCGGCCCGGGACGAGAAGGTGAGCGCGAGCGGGTGACCACCGTGGACAGCACGAACAGTGTGCCCCTCGACGAGTGGGTCGCCCACCTGATCGCGCTCATCGCGGACCCGCCGCCCGACGTGGACCTCGCCGAACTGACCGGGATGCTCGGGCAGGCGTACCTGGAGTGGTACGAGGCGGAGCCGGACGAGGGTCTCCTCACCGTCGCGATCGCGCACCTCGACCGGGCGATCGACGGCGCAGCACACCACGATCAGGCGGTGCTCTGGCACGCGGGGCTCGGCGTGGCCCATGCCGAACGGGCACGCCTCGGTGCGGGTTCGACCGACCACGACCAGGCCATCGGTCATCTGACCGCCGCCTATCAGGGCTGGCCGGCCGATGATCCCGAGCGTGACCTCGTGGCGGTGGACCTGCTCGACGCGACCTGGGACCGGTTCCTGGGGCGGTGCCTGGACGACGGGCGCCCTCCCCAGGCCGCCGCGGCGGACGCGGACGAGGTGGTGGCCGCGATCGAGGCCATTCGTGTGAGCGCCACGGCCACCGATCTCGCCGCGTACGTGCAGATGGTTCGCGGCATGGCGCTCCTGGCCCGGTACGACTACGGCGGCGAGCGGGAGCAGGATCTGGAGCACGGCATCGACGTCCTCTCGGCCGCCCTCGCGCAGCTGCCACCGGACCTCACTCCGGGGTACGCCACCGCCTCTGCCGACCTGGCGGCGGCCCATCTGGACATGGCCGGACTGCGGGAGGACCCCAGGAGTGTGGAGCTGGCCGCCACCGTGGCAGACCGTGGCATCGACGCCAGCGGACCCGGGCAGCCTGGCTGGCTCAGCCTGCACCGCTGCCGGGCCATGGCATGCGAGGTCCTGTGGGACCTCGGCGAGGATTCCGGTGCCCTCGACAAGGCGATCGGGAGCTGGCGAACCGTCGCCGAGGACGACGCCGACCCGACCGTCGCGGTCACCCTCGCCGAGCTGCTGCGCAGCGGTGCGGAACACGCCAGCGGCCCGAGCGGTCTCGCGGAGGCCGTCACCCTGCTGGAGCAGGCCCTACCCTCGATCGGGCAGCAGGCGCCCGGGTGGCGGCAGCTCGCCGAGACCCACCGGCTGAACTGGCAGCTCACCCGCGGCCAGGCCAGCCTCGCCGCCGCCGCCCGCTCTGTCGAACACGCCCTCGCCGCCGCGGACACCGACGACGACGTCCTGGCGGCGCACACCACGCGTCTGGTCCTCGCCACAGAAGTGCTCGAGTACGACGCCGCCCAGGAGGCAGCCGCAGCGCAGACAAGCCTCGACCACCTGGCAGCCGCGCTCGACGAAGCAGACCAGGTGCTGGAAAACCTCGGGTCCGCGACGACCCGCGCACGTGTCCACCTCGCCACGGTGCTGGTCTACGCGGACTTCGCTCGCTTCAGCGAGGCAGAAGACGCGCTCGACCTGCCGAGACTGCGCCACCTGATCACGCTGGGTCGAGCGCTTGGCGCCGACGCTCCGCCGCGCCTCGCGGGGTTTCTCGACATGGCCGAGGGGATAGTGGAGCAGGCCGCCAACGCCAGCTCCGCGACGGGGGACTCGAACACGGCCGTGAAGGCGTTGCTGCGGGCTGGGCGGGACGAGAGCTTCAGCAAGGTCAGCGGCGACCGGATACCGGCGCTGCTCTCCTTCGCCCTGCAAACTCGTGCGTCCCAGTTGGGAGATCTGCGCGGGTCTCGCGCCGCCGGCAACCTGACGACGGACGGGGTCGCTGACGGTCGGCCGCAGGACCCGTTCACCGCTGAGTGGCGGGTGTGGGCAGCCGCCATGGTGGCGTTCCAGCGGGCGCGCCAGGGTGATGTCGTCGGTCTGCGGAGGGCGATCGCACACGCCGGGGCGCTGGCACGTCGACTCGGATCCTCGTTCGAGAACGACACGTCGTATCGACTGACCATGCGCGTCCTTGACGACATGGTGACGGTAGCAACAGGAAGGGGAGAGGTACGGCCACGCTCACCCGTGCCACTGCCGGCCAGGCAGCTGACGCATCGGGAACTGGGCGTGACGGTACTTGTCGGCGCAACCCAGGTAGCCGCGGCGCTACGACGTGGGGACCTGCCGTTGCTGCGCAGGTGGGCCGACCACCTCGCCGCCCTGGCGCACCGGCTGGAGCCCGGACACACCGCTCGTTTCGTGAGTCTGGCCGTCGCTGCCCAGGCCGAACTCGGCGCGGCGAGCCGGCTTGGCGACCGGGCGGCCGCAGGCCGCGCCGTCTCGCACTTCGAAGCGGCGACGGCCGAGTCCGGCGGCCCGGCGAACGTGCTCTGGACCGATCTGACCCGCGACCACGCCGAGGCGCTGCGCAGGTCCGGCGACCCGGATCGGGCCCGAACCCGGCGCCTTGGACTCGCCGCGCTGCACGGCCACGCCCGGCGGGTCCTGTTGCAGGCCGGCACCGATCACGCGATGGACATCGCCCGAGTGGCCGCCGCCGACGCCACGACAGTTGTCCGGTGGTGCCTGCAGGACCGGGCCGACGACGACCTGGTCACCGCCCTGGACGCCGGACGGGGTCTCGTCCTGCACGCCGCCACCGCGTCCCGCACGATCGCCGACTCGCTTCGGGAGGCCGGCCAGCCGGACCTGGCTGAGGAGTGGCGGCAGACCGCGGGCCTGGGACGCGATCAGACCACCGGTGACCCGCTCGGCGCGCTCTTCGCGGCCGGCGAGGTGCCGGACGACCTACGGCCGCGCGTCCTGCGTGCCCTGGAGAACGCGGGTACGAGTGCGCAGGGCCCGCTGGCCCAGGTGCCCGTCGCGGAGATCCGCGCCGCGCTTACCGAGCTCGACCTGGACGCGCTCGTCTACCTGGTGCCGGCCGCGCGTCCGGTGCCGGGGTTCGCGGCCATCGTCCCCGCGACCGGGACGATCGAGGTGATCGAACTGCCCGATCTCGTGGTCGGCGACGGATCACCGATGCAGAAGCTCCTCCAGGCGGCGCTGGGTCCGGCCGTGACGGGACGCGGAGCGGACACCCGGGAAAGCCGGCCACGAGACGCCGGTCCGGTCGGCGCGCCGATGCCGCCGTCGGTGGGGGCCCGAATGGATGATCTCTGTCGCTGGGCGTGGCGGGCGGCGATGGCCCGGCTCGTCGCCGAGACCCGGTCAACGCGCCAGTCGGCGCCCCCGCGGCTGGTGCTCATCCCGATGGGCGCCCTCGGGCTCGTACCCTGGCACGCCGCATACCAGAACACCCCAACAGGCCGGCGGTACGCCGTACACGACCTCGTCCTGTCCTACAGCCCGTCGGCCCGCATGCTCTGTACGGCAGCGGCTCGGCCGCCACGCCCGATCCAGTCGACACTCGTCGTCGGGGACCCGCTCGGCGACCTGCCCTTCGCCGGCGTCGAGGCGCGAGCGATCCACGAGCGGTTCCACCAGGACGGCCAGTACCTCGGCGGCCCCGAGGAGGGACCGGACCGGATCGCCCACCCCGACAGCGTCCTCGAATGGATCAGAGCCGTCGGTGGGCGCGGGGCGTCCCTGTTGCACCTGGCCTGCCACGGGTGCGTCGACCCGGTACGGCCCGCGGACTCCTACCTGGTGCTCGCCGGAGGTCAGCTACCCGCGCGCCACCTGCTGGAGGTGTCCCGACTCGCCGCGCTCGACCTCGGCCACGTGTTCCTGGCCGCCTGCACCACGAACCTGGTGGGGGCCGACTATGACGAAGCCTTCAGCCTCGCCACCGCCTTCCTCGCCGCCGGCGCCCACACGGTCTTCGGGTCGCTCTGGTCGGTGCCCGACGTGGGGACGTCCCTGCTGATGTATCTCGTACACCACTTCCTGTACGAGGAGGGCCACCATCCTGCCGACGCCCTGCACCGCGCCCAGTTGTGGATGCTGGATCCGGCCCGGCAGCCACCCGACGGCATGCCGGCCGAGTTGGCCGCCCAGTGTGATCGCCCGGACAACGCCGCGCCGCTGAACTGGGCCGCCTTCACGCATCTCGGGCGATGACCAGCGGCTTCGTGACCGACGCCGCCGCCCGGTGCCGCACTGCCGGAGAAACCCTTCCGTGTACGCCGTTGAGTAAACCGTCACGCGATGCCCCAACCGGAGCGGCCTCTGGTTCGTCCAAGATACTGAGGACAACACCGAGGGGACCCGTTGTGGCCGGTTGGGAGCAGGTGCTGACGGACCTCGTCAGCACCAGAGGCGCGGCGCTGAAGCGCTACGCCTACCTGCTGTGCGGCAACAGCAGTGACGCCGAAGACCTGGTGCAGGACGCGTTGGTGCGGGCGTTCACCCGGCCGCGACGCGACGCGATTGACAACCCCGAGCAGTACGTCCGCAAGGCCGTACTCAACCTCTACCTCGACCGGGTCCGCCGGCGCGGCGTGTGGCAGCGGGTAATGCCGTTTGCGGTGGCACCGGACCGGATCGAGGACGACTCGCCTGCCGTCGATGCCCGACACGACCTACGGGCGGCGCTCCTGGCCCTCACCCCACGACAACGGGCGTGTGTGGTCCTCTACTACCACGTTGATCTACCCATTCCGGAAATCGCCCTACAACTCGGCTGCGCCGCCGGCACGGTGAAACGCTACCTGCACGACGGGAGACGTCGCCTGGCCGGGCTGCTGGATGACGACACCAGGGAGGACGACTGTGCCGTCCGATGATCGTCTGTGGCGGGAGCGCCTGGCAAGCTTGGCAGACCAGGCCGCTCCGCCGTCGCTTGCCACCGATCGCCTGCGTGCACGCATCCGGCGACGGCGCGGTCTGCTGGCGGCGAGCACCGGCGCCGCGTCGATCATGGTGGTCTCGCTGGTGACGGTCGCCGCGGCCGGGATCGTCGGGGGCGGTGATCCGATCGGCACGGGCGCCACGCCCGGACCGTCGACTTCCGCCGGGCCCACCGCCACCACCGAGAAGGAGCCTGGGGTGTACGTCTGCGGCGACCGCTACGACCACCCCGGTTCAACTTCGGGGGGCATCCTCACGGCAGAGGTGTCCTCGGTAGCCAAGGTGAATAGCCACTCGGGTCCCGCGGTAACCGTGACATTCGTCGCCACGCGGGCGGTCCAGGTGATCTCCAGTCCGCCGACACTCCTTCAGGTGCTCTACCTGAAGGACGGCGTCATCGTCGGCGGAGGGCCGATGGTCAACAATCCGGGCGACACCAGGGCCCAGAGCATCGACGCGATCGGATATGGGTTCGTTCTCGCTCCCGGCAAACCTCACCAACAGCAGCTCGGTCCGCGAGAGCTGCTGTGCCCATCCCTGACCTGGTCCGAGATCTGGGCCGAGCCCGATCGCTACGAGGTCGCCGTGGTGCTCGGCCCGCTCGAAGACCGCGGGGAGGACCTCGTTATCAATGCTCCGCTCCCGCCCGCTGCCGCCTCGCTGGTGGTGAAAGCGGCACTGCCGGGCTGAAATGACGCTGTCCCCGCGCAGCCCCGACTGCAGGGCCCCGCAGGGAGTGCGTCGATGTCAGAGTCAGGGCGCGAGTGACATTCCGAAGATGTTGAAGATGGCCGGCGCCTCCGTCCACCTCATCATCGTGCCGTTACCCGCGCTCGCGATCCCGCGAGCCTGACGAACGTTGGCACTGACGTTGAACACAAGTCCTCCGCTGTCACCGCCTCGAACCGCCTGGAGGCCGTCGCGTTGCTGGCCCTCGACGCCGCCGTGAGTGATGCCATTGGACCCCACCCAGGTGAGCCAGCTCTTGGTCACCTGGACGCCGCACACGACACCGGAGACATAGCCCGTGTGGCAGACCCAGTCCCCGGCGTAGGAGAGAGCAGAACTGGTCACGTCGTTGACCGTGTAGTTGCCCGGCTTTCCGTCCCACGTCCGGCTCGCTGTCGTGCCCGTGGAGGAGGTATCGATTGCCACCGCGTCGTAGTAGTCGGATCGGGTGGTGGTAACTCCGATCTTGTTGCGTCCACCGCCCTCCCACCCGGTGTAGACCGTCACGCTGTTGGCGAAGCAGTGCGCAGCCGTGATGAGGAAGGACCGCCCGTCGGAGTTCCGGCGGGCAGGCAGCCCGGACGAGCAGTCGTATCCCTGGCTCTGCGTTGTTCCGGGCCTGGTCAGGGCTGCACCGGAGATCCACTGAGGGGTGTCCCGCCGCCGCGACACGTCGGCCGTCGCGGGAGCCGGCTCGACGACGGTAGGAACGCCGACGAGTTCGGCGACGGGCCGCCGGGCGACGGCGGACGGTGTCAACGCCTCCACAGCGCGTACGACATCCCGGGCGCGAACCGTCAGACCACTGCCGTCGGCGGGGACCGCCACGCTCTCGATCGACAAGTCCGCACGCTGCTGCTCGTTGATGAGGCGTTCACTCGCCGACTTCAACTCGCTCAGAGTGTGACGCCCCTGCTTCAGCTCGATCCGGTCGGCTTCGATCGTCGGATCGGTCTTCCTCACCGCAGTAAGGAAGCCTTTCGACGCACCGAGATCCGTCAGATAGATCTTTACCGTTCCGGTCGTCCCGTCAAGCTCTAGACCAGAGAACACGCCGCTGTGAGACGCAGCCCCGACCGTGGTGGTCGCATCGGCGATCTGCCGCAGCGGTTGTAGGAGAAGACCCTGCTCGGCGGGCGACATGGCAGCGATTTGCTGGTTCGTCAACTGAGGCGGATCAGCTGCGGCCGGATTGCTCAACATCGCAGTCGTTGCTAGCAAGGTCACCGTGATGACGGCAGCCCCCCGCTTTTTGGGCATCCAAGTCTCCCTGTGTCGAGTGGAAACCGGAGCCTATTGGTCCACGACGAGCCTCGATGCCCCGGCGGGCTAACCAGCACAAATGACGATCTGCCCCACATCAGGCGGGCAGCACGCGATTGGAACGGGGATTCTTTCTGCTATTCCGGGAGCTCGTCGTCGCGCCTCACCTCACAGCCGCGCTGGCACAGCTTCGCGACCAGGTCGGATCGTCGTACGGCCGGGGCCCTCTCCGCCGGTCGGGTGGCCGCTAGGCTGGCCCTCCCTGGTCTCCCCACCTGGAGGGATGCCCATGTCCGACAGCGTCTTCGCGCAGTTCACCGTCACCGACGACCAGCTCGACGTCGGGCTGATCGTGCAGCCGGCGATCAACGCGGCCCTGGTGCACAACCGGGTGCCGCTGGTCCGTCACCTCACGCTCGTCAACAGAGGCGCGGTGCCGCTGACCGATGTCACGGTGACCCTGGAACTGCGCGGCCCGGACGGCGCGCTGACCGAGCCGTGGACGCGTACCCTCGCCGCGCCGTTGCGGCCCGGTGCCAGCACGAGCTGGGACGACTTCCGCGACTTCACTCCCGACCGCACGCTGCTGTACCGCACCGACGAGGCATTCCCGGTCGACTACCGTCTCACCGTCGAAACAGCCGAGACAGCCGACAACGCAGCCGAAACACAAGACACCAGCCTGACGCTTGTCGCGCCGTCGAAAGTGTTGGCGCACAACGAGTGGTTCAACAGCCCGGTCCTGTACGACAGCCTGGCGGCGTTCGTGCAGCCCAACACCAAGGCCGTGGAGGCGGTACTGCGGTCGGCCGCCCAGCTCCTGCTCGCGCGGACCGGCTCCGGCTCGTTGCAGGGCTACCAGGAGGGCTCGGAGCGGGCGGCGCTGATCGCCGGCGCGGTCTACGAGGCGCTGCGCCAGCTCGAGATCACCTACCAGACGCTGCCGGCGTCCTTCGAGCACACCGGCCAGAAGGTGCGCACCACGGCGGCGGTGCTCGACGGGCGGCTCGGCAACTGCCTCGACCTGTCCGTCACGTACGCCGCGTGTCTGGAGGCGGCGGGGCTGCACCCGCTCATCTTCATCAGCGCGGGGCACGCCTTCGGCGGCTTCCTGCTGGAGGAGGAACGGCTGGGCTCGGCCGCGGTGACCGAGTCCAACCTGCTGATCTCCATGGTGGACTCTGGCCGGGCCGTCTCGGTCGAGCTGACCCGCATCGGGCCGGGCGCGCAGTCGGCGACCTTCACCGAGGCGGTACGCGTCGGGCTCGGCCACTTCCGCGGCGATGGCGACCGCATGCAGGGCGTCGTCGACGTCCACCTGGCCCATCGCTCGGGGATCCGCCCGCTGCCGTCAGCCGACGAGTTGGTCGCCACGCCGCTGCTCAAGGAAACGACAGCCGAGGCGACGCCAGAGATAACAGCGTCCCTCGACCTGCCGCCCGGTGTCGCCGCCGCGAAGCTGCGTCAGATCGCCGACGAGGGCGAGGAGGTGCCGTACCAGTCCGACGGGTCGCCGGCGCGCGTCCAGCAGTGGAAGAAGTCGCTGCTCGACCTGAGCCTGCGTAATCCGCTGCTCAACCTGCCCAAGCGCGGCCGTGGGCTGGACCTGCACGTGCCCGCCGGTGCGCTGGCCCTGCTCGACGACCTCATCCACGACGGCCGCCAGGTGCAGGTCATCCCGCAGGACGACATCAGTCACGTCCACGAGCTGGCCGGGTCGCGCCGGGCGCAGGACCTCGACGGCGAGATCCTCACCCGGGAGTTGCGTACCGACCGGCGGGTCTACGGCGCGGTCACCGACGCCCGCTACAAGACCGCGATGCGGGCGCTGCAACGCGAGGCGCGCACGATGGAGCAGGAGACGGGCAGCAACTACCTCTACCTGACCATCGGCACCCTGGTGCACACGAAGACGACCGGGGGAGAGGCGTACGCGCCGCTGTTCCTCCTGCCGGTGCGCATCGAGGGCGGCAACGGCCGTCGCCCGTACGCGATGGTCATCGACGGCACCGAGGTCGCCAGCCCGAACTACTGCCTGATCGAGTGGTTGCGGGTCAAGCACAGCGTGCGGATCCCGGAGCTGGAGCGACCGGTCCTCGACGAGCACGGCATCGACATCGCCAAGACCCTGGCCGCGATCAACACCGGGCTGCTCGACAACCGGCTCAACTACCGTATCGACGAGACCGCAAGCCTTCGACTTGTGCAGTTCTCCACCTTCCAGATGTGGCGGGACCTCACCGACCACTGGCCCCGGTTCCTGGAGAACCCGGTCGTCCGGCACCTTGTCGAGTCCTCCGGCGCCACGTTCGACGATCCCGCCCGCCCGGAGCACGATGTCGAGATCGCCGTCGACGAGGCCGACCTGCACCTGCCCATCCCCGCCGACGGGTCGCAGATGCAGGCCATCGTGCGCGCCGAGCGCGGCCACTCGTTCGTCCTGGAGGGCCCGCCGGGCACCGGCAAGTCCCAGACCATCACCAACATGATCGCCCGGGCGGTCAGCGCGGGCCGGTCGGTGCTGTTCGTCGCCGAGAAGCAGGCCGCGCTGGAGGTGGTGAAGCGCCGCCTCAGGCAGGTGGGCCTCGGGCCGTTCGCGCTCGACCTGCACGGGCGCAAGCAGTCCCTCAACGCGATCCGCCAGCAGCTGCGCGACGCCCTCGACCAGTACGACCAGGGCGGCGACGGCTCGTGGACGGCCGTCGAGACGGCCTACCGGACGCGGCTCGCCCCGCTGGCCGAGTATCCGGCCCAGGTGCACACCGCAAACCCCGTCGGGATGTCGCTCTGGTCGGCCTACGAGCAGACCCTGGCGTACGGAGACGGCCCGGTCGCCCCGATCCCGGTGGCCTACCTGCACGCGCCCGCCCCGGCACGCGCGCAGGTCGAGACGACCCTGCGGGAGTTCCCGGCGGCCGCACGATCGGCCCGACTCCGGGCCGCGCACCCGTGGGCGCTCAGCGGTTGCCGCACCCTCGACGGGTTGCACGGCGCCGCGGTCACCGAGATCGCCGGTGAACTCGAACGCCTCCGCGCCGACCTCGCCACCCACCCGCACCTGGTCGAGTTGCTGCGAACGCTGCCCGCCCCGGAGACCGTGAGCGAGCTGCAGGCGGGCGCGTGGCTCGCCGTACGCGGACTGCTGCCGGACCGGCAGACCACCCTGCACGCCAGCGACCGACGGTGGGACGAGGCGGTGGCCCGGCTCCAGGCGGACCTGGCGGCCTTCCGGCAGGGCTTCGCCGGTGAGCTGGCCGACTTCCGGCCGGACGTGTTCGCCCGGCCGGAGTTGACCGCCTGGCACGCCGAGGCGCAGGGGGTGGCCAAGAGGCTGTTCGGCAAGCGCAAGCGTTGGCAGGCCATCGTGGATCGGCTGGCGGTGCACCTGGTCGCCGGTGCGACGCTCGACGTCGACCGGGTGGAGGTCACAAGCGGTCGGCTGGTGGCGGCCCAGGCGCAGGCGGCGGCCCTCGATCAGCAGTGGGTGGCGGTGGGCGGACTGCGGCTGTCGCGGTGGCAGCCCACGGACCCCGACGCGCAGGAGCGGCTGGCCGAGGCGATCGAGGCGACCCAGGTCGGTCGGACGCTCCTGGCCCGGCACCCGCAGGCCTGGGAGCTGTTCCACAGCGGGTTCACCGATGTCGACGCGGTGTTGCTCGACCGGGTCGCCTCGCGGTGGCGGGCCTGGCGCGGGGTGTTGCGCTCCGGCGGGTCGGAGCTGAGCCGGTGGGCCGCCGGTTCGCACTGGGTCGACGCCTGGCAGCGCGACGGCGTGGCCTGGCTGCACGAGTTGCGGAGCGAGGAGTTGTTCCCGCTGCGCCGGTGGGCGACCGTCCTGACCCACGCCGACGTGCTCGCCTCGGCCGGTCTCACCGACTACCAGGACCAGCTACTGCGCGCCGAGGTGGCCGGGCATCTCGCCGAGGAGGTCTACCGGCGGGGAGTCGCCACGGCGTCCCTCGCCGAGCGGATGCGGGCCGGCGGCCTGCAGTACTTCGACCCGGAACTGCACGACGACGAGATCAGCCAGTTCGAGGCGGCCGCCGGTGAGCTGCGGTCCGCGCTGCCGACGCAGCTGCCGTCGGTGCTGGTCCGCCGCCGCCCCTTCAGCCCGGCCGACCGGCGTGGCCGCTTCGCCGACTTCGCGGCGGAGCTGCGCCGCAAGCGGGGCGGGCGGTCCTTCCGGGAGCTGTTCGAGCAGTACCCGGACGCGGTGCTCGCACTGACTCCGTGCGTGCTCGTCAGTCCCGCGTCGGCCGCGAACTTCCTGGCGCCGGGGAGCCAACGGTTCGACCTGGTCATCTTCGACGAGGCCTCGCAGATCCGCGTGGCGGAGGCGATCGGCGCGATGGGCCGGGGCAGCGCAGCGGTGGTGGTCGGTGACTCCCGACAGATGCCGCCGAGCAGCATCATGCAGGCCAGCCACAGTGTGGACGAGGCCGACGTGGGCGACGGCCCGGTGCCGGAGGACCTGGAGAGCATCCTCAGCGAGGCCGTCGAGTCGGGGCTGCCGCAACGGTGGCTCTCCTGGCACTACCGCAGTCACGACGAGTCACTCATCGCCTTCTCCAACCGCTACTACTACGACAACAAGCTCTCCAGCCTCCCGTCGCCCGGTGCCGCCAGCTCGGCGGGCGTCAGCTGGCGGCGGGTCGACGGCCAGTACGACCGGGGCGGGTCCCGCACCAACGAGGTCGAGGCGCGGGCGATCCTCGCCGACATCACCCGGCGGCTGCACGAGCCGGCGACCGCCACCCAGTCCGTCGGCGTGGTCACCTTCAACATCCAGCAGCGGGACCTCATCCTCAACCTGCTGGAGGAGAGCACCGATCCGATCATCCGCGAGCACCTCTCCGGCGCGGTCGCGGAGCCGATCTTCGTGAAGAACCTGGAGAACGTGCAGGGCGACGAGCGGGACGTCGTCCTGTTCTCCCTGGCCTTCTCCACCAACCCGGAGACCGGTCAGCTCCCGCTGAACTTCGGTCCGCTCAGCCAGGCCGGCGGCGAGCGGCGACTCAACGTCGCCATCACCCGCGCCCGCCGCCAGGTCGTCCTCTACTCGTCCTTCGACCCGTCGGACATCGACCTGTCCCGTACGTCCGCGTTGGGCACGCAGCACCTGCGGGCGTACTGCGAGATGGCCGCCGCCGGCGCGGAACGCCTGGGTGACCTCACCGCCGACCGCACCGAGCGGCGCAGTCGGATCCGCGCGGAGGTGGCCGCGGCGCTGCGCGACCGCGGCCACGAGGTTCGTACCTCGCACGGTCTCTCCGACTTCACGGTGGACATCGCGGTACGCAGACCAGGCGCACCGCTGTGGCAGGTGGCCGTCATGCTCGACGGTCCGGAGTGGGGCGCCCGCCCGACGGTGGCCGACCGGGACTCGGCGCCCGCGCTCCTCCGCTCGATCATGGGTTGGCCGGAGGTCGTCCGGTTCTGGCTGCCGGCGTGGATCCACGACCGGTCGGCGCTGCTCGACCGGGTCGACGAGGCGGTCACCCGGGCCGACGCGGCCGCGACCGCCGAACCGGAGCCGTCGGCGGTCGCCTCGGCACCCGACACCATCGCGTTGCCACAGCCGCGCTCCGAGTCGGATGGGGAGCCGTCGCGCCCGACACCGGCCGCCGAGGTGCCCCAGCCGCGCCCCGCGCTGGACGAGGAGCCGTTCCGGGAGGTGTCGGCGCCACCGGTCACCGCACTCGCCGCACCGCAGGTCACGGCACCCTCGGATGCGGACACGATCACGGTGGGCCCGTTCGTTCCGTACGTCCCGACCCCGCTCGGAGACCAGGCCGACCTCGACCTGCTGGCCACCGATCGGCGGGTACGTGATCTGCTGCGGACCGCCCTCCACGAGATCATCGAGGCCGAGGGACCCATCGAACAGCACCGGCTCGCCCGCCTCGCCCTCGCCCGGTTCGGTTTCCTCCGGACCCGGGAGGACCGGCGTACCGCAGTGCTCTCGCTCGTCGACTCCCGCCGTCTGTACCCGCACCCGAGCGTGAGCCGGTACGCCTGGCCCGAGGACACCGACCCGCAGACGTACCGCGCGTACCGGGTCACGCAGGCGAGCAACGACCGCGCGTTCGAGGAGGTGCCACCCGAGGAGGTGGCCAACGCCCTCGTGCACGTGCTGCGGGGCGTACCGAGCATGGACGAGGAACGGCTGTTGCGCGCCGGCCTGGAACGGCTCGGCTACCGCCGCCGCACCGAGAAGATCGACAAACTACTCCGGTACGGGCTGCACGTCGCCGTGACAAGCGGTCGCCTCCGCTTCGACCAGGACGGCCGCCTCACCCAGGGTTGACGAGACCCCTTCACTCGTATCGGTACCAGACCGTGGTTCAGCCCGCGGCGTGCAGCGGCCGTTCGTAACGGCTGACAATGGTGACGGGGCCCTGTTGTTCTCGCTGGCCGGGTGCGCCACCCACGGCCACGTCACCGCGGTGAACGAACCCGGAGGCCTCGTAGTAGGCGCGTAGCCGACGATTGGATGCCACGCAGTCCAGGCGGAGAGCATCCCGGCCATCAGAACGGGCGGTGTCCGCAGCCCAGGCCAGGATGACGGCGCCGAGACCGCCTGCCCAGCGGCACACGGCCATCCTGTGCACGTACGCCGCCTGCCCGCTGATGTCGGCCCAGACGGGATCCGCCCAGTCCAGCGTGACGGTCCCGGCGATCCTGTCGTTGATCTCGATTAGCCAGGTCTCACCGCGGCGACACGCGTCGTCGATCCAGCCCGCCTCGAAACGCGCGGGCCACTGACTGATCCCGCGTTCGCGCAGCCATGCCGCCGCCTCGTCGAGGACGCGGAGTACGTCGGGTATGTCGTCGACTCCGGCACGCCGAAAGGTGACCGTGTCGTCGCTGCCACCGCCAACCATCCGGACATGATCGCAGAGACTGCCGAGTGGCGGGCAGGGTGGTACCTACCGAGGACGGTGTTCGACGGCGTGTCGACGCCCGGCAGGTGGCGAGGTCTGGGCCGCCTCAGCCGAGGTCGTGCTCGTCCGGCCGCGTATTGAGGACCCAGGCGAGCGGCATGGTCGCCCGAGTGACGTACTGATTGCCGCCCAGGCGGTACATGGTGACGGTCTGCCCTGAATCCTGATCGACCAGCCAGTACTGAGGAATGCCGGCGGTGGCGTACTCGCTGCGCTTGGTAACGGTGTCGACACCCTCGGAGCCGGGGGAGACGATCTCGACCACGAGGAGCACGTCGGCGACCGGCAGCCACACACCGTCTGCTTGAGCTTTGCTCCAGATGACCAGGTCTGGGATCCGGCCGCCGATACCGCCGTCACGGCCCGGTATGCGTAACCCGACCGCCTGGGCAATGTGTTCCGCCGGGACACCGCCCTGGGCCAGCCACACCATGAGCCGCGTCGCGATGATCGCGTGGTTGTAGCCCGGCGGCGGCATGATCGAGACGACTCCCTCGGGGCTGATTTCGTACCGGTGGTTCTCGTCCGCGGCCATCATCGCCGTCAGGTCGTCGAGCGTCACGACCGTGGGCATGTACCTGCCAACCGCCTCTGAGCTCATGGGCGCATCCTACCGGTTCGCAGCCCACCGCCTGCGGTGATGGACCGCGCGGTGCGCCAGCAACTAGAGCAGGATTGCTCGATCCGTGGGTCTCGGATGCGTAGGTGCGGCCACCCGTTCCTGGTAGGTGGCGGACAACATCGACGTTGTGCTCGGCTTCCAGCAGTTACCGCTCGCCAGTCGTACCAGCCCGTTGCCTCCGACCTATCTGTCGCGGTGCACTATCTGGTCTGTCCGGAGCGTGACCATGGCGACCGTACGGCCATCGGCGTCGGCGAACTCGACTTCGTACGCAGGCGGTGGGCCGTTGAAGACATGCACGACGGTTCCCGTTGCCCCGGCGGGCAGTTCTTCTCCCGGAATGGCTTCTCGCAGTTCAATCACGTCGTACAGCTCCACCATGTCAACCTTCCTTTGGCGGGAACGATATTGTCACCATCCGAGGTGCAGGTGCCCCGCTCTCCAGTATCCAGGCTGTGCGGACGGTGATCGTGCCATCGGGGCCGGTCAGGGGCAGGTCCACGTTCCACCGCTGGCCGAACTCGTCCGCCTTGCCGAGCATGGGCTTGCCGGCGATTACGCCTTCGCGAATCTGCTGCAGGATTGCGTCGGCGTCGTCCGGGCCGAGGCCAGTGGCGGAGTTGATGACGCGATACTTGTTCTTGCCGACAGGGTGGTCCGGGTTCATGGCGTAGGCGGTGATCTTCCGTGAGTCGATCTCGGCGTGAGTGAAGTCCGGTCGGCTGGGATCAGCCGAAATCTTCGTCGGCCCGGGACTGTCGGGCCTCGGGGGATCGGGCGACTGCTTCTGGAGCCGACCCAGCGCCTGCTTGAGCTTCTCGATCAGGTCGCTGAGGCGGCGTACCTCCGGGATCAAGCGCCGCAGGCTGGCCAGCAGCCCGCGCAGCAGCCGTGCGATCCGCGCACCCCACGACGCGACCAACGTCGTCACCTGCTCGACGACCAGCGGCGCGGCCAGTCCGCCGGTGATGACGAGTTCGCTCGCGTACACGATGAGGCGGGACACGCAGCTGGCGATGGCGTCGCGGACCAGGAGTCGGACGGCGGCCACCAGGCCGGCGGCGCCTTCGGTGATCGCGGCCATGGCGTCGGCGCCCTGGGCGAGGCCACTGAGGGCCTGCTGTTGTTCGGCGGCCCAGCCCCGGTAGGCGGGGCCGGCGCTACCGCCCCAGCCGGCGACGTCGGTGCGAACGGCGCGGGTCAGCGCGCCTGCCTCCTCGCGCAGTGATGCGGCGACGTTGCGCCAGGTCTGGGCGTGTGCGGTGATCTGCGCGGGGTCGCCGGCGAGCCAGTCCAGCGCCTCACTGAGCGGCTTGACGTGCTCGATGAGCCAGGCGATCCCGTACTGGAGCAGGGCGCCGACCGGGTCGGAGACGAAGGCGAGGGCGTCCAGGCCGGCGCTCACCACGCCGAGGCTGCCGTCGATCCAACTGCCGTTGCGGACGCCCTGCGCGATGAGTTCGATGTCCTCGCAGATCCACACGCCCGCCCAGGCGCTGGGCGGGGTGTCCGCAGCGGCGGCGACGAGTGGATTGGACGTCACCGCTGCTGCCGCACCCCGTCGAGCAGTTGCCTGGCGTGGGCGTCCGAGTGTCGGTAGCGGTCCGCGCTGGTCCGCAGCCTCCCGGCGGTGTCCCGCACGGACCCGGCTGCGGAGCCGATGCCGTCGACCAGGGTTCGCTGCAGGCCGTCGAGCAGCGTCGGCATCAGCGCGCAGAGCTGCCCGTAGGCGTCGGTGCCCAACCGGACGTGCTGGCCGGCCTGCTGGGCGGTGTCGAGGCTGTCGGCACAGCGATCGAGACGTGCGGCGTGGGCGGTGAGGTCGTCCGGGTCGACCTCGATGCCGTCACCGGCGGGCATCGTCTGATCCCTGGTCGGGGAGAAGCCGGCTGCGGTACGAGTCGATGATCGCCCGGGTGCTCGCGTCGTCGCCCAACGACTCCGTGGCCGCGTCGCCGACCTGTCGGAGCAGGTCGGCGCGCGCGGCGGTGGTGGTCTCCAGGATCTGCCGAGCGGTGTGCGCCGCGGGTTGGTGCCGGATGAGCTCGTCGAGCCGCAGGTCGACGAGCAGACCAGCCGAGTCGACGGTGACGTGGACAGTCCGAGCGGCGTTGCGGGCGGTGCCGGTCAGCTCCCGCATCGTCGCCGACAGAGTCCTGGCTCGTTCCGCCCGCTCGGCGAGCGATGATTCCCACTCGTCAAGTCGGCCCTCGGCCGCGTCGAGCGCGGCGTCGTCCACCCACATGTCGATCCTCCCCAGGAACCGGCGACATCACCGGCACGCTACCAACCAGTCGCACTGCGTGCGTGCCCTCAGGGTGGTCGCCGGCCCTCCGCGCGATCTTGCACTTGCTGTCGCGACAAATGACGCAGAGTCCCGCATCTCGGCGACAGAAAGTGCAAGATCGACGCGACAGGCGCGGTGGGCCCGGGTCCGCGGCGGCCCGTCACGAGGTGTCCGATTCCGAACCACGTGCCGATCGGCTCGACAAGTATTGTTCCCGTGACGAGCAGCAATCCCCTGCGGGGATGGAGCAGTCGGACCGCCTGGGAGGGGCGGTTCAACGCTCCGCTGCGCGCGTTCCTGCGCACCGAGACCGGCGGTGCCCGGGTGGTGCTGGTCGCTGCGGTGCTGGCCCTCGGCTGGGCCAATCTGCACGTCTCGTCGTACGAGTCGGTGTGGGGCACCTCGCTCTCGGTTCGGCTCGGCGACTGGTCCGTGTCACACGACCTGCGTACCTGGGTGAACAGCGGCCTCATGACCTTCTTCTTCCTGGTGGCCGGGCTGGAGTTGCGCCGCGAGTTCGACATCGGCGAGCTGCGGGAGCGGCGACGGCTGGCGTTGCCGATGCTCGCCGGGTTCGGCGGCATGCTGGCGCCGATCGCGATCTATCTCGTGATCAACGCCGGGCACACCACGGCCGGGGGCTGGGGCGTGGTGATGGCCACGGACACGGCGCTCGCGCTCGGCGCGCTGGCCGTCTTCGGGCCGCGCTTCTCGGATCGGCTGCGGGGTTTCCTGCTGACCGTCTCCGTCGTCGACGACGTGCTCGCGATCGCGGTGCTGGCCATCGCGTACCCGCATCATCCCTCGCTGTCGGCGCTGCTCGTCGCGGTGGTGATCTTCGGTGTGGTCCTGGTCGTCCGGGCCCTGGGTGTGCGGTTCGGGCCGGTGTACGCGGTGCTGGGTGTGGCCGCCTGGGTGGCGGTCTCGGAGTCCGGTGTCGATCCGGTCGTGGTGGGTCTGGTGATGGGGTTGCTGACCTACGCCTACGCCCCGGACCGGAGCGACCTGCGACGGGCCAGCGACCAGTTCCGCCTCTTCCGGGAGCAGCCCACCCCGCAGCTCGCCCGGATGGCGCGGGCCGGGCTGATCTCGGCGGTGTCGCCAAACGAGCGGCTCCAGAGCATCTTCCATCCGTGGGCGAGCTACCTGGTCGTGCCGCTCTTCGCGCTGGCCAACGTGGGGATCGTGATCGACGGCGACCTGCTCGCCAGGGCCGTGGTCTCGCCGGTGGCGCTCGGTGTGGTGGTCGCGTACGTCGTCGGTAAGCCGGCCGGGATCGTGGCCACCTCGTGGTTGGTGGCCCGGCTGAGCGGTAACCGCTTCCGGCCACCCGTCGGCTGGGGCGCCGTCGTGGGGGTCGGCACGGTTTCCGGCATCGGGTTCACCGTCGCGCTGCTCATCGCCACCCATGCCCTGAGCGGCCCGGCCCTGGACGAGGCGAAGCTCGGCATCCTCGTCGCCACAGCCGGCGCGTCCCTCGTCACCTGGCTGGTGTTCCGCGCTGTCGGACGACTGTCACCGGCACGGCGTGCGCGGGCGCTGTTGGGCGTCACCGAGGGGATCGTCGACCTGATGCTGCCGGTCGACCCGGAGCGTGACCACATGCGCGGGCCGGTCGAGGCGCCGGTGACGGTCGTGGAGTACGGCGACTTCGAGTGCCCCTACTGCGGGCAGGCCGAGCCGGTGGTCCGGGAACTGCTGGCCGACTTCGCGAACGTCAGGTACGTCTGGCGGCACCTGCCGCTCACCGACGTCCACCCGCACGCCCAACTCGCCGCCGAGGCCGCCGAGGCGGCGGGGGAGCAGGGCACGTTCTGGGAGATGCACGATCTGCTGCTCGCGCACCAGGACGCCCTCGACCCCACCGAGGTGCTCGGCTACGCCGAACGGCTCGGCCTGGACCTCGACCGGTTCCGGGAGCACATGGTGAAACGGATGGGCGTCGACCGGGTCGCCGAGGACGTCGACTCCGCAGACCTCAGCGGTGTCACCGGCACCCCTACCTTCTTCATCAACGGTCGGCGGCACCACGGCGCGTACGACATGACGGCGCTCTCGGCGGCGGTGCGGGGGGCGTTCGCCAGCGCGAGGCTACGCCCGGAGTACCACCCTCGACCTCCCGGGCGACGCGAGGGCGGGCCGTCGTACCCGGCGTGATCGGTCGCGGGGCGCGGGCGGCGCACGGGCCCCGCCCGCCACCTGATGAGGGGCGTTTCGGGCCGTTGTCGCACCTGCGTGGCGGGCCAGGACCCATGCTGCACGGGGGGACAGGAGCCGCGATGGCCCGCAGCAGGGGCGTCCGAGCCCGAAGGGACCGATCATGTCCAACGCCAGCCGTGCCGATGGCGCAACGACACGGTCGGGTTCCACGTCCGGCGCGGTGCGGGTCACGTTCGCCTTCTGGATCACGCTTGTGGGCACCACCGTGCCGACACCGCTCTACCCGCTCTACGAGATGGAGTTCGGCTTCTCGTCGTTGACGGTGACAGTGGTCTACGCGCTGTACGCGTTGGGCGTGGTCGTCGGGTTGCTGGTGTTCGGTCGGCTCTCCGACCAGATCGGCCGACGTCCGGTGATCCTCGTCGCGCTGCTGCTCTCGGTCGCCGCGGACGCCGTGTTCCTGGCCGCCGTGGACCTGGCGATGATCATCGTGGGTCGGGTCCTCGCCGGTCTCTCCGCCGCGCTGATCATCGGCGCGGCCACCGCGGCGCTGGCCGAGTTGATCAGCCCACGGCACCCGAAGCGGGCCGCCACCGTGTCGATCTTCGCGAACCTGGGTGGCCTCGCCACCGGCACCCTGCTGTCCGGGATCGTGTCGGACGTGGCGCCCGACCCGCTCCGGCTGCCCTGGGTGATCGTGCTGGTCCTGGCCGTGGTCGCGATCATCGCGTTGCGCGGCGTACCGGAGACGGTGCGGGAGCGCTCGCCGGTGACGCTGCGGGTGCAACGGCTGCACGTGCCGGCGACCATTCGCGGCGCCTTCGTCCGCTCGGCGATCACCGCCGGCTCGGGGTTCGCCGCGCTCGGGGTGCTCACGTCGGTGAGCGGACTGTTCCTCGGCATGGTCCTGCACGAGACCTCGCACACCCTGGCCGCGCTCGTGGTCTTCGTGGCGTTCGCCGGTGCCGCGTTCGGGCAGCTGCTGACCCGCGTCCTGTCCTCGCGTGCCGCGCTGGCCAGCGCCTGCGTCGGTCTGATCGTGGGGGCGGGACTGCTCGCGTTCAGCATGTGGATGGCGCTGCTGGCGACGCTCGTCCTCAGCGCGGCGATCATGGGGGTCGCGTCCGGGGTGGCGGTCGGCGACGGCATCGCGACGATCACGACGAAGACCGAACCGCAGCATCGGGCCGAGGCGGTGTCGACCTTCTTCGCGATCCTGTTCGCCATGCTCGGTGTGCCCGCCGTCGGGGTGGGCCTGCTGATCCAGAGCGCCGGCCTGCGTCCCGCCGGTGAGATCTTCAGCGCGGTGGTGGCGGTGCTCGCCCTTGTCGTCCTGCTCAGCCTCTTCCGCGGCGACCGGACGCGCCCCGCGCACTGAACGCCGACCGGACCCGGCCCGCGCACTGAGCCTCGGCCGCTCCCGGCCCGCGCACTGAGCCTCGGCCGCTCCCGGCCCGCGCACTGAGCACCGGCCGGGCCGGCGTGCGTGCGGATCCGGAGGTCTTGCGTTCGCACCGCGGAGCCGAGTGAGGTGTGGTCATGACGTTCACCACCCGGCCCACGCTGCGGGGCACCTTCGGCATGGTCTCCTCGACGCACTGGCTCGCCAGCCAGTCGGCGATGGGCATCCTGGAACGCGGCGGCAACGCCTTCGACGCGGCGGTCGCCGCCGGGTTCGTCCTGCACGTGGTCGAACCCCACCTCAACGGGCCGGGCGGCGAGGTGCCGGCCATCGTGGCCACCGCGCGGGACCCCCGGCCGAAGGTGCTGTGCGGGCAGGGGCCCGCGCCGGCCGGTGCCACAGTCGCGCACTTCCGGTCCCTCGGGATGGACCTCGTCCCCGGCGCCGGACCGCTCGCGGCGGCCGTACCCGGCGCCGTGGACGCCTGGCTCCTGCTGCTGCGCGACCACGGCACGCGCACCCTCGCCGAGGTGTTGGAGCCGGCCATCGGCTACGCGGGCGCCGGGCACCCGCTCGTGGGCCAGGTCGGTGCCACAGTGGCGGCCGTCCGGTCGCTGTTCGAGAAGCACTGGCCCACCTCCGCCGCGCTCTGGCTGCGCGGCGGCCGCCCACCGGCCGCGGGGGAGTTGTTCGCCAACCCGGCGTACGCGGACACCCTGCGCCGGCTGGTCGAGGCGGGACAGGCGGCCGGCGCGGACCGGGAGACGCAGATCGAGGCCGCGCGCCGGGCCTGGAGCACGGGTTTCGTCGCCGAGGCGATCGACAGGTTCAGCCGCCAGCCGTTCCGGGACTCCACCGGACGGCCGCACGCCGGGCTGGTCACCGGCGACGACCTGGCCGCGTACTCGGCGACCTGGGAGGCACCCACCACCCTCGACTGGCACGGCTACTCGGTGGCGAAGACCGGCTTCTGGGGTCAGGGCCCGGTGCTGCTGGAGGCGCTTGCCACCCTGGACGCGCTCGACGACCCCGGCGCGTACGACCCGGCGACGGCGGCCGGTGTGCACGCCCAGGTCGAGGCGCTCAAGCTCGCCTTCGCCGACCGGGAGGCCTGGTACGGCGACGGCGTCGACGTGCCCGCCACGGCTCTGCTCTCCCGGGAGTACGCGCGCGAGCGGGCGGCCCTGATCGGCGATCGCGCGTCGGCGCAGTTGCGGCCGGGGCGTCCCGACGGGGCGCGGCCACGCCTGCCGGCCCACGTCCGAAGCGCTGCCGCGCGGCGTGGGTACGCGGCGGACCCGACGACGGGGGAGCCGACCGTGCGGTCGGACGGGGTGACCCGGGGCGACACCTGTCACGTGGACGTGGTCGACCGCTGGGGCAACATGATCTCCGCGACGCCCAGTGGTGGCTGGTTGCAGAGTTCGCCGACCATTCCGGAACTCGGCTTCCCGCTGGGCAGCCGGTTGCAGATGTGCTGGCTGGAGGAGGGGCTCGCCTCCTCGTTGGTCCCGGGCCGTCGACCGCGTACGACGTTGAGCCCGACGATCGTGCACCGCGACGGCGAGCCGGTGCTGGCCTGCGGCACCCCCGGCGGGGACCAGCAGGACCAGTGGCAGTTGGCGTTCCTGCTGCGGCATCTCGTCGGCGGCCAGCCGCTCCAGGAGGTGATCGACGCGCCGGCGTGGCACACGCTCAGCCTGCCGGGGTCGTTCTATCCCCGCGACGTCGAGCCCGGCGTCCTGGTGGTGGAGGACCGGCTCGACGAGGGCGTGCGGGCGGCCCTGCGGGCGTACGGGCACCGGGTGCGCGTCACCGACGGGTGGAGCCTGGGCCGGCTCTGCGCGGTGACGCGTGATCCGGCGACGGGCGTGCTGTCCGCCGGTGCGAACCCCCGGGGGATGCAGGGTTACGCGTGCGGCCGTTAGACGCCGCGCGCGAACAGCGCGAGGCGGACCCGGTTGGGGCTGTCGGTCTTGGTCATCAGGCTGGTGATGTGGGTCTTGACCGTGGTGACGCCGATGTGCAGCCGGTCGCCGATCTCGGTGTTGGACAGGCCCTCGGCGACCAGGTCCAGCACGTCCCGTTCGCGGGCGGTCAGACCCTGCACCAGCCGTGGCGACTCGGGTCGGGCGTGCACCGCGCGCTGGACGAGCCGCCGCAGCACCTCCGGGCTGAACGGGCTGTCACCGACGGCGGCCCGCCGGATGCCGTCGAGCAACTCGGTCGGGGGCGCGTCCTTGAGCAGGAACCCGCAGGCGCCGGCGGTCAGGGCCGGGTAGAGGTGGTCGTCGTCGCCGAACGTGGTCAGCACCAGGACGCGGGTGGCGGGGCGGTCGGCGAGGATCCGGCTGGTCGCGGTGATCCCGTCGACACCCGGCATCCGCAGGTCCATGACGACGACGTCGGGCAGGAGCCGCCCGGCCAGCGGGATCGCGTCCCGACCGTTGTCGGCCTCACCGACGACCTCGATGTCGGGTTGGGCGTCGCAGAGCATGCGCAGCCCGGCGCGGATCAGGTGCTGGTCGTCGACCAGCAGCACCCGGATCACGCCGGCTCCGGCGCGGGTGATCCGGCGGGGGCCGTGCGTTCCCGGGGCACCGGGTGGCCGGGCGGCTCGGCGGCGGAGGCCGGGAGCACGGTACGCACCCGCCACCCCGTCGGGGTTCGGCCGGCCTCCAGCCGACCGCCGAGGACCTCGACGCGCTCGCGCATGCCGGTGATGCCGTGCCCGCCGCCGGTCGGCACGCCCGGCGGCACCCCACCGTGCCCGGTGTCGGCGACCTCCCAGTGCACGGCACCGTCGCGCACGGCGATCACGACGTGCGCGCGCGCGGACGTACCCGCGTGTTTGGCCACGTTTGTCAGCGCCTCCTGGGTCAGTCGCAGCACCGCCAGGCCACGGACCGCGTCGAGCGAGCCGATCGCCGGGTCCAGGTCGGCCTCCACGGTGACACCGGCCTGGCGGGCCCGGTCGATGGACGCGCCGATCGCCGCCGGCAGCGCGGAGGGCTCGATCGCGGTCAGCGCCGCGTCACCGCGTACCCCGTCGGGGTTGCGCAGCACCGCGACCAGCCGACGCAGCTCCGCCAGGGCCGCGGTGCCGGTGCCGTGCACGTCGTCGAACACCTCGCCCACCCGGGGATCCAGGTCGGTGAGCACGTGCCGGGCCACGCCGACCCGCAGGACCATCGACGCCACGTGATGCGCGACGACGTCGTGCAACTCGCGGGCGATGGCCGCGCGTTCGTCGGCGCGTGCCGCGCGGTTCTCCGACGCGTGCTGGCGCTGCTCGGCCACGGCCCGCTCGACGGCCTGTCGACTCAACTCCCGGTTGGTGCGGATGACGAGGCCGAGCAGCACCGGCACGCCAACCTCCAGGGTCAGCCCGACGACGCCGGAGGCGACCTGGTCGCTCGGGGCGCCGATCGTGTCGGCCAGGTCGACCGCCACCAGCAGCGCGCCGCAGAGCCAGATGACCCGGGGGCGGTGTGCCCGCATGGTGACCTCGAGCAGCGCCCAACTGGCACCGACCTGGTTGATCGTGAAGTCCTCGACCAGGCCGAGCGCGACCGCCAGCAGGGCGGTCTGGATCACCAGGTTGACCACCGGCCGGCGGTGTGCCGCCAGCGCCACCGCGAACGCGACCACCGCGAGGATCCACTGTGTCGTGCTGGTGGTGCGGCTGTGGGGGATGAGGAGCAGGAAACCCAGCCCGCTGAGGTCGAGCAGCACCATCCGTACGAGCGTGTCCCGCATGTCGAACAGTCGCCCCGGCCATCCCACGGTGGTCAGCCTAGGTGCTGCGCGCCGGTGGCGGCAGCCGACGGTCGCCGCCACCCGGTCCGGACCGCGAGGTACGCGGCCAGGCCCAGCGGTCCGAGCAGGATGGTCAGCAGCAGCACCGGCGCCATCACCAGCGCCGGCACCCCCCGTTCCCTGCTGTCCAACCACGCCCAGCGCCCGACGAACAGATCGAAGGCGATCATGTGGGCCCAGCCCGCCGCCGCCCCGGTGGAGGTGCCGAGCAGGTCACGCACCCCGTCCACGGTCGGCGACCCCACGGCCGTCAGCACGTCGCCGAACGCCGGGATCACCAACAGGGCGTAGATCACCACGACCGGCAGCACGATCAGCGGCGAGGAGATGATCCGAGCGGTCCACGACCAGCGCGGCAGCAGGATCATCAGCGCCCAGAACGGCGCGGCCACCGTGAACGTCAGGGAGAACAGCGTCTCGGTCACGCGGCCAACGCCAGTTCCGGGCGGCGTCGGCGGACCAGCACCAGGCCGCTGGCGGCCGCCGTCGCGACCACCAGGGCCGCGACCGCGGCCAGCGTGCCGGCGTCCGGGCGCAGCAGCGGCTGTCCGCGCAGCGCCTGCCAGGTCAACAACACGATGAGTACGCCGTACGCGCTGCCCGCGACGACCAGCAGGCGGACGCGGGTACGCGCGTCCAGCCGCGTGGCGAACCGGGTCAGCAGGATCGCCAGGATCGGCAGCGACTGAAGGGCGTGCAACCCCACGAAGTGCCCGATCCGCAGGTCACCACCCGTGGTGCTCCAGCCGACGATCGGCAACCCCGGCCCGCCGTCGGGCACACCGACGCTGTGCGCCCCACTGATCCCCTCGATCCCCGGATCCTGCGCCGGCAGCACCATCGGCACCGCCGCGAGCATGCCCAGCAGGGACAGGCCGAGGCCCCACCCGACGGCGGTCGCGGCGACCCGGTCGGGGATCCGCTGGATCAGGACCACGATCCCGATGACGAGGTGCGCGACGAACAGGAACATGATCGCCAGGCCCGTCGACGCGGTCAACACGATGTTCAGGGGGGAGGAGATGTTGTAGTGGCTGGTCTCGCCGCGGAGCATCTGACCAACGATCCACGCGTTCTCGACGACCGCCACCGCGACGATGACGACGACCGCCCTCTCGACGGCCCGGCTGCGTCGGGGCAGCAGGGAGAGCATCCAGGCGAGCGTCGCGCCGTACAGCACGAAGGACACGCCGAACTTGAACGGCTTGAGCCAGACCGGCGCCCCGGTGAGGACGCGCGAGTCGGCGAAGACGCCGACCGCGGCGATGACGGTGAGCACGGCCATCACGGAGACCAGGACCATCAGTGGGCGGTTCCAGTGCGTCGCCCGACGCAGCACGGTAGTCATGCCTGTAGATGCTCGCGGACCCTCCCGTGGAAAGCGTCCGACCGCGAGCCCCGGTTGCGGCCGGCGGTCGGAGCGGGCCTCCTCCCTGGGTAGGAGATGAATGCCGCCGAGTTTCGGCCCGGTCGGGCCGGCCGTCCGCTTTGCGATATGCCATCGGAGCGCGTACGTCCTGTCATTTCATGGAACGGCACGAAATTACCCCTTTAGGGTAACGGCACTTATCACGACTACATCCTCCGATAGCTTTCGAAGTAGAGGAAAACTCGTATTCCTCCCTTCGTGTGCGTAAAGGAGTCAGTGATGAAGCGCAGCGTTGCGCTCGCGGCAGCCCTCCTGGCGGGTCTGACCAGCGTCGGATCAACCCCCGGGACCGCTCTCGCCGACGGTGGCGGCCCCGGATACCACGACGACCGCAAGGGGGGTGACTACCACCACGGCGACGAGGGCGCGCTCTTCGTCCAGACCAACAAGGCCGAGGGCAACACCATCAAGGTGTACGACCGCGACGAGGACGGCCGTCTCACCAAGGCGGGTGAGTACGAGACCGGCGGGCTGGGCGGCTTCACCATCGGCGCGCCGCTCGACGCGCTGGCCTCGCAGGGCTCCCTGATCTACCACAAGGGGTTGCTCTTCGCCGTGAACGCCGGCAGCAACACCGTGACCGTCTTCGGTGTCGAGGGCACCAAGCTGCACAAGCTCCAGGTCATCTGGTCCGGGGGCCTGCTGCCGGTCAGCATCGCCGCCCGTGGCGACCTCGTCTACGTCGTCAACGCCGGTGGCGAGGGTTCGGTGCAGGGCTTCGAGCTGAACAAGGGCCACCTGTCGCGGATCGAGGACGCCAACCGCTCGCTCGGGCTGCACAACGGCAACCCGCCCGCGTTCGCCACCGCCCCGGCCCAGATCAAGATCGACCCGGACAGCGAGTTCGTCCTGGTGTCGACGAAGGGCAACAACGTCATGTTCAGCTACGAGATCGGCCGCCACGGCGAGCTGGCCTCGAACCCCGTCATCAGCGACGCCGGGAACACCCCGTTCGGCTTCACCTTCGACAGCGAGGACTCGGTGCTGGTCACCGAGTCGGGCGCGAACGCGGTCAGCCGGTTCGAGTTGGACGACGACGGCACGCTCGACCAGGTCGGGGAGTCGGTGCCCAACGGTCAGCAGGCGCCGTGCTGGATCCAACGCGTCGGCGACTACTTCTTCGTCGCCAACGCCGGCAGCTCCACCATCAGCTCCTACCGGGTGAACGACGACGGCAAGCTCGAAATCGTCAAGAACGTCGCCGCCGACACCAACGGCGGGTCGATCGACATGACCACGAGCGACGGCTTCCTGTACGTACAGAACGCCACCGCCGGCAACGTGCAGGGCTACGAGGTGAACGAGGACGGCTCGCTGAAGCTCGTCACCACCGTGGAGGGCCTGCCGAAGTTCGAGAACGGCATCGGCATGGAGGGCATCGCCGCCTCCTGAACGGCGTCACCCGCTGGTCCCGGTCGCTCGCCGACCGGGACCAGCTCCGTGTGGTACCGCCCCTGCCGAGGCCATGACCCGACGCTACGAACCGTCGGCCTGCCGGAGCGCGGCGGCCAACTCCGCCGAGCTGTGGTTGGCGCCGACTCCCTCGACGAGGATCGCCTCGCCCGCGAGGTGCCTCGTCCGCAGGGGTTTGATCTCCTGGTACGCGGGCGAGTGGTACCAGGAGCGGGCCGTGGCCAGATCGGGGAACTCGATGATGACCAGGTCGCCCGGCCAGCTACCCTCCAGCACCTCGATGGGCCCGGCGTGGACGATGAACCGGCCACCGAAGGGCACCAGAGTGGCATCGATGCGCTCCAGATATTCCAGCACCTCGGCATGGACGGGTGCCCGGCGCAGATGAGCAAGCGCGTACGCGGTCATGATTCTCCTTCGTCGCGGACGGGTTGTCGCCCTGCCGGAAATGATGGCGAGCGCCCGTGCTCCCTGTCGATTACGTCGCAGGTAATGGGGCCAACCCCGTGCTGTTCACTAAGGTCGGGGCGTGACGACCAGGACCGGGCCGGGCCGAACGGTGGGGGAGCTGCTGCGCGACTGGCGTCGAACCCGCGGGTTGAGTCAGCTCGACCTGTCGATCGGGGCGGGGGTGTCGACCCGGCATTTGAGCTTCGTGGAAACCGGGCGGTCCCGGCCCAGCCCGGACCTGATCCTGCGGCTGGCGGAGCAGCTCGACGTGCCACTGGCCGAGCGCAACACGGCCCTGCTCGCCGGCGGATACGCCCCCGCCTATTCCCGCCACGAGGTGGGCGACCCGGAACTCGCCCCGCTCCGGGCCGCCGTACGGCGGATGCTCGACGGGCACGACCCGTACCCCGCGGTGCTTGTCGACAAGCACTGGCGGCTCGTCGAGGCCAACCCCGCCGTCGCCCTGTTCACCGCTGGCGCGAAACCCCATCTGCTGACCCCACCGATCAACGTGCTGCGGCTCAGCCTGCACCCCGACGGCATGGCGTCGCGAATCACCAACCTGTCCGAGTGGCGGGCTCACCTGCTCGCACGGCTGCGTCAGCAGGCCGCGACGACTGGCGACCCGGTCCTGTCCGACCTGCTCGACGAGCTTCGCGGCTATCCCGGTGGCGACGACGCCGTGGCGCCGACAAGCGCCGACCGGCCACGTGTCGTCATCCCCCTGCGGTACCGCCACGGGGAGCGGGAGCTGTCCTTCATCAGCACCACCACCCTCTTCGGCACCCCGCTGGACGTCACCGTCGCCGGGCTGGCCGTCGAAGCCTTCTTCCCCGCCGATCCGGTGACCACTGCCGCGCTGCACGCCCTCGGCGCGCCCGGAGCAGGCACGCGCTGACCTCGGCGCCCACCGTCACGGCCGGGGCGCCGGTCGGCGCGCCTCGGCCGAGGCGACTCCTCCGCGTCCGCCGTGCCAGCGTGGCGGCGTGCGTTTCAGAATGAACCGATCGGTCATATTTTCCGTGTTCCCGGTGAGTCACCCCCCTGAGTCGCGGAGGCACGATGTCAACGGTTCGAACTGGTCCGGTCATCGGACTGCTCGTGCAGATCGCGCTGCTGGCGGTGCTTGCCGGGACTGTCGGTCTGGGCGCCGCGGGGTGGGTGGCCGGCCTGGCGTACGGGGTGGGCCTGTGCCTCCTGCTCGGTCGGGGGTTGTCCCGGTCGGGTGCGCGGGGCCTGGGCCCGGCCGACCGGGTGACCCTGAGCCGGGCGATCCTCGTCGGCGGCGTGACGGCCCTGGCCGCGGACGCGCTCACCCGGCCGGCGCCGATCGCGGTGCTTGTCGTCCTGACGGCCGTGGCGTTGGCCCTCGACGCGGTGGACGGGTACACGGCCCGACGCACCGGGACCACAAGTGAGCTGGGCGCCCGCTTCGACATGGAGATCGACTCCTTCCTGGTGCTGGTGCTCTGCCTCCACGTCGCTCCGGCGGTGGGCGGCTGGGTGCTCGCGATCGGCGCGATGCGCTACGTCTTCGTCGCCGCGAGCTGGGTGCTGGGCTGGATGCGCGGGTCCCTGCCGCCGCGCTACTGGCGAAAGGTGGTCGCGGCGATCCAGGGCGTGGTGCTGCTGGTGGCCATGGGAGACGCGCTGCCCGGACCGCTGACGGCAGTCGTGCTGGTGGCGTCACTGGCGCTGCTGATCGAGTCGTTCGGCCGCGACGTGGCGTGGCTGTGGGTGACCCGGCACCGTCGCCGCACCCCACTCCACACCATCCCGGGCGTACCGGCCACGATGGTCCACGTGAGCGGCCACCGCCCGACGGTCGCCGTGGCTCGCGGCGACATCGCCCGCGTCTGAGTCGCCCGTACGCCGCACTCCGCAGGACCACGGAAGGATGCCCGGGTTGTCGCTCTTGACGCGAGTACGTGAGCTGCCGAGCCAACGGCGAAAGGCGATGAGGGACGGACTCCCGGGCGCTACCGCCGACGACGGCACCGTGGGCGCGGGGCGAGCGGCGCGTACCGTCGTCGCCCGGCTGACGACAGTCCTGGCCGCGCTGCTCGTGGTGTTCGTCCTCACCGTGCCGTACGACTTCGGCCGCCTCACCCCGGCGGCGTTCGTCCGGATCCCCCTGGAGGCGCTGCTGGTCGTGGCCCTCCTGCTCGCCCTGCCGCGGCGGGGCAGCCGACTGGTCGCCACCCTCGCCGGCGTGGCCCTCGGCCTGCTCGGCCTGCTGAAGCTGCTCGACCTGGGGTTCACGGCCGCGCTCAGCAGGGCGTTCGACCCGGTGCTCGACTGGGCGTTGCTCGACGAGGGGTTCGCCTTCCTCAGCGAGTCCTACGGCCGGCCCGCCGCCATCGGCGTCGCGGTCGTCCTGGCGGTGGTGCTCGTGGGACTGCCCGTCCTGGTGACGTTGTCGATGCGGCGACTGCGGCGGCTGGTGGTCGGGCACCGCACCGGGACCACCCGGGTGGTGGCCGCGCTCGTGGTCGTCTGGGTGGCCTGCGCCGCCTTCGACGTGCGGGTGGGGCCGGCCGTACCGGTCGCCGACACGTCCGCGACGACCCTGGCCAACGGCCACGGCTTCCAGGTGCGCCTGCGCCTCGACGACCGGAAGACGTTCTCCACCCTGATCGAGGCCGACAGCTTCCGTGACACCCCGGGCGACCAACTGTTGACCGCGCTGCGGGGCAAGAACGTGGTTGTCGCCTTCGTGGAGAGTTACGGACGGGACGCCGTCGAGGACCCGGAGTTCGCGCCGCAGGTGGGTGCCGTCCTCGACGGCGGCACCAGCCGGCTGGGCGCGGCCGGGTTCGCCGCGCGGAGCGGTTTCCTCACCTCACCGACGTTCGGTGGCGGCAGTTGGCTCGCGCACGACACGTTGCTCTCCGGCCTCTGGATCGACAACGACCAGCGGCACCGCACCCTGCTGGCGAGTGACAGGTTGACCCTCAACGGTGCCTTCCGGCGGGCGAACTGGCAGACCGTGGGTGTGATGCCCGCGGTCAGCAGGGCGTGGCCGGAGGGGTCCTTCTTCGGCTACCAGCGGTTCTACGACGCCAGGGCGCTCGCGTACCGTGGCCCGAAGTTCAGTTTCGGCACCATGCCGGACCAGTACACCCTGGCCCGCTGGCAGCGCCTGGAGCAGGCGAGGCCGGACGGCAACGTGATGACGGAGCTGGCGCTGGTGTCCAGTCACGCGCCCTGGACGCCCGTTCCGCCGATGCTCGACTGGGCGTCCCTGGGCGACGGCGCGGTCTTCCGCTCCGCCGGGGCGGGCGAGTCGGACGACGACCGGCGCCGGAGCGCCACCCAGATCCGGGCGGACTACCGCACGTCCATCGAGTACACGCTGAGCACGCTCATCTCCTACGTGCAGACCTACGGAGACGACGACCTCGTGTTCGTCTTCCTCGGCGACCACCAGCCCGCTGCGGTCGTCACCGGCGAGAACGCCAGCCACGACGTCCCGATCTCGATCATCACGAAGGACCGGGCGGTCCTGGACCGGATCTCCGGGTGGGGCTGGCAGGACGGGCTGAAGCCGGGACCGTCGGCACCGGTCTGGCGGATGGACAGCTTCCGGGACCGGTTCCTGACCGCCTTCGGACCGTGATCCGGCCCCCGTCGTACCCCTCTCACGGACTGGACCCAGACGCATGACGGCTACCACCGACACCAGGATCGCCGCGCTCCGGAGCGATCCGGCGATGTCCCCGCTGCACCTGTCACTCGACGTCTACTACGGCGATCCCGCACGGGACGCGCGGATGGACGCCTTCTACTCCCGGTTCGTCACCAGCGGGGATCTCGTCTTCGACGTCGGCTCCCACGTGGGCGACCACATCGGCAGCTTCCGTCGCCTCGGCGCCCGCGTCGTCGCCGTGGAGCCGCAGCCGCTGTGTCTGCGCGCCCTGCGTGCGATCTACGCCGACGACGACCAGGTGACGCTCGTCGGAGCCGCGTGTGGCGCGGTCCCCGGCCGCACCCGGTTGCACGTGAACTCGGCCAACCCCACCGTGTCGACCGCCTCGCCCGACTTCGTACGGGCGGCCCGGGGCGCGGGTGGGTGGGAGGGCGAGGTGTGGGACTCGGTCATCGAGGTCCCGGTGGTCACCGTCGACGCGCTGATCGACGAGTACGGCACACCACGCTTCACCAAGATCGACGTGGAGGGTTTCGAGGACGAGGTGCTGGCCGGCCTGAGCCGGCCGCTGCCGGCGCTCTCGTTCGAGTTCACCACTATCGCGCGCGCGGTTGCCGGGCGGTGTCTCGATCGCCTGACCGTGCTCGGTTTCGACGGCTTCGACGTCGCGCTGGGCGACGACAAGTCGATGACCTTCGAGCGGTGGGTGCCCGCGAGCGACATGGCGGCACACCTGCGCGACCTGCCACACGAGGCGAATTCCGGCGACGTCTACTGCGTGTCCGGTGTGCGCCAGACCGCCGCCGCCCTCTGAACATCGAGGTCGGCGGGTTCCGAAGGATCGGCGTGCACCCCGACCACCGGGGCCGCCAGCGCCTTCGGCGCAACGGATCGCGTACCCTCCGTGGATGACGCTCGATGATCTTCCGCTGGCCGAGTTCGCGTTTCCGGGGCCGCTGCGCGACAGCCTCGTCGCCGCGATCCTGTCCGGGGCGAAGACGTCGACGACCGGGCTGCTGATCGGGTACGAGCGCGCGAACGAAACGCTGCCCGAGGTGGGGCAGCGGTCCGCCGTGGTGGACTCCGCCGGCCGTCGGGTCGCGGTCATCGAGCTGACCGACGTACGAGTGCTCCGGCTCGCCGACGTCGACCTGCGGCACGCCGTGGCCGAGGGCGAGGGGGACGAGTCGGTGGCGCAGTGGCGGGCGGGGCACGAGATGTTCTGGCACAGCCCGGAGGTACGCGCCGAGCTGGACGACCCCGGGTTCACCGTCGACGACGACACGCCGGTGGTCACCCAACGCTTCCGACTGGTGTACGTCGTCCGAACCGCGATCGGTCCACCGTGGAGCGAGGGGTCACCTATGCTCGGCGCGTGATCACCCCAGCACTGGAGATTCGCGGCCTGGTGAAGTCCTTCGGGGCGCATCGCGCGGTGAACGGGATCGACCTGACGGTCCACTCGGGCACGTTCCACGGCATCGTCGGTCCCAACGGTGCGGGCAAGTCCACCACCATCGGGATGGCCGTCGGACTCGTCACTCCGGACGCCGGTGAGATCCGGATCCTCGGGCACGACGCGCTGCGCGATCGCGCCCTGACCCGCGCGCTGACCGGGGTGTTGCCCGACGGCCTCGACTTCCCGGAGCGCCTCACCGGCGCCGAACTGCTGCGCTACAGCGCCGGCCTGCGTGGGCTGCACCGGGTCGCGGCAACCGAACGGGCCGCCGAGCTGATCGAGGTGCTCGGCCTGGCCAAGGGTGCCGGCACACCGCTCGCCGACTGCTCGACCGGCACCCGCAAGAAGCTCGGCCTCGCCCAGGCGCTGCTGCACGCGCCACGGCTGCTCGTGCTCGACGAACCGTTCGAGGCGGTCGACCCGGTCTCCGCGGCCACCATCCGCCGGGTGCTGCGCCGGTTCGTGGCCGGCGGCGGCACCTGCGTGCTGTCCACCCACTCGATGCTGCTCGTCGAGCAGATGTGCGACGAGGTCACAGTCGTCCATCAGGGCCGGGTCGCCGCCGCCGGGCCGGTCACCGAGGTCGCCGCCGGCAGCAGCCTGGAGGAACGGTTCGTCGAGTTGGTCGGCGCCGACGCCTCCGGCAGCGCCGGCCTGGACTGGTTGACCGAGGCACGATGAGCGCGCAACCTGACGCCGCGCTGGCCGGCGCCCTGCGCACGATCGCGGTGCCGGCCCGGATGCGCGCGGCCATGCTGCGTCGCTCACTGCGCGAGCATCCGGGACCCACGGTGGCCGGCCTGGCCGGTCTGCTCGCCGCCGGCTGGCTGATCCGGTACGCGCTGCGCGGTGACCAGCACACCCTCGCCCTGCTCGTCGGGGCGTGGGTGCTCGGCTGGATCGTGTTGCCGCTGCTGCTCGGCGGCGGGCGTGGCCGGGTCCGTCCAGCACACCTACGGTTGGAGCCGATCGGCGGCGTCCCGGCCGCGACAGGTCTGCTCGCCGCGTCGGCGATCGGCGTCGGCCCTGCCGTCTCGCTCGTGGCGCTCGCCGCGCTGCCCGTGCACGCCGCTCGGCACGGCTTTGTCGCGGTCCTCGTCGCCGCCGTCGGCGCGGTGCTGCTCTGGCTCTGCGGACTGATCGGCTCGGCGATCGCACTGGAGATCGTCGGCCACGCGGGTGGTCCGGCCGGGGCGCTGCTCACCGGCGTCTTCACCGGCACGGCGATGGGTGTCGCCGGGTCGCTCTGGGCGGTCTTCCCGTGGGTGTCGGTCCTGCTCGTGGCAGCGCCGGAGGAGGTCGTCGGTGCCATGGGGTACGTGCCGAGCGCCTGGCCGGTCACCGCCGCGTCCGGACCAACCGGGCAGGGGGTGCGCCTGATGGCGGCCCTGGTGGGCATCGTGGCGCTCGGCGCCGCCGCGTACCTCATGCTGGTGCGAAGGGTGATCACCACGGGCGTGCCGTTCCGGCCGCGCGGGATCACCGCGCTCCCGCTCGTCCGGCGCGGCGGCGACCAGCCCGCCGCGCGGCGCGGGACCACGGCGGCGGCAGCGGCCGGGGACCGGCGTCCGGAGCGCGGCTGGCGGGCGTGGGTGCCGGCGGCGACGCGGGCGGTCGCCGGCCGTGAGCTGCGGGCCTGGATGCGGCATCCGCTGCGGGTGCAGTACCTGGCGTTCGCGGTGGTCTACGGCGCGCTGCTCGCCGGGCTGCCGCTGCTGTCCGACGTCGACCTGCTGCTGCCGTGGGCCGGGTCGTTCGCCGTGCTCGGCGCGGCGGCGATGTCGGCCGGGCTGGTCGGGCTGGACGGCACCGCGTTGTGGCTGCCGCTCACCACGCCGGGCGGCGAACGGGCCGAGGTCCGAGGTCGGGCCCTGGCCTGGCTGGTGCTTGTCACCCCGATCGGGGTGCTGCTCGCCGTCGCCGGTGTCCTCCTCGCCCCCGACGTCGACCCGCTGGCCGCGCTGTCCACCCTGCCGGCGCTGCTCGGGGCGGGCGCGGCGGTGCCGGTGTGGGTGTCGCTGCTGCGGGTGCGGCCGGTCGCCGACCCACGGCACCCCACCTCGGCCGACAACCCCACCGACATCGTCAGCGTGCTGGTCGCCACCGGGTCGGGGCTGGTGGCCGCCGCGCCGGTGCTCGCGCTCGTGGTCTGGGGTCCGCCGGAGGTGGCGCCGCTGCTGCCGCTGGTCGGGCTGGTCAGTGGTGCCGCCGCCTGGTGGAGCGGCATCTGGTTGGCCGACGAACGCCTCGCCCGACGCGCGACCGACGTGCTCGCCGCAGCCGGCCAGCGGAGTCGCCCCCCGGAGACGGTGCTCCCGCTGACGTGGGACGCCGCGTGGTACCGGGAGAACAAGCCGACCGCCTGGGCACTCGGACTGCTCACGGTGGGGTGGATCCCGGTGATCCCCCAGGGGGTGCTGCCGTTGGCGTTCGGGATCGACAGCGGATGGATCGTGGCCGGTCACCTGAGCGGGAGCGCGCACACGGCGGTGGGGTTGGCCATGGTCGGGCTGGGCGTCGCGATGCTGCTCGCCGGCCTGGTGCTGTGGGACCGCCGACCGCGGCCGGCGGCTCTTGATCGCCAACGTATCTTCTAGTCATGAGAATGGATGGCGCCTCCGCGTACGTGGTTCGGCGGAGCCGGACCCGGACCGGGCTCACGTTGGCGCTGTACAGCCTGTTGCCGGTGACGGCGATCGTGATCGGCCTGCAGGACCTGTCCGTGCGCTTTCTGTTCGTCATCCTCGGGGTGCTGTTCGAGGTCATCTTCCTCGCCACGTCACGTCGTCGCGTCAGCAGCGCGATGCGGCGGGAGCTGCTCTTCGCCATTGACGAGCAGGGCGTCTACCTGGGCCCGGACGACTTTGGCCGGCCGGCGATGCGCGAGAAGTGGTCGAACATCGACGCCATCGTCTACTTCCAGGGTCGGGTGTGGACGACGCAGAATCTGCCACCCACGACCCGTCACGTGGGCATCGTCCACGGTGGCAGAATCGTCATGTCCCGGGGGAGGGGCGGCTGGTGGTTCAACGTCAGGCGGGCCTCCGCGGCCGCCGCCCGGTTCGGTGGGGGAACGCCGGTGCTCAAGGCGCCTTTCTACGGACACATATCGCGCGAGTGGTTCCACACCATCCCCCTGCCGCCAAACTGGCTCGCCACCCACGCCGGATCTCGCGCCAGGTGACTCCCCGGCTTTCTCCGTAGGCGCTACAGCATCGCCAGCGGGGCCAGGGTCACGCCGTCGACGCCGTCGAGCCCGATCAGCTCGCCGACTCCGGACCCTTCTCTGTTCAGGGGCATCTCGAACCGCCACGACTCGTGCGTCATCTGCGGTTGGAGCTGCGTGGACAGGTCACCCTTGCCCTTGCACCGCTCGCGCAGGCGCTCGTACGCGGCGTCGCGGTCCTCGAATTCGATCGACTTCGCGGTCGGCAGCGCCCGGACGGTCTTCTCCACGGCGGCTCGTTGCTCGTCGGTCGCCGACGGCTTCAGCCGGACGACGACGCCGATCCGCGATGGCTGGGGGTCGACGTCTGCGATCCTGAGCGTCACGTCCTCCACGCCGTCGACCTCGGCCATCACCGCCACGACCGCCTCGGCGATCGACGCGTCGCTGACGGTGGCGTGCAGAAGCTCGCGTACGTACTCCGGCTTGAGGGCCGCCAGCAGGTCGGGCTTGTCCTTCAGATCCGCCTTCTGACGCTCGTACGCCTGCTCGCGGGTTTCGAAGGACACCTCCGTGACGCTGGGCATCGATCGAAGTCGCTGCTCCACGGCGCTCTTCTGCGACACCGTGACGTCGGCGGCGAGGAAGACGGCCACGTCGACCTCGGCGATCTCCTCGGGCTTCGACGTGCAGGCGGACAGGGCCAGCAGAGCGGCGAGTGCCAGCGACAGTCCCGTGCGACGCATGAGGGGAGATCGTAGTTGCCGTTCACGGCCTTCGCCGCCCGCGCCGGCGTCGCCCGGATCTCGGGGCCATGGCTGGTGTTCGTAACCTCGATCCGCCAGACTGCGCGGTATGGCTGATCGTTGGCGCCGGTGGGCGTGGGTCGGAGTGCTCGTCGTCGGGCTGATCCTTTACCTGGCGGTGCTGCGGACCCTCGTCAGCACCAAGAATCCGAACTTCGTCCCGGCGTTGATCCTGCTCGGGGCGACGCTCGTGCCGTTGACGTTCCTGACGTTCGCGCAGGCGCGTACCGGTCGGTGGCAGGTGCCGGCGTCGGTCCTCGTGATCTCGGCGTTCTTCGGCGGGGTGATCGGCACGGTGGTCGCCGGCACGCTGGAGTACGACACGCTGCGCGGTCTCGGCGCCCTGCCCATGCTGTTCGTGGCACTCATCGAGGAGTCGGCGAAGCTGATCGTCCCGGTGGTGCTGCTGTTCACGGTGGTGGCCCAGCATCGCCGCCGGGTGCCCTCCGACGGGTTGGTCATCGGTGTCGCCGCCGGCATGGGCTTCGCCGCGCTGGAGACGATGGGTTACGCCTTCACCGCGCTGCTGAGTTCGCAGGGCAACATCGGCGCGGTGGAGCAGACGCTGTTCATCAGGGGTCTGACCGCGCCCGCCGGTCACACCGCGTGGACCGGGCTCACCGCCGGCGCGCTGTGGGCGCTGTTGGCCAGCCCGAGCGTCGGCCGGCTCTTCGGCTTCCTCGGCACGTTCCTGGGTGTCGTCGTCCTGCACACCCTGTGGGACACGTTCTCCGGTTCACTCGTCTTCGTCGTGCTGGCGATCGTCAGCATCGGCTGGCTGTTCTGGGAGCTGCGTCGCTACCGCGCCTTCGGTGAGCACCGGGTTGGTCAGCTCCAGCCGAACTGACCCCCCGCCGTACACCATGCCTTCCCCGGCCTGCTCGATCAGGCCGGGGAAGGCATGACTCTTTGTGATCTCGCTGCGACCCGGTCCTGGCCTCGTCTACTGTCAGGCTGTTCACATTTGGTGTGATTGGTCGGGAAGGTGTGGCGATGGGGGTGCGGAGCTGGATCGAGGGCTGGCCGGTCTACCGCCAGCTCACCGGCACCGACCCGCTCGGACGGGGTACGGCTGCCGAATCCGACGGGTCCCGGGCGCTCACCGCCCGCACCGAAACCGCCGACTCGATGGCCCGGTCGGTCTGCCCGTACTGCGCCGTCGGTTGTGGTCAGCGGGTGTACGTCAAGGACGGCCAGGTCAGTCAGATCGAGGGCGATCCGGACAGCCCGATCTCGCGGGGTCGGCTGTGTCCGAAGGGTTCGGCCAGTAAGAGTCTGGTGACCAGCCCGCTGCGGCAGACCACGGTCCGCTACCGCCGGCCGTACGGCACCGAGTGGGAGGATCTCGACCTCGACACGGCGATGAACATGATCGCCGACCGGGTCCTGGCCGCCCGGGACGAGACCTGGGAGGACGTCGACGCCGAGGGCCGCCCGCTGAACCGGACGCTCGGCATCTCCAGCCTCGGTGGGGCGACGCTGGACAACGAGGAGAACTACCTCATCAAGAAGTTGTTCACCGCGATGGGGGCGCTCCAGATCGAGAACCAGGCCCGTATTTGACACTCCGCCACCGTCCCCGGTCTGGGGACCAGCTTCGGTCGCGGCGGCGCCACCCAGTTCCAGCAGGACCTGTCGAACTCCGACGTGATCGTCATCCAGGGCTCGAACATGGCTGAGGCGCACCCGGTGGGCTTCCAGTGGGTCATGGAGGCCAAACGCCGCGGCGCGAAGGTGTTCCACGTCGACCCCCGGTTCACCCGCACCAGCGCGCTGGCCGACTCGTACCTGCCGATCCGGGCCGGGACCGACATCGCCCTGCTCGGCGGGGTGATCCGCTACATCCTGGACAACGAGCTGGACTTCCGGGAGTACGTCGTCGCCTACACCAACGCCGCGACGCTCGTGACCGACGAGTTCGTCGACACCGAGGACATGCACGGGCTCTTCTCCGGCTTCAACGACGACAACGCCACCTACGACCAGGCAAGTTGGCGCTACGAGGGGCACAGCCAGAACCAGACGACCCGCGACAGCGAGACGCAGCGGGAAACCGCGGCCGGGTTGGAGAACGAGTCGCACGGCGCGCCCGTCGGCGGGCAGACCGAACGCGACGAGACGTTGCGGCACCCGCGCTGCGTCTACCAGATCCTCAAGCGGCACTACGCCCGCTACACCCCGGAGATGGTGGAACGGGTCTGCGGCATCCCGCAGGAGAAGTTCCTCGAACTGGCCCAGGCGTGGACGGAGAACTCCGGCCGGGACCGCACCGGCATGCTCGTCTACTCGGTGGGCTGGACGCAGCACAGCGTGGGCGTGCAGTACATCCGTACCGGCGCGATCATCCAACTGCTGCTCGGCAACGTGGGTCGCCCGGGCGGCGGGGTCATGGCCCTGCGCGGGCACGCCAGCATCCAGGGCTCCACCGACATCCCGACGTTGTTCAACCTGCTGCCCGGCTACCTGCCGATGCCGCACCATGCCAACCACCCGACCCTGGCCACGTGGGTGGACAGCATCGCGCACCCCGGGCAGAAGGGTTTCTGGGGCAACGCGCGCACCTACGGCGTCAACCTGCTCAAGGCGTACTGGGGTGACGCCGCCACCGCCGACAACGACTACTGCTACGGCTACATGCCGCGGATGACCGGTGACCACGGCACCTACCAGCAGGTGCTCGACATGATCGACGGGAAGATCAAGGGGTACTTCCTGCTCGGTCAGAACCCGGCGGTCGGCTCCGCGCACGGCCGGGCGCAGCGTCTCGGCATGGCCAACCTGGACTGGCTCGTGGTTCGGGACCTGTTCGAGATCGAGAGCGCCACGTTCTGGAAGAACGCTCCGGAGATCGAGACCGGCGAGATCATGACGGGGGAGTGCCGTACCGAGGTGTTCTTCCTGCCCGCCGCGTCGCACGTGGAGAAGGAGGGCACGTTCACCCAGACGCAGCGGCTGTTGCAGTGGCGGGAGAAGGCCGTCGAGCCGCCGGGCGACGCCCGCTCCGAGCTGTGGTTCTTCTACCACCTCGGGCGGATCGTCCGGGAACGGCTGGCGTCGTCGACCCGGCCCCGCGACCGCGCGCTGCTCGATCTCACCTGGAACTACCCCACGCACGGTCCGCACGCCGAGCCGAGCGCCGAGTCGGTGCTCTACGAGATCAACGGGTACGACGTGGCGACCGGCCGGCCGCTGTCGTCGTTCACCGAGATGAAGGCCGACGGCTCGACCGCGGGCGGTTGCTGGATCTACACCGGGGTGTACGCCGACGGCGTCAACCAGGCCGCCCGCCGCAAGCCCGGCGCGGAGCAGTCCCTGGTGGCCCCGGAGTGGGGCTGGGCGTGGCCGGCGAACCGGCGCATCCTCTACAACCGTGCCTCCGCCGACCCGGACGGCAACCCGTGGAGTGAGCGCAAGCGCTACGTCTGGTGGGACGCGGAGAAGTCCGAGTGGACCGGCTACGACGTGCCGGACTTCGAGAAGACCAAACCGCCGTCGTACCGGCCGGAGCGCGACGCCTCGGGTGTGGCGGGCATCGCCGGCGACGACCCGTTCATCCTCCAGGGCGACGGCAAGGGCTGGCTGTACGCGCCCACCGGCGTGCTCGACGGACCTATGCCGACGCACTACGAGCCGGTGGAGTCGCCGGTGCGTAACCCGCTCTACCGGCAGCAGGCCAACCCGACCCGCAAGGTCTACACGCATCCGATCAACACACTCAACCCGAGCCCACCGGAACCGCACAGCCAGGTCTTCCCGTACGTGTTCACGGTCAGCCGGCTCACCGAGCACCACACCGCCGGTGGGATGAGCCGGACCGTCCGGACGCTTGCCGAGCTGCAACCGGAGATGTTCGTCGAGGTGTCACCGGAACTGGCGGTCGAACGCGGGCTCACCCACCTGGGGTGGGCGCACGTGGTGACCGCCCGGGCCGCCATCGAGGCCAAGGTGCTGGTGACCGACCGGCTCACCCCGTTGCGGGTGGACGGTCGGATCATCCACCAGGTGTGGTTGCCGTACCACTTCGGTTTCGAGGGTCTGGTGACCGGCGACTCGGCAAACGACCTGTTCGGCATCAGCCTGGACCCGAACGTCCTGATCCAGGAGAGCAAGGTCGGCACCTGCGACATCCAGCCGGGGCGACGCCCCCGCGGACTCCAACTCCAGGAACTCGTCGTCGACTACCGACGGCGGTCCGGGGACCTCAGCCCGCACTACCCACCGCAGGTCACGACCGACTCCGCCGACGGCGGCCCGGACCAGGAGGTCTGACCCATGCCCCACGCCAACGCCCTGTACGGCCCGTTGGATCCGGCGCCGGACGCCGGTTACGAGGACGCGCCGCCGCGGATGGGGTTCTTCACCGACACCAGTGTCTGCATCGGTTGTAAGGCGTGCGAGGTGGCCTGCAAGGAGTGGAACGGTGTGCCGGAGAGCGGCCTGGACCTGCTCGGCATGTCGTACGACAACACCGGCGCGCTGACCGCGAACTCGTGGCGACACGTCGCGTTCGTCGAGCAACCCCGCCGCGCCGGCCTGGCGACCCCGGCGTTCGCGCATAACCCGGACGGGCCGGCGGTCAGCCCGGCGACGGCGGCGCTCGGCGCGCTGACGAGCGTCGACACCGGCACCAACCCGGGGCTGCCCACCGGGTCGCCCGCCGCGGCGGCGCGCATGTCGGCCGGCCCGCAGCCGGAGTTCCTGGGGATGCCGGGGGCGCAGCCCCCGGGCCGGGGCACGGGTGTGGAGGAGCGTTCGGATTTCCGGTGGTTGATGATGTCGGACGTCTGTAAGCACTGCACCCATGCGGCGTGTCTGGATGTGTGTCCGACGGGTTCGTTGTTCCGGACGGAGTTCGGGACGGTGGTGGTGCAGGAGGACATCTGCAACGGTTGCGGTTACTGCATCTCGGCGTGTCCGTACGGTGTGATCGACCAGCGTAAGGACGACGGTCGGGCGTGGAAGTGCACGTTGTGTTACGACCGGTTGGGTGCGGGGATGACGCCGGCGTGTGCGCAGGCGTGTCCGACGGAGTCGATCCAGTACGGGCCGTTGGACGAGTTGCGGGAGCGGGCGGCCACGCGGGTGGCGACGTTGCGGGGGCGGGGCGTGCCGGAGGCCCGTCTGTACGGGCACGACCCCAACGACGGTGTGGGTGGTGACGGGGCGTTCTTCCTGCTGTTGGACGAGCCCGAGGTGTACGGGTTGCCACCCGACCCGGTCGTGACCACCCGTGACCTGCCGGCCATGTGGAAACGCGCGGGCCTCGCCGCCCTCGTCATGACGGCCGCCACCGTGTTCGCGTTCGTCGGCGGTCGACGATGACCGACAGTCCACCGAACGAGCCGGCCGGCGCCCGGTTCCGCGAGTTCCAGGACCGCGTCGACCAGGCCGTCGGGCAGCGCCGGGGCGGCCGGGGTCGCGGTCACGACGGCGAGCAACTGACCGTGCCGGTGGCCGACTTCACCTCCTACTACGGCCGCCCGATCCTCAAACCGCCGGTGTGGAAACACGACATCGCCGGCTACCTGTTCACCGGAGGCCTCGCCGCAGGCGGCGCGCTGATCGGCGCGGGCGCCCAACTGACCGGCCGCCCCGGCCTGCGTCAGGTGGGGCGGTGGACCGCCCTCGGCGGCGTCACCGCCAGCGCGTACCTGCTGGTACACGACCTCGGGCGCCCCGCCCGGTTCCACCACATGCTCCGGGTCGCCAAGCTGACCTCGCCGATGTCGGTCGGCACCTGGATCCTCACCGTGTTCGGACCACTCGCCGGTGTCGCCGCGATCACCGAACTGGCGCCGCGGCTGCCGCAACACGGAGTGCTCGGCCTCGCCCGCCGGCTGATGCCCCCGGTCGGCAACGTCGCCGGCCTGGCCGCCGCGGCCACCGCCCCGGCGCTTGCCACCTACACCGGGGTGCTGCTCGCCGACACCGCCGTACCGTCCTGGCACGACGCGTACCCGTCGTTGCCGTTCGTCTTCGCCGGCAGCGCGCTCGCCGCCGCGTCCGGTGTCGGACTGATCGCGGCGCCCGCCGCGGAGACCGCCCCGCTGCGGCGACTCGCCCTCGCCGCGGCGACCACCGAGGTGGTCGGCGGTCGCCGGCTGGAGCGGATGGGCCTGACCGGGGAGCCCTACACGCAGGGTCGCAGCGGCCGACTGATCCGGGCCGGGCGGGTGCTGCTGGGCGTGGGCACCGTCGCCGCGTTGTTCAGCCGGCGCAGCCGGATGCTGTCCGCGCTCTCCGGCGCCGCGCTTGTCGCGTCGTCGGTCGCCACCCGGTTCGGCGTCTTCGAGGCGGGGATGGCGTCGGCGCGCGACCCCAGGTACACGGTCGTGCCGCAACGGGAACGGCGCGACCGCAGGGAGGGCCGGTCGCCGGCCGAGGAGCGGACATAGCTCGACCAACAGGCGCCAGCCAATGAGCCAGCAGACGGGGGACTCAGCTCATGGCACACACCGCAACCGATCAAGGAAGATCCGCGCCGACGCGGGGCCGATGGGGTCTCGTCGTCGCCGCGGTGCTCGTCCAACTCGCGCTCGGCGCGGTGTACGCGTGGAGCGTGTTCAACAAGCCGTTGCAGGACGAATTCGGCTGGGCCAAGTGGGAGGCCGTGCTGCCGTTCGAGGTGGCGATCGGCACGATCTTCATCGGCAGCCTGATCGGCGGTCGCATCCAGGACCGGCGTGGCCCGCGACCGGTCGCGCTCGGCGGTGGGGTGCTCTACGCGGTCGGCAACATGCTGGCCTCGCTCACGTCGTCGGAGGACGACCTGTGGCTGCTGGTGCTCACCTACGGCGTGCTGGGGGGAATCGGCCTGGGGGCCGCGTACATCACCCCGATCGCGATGCTCGCCAAGTGGTTCCCGGACCGGCGCGGCCTGATCACCGGCATCGCGGTCGCCGGGTTCGGCTTCGGCGCGGTGATCGTCGCGCCGGTGGCGAAGAGGCTGCTCAACGGCACCGACGACCCCACCCACGTGTTCTTCCCGCTGGGCGTCGCGTACCTGATCGCGATCCTGCTCGGGGCGTCGTTCTTCCGCAACCCGCCGGCGGGCTACCAGGTGCCCGGGTTCACGCCGAAGACCGCTGGTCGCGCCCTCGCCGGCACCCGGGTCTACACCCTGCGGGAGGCCCTGCGCACCCGGCAGTGGTACCTGCTCACCGGCATCCTCGCGCTCAACGTCACCTGTGGCATCGCGCTGATCTCGCAGGCGTCCGATGCCGCCCAGGTCATCACCGGCGCCAGTGCGGCGGCCGCCGCCACCCTGGTCGGCGTGCTCGGTCTGTTCAACGGGGCCGGGCGGGTGGCCTGGGCGTGGTTGTCCGACCGCACCGGGCGGATGCCGGCGTTCCTCGGGATGCTGCTGCTCCAGGCGATCTGCTTCTTCATCCTGCCGCACGCCGCGTCCCTGGCGCTCTTCGCCGTCCTGGCCGCCCTGGTCTACCTCGCCTACGGCGGTGGATTCGGCACGATGCCCGCCACCGCTGCGGACTACTTCGGCACGCCCAACGGCGGCGCCATCTACGGCGCGATGATCGTGGCCTGGAGCATCGGCGGCGTGGTCGGCCCGCTTGTCACGTCGGTGCTCTACGAGGCGAGCGGCAAGAGCTACACGCTGCCGTTCACGGTCATCGCGATCGTCGCCCTGATCGCCCTGGTCCTACCGCCGATCACCCGAATGCCCTCCGAGCCAGGAATACCAGGGTCACCGGGCGGCGCAGGCCGCTGAGCCGGCCGGCAAGAGCGACGGGGGTGCGGGCCGGGAACCGGCCCGCACCCCACGTCGACATCACTCGCGGGAGAACCCGCCCTTGGGCGCGATGATCTCCAGGTTGGTGCCATCGGGGTCGTTGAAGTACGCGACCTCGGTGCCGACGGCGGCCGGCGGGTTCACCTCGCCGGGCGCGAACGTGTACGGCTGCCCGAGGAACTCGATCCCGGCAGCGCTCATCCGGTCGAAGACCGACCGTACGTCGTCGACCTGGAAACACAGGTGCATCGAGCCGGGCCGGTTGGCGGCGACCTGGGCGGCGTCACCGACCGGCTCCTGGAACTGGATCAGGTCGATCCCGAGGTTGTCGAGGTTGAACGTGGCGTACCGCAGCTTCGTCGTCGGCAGCCCCTGCGACTGCGCGAACCCGGCGCCGTGCATGCTCTCGTCCCGGACGACCGGCTCCGCGCCGAGCAGGGCCCGGTAGAACGCGACCGAGCGGTCAAGGTCACTCACCGCGATTCCGACGTGCGCGGCCGACGTGAGGCCGATGGACACCGTCGAGGTGTTCGGGAATGCCATGCTGACTCTCCTTACCTGCGTTCTGCGTCGCATCGGTGATGCTGATCTTGGTCCCGTACCCCGATGGGGCCGGTTTATGCGGCGACGTGTCCGGCCGCACGCGCCCCGCCTGCCCACATCAGGCAGGCGTCAGGCTCTTTCGATGCGTGGGTGGCGACGGTCGGTCAGCCGCAGCCCGACGCCTCGGACGGCTTCGATGCTGGCCCCGGTGTCTAGCTCGTGCAGCTTGCGTCGTAGCCGCTTCACCAGGGACTGCACGTCCGCCCTGCGCTCGCGCCCCTCGTCCCGCCAGACCGACCGGTGCAGGTCGGCGTAGCTCCAGACCCGGACCGGCTCGGTGGTCAGGCAGATCAGCAGGTCGTGCTCCAGTCGGGTGAGGTCGACCTCGCGATCCCGGTAGCGGGCGACGGACCGGGCGGAGTCGATCACCAGGGCCGTGTTGGCGGCGGGCGTCGGCCCGGACGATGTGGTGGACGGCTGCTGTGGCGCGGCGATCAGTCGGCGTAGCTCGTCGAGGTCGGCCACCAGCAGCAACGGCGCGATGCCGTCGAGGCGTTCGGCGAGCCGGATCCGTTCGGCCGGCGACGAGGTCACCGCGATCAACAGCGGGAACGGCTCGTCGGCCGGATCGCCCCGATCCAACGTCGCCTCGTCGTCCTCGGCCACAGCACCGCCCGGGATCGATGGGCATCCCTGCCCAGCTATCGTCATGGTCCTGACAATGATTGGCAAGCGCGTCACCAGCGGGACAACTCTTAGCGACAAGTTGCTCACGGCAAGTTCTTGATCGTCCGTTCTTCTCGATCATAGTGTCCAGTCGGGCAACCGGCGTGACCCGCGCGGTGCATGGGGAGGCATGGGGGGTTCGATCTCTCGGCCCGCCGAGACGATCCTCCCGCACCCTCACCATGGCCCATTGACACCCTGGGTCGTTCTGAGGGAGGCAGCACCGATGTTCAGACGTCCACAATGGGGGCGCGCGGCCAGATCGCTGGTCAGCGCCGGGGCGGCGACGATCCTCACCGCCACATGCTTGGTCACCATCGGATCCGGCGCGCAGGCCGCGCCGGGCGGCGCGGTGGGGGCGGGAGACAAGATCCGACCGGAGCTCGCACAGCAGCTCCAGGCCAAGAGTGAAGGGGACTTCTGGATCCGGTTCAAGGACCGGGCGGACCTGAGCAAGGCCAGCGCCATCAAGGACTGGTCGAAGCGCGGCACGGCGGTCGCGGACGCTCTGCGCAAGACCGCCGCGGCGAGCCAGGGCAAGATCCGGGCCGAACTCGACAGCTCGGGCGCGAAGTACCAGACCTTCTGGGTCACCAACGCGATAAAGGTGAACAGCGGCTCCCTGGCGATGGCGCAGACGTTCGCCAACCACGCCGAGGTCGAGGGCCTCTACGCCCCGGTCACCTACAAGGTGCCCGAGACGATCAAGGGCACCGACGAGAAGACCGCGAACGCCGTCGAGTGGGGCATCGCCAACATCAACGCCGACGACGTCTGGTCCCAGTTCGGCGTCAAGGGCGAGGGCATCACCGTCGCGAGCATCGACAGCGGGGTCCAGTTCGACCACCCGGCGCTCGTGAACTCCTACCGCGGCAACAACGGCGACGGCACGTTCGACCACAACTACAACTGGTTCGACGCCGCCGGCACCTGCGAGACCGGCCCCTGCGACGACGACGGCCACGGTACGCACACGATGGGCACCATGGCCGGCTCCGACGGCGCGAACCAGATCGGTGTCGCCCCCGGGGTCAAGTGGATCGCGGCGAACGGTTGCTGCCCCAGCGACGCCGCTCTCATCGAGTCCGGGCAGTGGATGCTCGAACCGCTCGACCTCAACGGCCAGAACGCGGACGCGAGCAAGCGACCCAACGTCATCAACAACTCGTGGGGCACCCGGGACCCGTCCAACGAGCCCTTCATGACGGACGTGACGGACGCCTGGGCCGCGTCCGGGATCTTCGGCGTCTGGTCCAACGGCAACAGCGGGCCGGCATGCCAGACCAGCGGCTCGCCCGGCAGCCTCGCCGACAACTACTCGACCGGCGCGTACGACGTCAACAACAACATCGCCGGCTTCTCCGCCCGGGGCACCGGGCAGGACGGTGAGATCAAGCCCAACATCTCGGCCCCCGGCGTGAACGTCCGGTCGAGCATCCCGGGCAACGCCTACGGCAGCAGCAGCGGCACCTCGATGGCCGCGCCGCACCTCGCGGGCGCGATCGCGCTGCTGTACTCGGCGGCCCCGTCCCTCATCGGCGACATCGACGCGACCCGTGCGCTGCTCAACGGCACCGCGATCGACAAGGCCGACGCCCAGTGCGGCGGCACCGCGGCCGACAACAACGTCTACGGCGAAGGCCGGCTGGACGCCCTCGCGTTGCTCACCGCCGCGCCCACCGGCGACATCGGCACCCTGGCCGGCACCGTCACCGACGCGGCCACCGGCGCCCCGATCGCCGGCGCGACAGTGACGCTCACCGGCCCGACCACCCGTGAGGTGACCACCGGCGCCACCGGCACCTACTCGACCCAGCTCCCGACCGGCGACTACCAGGTCACCGTGGCGGCCTTCGGCTACGGCAGCACCACGAAGCCGGCGACTGTCACCAAGGCCACGACCACCACGCTCAACGTCGCGCTGACGCCGGTGGCGAGTGTCAACGTCACCGGGGCGGTCACGGACGGCTCCGGCCACGGCTGGCCGTTGTACGCGAAGGTGACGGTCACCGGGGTGGCCGGCGTCTACGACTACACCACCCCGTCGAACGGCCGCTACAGCCTCAAGCTGCCGGCCGGGCAGACCTACACCCTGAAGTACGAGTCGCAGTACCCGGGCTACCAGACCGTCACCAAGCAGGTCGTGGTCGGCTCGGGCAACGCCACCGCGAACGTCGCGGTGCCGGTGGACACCACCGTCTGCACCACCGCGCCCGGATACACGACCGGCTCCGACGGTGAGTACGAGACCTTCGACGCCACGACCACGCCGGCCGGCTGGACCGTCGTGGACAACGCGGGCAGCGGTCAGGTCTGGACGTTCACCGACGACGGCGACCGGGGCAACCTGACCGGCGGCAGCGGCAACTTCGCGATGATCGACAGCGACAACTACGGTGCCGGCACCAGCCAGGACACCTCCCTGGTCAGCCCGGTGGTCGACCTGACCGGCGTCACGGCCCCGGTCATCCGGTTCAACCAGGACTTCAACCAGCTCAACGACGACACCGCCGACGTGGACCTCAGCATCGACGGTGGTGCCACCTGGACGAACGTGCTCCGGCAGGAGACCGACGTCCGGGGCCCGAAGCTGACCGAGATCCCGATCCCGCAGGCGGCCGGTCAGGCGCAGGTGCAGGTCCGGTTCCACTACTACGACGCGTCCTACGAGTGGTGGTGGGAGGTCGACAACGTCCTGATCGGCAGCCAGATCACCTGCGTGCCGGTCGACGGCGGGCTGGTCGTCGGCAACGTCCGCGACAAGAACGACAACAGCTACGTCAACGGCGCGACCGTCACCAGCAAGGACCGGCCGGCCGAGAAGGCCGTCACCGTGGCGACCCCGGACGACCCGGAGTTGGCCGACGGCTTCTACTGGATCTACTCGACGCTCACCGGCACGCACCCGTTCACGGCGACGGCCGGCAACTACGTCAGCCAGACCAAGCAGGTCGACGTCGAGGCCGACTGGGCGACCGTCGCGAACTTCCAGCTCGCGGCCGGCCGGCTGTCGGTGACGCCGACGCAGGTGAGCGCCACGGTCCAGATGCCCAGCGGCAAGGCCAGTAAGACGTTCACGGTGACCAACACCGGCGGCGCGCCGGTCGAGGTCAAGTTCGGTGAGCGGGACAACGGGTTCGAACTCCTGCGGGCGGACGGGTCCAAGGTCACCAGGCAGCAGGTGCTCGGCGGCTCCGGCGCGCCGGAGCAGCGGCTCAACGCCGCGACGTCCTTCGCCGCGAAGGCGTCCGGCAAGGCGGCCAAGGCGGCCACCGCGGGGGTCGGCCCGCAGGCCGCGCCGTGGACCGACATCGCCGACTACCCGTCCACGATCATGGACAACCGGGTGGTGAACCTGGCCGGCAAGGTCTACTCGCTCGGCGGTGGCGACGGGAGCGCCTCCACCACGAAGAACTACGCCTACGACCCGGTCGCGCAGACCTGGACGGCGATCGCCGACCTTCCCGGCGCCCGTAACGCCCTGACGGCCGGCGCCGTGGAGGGCAAGATCATCGTCACCGGTGGCTGGGGTGAGTCGGGGCCGGACTCGGCCACCTGGTCGTACGACCCGGGGGCCAACGCCTGGACCGAGCTGGCCGACAACCCGGCGCCGCGATCGGCGGCCGGTCAGGCCGTCGTCGACGGCAAGCTGTACGCCATCGGCGGCTGCACCACCGCAGGCTGCACGCCGATGTCGAACAGCGTGGTCCGGTACGACCCGGCCACTGACACCTGGACGACGCTTGCCAACTACCCGAAGTCGGTGGCGTTCGCCTCCTGCGGCGGGATCGACGGCATCGTCTACTGCACCGGCGGCAACGACGGGGCCGCCGCGCTGAAGTCCAGCTACGCCTACGACCCGGGCGCCAACACCTGGAGCACGGTCGCCGACGCGCCGACCGACAACTGGGCCAGCTCGTACGCCGTCGCCAACGGCAAGCTCCTCGTCGTCGGCGGTTCGCAGGGTGGCGCCATCAGCAACGCGGGCTTCGCCTTCGACCCGGGCACCGGTTCGTGGTCGAACCTGCCGAACGCCAACACGCCGCGCTACCGCGGTGGGGCGGCGTGCGGCTTCTACAAGATCGGCGGCTCGTCCGGCAGCTTCGACGCGGCGGCGGACAGCGAGGCGCTGCCCGGCTTCGAGGGCTGCGCCGAGTCGGCGGCCGACGTGAGCTGGTTCGCCATCGACAAGTCGGCGGCCACCCTCGCGCCGGGTGCGAAGGTCACGGTCACCGTCACGATGACGGCGAACGTGGACCAGCCGGGCACCTACTCCGGCGCGGTCGCGATCTCGGAGAACACGCCGTACTCGGTCGCGCCGGTCGCGGTGACCATGACCGTGAACCCCCCGAAGACCTGGGGCAAGCTCATGGGTACGGTCACCGGCACCAACTGCCAGGGTGCGACCTCGCCGCTCACCGGCGCGGTCGTGCAGGTCGACTCGTGGGCGTCGTCGTGGACCTTCGCGACCGACGCCCAGGGCAAGTACGCCTACTGGGTGGACCGCCGCAACAACCCCATCACGATGATCGTCGCCAAGGACGGCTGGAAGCCGCAGACCCGTCAGACGAAGATCAACAGCACCACTCCGACCGTGGAGGACTTCGGGTTGGCGCCGATCCGGTGCTGACACCCGAACGGTAGCGATCACGTCCGGCCCGCCTGGTGTCCGACCAGGCGGGCCGGACCGTGTCCGGCGGATCAGACCGGAACGAGCCGGAAGCCGACCCCGCGTACCGAGTGGATCGTCGCCGCGGCGTTCAGCCTGGCGAGCTTGCCGCGTACCCGGCGGACCACCGAGTGCATGTCGGAGCCGCGGCCGAGGTGCCGGTTGCCCCAGACCTCGAGGTGCAGGCGCTCGTAGGTCCAGATCTGCCCGGGCGCGTGCACCAGGCAGAGCAGGACGTCGTGCTCCAGGCGGGTCAGGTTGATCTCCTGGTCGCGCCACCGCAGCACCCGCCGGTCGGAGTCGACTGTCAGGTCCGGTGGCGGCGGCGGTGGGCTCGGCGCGACGTCGGCGAGCACGCCGGTGACCGGGGGAGTCGGAACGGGAGGTGTCTCGACCACCCCGAGGAACTCCCGTGCCTGGTCGACTGTCGAGACGATCAGGAAGGCGTCGCTTCCGCCGAGTAGTCGGGCCAGCTGTCGGCGTTCGGCCGGTGACGACGCGATGCCGATGACCAGGCTGTCGACAGAGATTCCCTGCATTCCCCCAACCCCTTCCGGTTCCCCAACTCACTCCGGATGGATTTGTCGCACCGTCGATGCCACACATCGATCGGCGCCCTGACCCTAGTGGCGGCTGATCTCGCCCGGGTAAAACATCGTCGATGCAAGCAGATGAATTCGACCACGTCGCGGTGGTCAGCAGCCGGTCGCCGGCGGTCCGGAAGCGGTTGTGACAGAACCAAGACAATCCGCGCACGGTGTACGGACCTGCCGGGGTGAGCATTGTCGTCATGTCCATCGGATCGTCGTACCCCGTCGGGCGGTCGACGCCCGGCCCGCAGCCGGCGCGACCCCTGCCGCACGCCCGCACGGCCGTGCCGCTGGGTCTCCGGCTGCTCGCGGCGTCGCTGTGCGGCCTGCTCGCCCTGGCCCTCACCGCGGCCGTCTTCGTGCGCACGTACCCCGGTCAGTGGTGGGACGGCGCGCTCCTGCCGCGCGCCGAGCGGGGCGGAGGCTACGAGCAGCAGACGGTGCTTGTGGGTCCGGCCAAGACCGTACTGGCCACCTTCGGCAGCCCGACACTCCTGGCCGCCCTGCTCGGCGCGGTGCTGGTGGTGGGTGCGCTCCGCCGGCGGTTGGCGGCCGGCGTGGTCGGCGTGGGCATGGTCCTGTGCGCGGTGGTGGTGGCCGGCGCGGTGAAGTCGGCGCTGCCCCGCCCGGACCTTCAGATCGAGAGTTCGACCACCCACAACAGTTTCCCCAGCGGCCACGTCACGGCGGCCACGGCGCTGCTGCTGGCGTTCATGCTGGTCCTTCCCGGGTGGGCCCGGCGGTGGCTGGTGGTGCCGGGCGCGGCGGGTGTCGCCCTCATCGCGGCGGCCACCATGATCGCGGGCTGGCACCGGTTCAGCGACGCGCTCGGCGGCGTACTGCTGGGGGTGGCGGTGTTCTGCCTGGCCGCGGCCGCCCTGGTGGTCTGGCGGGGGGACCAGGGCGCGGACGACCGGCCGGTTGGCGGCAGCCCGTGGCGCGGGCTGACCGAGGGGGCGGCCGGCCTGGTCGTGCTGGTCGGGGCGCTCGCGGTGGTCGTGCCCGACCTGGCCACGTCGGTGCGGCGCGGGGCGCTCGTCGCCATCGTCGTGGTCGGCGCGGTGACGATGGTCCTGGTGGGTTCGGTGGTGTTCCTGGTACGCGCCACTGATCTCGCCTGCCCGCGTCGCCCGCGGTCACGGCCGTCGACCGGATCCCAAAAGATCTCATGATGGGATACTTGACGACATGTCCCAGGTGCTGCTGATCGAAGACCACCAGACGGTGCGCGACGGACTGCAGCTGGCGCTCACCCGGCAGGGCCACACCGTGCACGCCGTGGGGACCGGTGAGCAGGGGTTGGACCTGCTGCGCACGACCTCGTCCGACGTCGTGGTCCTCGACCTCATGCTGCCCGGGATGGACGGGTTCGAGGTCTGCCGCCGCATCCGGCAGCTCGGCGACCTGCCGATCATCATGCTCACCGCCCGCAACGACGACATGGACGTGGTGGCCGGCCTGGAGGCCGGCGCCGACGACTACGTGGTCAAACCCGTGCAGGCCCGGGTGCTCGAGGCGCGCATCCGCGCGGTGCTCCGACGGACCGGTGGTGAGTCCCGACGTCCCGCCGGTGAGCGCGCCGGTGTGGAGGAGTACGGCCCGCTGACCATCGACCGGGCCGCGCTCGTGGTCAGCAGGGACGGGACACCCGTCGGCCTGGCGCCGACCGAGCTGCGCCTGCTGCTCGAACTCTCGCACACGCCCGGCCAGGTGCTCAGCCGCCAGCAACTGCTGGAGGCCGTCTGGGAGCACGGATATCTCGGGGACTCACGGCTCGTGGACGCGTGCGTCCAGCGGCTGCGCGCCAAGATCGAAGTCGACTCGTCGGCGCCGGTCTTCATCCAGACCGTGCGCGGTTTCGGATACCGGTTCGGGCCGCTGTGACCCGCTGGGCCAGTGCCCGGGTCCTGGGCCTGCGGGTGCGGCTGCTCCTGACCTTCGCGCTGCTGGGCGTGACCACGACGGCGGTCGTGGCCAGTGGCAGCTACTTCCAGGCCCGGACCGTCATCCTGCAACAGGCGCAGGACGCCGCCGTGATGTCGCTCACCGACCAACTCGCGAAGGTCTACCCGATCGTCCAGCTCCCGCCGACCCAGGCCGACCTCGACCTGCTGGCCCAGCGGCTCTCCGACCGGCAGGGCTCCGCGGTGGTCGTCTACCGGGACATGCGGTCACAGGGCGGTGTGGAGATCGCCGACCCGCTCACCCCCGAGCTGCGCCGGGAGGTCGGTGACGGCCGGATCGCCTGGCAGCGTGTCTCGCACGACGGACAGCCCTGGCTGCTCATCGGCACCCAGTTGACTCTCGAGGAGTCCGACGGCACGTCCCGGTCGTCCGGGCTGGAGGTCTACTCGGTGCGTAACCTCGTGCCCGAGCAGCAGAGCATCAACCGGCTCGCCACCCGGGCGTGGCAGACCGGCGGGCTGTCCCTGGTCCTCGCCGTCCTGCTGGCCCTGCTGGCCGCCCGCGGCGTCCTGCGGCCCGTCCGCGACCTGGGTCGGGCGGCCCGCCGCCTCGGCGAGGGCGACCTGAGCACCCGGCTGACCGTCCGGGGCGCCGACGAGCTGGCCGACGTGGCGCGGACCTTCAACGACACCGCCGGAACGCTGGAACGGCAGGTCGGGGAGCTGCGGCGGATGGAGTCCGACGCCCGCCGCTTCGTGGCCGACGTCTCGCACGAACTCCGTACGCCGCTGGCGGCGATGACGGCGGTGACCGACGTGCTCGACGAGGAGGCGGACCACCTGCCCGGCGACGCGGGCCGAGCCGCCCGGCTGGTCAGCCGGGAGACGCAGAACCTCACCCACCTGGTCAACGACCTCATCGAGGTCAGCAGGTTCGACTCCGGCACCGCGCGGCTCGCCCTGGACGACGTGGACGTGGCCGCGGCGGTGACCGCGACCCTGCGGATCCGGGGCTGGGCCGACCGCGTACGCGCCGACCTGCCACCGGGAGTCATGGCCCGGCTGGATCCCCGCCGGCTCGACGTCATCGTCGCCAACCTGGTCGGCAACGCCTTCCGGCACGGCGCCGAGCCGGTGTCGGTACGCCTGCGCGCGGACGCGGACTGGGTCACCGTCGAGGTCGCCGACCAGGGTCCGGGGCTGGACCCGGCGGTCCTGCCGCACGTGTTCGACCGCTTCTACAAGGCCGACACCGCGCGGACCCGCTCCGACGGCAGCGGCCTCGGCCTCGCCATCTCCTGGGAGAACGCGCGCCTGCACCACCACGGCGACCGGCGGGGGAGCCTCGTCGCGGGCAACGCCCCCGGTGGCGGCGCGGTGTTCACCCTCCGACTGCCCCGCGACCCGGCGGACGACGGAGGTGCCAGGTGACCAGGCGCGCGCTGCTCGCCGGTGGCGTTCTGCTCACGCTTCTCGCCACCGGCGGCTGCGGGGTACGGCCCAGCGAGGTCATCACCGGTCGGCCCGCGGTCAGTGGCCCGTCCCGGGGCGTCGGGCTCTACCTGCTCGGGGACGGCGAACTCGTGCTGGTCCTGCGCCCGGCGTCGGCGGACGCCTCGCCCGCCAACGCGCTCGCCCTGCTCGCGGCCGGTCCGCTGGGGTCCGAACGCGGCCAGGGTCTCACCAGCGAGGTGCCGGCCGGGCTCGACCCGGTCACGGTGACGTCGGGGGCCGACGGGTCCGGTGACCTCACGGTGCGCACCACCGGGGCGGCCCGGTCCCTGTCGCCCAGGGCGGCCGACCAGATCATCTGCACCGTGGCCGACGCCGCGGCCCAGGTCGGCCTGGCGGGCAACTCCACACCGGTCGCCGTCGTCGGGTCCGACGGCGCAAGACCGGCCCGGCCGTGCCCGCTCAGCTGACCGGATGCCGACCACCGCTGCGCGCCAGGTCGACGGGTCGCGCCTGCCGGGGCAGCCCGGTGTGGCGGTCCCGGTCCTCGTCGACGAGCGCGCCGGCGATCAGGATGTCGATGAGCGCGGCGAACCCCAGACCGGCCTGGGCCCAGATCTGCGGGAACTGCGACGCGGCGGTGAAACCGGGGAACGTGTTGACCTCGTTCACGATGGGCTCGGGGGACCCCTCGGCGGGCAGGAAGAAGTCGACCCGGAGCAGGCCCCGGCAGTCCAGGGCGCGGAAGGCGCGGATCGCCCGGTCCTGGAGCACCTCGGTGGTCTCCGCGTCGAGCGGGGCGGGGATCTGGAAGGCCGCCCCGCCGTCGTACTTGGCGTCGTAGTCGAAGAAACCGGGCCCGGTCACCCGGATCTCCAGCGGCGGGCCGGCCTGCACCCGCCCGTCCGGGTGCTCGAGGACGGCCACGTCGATCTCCCGCCCGCGCGCCCCCTGCTCGACGAGCACCTTCGGGTCGACCTGACGGGCCTGCTCCAGCGCTGCGGGCACACCCGCCCACTCGTCCACCTTGACCACGCCCAGGCTGGAACCGGCCCGCGCCGGCTTGACGAAGACCGGCAGGTCCAGCCGTTGCCGGTCGGTGGACGACAACTCCTCGCCGGGACGCAGGGTCACCCCCGGGCTGACCCGCAGGCCCTCCGCCGCGAGGAGTCGCTTGGTGACGCCCTTGTCCATGCCGGCGGCGCTGGCGAAGACACCGTTGCCGACGTACGGCACGCCGAGCCACTCCAGCAGCGACGCCACAGTGCCGTCCTCGCCGTACGGGCCGTGCAGGGCCGGGAACACCACATCCTGGGTACGCAGCACGCGCAGCGCCTGGGGGAGTGTCGTCGGGCGACCGCCCACGTGCCACCCGCCGGCACGGTCGATGAGCACCTCGGTGACCTCGTACCGCTCCCGGTCCAGGTTGGCGAGGATGCTCGCCGCCGAGCGGCAGGACACCTCGTGCTCGCCGCTCTGCCCGCCGTACAGCACTGCCAGTCGGGTTGTCATGAATTCCGTGCCCTTTCGTGGAGGTGGTCGCGGGCCACCCGGGGCCCGATCCCGGTCAAGATCTCGTGCGGGTTGGTGTCGGCCCAGCGCGCCCACTCGACGACGGTCGGTGGGGCCTGGTCACCCTCGCCGGGGCCGAAGACCACGACCGGGTCGCCGATCGTCACCGGTTGGTCTCCGGCGTCGACCACGCACTGGTCCATGGCGACGCGCCCGACGACGGGGCACCGTCGGCCGCCGAGCCACACCTCGGCGCGACCGCCGGTGACGCGGGGCAGCCCGTCGGCGTAGCCGAGCGGCAGCAGCGCCAGCGTGGTCGGCGCGCCGGTGACGTGGTCGGGCCCGTAGGAGACGCTCGTGCCGGCGGGCACCCGCTTGACGTTGACCACACTCGTGCGCACCGTCATCGCCGGGGTCAGCCCGAACTCGCCCGGACCGCTCGCCCCGAAGGGGTCCACGCCGTACAGCGCGATCCCGATCCGGCAGAGGTCGTAGCGCGTCCGCGGTGCGGACAGCGCGGCCGCCGAGTTGGCCAGGTGCACCAGGTCCGGGTCGAGGCCGGCCGAGCGGGTCACCCGCAACGCCTCCTCGAAGGCCGCCACCTGCCGACCCAGCTCGGGTGCGCCCGGCAGGTCCGCGTCGATGAGGTGGGACCACACCCCGCGTACCCGGATCGCGCCCTCCCGCTCGTACTTGCGGGCCCACCGCACCAGCTCCGGCCAGTCGTCCCCGGCTGCCCCGTTGCGGGACAGACCGGTGTCCGCCTTGAGCTGCACCATCGCCGGTACGCCGAGCAGGTGGACCGCGTCGACGACGGCGTGCAGGTGCGTGGTGGTGGACACCCCGACGTCGATGCCCGCCGTGAGCAACGCCCCGAAGTCGTCGTTCGGCCGGTGCAGCCAGCTCAACGTGGGCGCGGTCACCCCCGCCGTACGCAGGGCCAGCGCCTCGGCCGCCGAGGTCACCCCCAGCCAACGCGCGCCGGCGCGCAGCGCGGCACGGGCCACCTGCACCGCGCCGTGACCGAACCCGTCCGCCTTCACGACGGCCATCAGGTCGGTGCCGGTGAGCGACGTGATGGCCCGCACGTTGTCGGCGATCGCCCCGAGGTCGACCACCGCCTCGGCCAGCGCGCTCATCCGGTCGCCCCTTCCCGGCGGGGACCGGGGAGCGCGAACAGCCAGCGCGCGCGCACCGCCACCAGCCCGCGGTGGACGGCCAGGCTCACAGCGATCACCAGCCCGCTCAGCAGAATCGGATAACCGAGCACGATCAGGCCCTGGGCGGACCGGTCCAGCCCGGAAATCGGTACGAGCAACAGCCGGTGCAGCAGGGCCAGGACCGGCATGTGGATGACGTAGATCGGCAGTGTGATGCGGCCGAGCCTAGCCAGCGGATCACTGAGTGCCGACCACCGGGCCAGCCGGGCAGCGGCGGTTATGCCGAAGATCACTGCCACCGCGGACACCGCCGTCCACACGCCGAACCACTGCTGGGCGCCGGCCGCCGCCATCGCGGCGAGCGCGAGCGCGTAGGCGCCCGAGGTCAGCACGAGGCGGCGCCTGCTGGCGGTGGCCGCCCACCGCTCGATCTGCGGTCGCAGGGACAGGCCGGCGAGGAAGAAGACCAGGTTCTGATAGAGGCCGGCCCGATTGCCCGGGGTGTCGAGCAGTCCGGCGGCGGCGATCGCGGACAACGCCGCGGCGGGCACGAGGACCAGCGCCCGGGGGAGCCGGCGGGTCGCCTTGGCGACTGTGAAGTACAGCGCCAGCGCGTACAGGTACCAGAGGTTCGACGGCGTGATGGTGAGCTGCTCCAGCAGGCCCAGGGCGGAGGTGGCGCGGTCGGTCGGCAGTTGCGGGGCGGCGGCGAGGACCGCGGTGTGGATCAGCAGCCAGACGACGTACAGGTAGAGGAACCCGGCGATGCGGCCGCGGGCGACGACCCGCCACGGCCGCTGGGCGGCGTTCGCCGCGAAGACGCCCGAGATGGTGAAGAACAGCGGCATCCGCAGCGGCAGGAACTGCTCACCGAGCGTTCCCCACAGGCCCGGCACCGGTACGCCGACGTGCCAGTCGATCTGCAGGTAGTCCTTGACCACGACGTGCCACAGGACGACGAGGATGATGCAGACGCCCTTCGCCGCGTCGGCCCACCGCGCCCGGTGTGACTGCCGGTCGGCGGGGACCGTCCGGGTCCAGTACCGGTGGCGAAACCGGACGCGCGTCGCCTCGGGCTGCGTGTCGACGGGCCGGGACTCGGTGGGAGACAACTGTTGGATCACTCAGCAGAAGCTGCCAGCCGGATATCCGCGCGTGATCCACGAATTGTCATGATCTGGTAATGGACGCGGCCAGCCCTCGACACGTCCCCTAGGCTCGTTGCGGAGGTGCCACATGAAGCTCGGGCTGCACTACTGGAACTACTCGACCCCGGCCGACCCGACCGCGATCGCGCCCACCCTGGCACAGGCGGCCACCACCGCCGAGCAGGCCGGCGTCGCGTCGTTCACCGTGATGGACCACTTCTTCCAGATGGACGCGGTCTTCGCCGCCGAGGAGCCGATGCTGGAGGCGTACACGACGCTCGGCTACGTCGCGGCGAAGACCGAGCGGATGACGCTGGGCGTGCTGGTCACCGGTGTGATGTACCGGTACCCGGGGTTGCTGGCCAAGACCGTGACGACCCTCGACGTGCTCTCCGGCGGCCGGGCCCGCCTCGGCATCGGCGCCTCCTGGTACGAGCGGGAGCAGCTCGGGCTGGGCGTGCCGGTGGTCCCGGTGGCCGAGCGGTTCGAGCGGCTGGAGGAGACGCTGCGCATCTGCCTGCAGATGTGGAGTGCCGACGACGGGCCGTTCGACGGACGCCACTACCAGCTCGCCGAGACCATCAACTCGCCGCAGCCGCTGCGCCGCCCGCACCCGCCCATCATGATCGGTGGCGGGGGCGAGAAGAAGACGCTGCTGCTGGTGGCGCGCTATGCCGACGCCTGCAACCTGTTCGGCCGTGCCGGCGTCGACGACGTGGCGCGCAAGCTGGACGTGCTGCGCGGGCACTGTGCCTCCGAGGGCCGCGACTACGACACCATCGAGAAGACGGTGGTGGCCGCCCGGTCGCCGCTGGACGACACCGACGCGTTCCTCGCCGAGGTGTCCGACTACGCCGCGCTCGGTGTGAGCGAGGTGCAGGTGACGCCGGACCGGCACCCGGTCGAGTTCGCCACGCGCCTTGGCGACGAGGTGCTGCCCCGGCTGGCGGACATCGGCTGATCCCACGACGACGATGCGGGGACGCCAATTGTGAACGGAATTGTCGGTGGCCCCGCATCGATTCGGGTCGCGGAAGCGACGATGCGTGCCACGTACAGTGTGGACCGTGTGGATTGAAGAGCATCTGACCACGGTCCCGGACGTGACTGATGTCGTTCTCGATCTGTCGAACGTGGTGCGCGAGCGTGGGCTGTGCAGTGCACGGGAAGCCGACATGCGCCGCCTGCCGGCGTTGATCAACGGTCTCAAGAGCTACCTGCAGGACGAGACCGTTCGGGTGTACGCCGTGACCGACTGGTCGCTCTGGCGCCGAACGGACCTGCTGCCGCCGACCGACAGGCGCAACCTGAAGCGCTGGATCGATCTCGGCTGGGTCGAGGCCCGCGAGGGCGCGGACGATCGCGTCGTCGAGATCGCCGACGTCACGGGCGCCAGGATTGTCAGCCACGACACCTACAAGGGCAGGCATCGGGCTTTCCCCTGGATCCCGGGCAGCTCCGACCGCTTCCTCGGCATGGAGCCCGACGGCGACGGCGTCCGGGTCGTCGCGCGGACGATCCCGATCTACCCCGAGCGGGTGCTGTCCAGCGCCGAGGAGCAGGATCTGCTGCGGGAGGCAGGGCTGTACGACCGGGAACGCCAGTTGCGGCGCGCGCCTCTGTCGCGTGCCTGGTTGTGCCCCGAGCCGGAGTGCCCACTCTTCGGCGCCGGGCGTGCCGATGGTCAACCGCTTCCGGTGTACCGCAACGGTCGGGTGTGCTGCCCGACGCACCGACAGGCGATGGCCGACCTCGGCCCGCTCGTACGCCCGTTGCAGATCAAGGTATCGGTGGACCGTAAGGTGGTCGATCGTTTTCAGGTGCCGCCGGGCGAGCCGGTGGTCGTCGGCCGGGAGCTGCTCCAGCGCGTGCCCGCGGCGCTCCTGGAGTGGATCAGCCGGCGGCACGCCGAGATCCGTTGGGACGGTCAGGCGCTGACGGTCGCCGATCTGCGCAGCAGCCACGGCGTGCGCGTCAAAGGCCGCCGGCTTCCGCCCGGCCGGCCGGAGCGGTGGGACTTCCGCGACGCGGTCGCCCTGCATGACCGGGTCAAGCTGGTGGTCAGCGGCCGACACTACGTCTTCGACGTCGGGCCGTCATCGCCTGTCGAGCCGCCCGCTGTGGCGTTCGACGCGCAGACCCGCCAGCACCGGGATCACCGGTGATCGGCCGGCGGTTGGATGATCGCTACACCCTTGGTGAGCGCATCGGCGCCGGCGGCTTCGGGCAGGTGTTCCTGGCCCGGGACACGAAAATGGACCGGGATGTCGCGATCAAGGTGGTCCGGGACGAGGGCGAGCCTGCTCACCTCGCCCGGTTGCTGCGCGAAGCGCGGGTGCTCGCCGGGATCCGGCACCCCAACATCGTCTACATTCTCGATGTCGGTGACGATTACATCGTCATGGAGCGGCTCACCGGTCCGAATCTGCTGACGTTCGTGAGGCCGCGGCTGCCGCTCCCGGTGGACGAGGCGGCCAGCTACGGGGTCGCGCTGGCCGGCGCGTTGACGGTCCTGCACGACCGGCCGGATCCGATCGTGCATCGCGACATCAAGCTGGAGAACATCATGCTCGACGGTGAGCGCGGCCGTCAGCAGGTCAAGCTTGTCGACTTCGGGCTCGCCGCCGCCCCGAACCTGACCCGGGTGACCCAGATCGGTGTGGTGATCGGCACGCCCGGCTATCTGGCGCCGGAGCGGCGCGACGGCCTCCCGGGCGGTCCGCCCTCCGATGTCTACGCGCTCGGCGTCACCCTGCACGTGCTACTCAGCGGGTCTATGCCGGTCGCGGCGGACGCGAGCTCCGGACGGGCCGCCCGGTCGCTCGCGCAGTTGCGGCCGGCGCTGCCGCCAGGCCTGGCGGACCTCGTCGATCGCATGCTCGCCGCCGACCCGGCAGTGCGACCCGGCGCGGCGGAGGTCCGCGACGCCCTGGCCGGTGTCGGCGGGGCGCGGGTCGCGGCGGAGGCCCTCGCCTCCCGGCTGGCCGGCCAGTTCACCGAGATTCAGGTCCAGTTCGGTCAGGGACGCGAGGCCCTGGCGGCCTTCGCGCTGGTGCGACTGCTGGCTCGGGCTGGGGCGGAGCTGGGCTCGGACCATTCGCTTGTGCGTCGGATCAGGGCGTATGCCGACCTCAGGCGAACTCCGTAGTGGCCCACAACGTCGCCGTGCCGGTGTCCCCCGCGGTGAAGCCGCCACTGATGGTCTTGACGGTGGCGTAGCCCACCAGGCCCTTGTCGGTCTGGAAACAGAACACCGAGTTCTTCTGGACCGTGACGCGGGTGGTGCCGACCGTCGCGATCAGGTCGTGGCAGGCCCGGGGCGACGGCTGGGTGTTCGCGGGCAGGTGCGCGACGCTTGTCTCGTCTCCACCGCCGATCCCGCCGATGGTGGACTCCACGTTGTTGGTAAGGCCGAGTTTCAGATCGACCACGCCGGCGTCCGGGTCCACGGTGGGAGGGAGCTGGTCCAGGTCGATGCCGTCGCCGTTGATCCGGATGTTGCCCGTCCACCGGACCTCGTCCGCTGTCGGAGATGGAGACGGAGTTGGAGACGGGGACGGAGGTGGCGGGCTGGCCGCCGGCGCGGTGCTGCTGATCTGCGCCGCCGGCGTTGCGGACGAGCTGGCCAGCCCTGCGGTGTCCCTTCCCGGGTCGGTCGAATCGGGGAGCAGTTTGACCGTGACCACTGTCGCCGCCGTCAGCACCCCGGCCGCGGTTCCGGCGGCGACCAGCCACCGCCGGACGCTGTTTCGGCGGGGCGGGACCGTGGCCGGCGGCGCGGGTTGGGCCGCGACGCGCGCCAGCTCCGCCGTACGTGCGGCGATGTCAGCCGTCAACGCCGGAGGCAGCCAGCCCTCGGCCGGCCTGGGCGTGCCGGCGCACTCGGCGATCACCTCGGCGGTGGTCGGCCGATCGGCGGGGTCGACCGACAGGCACCGCTCGATCAGGCCTCGCAGCTCCGGTGGACAGCCGGTCAGATCCGCCTCGCCGTTGGTGATCCGCAGGAGCTGGCTGGCAAACGTCCCCTCACCGAAGGCTGACCGGCCGGTCGAGGCGAAGTACACGACCGCGCCGAGGGCGAAGACGTCGGAGGCGGGCACGGCCTCCTGACCGAGCGCGACCTCCGGAGCCATGAAGCCGGGCGTGCCGATGGGCGTGCGTGAGATGAGGCTCTTGGTGATGTCCGTCGCGCGGGCGACGCCGAAGTCGATGACCGTCGGACCGTTGGCGGCGAGGATGACATTGCCGGGCGAGAGGTCCCGGTGGATGACATCGCAGGAGTGGATGTTCTGCAGCGCGGCGGCGATCGTGGCGATGAGCGTCTGCGCGCTTGGCAGCGGCAGGGGGCCGTGCGCGCGTACCGCGTCCAGCAGCGTCGGCCCGATGACGTATGCCGTCGCCAGCCAGGGCACGGGCGCGGCCGGGTCGGCTTCCAGCAGCGGCGCCGTGTACCGGCCCGACACCTCCTGGGCCGCTCGTACCTCGCGCGCGAACCTGGCTCGGAAGTCCGGATCATCGGCGTACTCCGGGCGGATCACCTTGATCGCCAGCGGGCGTCCCCCCGGTGCGAAGCTGAGGTAGACCTCGCCCATGCCTCCGGCACCGAGTCGGGCGCGCAGGCGGTACCCGCCGATCTCGCGCGGATCGCGATCGTTCAAGGTGGACAGCACGGGCATCAGCGTAAGGCAATGCCGTCTCCACCGGGCGGCCCTGGTGGTGGTGGTGGGCTGCTCGCCGGCGGCAACGAGGGCTGCCCCCCGCTTCGCGGGTAGGGCAGCCCTCGGCACTGCTCGACGACGGTCAGGCGACAGTGGCGGGGAACCTCTCCCACACCCGGTGCGCGGCCATCAACTGCTGCACGGCAGCCAGCGCCTCGGCGCCGGAACCCGCCGTCACGACGCCGGGCGTGCCGGCCACCCCGACCTGCTCCAGCACCGCGACGCCGGCGCCCCAGGCGCCCACGGCCTTGGCGTGCCGCCAGGACTCCTCGACGAGGAGCAGCACGCGGGGATCGACGGCGGCCGGCGCCGGCGTACCCGCCTTGGCGTCGCGGGCCGGGACGGCATCCGGCGCGGGCGCCGGCGCTCCGGCCAGCAGGACCGCGTCGAACTCGACGGACCGGCCGGTGGCGAAGGTGCGCTGCACCGGCATACCGCCCACCACGCCACCGTGCGGGGCGATCAGCAGCGGCACCATGCCGGCCGCGAACACGGCCCGCCGGACCTCGTCGACGCCGTCCAGGTCGCCGTCGGGGTCGACGACGATGCCGACCATCCGACCGTCACTCGGCCACTCCCGGCCGACCTGTGACAGCGCCGGGCTGGGCGTGACGTCGGCGAGCGGCTCCGTCGGCTGCGGGGCGGGCAGACCCAGCCCGGTGGCGACCTGCTCGCAGAGCACCGGGTCGATGTTGGCCAGGCACTGGAGCTGACGCTCCTTGATCGCCTGGTGGTAGCACTTGCCCAGCTCGAAGGTGTACGCCCGGATGATGTGCTCCTTCTCCACCGGCGACATGCTCGACCAGAACAGGCGTACCTGGCTGTAGTGGTCGTCGAACGAGGCGGGGTTGGCGCGTACCTTCGGCGCCTGCGCCACCGTGACCGGCGCGTCGACGAAGGCGTGCTCGGCGTCGCCGGCCGGGAACGGGTTGCCGCCGTCGAGCGAGTTCGGCCGGTACGGCGCCACGCCGGCGTGCACGGCGTGCTGGTGGAAGCCGTCGCGCAGCATGTCGTTCACGGCGGCGTGCGGGCGGTTGATCGGGATCTGGGTGAAGTTGGGCCCGCCCAGTCGGGTGAGCTGCGTGTCGACGTAGGAGAAGAGCCGGCCCTGCAACAGCGGGTCGTTCGTCACGTCGATGCCCGGCGGCAGGTGGCCCAGGTGGAAGGCGACCTGCTCGGTCTCGGCGAAGAAGTTCGTCGGCGTCCGGTTGAGCACCAGCCGCCCGATCGGCTGTACCTCGGCCAGCTCCTCCGGCACGATCTTCGTCGGGTCCAGCAGGTCGACGCCGGCGAAGGTCTCCTCCGGGGTGTCGGGGAAGACCTGGATGCCCAGCTCCCACTCGGGGTACGCGCCGGCCTCGATCGCGTCGTAGAGGTCGCGCCTGTGGAAGTCCGGGTCGATGCCCCCGATCAGCTGTGCCTCCTCCCAGGTCAGCGAGTGCACGCCCAGCTTGGGCTTCCAGTGGAACTTCGCCAGCACCGTCTCCCCGGCCTCGTTGACGAGGCGGAAGGTGTGCACACCGAAGCCCTCCATCGTCCGGTACGAGCGCGGGATGCCCCGGTCGGACATGTTCCAGATGGTGTGGTGCTGCGCCTCGGTGTGCAGCGACACGAAGTCCCAGAAGGTGTCGTGGGCGCTCTGCGCCTGGGGGATCTCCCGGTCCGGGTGCGGCTTGCCGGCGTGGATGATGTCCGGGAACTTGATCGCGTCCTGGATGAAGAAGACCGGAATGTTGTTGCCGACCAGGTCGAAGGTGCCCTCGTCGGTGTAGAACTTGGTCGCGAAGCCGCGGGTGTCGCGGACCGTGTCGGCCGAACCCCGCGAGCCGAGCACTGTGGAGAACCGCACGAAGACGTCGGTCTCGCGCCCCTTCTTCAGGAAGCCGGCCCTGGTGACCGCCTCGGCGGTGCCGTACGCGGTGAACACGCCGTGCGCGCCGGCTCCCCGGGCGTGCACCACGCGCTCCGGGATGCGCTCGTGGTCGAAGTGCGTGATCTTCTCGCGGAGGTGGTGGTCCTGCAGCAGCACCGGGCCGCGCGGCCCGGCCTTGAGCGAGTGGTCCGTGTCGCGCAGCCGCGCTCCGTTCGCGGTCGTGAGGTAGGCGCCCTGCTGCCCCTTCGCGGTCGCCGGGACGCCGGTCTCGGCACCGGTCGGCGTCCGCGTCTGCGGTGCCCCCTGCTCCGGCTTCGGTGGTAGCGGGTCGTGTGGCGTCGTCGGCTCCTCGACGCTTGGTGGCGCGCTTCCCGGCGCGCCGGGGACATCCGGGGTGAGGGCGTCGGCGATCTTGCCGGAGGCCGTCTTCACGGCGTTCTTGACCGCCTCGGCGGGCTTGCTTGTTTCCACTTGACGAACCCCTCCAGGGAGCGTGTGCGGGCAGGCGAGAGCCCTGCTACCCCTGGTCAGAGGGTCGAAACACCATCGATCCCGGCAACCTGCGCCGGAACTGGTGATTTCGCCGATGCGCGGACCGGTGGACCGGCCAAAACTCATGTACGTCGATTTCCCTCGACCCTAGGGAGTGCCCGACGTGTCCTCACCAACCACCACCCGTCCCCGTTCCGTCGCAGCTCGGCTCGCGGTGACCGCCGTCCTGGTCGCCGGCGGCGTTCTCTCCGGCCCGACCGGCGCCGCGCAGGCCGCCGGCCCGTACGAGCGGGGTCCGGCCCCGACCACCTCGATCCTGGAGGCCAGCCGCGGCCCGTTCGCCACGGCCTCGCAGAGCGTGTCGTCGCTGAGCGTCACCGGCTTCGGCGGCGGCGTCATCTACTACCCGACAAGCACCAGCGAGGGCACCTTCGGCGCCATCGCGATCTCGCCCGGTTACACCGCCGCCTGGTCCAGCATCAGCTGGCTCGGACCGCGCATCGCCTCGCACGGCTTCGTGGTGATCGGCATCGAGACCAACACCCGGCTGGACCAGCCGGACAGCCGGGGCCGGCAGCTCCTCGCCGCGCTCGACTACCTCACCCAGCGCAGCTCGGTGCGTACCCGGATCGACAGCAGTCGACTCGCGGTGGCCGGGCACTCGATGGGTGGCGGGGGCACCCTGGAGGCGGCCTCGTCGCGGCCGTCGTTGCAGGCCGCCGTGCCGCTGGCACCGTGGAACACCGACAAGAGTTGGTCCGAGCTGCGGGTGCCCACGCTGATCATCGGCGGGGAGAGCGACACCGTCGCGCCGGTGGCGACGCACTCGGTGCCGTTCTACAACAGCATCCCGGCCTCCGCAGAGAAGGCGTACCTGGAGCTGAACGGGGCGAGCCACTTCTTCCCGCAGACGACGAACACGCCCACCGCCCGGCAGATGGTGGCCTGGTTGAAGCGGTTCGTCGACGACGACACCCGCTACGAGCAGTTCCTCTGCCCCGGCCCGAGCGGTTCGCAGATCGAGGAGTACCGCAACACCTGTCCCAGCTCCTGAGCGTGGTCGCGGGGCGGTCGCCGGTGGCGGCCGCCCCGTCGGCGTGCGGACGAGGGCCATTGAAGGTCTTGACGCGATACCCGAGAAACGTACACTGCGAGTGTAAATAAACACCCGCCACGACAGAGGGATGGGTGATGGAGCGAGGCCTCGAACTGCACCACATCAGCGTCCGTTTCGGCGGCCTCACCGCCCTCGACGACGTCTCGCTGCGCGTCCCACCCAACCGGGTGGTGGGCGTGATCGGACCCAACGGCGCCGGCAAGACCACGCTGTTCAACGTGATCTGCGGGTTCGTCGCGCCGGAGACGGGCTCGCTCACCCTCGACGGTCGGCCGCTGCGGCCCCGGCCGCACCGGCTGACCCGGCTCGGCATCGCCCGGACCCTCCAGGGCACCGGCCTCTTCGCCGGACTGACCGTGCTGGAGAACGTGATGACCGGCGCGTCGCACACCGCCCGGGCGGGCTTCGTCCCGGCGCTGCTCGGGCTGCCGGCGAGCGACCGCGACGAGCGCCGGCTGCGTCGGCACGCCCTGGACATCCTCGACGACCTGGGCATCGCCGGGCACGCCGACGCCGCGCCGACCACGCTCCCCTTCGCGGTACGCCAGCGGGTCGCCCTGGCCCGCGCGCTCGCCGCCCGACCCCGGCTGCTGCTGCTCGACGAGCCCGCCGGTGGCCTCGGCGCCGACGACATCGCCGAGCTGGCCGAGCTGGTCCGGCGCCTGCCCCGGCGCGACGACGACCCCTGTGCGGTGCTGCTCGTCGAGCACCACATGGACCTGGTGATGGCGGTCTGCGACGAACTCGTGGTGCTCGACTTCGGCAAGGTCATCGCCGCCGGCACCCCGGACGAGATCCGCGACGACCCGGCGGTCACCGACGCGTACCTCGGCGCCACCGTCGAGGAGGTCTCCCCATGACCGCGACCGACCTGCTCGTCGTGCGGGGGCTGGTCGCCGGTTACGGTGCCGCGCCCGTGCTGCGGGCCATCGACCTCACCGTCCCGGCCGGCACCATCGCCGCGGTCGTCGGCGCGAACGGCGCCGGCAAGACCACCCTGCTGCGAGCGCTCTCCGGCATGATCCGCCCGGTCGCCGGCCAGGTGCTGCTCGCCGGGGAGGACCTGCGCGGCACGCCTGTGGAGCAGCTCGTCCGGCGCGGCATGGCGCACGTCCCGGAGGGGCGGGGCGTGATCAGTGAGCTGACCGTCGACGAGAACCTGCGCCTCGGCGGGCTGTGGCGGCGGGACCGGGCCGACGCGCGGCGTGCCCTCGACGAGGTCTACGACCTCTTCGAGCCGCTGGCCCGACGCCGCCGGCACCTCGGCCACCAACTCTCCGGCGGTGAGCGGCAGATGCTCGCGCTCGGCCGGGCCCTGGTCGGCCGACCCCGCCTGCTGCTGCTCGACGAGCCGTCACTCGGCCTGGCGCCACGGGTGGTCGCCCGGACCATGGCCCTGCTCCGCCAGCTACGCGACCGCACCGGCCTGACCGTCCTGCTCGTCGAACAGAACGTGCGCAGCGCGCTCGCCGTCGCCGACCAGGGCGTCGTGATGTCCCTCGGCCGGGTGGTGATCGCCGCACCGGCCGTGCAGTTGCGTGACGACGTCGACCTGCGCCACGCGTACCTCGGTTTCTGACCACCACCTCGTCCCCCGGAGGGAGGACTGTTGGACCGCTTCGTCTTCCTCACCATCGACGGCCTGTCCCGGGGCGCGGTGTACGCCGCGTTCGCGCTGGCCCTGGTGCTCATCTGGCGGGCGGCGCGGGTCGTCAACTTCGCCCAGGGGGCGATGGCCGTCGCCGCCGCGTACGTCGCCTACACGGTCAGCGCCACGACCGGCTCCTACTGGCTGGGCTTCGTGGTCGCGATCGTCGCCGGCCTGCTGCTCGGCGCGCTCGTGGACCGCGTCGTGATGCGGCACGTCGACCACACCTCACCGCTCAACCCCGTGATCGTCGCGCTCGGGCTGGTGCTGTTGATCCAGGCCGTGCTGGGCATGGTGTACGGCAACGAGTTCCGCCCCGCCGAGGCGCCGTTCGGTAGGTCCGCGCTCACCGTCGGCGGGGTGGCCGTGCTGTCCCCGTACGACCTGTTCGTCTTCGCCACGATCGCGGTCGTGGTCAGCGGCCTGGCCTGGATGTTCGCGCGTACCCCGGTGGGGTTGCGGATGCGGGCGGCGGCCTTCGCCCCGGAGGTGTCCCGGCTGCTCGGGGTCAACGTCGGTGGCATGTTGACCCTCGGCTGGGCACTCGCCTCCGGGGTGGGCGCGCTGGCCGCCATGCTGGTCCTGCCGACCGAGTTGGGCCTGCACCCGCACGCGATGGACCTGGTGTTCGTCTCGGCGTTCACCGCGGCGGTGGTCGGTGGGCTGGACAGCCCACCGGGCGCGGTGGTCGGTGGCCTGGTGGTGGGTCTGCTGCTCTCCTACGTGAGCGGTTACGCCGGCAGCGACCTCACGCCGCTCGCGGTGCTGGTCCTGCTGCTGGCGGTGCTGCTGGTCCGGCCCGGTGGGCTGTTCGCCCCGGTCGCGGCGAGGCGGGTGTGAGCGCCACGAGGGCGGCGGTGCCGCCGAAACAGCAACTCGTCGACGTGGGCCGCCCCGTCGACCGGCGACGCGGCTCGACCCTGCTGCGCCACCTCGCGATCGTGCTCGTCGTCGGGCTCCTGCTGGTCGGGGTCAGCTACGCCGTCGAGCCGTTCCGTAACTTCCAGCTCGCCACCGTGGCCGCCTACCTCTGCGCGACCGCCGGGCTGACCGTCCTCACCGGACTCAACGGTCAGCTCTCGCTCGGGCACGGTGCGTTGATGGCCACCGGGGCGTACACCCTGGCGCTGTGCCAGAACGCGTTCGCCGACCGGGGGATGACCGGCGGCTGGCTGCTGCCGCTCTCGTTGGGCGCGGCGATCGTCAGCACCGTCGCGGTCGGGGCGGTGGTCGGGGTGGCGGCGGCCCGGCTGCGCGGCCCCTACCTGGCCGGGGTGACCCTCGCGGTGGCCGTCGTCGTGCCGGCGCTGGCCGTCACCTTCGACGGCGTCTTCAACGGCGAGCAGGGGCTGTCGGTGCCGGTGGAGCCGCCGCCGCTGTCGCTCGGCCCGTACTTCCCCTACGAGCGGTGGCAGCTCTGGCTCACCGGCGCGGCCACCCTGCTCGCGTTGCTGCTGCTGGCCAACCTGACCCGCAGCCGGTACGGGCGTACCTTCCGGGCGGTTCGGGACGACGAGGTGGCGGCCCGCCTGGCCGGCATCCACGTGGCCCGTACCCAGGTCCTCGCATTCGTGGTCAGCGCCGCCACCGCCGGACTCGGCGGGGCGCTGCTGGCGGTGCTCGCGCAGAGCGTCTCACCCGGGGCGTTCTCGCTGACCCTGTCGCTGTTCCTGCTGATGGCCGTGGTGATCGGCGGCCTGGGTCGGCTCACCGGCGCGCTCTGGGGGGCCATCCTGCTTGTCGCCCTTCCCGACCTCACCCACTCCGCGACCGAGTTGCTCACGCTCTCGCCCGCGGTGGCGCAGCGGCTGGAGGGAAACCTGCCGCTGGCGATCTTCGGCCTCACCCTGATCGTCGTCATGATCGCCGCACCCGGTGGCATCCAGGGGCTGCTGTCGCGTCTTGGTCGGCGCCTGCGGGCCCGGCGTTCCTCCTGAGCTGCTCCACGCCCGGCCCCGGTCGGGCGTACCACCACCCACACCGTTCCCCGAACCGGACCGAGAAAGGTCGGTGTTCTCCATGCACCGTTTGGCACAACGTGGTCTCGCGATCGCCAGCACCATCGCCCTGTTGGCCGCCGCCGCCGGTTGCGGTGGTGACGACGGCTCCGGTCCCGGCGGGGCGTCGGTGCCGGGCGTCACCGACACCGAGGTCGTCGTCGGCACCCACATGCCGCTCACCGGGCCGGCGTCGGCCGGCTACTCGAAGATCGCCCCGGCGACGAAGGCGTACTTCGACTACGTGAACGCCAACGGTGGCGTACACGGCCGGAAGATCACCTACAAGATCATGGACGACGGCTACAACCCGGCCAACACCCAGCAGGTGGTTCGTCAGCTCGTCCTGCAGGACAAGGTCTTCGCCATCCTCAACGGTCTCGGCACGCCCACGCACAGCGGAGTGCTCGACTTCCTCAAGAGCAACCGGGTGCCGGACCTCTTCGTCGCCTCCGGCAGCCGCAGTTGGGACCAGCCGGACAAGTATCCGGGCACGTTCGGGTTCAACCCGGACTACACGGTCGAGGGCAAGATCCTGGCCACCTACGCGAAGGCGAACCTGGCCGGCCAGAAGGTCTGCTTCCTCGGCCAGGACGACGACTTCGGCCGGGACAGCCTGGTCGGCGTGGAGAAGGTGCTCGGCGCCGGGACGGTGGCGGTCAAGCAGACGTACGTCACCAGCAACACGAACGTGGCGCCGCAGATCGGCGCGTTCAAGGCGGCCGGGTGCAAGGTCGTCGTGCTCGCCACCGTGCCCGGCTTCACCGCGCTGTCGATCGGCACCGCCGCGCGGCTGGGCTTCAAGGCGCAGTGGCTGGTCTCCAACGTCGGCGCCGACTATCCGACCCTGGCCAAGCAGCTCGGTTCCGCCGCGCCGATCCTGGAGGGCATGGTCGGCACCAACTACCTGCCGATGCAGAACGACACCGCGAACCCGTGGATCCAGCTCTTCACGAAGATCAACAAGGAGCACAACGGGGACGCGCCGTTCGACGGCAACACCGTCTACGGCATGTCGGTCGGCTACCTCTTCGTGCAGACGTTGCTCGCCGCCGGCAAGGATCTCACCCGGGAGAAGGTGCTGGACGCCGTGCAGAAGGGCGGCTTCCAGGGCCCCGGGCTGGTGCCGCTGCGCTTCTCCGCCAAGGACCACTCCGGGTACGGCGGTCAGCGGCTGAGCCGGGTGAGCGGGGGAGTGCAGAGCTACTTCGGGCCGGCGTACGAGACCGACGAGGCGGACGGGCCGGTCAACGAGTACACCGCCACCCCGGCCGCGCCACCGGCGAACGGGGTGCCCACGGTCTCCTGAGCGCACGCCTCCGTACCGCGCCGCCGTACCGCACCTCCGTACTCCCGCGATCTTGCACTTTCTGTCCCGACACAAGGGGCATTCCAACCATATCGACAACCGAAACTGCAAGATCGACGTTAGGGGTGTCCGGCCGGGCGTGGTCGTACGTGACCACGCCCGGCCGGCTTCGTGGTGCCTTCGAGGCGTTGACCGATGCCGATGAGCACTTCTAATATCTGCACTGTGAATGCATATTTTGTTCGGCTTGCGGTCCGCAGCGCCATCGTCACCGGCGGCGCCATCGTCACCGGCGTCGTCGTCGGTGCCGGTGGCGTCTCGCGCACCGGTCGAGCCGGATGAGCACGCCGGCGGTCGGTCCGGGGCCGCTGATCACCGCCTGTCTAGAATTGTCGCTGCGTCAGGAGACGCCGTGGCGGTGAGAGGGCGGGGGCGGATGGACGGGGTCGAGGTCGCGAGCCGGGTCGACGGGCGCACCGCTCGGGCCGAGCGCACCCGCGCGGCCATCGTCGAGGCTCACCTCGCGCTCATCGGCGAGGGGGACCTGCGTCCGACCGGGGAACGCATCGCCGAGCGGGCCGGCATCTCGCTGCGGACGCTCTGGACCAACTTCAAGGACATGGAGACGCTCTTCGAGGCCAGCGGCGCGGAGGTGCTCCGGCAGCAGGACGCCGCCCATCGGCCGATCTCTGCCGGGCTGCCGCTGGCGAAGCGGGTCGACGCGTACTGCCGGCAGCGGGCCCGGTTGCTCCAGCTCATCGCGGCGTCGGCGCGGGCCGCCCAGATGCGCGAGCCGGTCTCCGAGCAGTTGCACCGCAACCGCCTCAAGCACATCCAACGGGTCCGTGACGAGGTCGAGGAGCTCTTCGCCGTCGAGCTGGCCGCGGCCGGGCCGGAGCGGGAGCAGTTGCGCAACGCCCTGGTGGCGGCGAGCACGTGGCAGGCCTGGTCGATGCTGCGCTACGGCCTCGGGCTGGGCGTGGACCAGGCGCGCGCCGTGATGACCCGGACGGTGGGCGCCCTGCTGGCCGAGGTCGCGGCCGGCTGATTCCGGCTCGGCCCGATTTCGCCAACTCTTTCCATTCGGTTACCAATAGGTGACACTTCATGCATGGTTGCTGCATCGAGAGTGCAACTAACCGTGCTGCGTGGCCGGGACGACGAATGCCGCGCTGTCCGGCGCCTGCTCGACGGCGTGACCAACGGTGGCGGTGCCCTACTGCTGCACGGCGAACCGGGCTCGGGCCGTACCGCGCTTGTCGGCCATGCCCACCGCCACGCCGAGGGCTGCACGGTGCTCGCCGCGAGCGGGCTGGCCGAGGAGGCCGCGCTGCCGTACGCGGGTCTGCAACGACTGCTCGACCCGCTGCCACACCACGCCACGGCCCTGCCGACGCCGCAGCGCGACCTGCTCCGGCGGGTACTGGGCGGGGACGGTTGCCCGGACAACCGTCGTCTGGCCCTGTCGATGGCGGTGCTCGGGATGCTCGCCGAGGCGGCACGGGACCGCCCGCTGCTCGTCACCATGGACGACGTCGACCGGGGTGACCCCCTGACCGCGCAGGTGCTGGCCTTCGTGGCCCGCCGGCTGCGGCAACTACCGGTCGTCGTCCTGCTCACCGCGGACGTCGCGGTCACTGTCGACGGGATACCGGCGCACCGCCTCCGGCCGCTCGACTCGCGCAGCAGCGTCGCCATCCTCACCGACCGGCTACCCGAGCAGCCGGCCGCGTCGGTGGTGACCGCCCTGGCCACGATCGGCGGCGGCAACCCGCAGGCCCTGGTGGACCTCGCCGAGGTGCTCAGCCCGGCCCAGTGGCGGGGCGAGGAGCCGCTGCCCGCCGCGCCGCCGGAGGACGGTGCGCTGGGCCGCGCGTACCGGGCCCGGCTGGACCGGTTGCCGCCGGACACCAGGCGGATGCTGCTGCTCGCCGCGCTCGACCAGGACGGCGCGGCGGGCACGCTGATCCGGGCCGCCGCGGCCGTCGGCACCGAGATCGAGGCGCTCGCTCCGGCGGAGGTCGCCGGCCTGGTCCGTGTCGAGCCGCAGGGCGTCACCTTTCCCCAGCCGTTGGTCCGCACGATGATCGCGGCCACTGCGCCACTCGCCGCGCGCCGCGCCGCACACCGGCTGCTCGCCGCGGTGCTGGTCGCCGACGGGCAGCGGCTGCGCCGGGCGATGCACCTCGCCGCCGCCGCGGCAGGCGCCGATCCGGCCCTGGCCGCGGAGCTGGAGGAGGCGGCCTCGGGCGGGACCGGTGGCTGGGCCGTCGCCTCGGCGGCCCTGCGCTGGGCCGCCGAACTCAGCGATCATCCGACCCAGACGGCTGCCCGACTGCTGAGCGCCGCCCACTATGCCTGGGTCGGCGGGCAACCCGAGACGGCCCGGCTGCTGCTCGACCGCCTTCGCGCGGTGTCCGCGGACCCGGAGGTGCGGGCCCGCGCCGACCTGCTGCGCGGTGAGTTGGAGCTGCGGTGCGGTGCGGCGTCGGATGCCTCGGCCCGACTGCTGGCCGCGGCCACGGCGGTGGCCGACACCGACCGTGCCCTGGCGTTGTCCGGGCTGGTACGCGCCGGCGAGGCCGTCTGCTTCGCCGGCGACCAGTACCGCTACGCCGAGGTCGGCCGGCGGGCGCTGGCCCTGCGGCGGCCGACCGACCCGCCGGTGATGGAGCTGATGGGCAGCTTTGTCGCCGGGGTGGCGGCGACCCTGCGGGGCGACCACGAGCGGGCCGGCCCCACGCTACGCCGCGCCGTCGTCCTGGGGGGCCGGTTGAACGGGCCGGCGCTGACCCCCACGGCGCTCACGTGTGCGGCGGCGGCCGGCCTGGTGGTCGCCGTGGACGGCGCGGCGCACCGGCTCGCCGAGCGTGCCGTCGCGCTGGCCCGGGATCGGGGCGAGGTGTCCACGCTGCCCCGGGCGCTGGAGTTGCGGGCGGTCGCCGAGTACTGGCAGGGCCGGCACGAGGCGGCGGCGGAGACCTCCCGCGACGGGTTGCGGGTCGCCCGCGCCACGGGTCAGGTCAACTGCGCCAACATCCACCTGGGCATGCTCGCCGTGCTCGCCGCGATAAGGGCCGATCGCGACACCAGCCTGCGGCAGATCCGTGAGATCGGTGAGTCGCCGACGCCGGGCAGCCGTCCGCACGCGCTCGCCGGGTGGGCGCTTGCGGTGCTCGACCTCATCGACGGACGGCACGCCGAGGCCGCCGACCGGCTGGCGTCGCTGGCTCGGCTCGGCACCGGGCGCGGTCAGGTCCTGGTGCAGGTGATGGCGACGCCGTATCTGGTGGAGGCGGCGGCGCACCTGGCACACCGACCGGCGGCCGCGGCAGCGCTCACCGTGTTCGACAGATGGGCCAGCGGCACGGCGAGCCCGCTGCGACGGGCCCTGTCCGCCCGGTGTCACGCGCTGCTCGCACCCCGGGGCAGTGTCGAGGCGGAACACCACTTCCAGGCGGCGCTGCGGCTGCACCCGGCGGAGGCCGGCACGTTCGAGCTGGCCCGTACCGAGCTGCTCTTCGGCCAGGAGTTGCGGCGCAGCCGACGCCCGCGCGACGCGCGTACGCATCTGCACCAGGCCCGGGAGATGTTCAGTTTGCTCGGGGTGGCGTGCTGGGCCGAGCGGGCCACCACCGAGCTGCGGGCGGCCGGGGAGTCGGTCGGCCCGCCGGACCTGCCGGCGGCGCGGCTGCTGACCGGCCAGCAACTGCGGATCGCGGAGCTGGTCGCGGAGGGCGCGACCAACCGGGAGATCGCGGCCCGGATGTTTCTCTCGATCCGCACGGTCGACCATCACCTGCGCAACGTGTTCCACCGCCTCGGCATCCGCTCGCGGACCGAGTTGGCCCGCGCGTTCGCGGGCGAGCGGCACGCCGGGCTGGCCTCCGACCGATGACCTGGGATCCGCTCTGGACGGCCTAAACTATCACCGCTAGTTTGATGGCCATGGACCTCACCCTCTCCACCGAGCAGGCCGCGGTCCGCCAGGTGGCCGCCGAATTCGCCGACCGTGAGCTGGTGCCGCACGCCGCTGTCTGGGACCGGCGCGAGTCGGTCGACCCCGCCATCGTCGGCAAGCTCGGCGACCTGGGCTTTTTGGGGCTGACCATCGCCGAGGACGACGGCGGTTCCGGCGGCGACCACCTCGCGTACTGCCTGGTCCTGGAGGAGCTCGGCCGGGGCGACTCGGCGGTGCGCGGCATCGTCTCGGTCTCGCTCGGCCTGGTCGCGAAGTCGATCGCCGCCCACGGCTCGCCCGAGCAGCGGGCCGAGTGGCTGCCCCGACTCTGCGCCGGCACCGCACTCGGCTGTTTCGCGCTGACCGAGCCGGACAGCGGCTCGGACGCGGCCGCGCTGCGGACCCGCGCGGTCCGCGACGGCACCGACTGGCTGCTCACCGGCACGAAGACGTTCATCACCAACGGCACCACCGCCGACGTCGCGCTTGTCTTCGCCCGCACCGGCGGCCCCGGGCACCGCGGCATCACCGCGTTTCTGGTGCCCACCGACAGCCCGGGGCTGGTCCGCCGGGAGATCCACGGCAAGCTGGGCCTGCGCGGTCAGGCCACCGGCGAGCTGGGCTTCGACGAGGTACGCGTGCCCGACACCGCCCGCCTCGGCGCCGAGGGCGGCGGGTTCCGGCTGGCCCTGGCCACCCTCGCCAAGGGCCGGATGTCGGTGGCGGCCGGGTGCGTCGGCATCGCCCAGGGCTGCCTCGACGCGGCGGTCGGCTACGCCGGGCAGCGCACCCAGTTCGGCAAGCCCATCGCGGGGCACCAGCTCGTCCAACAACTGCTCGCCGCCATCGCCGTGGACACCGCCGCCGCCCGGCTGCTGGTGTGGCAGGTGGCCGACCTGATCGACCGGGACCAGCCGTTCGCCACCGAGGCGTCGATGGCCAAGCTCTTCGCCAGCGAGGCCGCCGTCCGCGCGGCCAACAGCGCGGTCCAGGTCTTCGGCGGGTACGGCTACATCGACGAATATCCGGTCGGCAAGTACCTGCGCGACGCGCGGGTCGCCACCCTCTACGAGGGCACCAGCCAGATCCAGCAACTCCTCATCGGACGCGCGCTCACCGGCGTCAACGCCTTCTAGTCTCGGGAGACCTGCCATGAGAGTCTTCAGCTCGTTCGAGGAACTGGCCGGCGCGGTCGGCGAGACCATCGGGCCCGGTCCGTGGGAGCGGATCGAGCAGAGCCGGGTCGACCTCTTCGCCGACGCCACGGACGACCACCAGTGGATCCACCTCGACCCGGTCCGGGCCGCGTCGGGGCCGTTCGGCGGGACCGTTGCCCACGGGTACCTGACGCTGTCGCTGCTGCCGGCGCTGGCCGGCCGGCTCTACCGGGTCCAGGGGGTGGCGATGGGTGTCAACTACGGGCTGAACCGGGTGCGTTTCCCCGCTCCGGTGCGCGTCGGCGCCGCCGTCCGGGCCGCGGCCACCATCGCCGAGGTGTCCCCGGTGGCCGGCGGCGTGCAGATGGTCGCGACGGTCACCGTGGCGAGCGACAGCGGCGGCAAGCCCGTCTGTGTGGCGGAGACCGTCAGCCGGCTCTACCGCGCGACGAGTTGATGATCGCCTAGCTCGTCGTTGTGGCGGGCGCTGCCTTGCGGAGAAGTTCCGGAACTTGCGGCTCTCCCGCCTCCGCCGCTCCGCCTCACTCGTCGGCTCACCAGATCGCGTTCATGCCGAATGACCGTCCACCTGGGCGGCTGTCTTCTCGGCAGATGAACGGCACCCCGTGGGTCTCGCAAAACTTCCGGAAATTGTTGCTCGTCGATCAGCGGCGCTGACATACTCCACATCCATTGGAGTCGATGATCGAGGGCCCGCGCCTCTTCCCGGGCGCCCCGGCGTGCGTGGTCTCGACCCGATACCCCACCACCCGCCGGGGTGCTGCGTCAGACGCCCCACCCCGGGTCCCACCGGAAGGAAGAGACATGACCGAGAGGTGCCACGGGGACACCCGCCCACCGGCGGGCCCACGAGCGCGTACGGCTATCGTCCTCGCCGCCGCGGCTCTACTCGCCGCGACAAGTGCCGCGTTCCTGCCGACCACGGCGAGCGCCGGAACCACACTTGGCGCGTCCGCCGCCGAGAAGGGTCGCTACTTCGGCACCGCGGTGGCCGCGAGCCGGTTGAGCGACAACGCGTACACCACGATCTTGAACCGTGAGTTCAACATGGTCACGGCCGAGAACGAGATGAAGATGAACGCCACCGAGCCGCAGCAGGGTCGGTTCAGCTACGGCGCGGCGGAGCAGATCGTCAACCACGCGCGCAGCCGGGGCATGAGCGTGCGGGGTCACACCCTGGCGTGGCACTCCCAGCAGCCGGGCTGGATGGAGAGCATGAGTGGCAGCGCGTTGCGGCAGGCGATGCTCAACCACGTGACGCAGGTGGCCACGCACTTCCGGGGCCAGGTGGTCGCGTGGGACGTGGTGAACGAGGCGTTCGCCGACGGCAGTTCGGGGGGTCGCCGTGACTCGAACCTGCAGCGCACGGGCAATGACTGGATCGAGGCGGCGTTCCGGGCGGCGGACGCGGCGGATCCGAACGCGAAGCTCTGTTACAACGACTACAACACCGACAACTGGACGCACGCGAAGACCCAGGGTGTCTACAACATGGTGCGGGACTTCAAGGCCCGTGGCGTACCGATCGACTGCGTGGGTTTCCAGTCGCACTTCAACAACAACTCGCCGTACGTGAGCAACTACCGCACCACGTTGTCGAGCTTCGCCGCGCTGGGCGTGGACGTGCAGATCACCGAGCTGGACATCCAGGGCGCTCCGGCTAACACCTACCGCAGCGTGGTGGAGGACTGCATGGCCGTGCCGCGCTGCAACGGGATCACGGTGTGGGGCATCCGCGACAGCGACTCCTGGCTGGCCTCGCAGACGCCGTTGCTGTTCAACAGCAACGGCTCCAAGAAGGCCGCCTACGACGCGGTCCTCGCCGCACTGAACAACGGCCCCGCGGTGCCGACGACGGCCCCACCGACAAGCGTCCCGCCGACCACGGCGCCGCCGACCACGGCGCCGCCGACCACCGCTCCGCCCACCACGCCTCCGCCCGGCGGCGGTTGCAGCGCGACGCTGCAGGACAGCACCCGATGGGGCGACCGGTTCAACAGTCAGGTGACCGTCAGCGGGGCGAGCAACTGGAGCGTCGTGGTGGCCGTCACCCCGCCCCAGAAGGTGTCCGCCACCTGGAACGGCAGCCCCAGCTGGGACGGCAGCGGCAACGTCATGACGATGCGGTCGAACGGCAGCGGCAACGTCTTCGGCTTCACCACGATGGCCAACGGCAACTGGACCCGCCCGCAGGTGCTTTCCTGCACCGCCTCCTGAGCGACACCGCACGCTGACGAAGGCGGCGACGGAACTCGTCGCCGCCTTCCTCCGCCCAGGCCGAACCGGGTCGGTGGGTCCAGCGGCCGGCCAGGTGGGAGACGTCAGCTCAGCGCGGCGGCCTTGGCCAGGAGCACCGAGCGTTCGCGTCTGTTGGCGCAGAGCCGGGCCGCCAGCTCCAACTCGGTACGCGCCTCCGGTCGGCGGCCGAGGCGGGTCAGTAGCTCACCGCGTACGGTCGGGAGCAGATGTGAGCCGGGGAGCCGGTGCGCGGCGACCAGCCCGTCCACGATGGTCAGGGCCTGCGCCGGACCCGATGCCATGGCCACGGCGACGGCCCGGTTGAGCTCGACCACCGGCGAGGGCGCGGCCCGGCCGAGTGCCTCGTAGAGCAGCACGATCCGGTCCCAGTCGGTCTCCTCGACCGAGGGTGCCGCCGCGTGGGTGGCGGCGATCGCGGCCTGCACGCCGTACGGGCCGCGCGTCGATGCCCGGACCAGCGCGGCCAGCCCGCGGCGGATCGCCGCGGTGTCCCACAACCTGCGGTCCTGATCCGCGAGCAGGACCGGCGCGCCGTCCGGGCCGGTCCGGGCCGGGAAGCGCGCGGCCGTCAGCTCGCACAACGCGAGGAGGCCGTGCACCTCCGGTTCGTCCGGTTGCAGCGCCGCGAGCGTACGGGTCAGCCGGACCGCCTCGTACGCGACGTCGGGTCGCAACAGCCGCTCGCCCGACGTGGCTGTCGACCCTTCGGTGAAGATCACGTAGAGGACGCGGAGCACGCCGCCCAGGCGTTGTCGACGCTCACCGGCCGGCGGCAGCTCGAACGGCACGCCGGCCGCCGCGATCGTCTTCTTGGCCCTGGTGATCCGGGCCTGCACGGTCGGCACGGGCACCAGGAACGCGCGGGCGATCTCCTCGCTGGTCAGGCCGCCGACCACGCGCAGGGTCAGCGCCACCCGGGCCGCCGGGGCGAGCACCGGGTGGCAGCTGACGAACATCAGCGCCAGGACGTCGTCGTCGATCCGGTCGACGTCGACGTCGCTGTCGACCGCCGGTTCGGCCGCCAACAGGGCGTATCGGTCGTGCAGGGCGACCCGGCGGCGGATCGTGTCGATCGCCCGCCGCCGGGCCGTGGCCATCAGCCAGCCGGCCGGGTTGGCCGGAGAGGCTCGGGGCCACGACACAAGCGCCTCGGCCACCGCCTCCTGGGCGGCGTCCTCGGCCAGCCCGAAATCACCTGTGAACCGGGTCAACGCGGCGACGATCCGGGCCGACTCGACCCGCCAGACGGTCTCGACGTCGGCCGTACCCATCAGCTCCGGCCGTTGCTCTCGCTGCCGTTCGGGACCTCGTCGGCCTCGGCCACCCGCCGGACCTCGATCTTGGAGCCCCGGACCGCCGGAAAACGCCTGGCCCACTCGACCGCCTCCTGTTTGGTGGCGACGTCGAGGAGGAAGTAGCCGCCGAACAGTTCCCTGGTCTCGCCGTACGGCCCGTCGGTGACCACCGGGGCCTCGCCGCCGAAGTCGACAACGGCGCCCCGGCCCGGATCGTCTAGCCCCTCGGCCGCGACGAGCACACCGGCCGCCATCATCTCCTCGATGAACCGACCGGTCTCGGCCATCGCCTCGTCGATGGAGGCCATCATGGCCGCGTTGGACTCGTCGGTGCCCCGCATGATCAGCATGTACTTCGACATCGCGTTCTCCTCGTCCGGCGGGGCCGCCTCCCGGCCCGCGCACCCCCACGTCGAACGAGCGGCGTGCGGATCGACACGGCCCCGGAACAATCTCTCACCGCGGCGCGGCCCCCTGCTCCGGATCTGGACGAGAGTATTCACGCGGCAGCCGTCACCTGGTGGGCCGATCCTCGCCGACCTGGGCTGTACGTGACACGGCACGCAACCCCGTCAGTCGTACTTTGGGACGATCTGGGGTCGCACCACGATTCGTACGATGGGGGCATGCACCCCCGCCTGCACGCCGTGTTGGCCGAGCCCCGGGTCCCGCAGGTGCCGACCCGTACCTGGCGGGACTGGGCGCTGGTCGCGGCCCTCGCGCCGGCGATCGTCACGGAGGGGATCGTCCGTCCCGATCTGCCGTGGCGGGTGGGCTGCGTCGTGGTGGCGCTCGCGCTGCTGCCCACGCTGCTGTGGCGGCGTTCGGAGCCGCTCGCCACCGTGGCGATCGCGTTCGGCGTCACGACGGTTGCCCCACTCGTGCTGCCCGGTGATCCCTGCCAGTTGTTCACTGCGAGTTTTCTGGTCCTCCTGGTCGCCGCGCTGTTCCGCTGGGGCTCCGGCCGGGATGCCGTGATCGGTTCGTTCTTCGTGGTCGGCAAGGTGGCCGCCGCCGGCCTGGTCGGTTCGATCGACGGTGGCGAACTGATCGCCGGCTTCGCGGTGATGTTCGCCGCCGCCGCACTCGGCACCGCGGTCCGCTTCCGCGCCGCCGCCCGCATGCGCGAGTTCGCTCAGGTGAAGTCGCGGGAGCGGGAGCGGCTCGCCCGGGACCTGCACGACACGGTGGCCCACCACGTGTCGGCGATGGCGATCCGCGCCCAGGCCGGTCTCGCCGCTTCGGTGACCGAGCCGGCCGCCGCCGTGGAGGCACTCCGTGTCATCGAGGCCGAGGCGTCCCGTGCGCTCGCCGAGATGCGGGCGATGGTCCGCGTCCTGCGCCGCGACGAGCCCGCCGACCGGGTGCCCAGCCCGCGGGTCGCCGACATCGAGCACCTCGCCGGCCGTTTCCCCACGGGGCCGGACGTCGGCGTGGATGTCAGCGGCGACCTCGCCGACCTCTCGCCAGCGGTCGGATCCGCGCTCTACCGCCTGGCTCAGGAGTCGGTCACCAACGCCCGTCGCCACGCGCGCCACGCCACCCGTATCCAGGTCAGTGTCACGGCCGACGACCGCTCGGTGCGGTTGCGGGTCAGCGACGACGGCGAGGCCGGCGCCGCACGCCCCAACGGCTCGCCCGGCTTCGGCCTGGTGGGCATGATGGAGCGCGCCGACCTGCTTGGCGGCACCTGTGCGGCAGGCCCCGATCCCGACCGTGGCTGGACCGTCACGGCCGTGCTCCCACGTGAGGGGATCGACGCGTGACGGTTCGCGTGCTCGTCGCGGACGACCAGGAAATCGTGCGCACCGGCCTGACCATCATCCTGAACACACAACCAGGCATCGAGGTCGTCGGTGGGGCTGGTGACGGCCGCCAGGCTGTCCAGCTCGCCCGGCGGCTCCGCCCCGACGTGTGTCTCTTCGACATTCGCATGCCCGGCATGGACGGCATCGAGGCCACCCGGGCGCTCGCCGGACCCACTGTCGCGGACCCGCTCGCGGTGGTCGTCATCACGACCTTCGACCTTGACGAGTACGTCTACGCGGCCCTGCGCGCCGGCGCCCGCGGCTTCCTGCTCAAGGAGGCCGGCCCCGCCCTGCTCAGTCAGGCCGTGCACGCCGCCGCCAACGGGGACGCGCTGATCGCGCCGAGTGTCACCACGCGGCTGCTGAAGGCGTTCGCCGACACGGATCCCGCCGCGCCCCGACAGCAGCCCATCGACGCGCTCACCGACCGGGAGGAGCAGGTGTTGCTCGCGGTCGCGCGGGGACGCACCAACAAGGAGATCGCCGACGAGCTGTACATCACGTTGAGCACTGTCAAGTCGCACGTCACGAGCCTGATGACGAAGCTGGGCGTACGTAACCGGGTCGAGGTGGCGATGTGGGCGTACGAGACCAACCGCGCCCGTTGGTGACGAGTGACGTCGACCGTTGACCGACGGAAGTACGACGACCGCACCCGACTGAGGACCGACCCGGTCGCGGCCCATGTGCCGATGAGCAGGGCACGGTACGGCGTCCACCATCGATGGCATGACGATGCGCGAGTGGCGGCTACCTGCCGCATTGATCCTGCTGGGCCTGGTACCGATGATCGCCGGTGCGGCACGGCTCACCGAGTTGGGCACCGGACCTGAGGTCACCCCGGCGAACGCTCGCTTCGTCGCCGATCCGCTGCCTGTGGTGCTGCACATCGTCGGCGCGGTGGTCTACACGATCCTCGGCGCGTTCCAGTTCGTACCCAGCCTGCGCCGCCACCGTTGGCACCGCCGGGCCGGGCGGGTGCTCGTCCCCTGCGGACTGACTGTCGCGTTCTCCGGCCTGTGGATGGCCGTCGCGTACGACCTGCCGGCCCACGACAACGACGTGCTCGCCGGTCTGCGGCTGCTCTTCGGCTCGGCCATGGCCGCCTCGATCGTGCTCGGTCTCGCCGCTGTGCTGCGGCGCGACATCGCCGCGCACCGCGGCTGGATGGCGCGCGGGTACGCGATCGGCCTCGGTGCCGGCACCCAGGCGTTCACGCACGCGCCGTACCTCCTCGCGACCGGCGAACAGCCGGACGGGAACCTTCGGGCCGGGCTGGTGGCCGCCGGCTGGTTGATAAACCTGGCCGTGGCCGAGTGGTATCTGCGCCGTCCGAGCCGTACACCGCTCGCGGGTCCGGCTCGTCGGCCGCGTGCCGGGGCACGGTGAACACGTCCGGTGCCTGCGAGTTCCGGTCGGGGTGGTGCGAGGGCGCGGTGCCGGGCCGGGGCGGGCCCGGCACCGCGCCGGAGTCGTCAGGCGACGGTGCAGGCGGTGCCGTTGAGGGTGAACGCGGACGGGCGGCCGGCGTTCCCGGTGTGGGTGGCCTGGAAGCCGATGTCGACGGAGGTGCCAGGTGCGATAGTCGCGTTGTAGGAGACGTTACGGGCGGTCACCGCTCCGCTGGAGGGGGAGTAGCTGGCGTTCCAGCCGCCGGTGATGGTCTGCCCGCTAGGCAGCGTGAACGCCAGCGCCCACCCGTTGACCGGGGTGCTGCTCGTGTTGGCCACCGAGACGGCCGCGGTGAGCCCGTTGCCCCAGGCGTTGACCGTGTACGTGACACGGCACGCACCCGACGGCGGCGGCGTGGTCGGTGGCGGCGTGGTCGGCGGCGGGGTGGTGGGCGGTGCGGTGGTCGGTGGTGCGGTGGTCGGCGGCGTGTCGCCGCCGATGCTGCCGGGCACCGACCGGAGCGCGTCGTACCAGGCCGCGGCCATCTTGCGATAGCCGGTGGCGTTGGGGTGCACCCCGTCGGCCAGGTCGCCGAGCGTCAGGGCGCGGTACATGTCGACCAGGTGGACGCGTTTACCGGCGGCGGCCCTGGTCTGCACGATCCCGGGGATCGCCGCGTTGTACCCCCGGACCACGTTGTCCGCGCCCGACTTCGGGATGATCGTCGCGACGAACACGTCAGCGTTCGGGGCGGTGTTGGTGATCCGGTCGACAAGTGTGGCCAGCCGGCCCGGGGCGCCGGAGGTGTCGCCGTACATGTCGTTGGTGCCGATGTGCAGCAGCACGGTCCGGGGATTCGTGGCCCGCAGCCAGTTGACGACGTTGGCGTCGATCTGGGCGATGGTCCAGCCGGAGTGGCCCTCGTGGTCGTGGTCGCCGAGGCTGGACGGGCCGTTGAACTGGGAGCCGACGAAGTCGATCCGGTAGCCACCGGACGTGAACCGCTGCCAGAGCTCGATCCGGTAGCCACCCGCGACGTTGAACCCGTCGGTGATCGAGTCGCCGAGCGGCATCACGCGTACGCCGCCGTTGGATTCCGCGTTCGCGGGAGCGGTCGCGATCGGTACGGCCGCGGCCACGGCGGCGACGGCGGCCAGGGCCGCCCACCACAGGCGGGCTCGTCGGGGCCTCGGTGACGTCGCGGTGCTGGTGGGTGAGGGAGGGACGGGACGGCCGAGCGTTGCACTGCTCATGGGACTTCCTCTGGTGGTGAGGGTGCGCGCCAACAGCGGCCACCAGGAGGACGGTCGCCGTCAGGACGCGGTACGCGGGGGAGCGGGCGACGTGGCACGACCAAGAACCCGGACGTCTGCACTGGTGGCCGTGGCGCTGCCGCTGACACTTGTCATCGATGGTCGGAGGCGACAGATCGATGGACCGTGGCGGAAGTGTGCCCTGCACCTCGCCTGACGCACCCTAGCGTGTTATCGCTAACACCGGCAATAGATCGGCGTTCGACAATGGGTTGTGGCTCGGACCGGTCCGCACCGCGGCCTCACGTCCCGGCCGGGCACGCCGGCTGCAACCGGGCGCCGAGCCACCGCAGTTGACGTCGGACGTGCACGGCCTCGCCGCCCTCGTGACCGTTGAACGGGTAGACGTGCATCTCCCGCGCGGGCGGCACCGGCGGCCGGGCCGCCGCGGCATACTGGTTGTAGGCGGCGAAGCCGGTGCTGGGCGGGCAGACGGTGTCCCGCAGCCCGATCCCGAAGTGCGCCGGCGCCGTCGCACGCCTGGCGAAGCTCACCCCGTCGACGTAGGACAGGGTGCGCCACACCGCCTCCTCGGCCTCCCGGTGCACGGCCAGGTAGCGGGCGATCTCGCCGTACGGCGCGGGTTCGCTGAGCTGGACGGCCCGCCGCATGTCGCACAGGAACGGGGCGGTGGTCAGCACCGCGTGAAGGTCGCCGACCAGGCCGGCCACCGCCAGCGCCAGTCCGCCGCCCTGGCTGTTGCCGACCACGGCGACCCGGGCGCCGTCGACCCCCGGCAGGGCGCGGACCGCCTCGACCGCCCGGACCGCGTCGGTGATCAGACGCCGGTAGTGGTAGTCGCGCGGGTCGAGGATCCCCCAGGTGACCGGCCAGGGCCCGCCCGGTGCGCCGTGCGAGTCGGGGGTGTCCCCGGCGCCGTACTGGCCGGCTTGGCCCCGGTTGTCCATCAGCAGGTGGGCGTACCCGGCCGTGGGCCAGGTCAGGCGCTCGTGGGGCAGGCCGCGACCACGGCCGTAGCCGGCGTACTCGACGACGGCGGGCAGTGGCCCCGACGCCCCGGCGGGGCGGGTGTACCAGGCCCGGACCGGGTCGCCGCCGAAACCCGCGAACGTGACGTCCCAGGTGTCGAGCAGCCGCAGGTCGGTGGGCTCTGGGCGGACGTCGACGAGGACCGGCCGGGCGGTCGCCTCGAAGAGGGTGTCGTGCCAGAACGTGTCGAAGTCGTCGGGTTCGACGATCTCCGGCGCGTACCGCTGGAGGTCGTCGAGCAGGGCGGCGGCGTGGGGCACGGGTCCTCGCAGGGGCTCGGGGTCAGTGCGGGCTGGCGGGGGGCGCGGTGCTCTCCCGGACGACCAACTCGGTCACCAGGTCGATCCGGCTGGTCGCCGGCTCGTTGCCCCTGGTCAGGTCGAGCAGCATCTGGGTGGCGATGCCCGCCATGTCGCGCAACGGCTGGTTGATCGTGGTGAGGGCCGGGTCGGTCCAGGTGGAGACCGGCAGGTTGTCGTACCCGATCACCGACAGGTCCTCGGGCACTCGCAGGCCGCACTGGCGGGCGGCCCGGAGCACCCCCATGGCCTGGGTGTCGGAACCGGCGAAGATGGCCGTCGGTCGAGACGGCAGGCGGAGCAGTTCGAGCCCGTGGGCGTGCCCGGCGCCGGCGGAGAAGCTGCCGTAGCGGATCAGCTCGCGGTCCACCACGAGCCCGGCTTCCTCGTGGGCCGACTGGAAGCCGGCGGCGCGGGCCCGGCTGCAGAGCACGTCGGGCGGCCCGGAGATGATGGCGATCCGCCGGTGGCCCAACTCCAGGAGGTGCCGGGCGGCCAGCAGGCCACCGTTCCAGTTGTTCGAACCAACAGTGGGTACGGAGGCCGAGGTCGCGCTGTCGGTGTCGACGACGACGAACGGGATGCCCTGACGCCGCAGGTGCTGCTGTTGCGCCTCGGCCAGGTGGGAGAGGACGAACACCACGCCCAACGGGCGGTCGGCGAGGATCGCGTCCAGCCAGCGGGCCGGGGGGCGGTGCGCGCCGTTGAGCTGGGCCACCGACAATCCGATGCCGGCCGCGGCGGTCACCGCCTCGACGCCGCGCAGGATCTCCATGGCCCACCCGGTGTCGAACTCGTGGAACACGAGATCGATCCGCCCGCCGCTGGTCGAGGGTCGCCGGGTCCGGCGCTGGTACTGGTGGCGGTCGAGGCTCGCCTCCACCCGCGCCCTGGTGCCGGGGGCGACGTCGCCGCGTCCGTTGAGGACCTTCGACACCGTGGCGACCGAGACGCCGACGTCGTGGGCGATTGTCGCGATGGTGGTGGACGCGGGTGGATCGAGCGGACGGTGCTCTGTCATCGCAGCCCCAGACAGCATCCGAAATTTTCGGGAGACCTTAACACGATTGGCCGATCACGCCAGCCGTTGCGGCGGTCGCCCGGCCCGTTCGCGGGCCGTTTCGCGGAGAATTCGCGACGGAGTGCCGATGGCGGAGTCACCGTGTGCAGGAAGTGGCCGCCGGGGTCCAACTGAGACTCTTGACACCCATCGATGGGGCACTTAGGTTGCCGAAAAGGTTGCGCAGGCTTCCGGAAAGTTTCGGATCGCGTGGACGTCCGCCACGGAACTGGTTCCACCAGGACACGGGGATGTGGCCGGAGCTAGGGGGTCAAGGCATGAGAAGTCAGTTGCCCGTGCACAGCGACGCCGCGCCGTGGCGTGATCCGCGGCTGTCGCCGACCGAGCGGGCCGAGGCACTCCTGCCGTTGATGACACTCGAGGAGAAGGTCGCGCAACTCATCGGGGTCTGGGTCGGCGCGAGCGCCTCCGGCGAGGGCGTCGCCCCCCACCAGTCCGACATGATCACCGAGCTTCCACCGTGGAACACCCTCATCCAGTACGGGTTGGGCCAGCTCACCCGCCCCTTCGGCACCGCGCCTGTCGACCCGGTGCTCGGCGCCCGGTCGCTCGCCGCCTCCCAGGCGCAGATCGTCGCCGCCAGCCGGTTCGGCATCCCGGCCCAGGTGCACGAGGAGTGCCTCACCGGGTTCGCGGCCTGGCGGGCCACCGTCTACCCGACCCCGCTGAGCTGGGGCGCGTCCTTCGACCCCGAGCTGGTCGAGGCGATGGCCGACCGGATCGGGCGCTCCATGCGCGCCGCGGGCGTGCACCAGGGGCTCGCGCCGGTCCTCGACGTCACCCGCGACTACCGCTGGGGCCGCACCGAGGAGACGATCGGCGAAGACCCCTACCTGGTGGGGACGACAGGCGCCGCGTACGTGCGGGGCCTGGAGGGCGCCGGGATCGTCGCCACCCTCAAGCACTTCGCCGGCTACTCCGCCTCCCGGGGCGGGCGCAACCACGCGCCGGTGCCGATGGGTCGTCGGGAGCTGACCGACGTGATCCTGCCGCCGTTCGAGATGGCCCTTCGCCTCGGCGGCGCCCGCTCGGTGATGAACTCCTACGCCGAGATCGACGGCCTGCCCGCCGCCGCCGACGAGGAGCTGCTGACCGGCCTTCTCCGCGACGAGTGGGGCTTCACCGGCATCGTGGTCGCCGACTACTTCGCCGTCCGTTTCCTGCAGACCCTGCACGGGGTCGCCGCCGACGCCGCCGACGCGGCCCGGCTCGCCCTGCGCGCGGGGATCGACGTCGAGCTGCCCACGGTGGACGCCTTCGGCGCTCCGCTGGTCGAGGCGGTCCGCAGCGGCGACGTCGACGAGGCGCTCGTCGACCGGGCGCTGCGACGGGTGCTGATCCAGAAGATCGAGATCGGCCTGCTCGACGAGGACTGGCAGGAGCTGCCCGACGACGTGGCGAACCTGCGACTCGACGACGAGGTCAGCCAGGACGTGGCCGTCCGCCTGGCCCGGGAGTCCGTCGTCCTGCTGCGCAACAGCGGCGTCCTCCCGCTGCCCGTCGGCAGCCGGGTCGCCCTGATCGGCCCGGTCGCTGACGACCCGATGGCGATGCTGGGCTGCTACTCGTTCCCCAACCACGTGGGCATCCACCACAGCGAGCACGGGCTCGGCCTGGAGATCCCCTCGCTGCGCGACGAGCTGGCCCGACGCGTCCCCCTGCTCAGCCACGAGCCGGGCTGCGCCATCACCGGCGAGGACACCGCAGGCATTCCGGCCGCGGTCGCCGCGGCGGCCGCCGCCGACGTGTGTGTGCTCGCCGTCGGCGACCGCGCGGGGATGTTCGGCCGGGGCACCTCCGGCGAGGGCTGCGACGCCGTCGACCTGCGGCTGCCCGGCGTACAGGCGGAACTGGTCCGGGCCGTCCTGGCCACCGGCACCCCGGTCGTCCTGGTGCTGATGACCGGCCGCCCCTACGCGCTCGGGCCGGAGTTCGACTCCGCCGCGGCCGTGGTGCAGGCGTTCTTCCTCGGGCAGCTCGGCGGGCAGGCGCTCGCCGAGGTGCTCACCGGTGCGGTGAACCCGTCCGGGCGGTTGCCGGTAAGCGTTCCCCGTGATGGTGGCGGACTGCCGGGCACCTACCTGTCGCCGCCGCTCGGGCGTCGCACCAAGGTCTCCTCGGTCGACCCGACCCCGGCGTACCCGTTCGGCCACGGGCTGAGCTACACCACCTTCGAGTGGTCCGACGCCGGTGTGGTCGATCCGGTCGACGAGACGCCGGACGCCCCGGCGGCCTGGCCGGCCGACGGCGAGGTGCGGGTGCGGATCACCGTCACCAACACCGGTGACCGCGCCGGCACCGAGGTGGTGCAGCTCTACCTGCACGACCCGGTCGCGCAGACCACCCGCCCGGTGGTCCGGCTGGTCGGCTACACCCGACTGCCGCTGGAGCCCGGCGAGGCGGCACACGTGACGTTCGGCGTACCCGCCGACCTGGCCTCGTTCAGCGGGCTGTCCGGCCGGCGGGTCGTCGAGCCCGGCGAGGTGGAGCTGCGCTTCGGCCGGTCGAGCGGCGACCCGGTGGCGACCCTGCCGCTGCGACTGACCGGCGTCGAGCGCCAGGTCGGCCACCAGCGGGAACTGCTCACGTCGGTGCGGGTGGAGCCCCTCGTGGCCGTCCCGCATCCCGCCTAGGAGGGGCCGAGGATGACATCGACCTTACGGCCACCGCCGCCGGCGCCACCCCGGTCGCCGGCGGAGGCCGCCAGCCCCGCCCCGCGGGCGCCGCGCCGCCGCCGCAGCTGGCGACAGGCGCTGCGCCGGGACTGGCAGCTCTACTCCCTCGCCGTCCTGCCGCTGCTGTTCTTCCTGGTCTTCCGCTACCTGCCGATGCTCGGCAACGTGATCGCGTTCCGCCGGTTCAAGCCGGGCGGCAGCGTCTTCGGTGAGTACTGGGTCGGCCTGCGGTACTTCCGGATGTTCCTCTCCGACCCGACGTTCTGGGATGTCTTCACCAACACGCTGGTGCTCGGGACGCTGACCCTGCTGTTCTGCTTCCCGCTGCCGATCGTGCTGGCGCTGATGCTCAACGAGGTGCGCGCCCGCCGGTTCAAGCGGTTCGTGCAGTCGGTGTCCTACCTGCCGCACTTCCTGTCGATCGTGATCGTGGCGGCGATGGTCATGCAACTGACCTCGGTCGGTGGCGCGGCCAACCAGCTCGTCGGCCTGTTCGGCGGGGAGCCGGTGGCCTTCCTGCAGAAATCGGAGTGGTTCCGCACCATCTACGTCTCGTCCGAGGTCTGGCAGACCGTCGGTTGGGGGACGATCCTCTACCTCGCCGCGCTCACCACGGTCGACGAGGACCTGTACGAGGCGGCCCGGATCGACGGCGCGAGCCGGTGGCGGCAGACCTGGCACGTGACGTTGCCGGGGATCCGGCCGACGATGATGACGCTGCTGATCCTCAACATCGGCAACTTCCTGGCGGTCGGATTCGAGAAGATCCTGCTGCTCTACAACCCGCTGACGTACCCGACCGCGGACGTGATCTCCACCTACCTGTTCCGGATGGGCTTCCAGTCCAGCAACTTCAGCTACGCCGCGGCCGTCGGTCTCTTCGAAGCGGTGATCGGGTTGATCCTGGTCCTGACGGCGAACCTCATCTCCCGGCGCACGGTGGGGACGAGCCTGTGGTGATCATCGGCGCCAAGAGCGACGCCCCGAGGACGCGGGGCCCGGTGGACAGTCGGGGCTACCGGATCTTCCGGATCGTCAACACGATCGTCCTGATCGGCGTCGTGGTGGTGACGCTGTTCCCGTTCCTCAACATCGTGGCCCGCTCGCTCAGCGACGAGGCGTACATCATCACGGGGAAGGTGAGCATCGTCCCGCGCGGGTTCGACCTGACCGCGTACAAGCTGTTGATGTCCGACGGGCTGTTCTGGACGAACTACCGCAACACGGTGGTGTACACGGTGGTCGCGACGCTCATCTCGATCGTGCTGACCACCTGTTACGCGTACGTGCTGTCGAAGCCACAGCTCAAGGGGCGCCGCGTCCTGGTCGGCATCGCGCTGTTCACCATGTTCTTCTCCGGCGGCCTGATCCCCAACTACGTGCTGGTCACCAGCCTGGGGATGAAGAACACCATCTGGGCCGTGGTGGTCCCCAACGCCATCAGCGTGTTCAACCTGCTGGTCATGAAGGCGTTCTTCGAGAGCCTGCCCAGCGAGCTGGAGGAGGCCGCCGCCGTCGACGGGCTGAACACGTACGGCATCCTGCTGCGGATCGTGTTGCCGCTGTCGAAGGCGATCATCGCCACGATGGTGCTCTTCTACGCGGTGTCGTTCTGGAACTCGTGGTTCACCGCGTTCCTCTACATCGACCAGCAGGACCTGCTGCCGGTCACCGTCTATCTGCGCAACCTCATCGCGGGCGCCACCAGCGCCGAGTCCGCCGCAGCCGACGCCGACAAGGTCCAGGCCGCGGCCACCCTGGAGGCCGTGACGATCGTGCTGACCACCCTGCCGATCCTGGCGGTCTACCCCTTCGTCCAACGGTACTTCGTCCGCGGCGTGATGCTCGGCGCGGTCAAGGGGTGACGCCGACGCCACACCGATCCACATTCGAATCCCCACCACCGAAAGGACGAGCCATGCTCCACAAGACGTGGCGCCGCGTGGCGATAGCCACCGCGGGTCTGCTCGCGCTCACCCTCAGCACCGCCTGTTCCGAGGACCCCGGCGAGTCGACGGACCTCTCGGAGAACAAGGTCGGGGCGATGGCCACCTACGGCGTCGGCGACCAGTTCAAGGCCACCGAGGCGCTCTCCTTCTCCACCCTCTACAACAACCACACGTTCTACCCGCTCAAGGAAGACTGGGCGTTCTGGTCGGAGCTGACCAAGCGGACAAACGTCAAGATCGACCCGGTCGCCGTTCCGCTCAGCGACTACGAGCAGAAGCGCAGCCTGCTGATCGGCGCCGGGGACGCCCCGCTGATCATCCCCAAGACGTACCACCCGCAGGAGGACGCTTTCGTGTCCTCCGGGGCGATCCTCCCGGTGAGCGACTACCTGGATCTGATGCCCAACCTCAAGGACAAGATCGCCAAGTGGAACCTCAAGCCGGAGATCGACAACCTGCGACAGGCCGACGGTAAGTTCTACCTGCTGCCCGGCCTGCACGAGAAGCCCACGCAGGACTACACGGTGCTGGTGCGCACCGACATCATGCAGGAGCTCAACCTCCCCGTCCCGAAGACCTGGGACGACCTCTACACGGTGCTCAAGGCGATGAAGGCCAAGTACCCGAACGTCTACCCGTACTCCGACCTCTTCAGCAAGCCCAACCCGACCGGCGCCCTGCTGGGGATCCTCGGCTCGTCGCACGGCACCTACGCGGGCTGGGACTTCCAGCACGCCACCTGGGACCCGACGGCGAAGAAGTTCACCTACACCGGCTCGTCCGAGCAGTACAAGCAGGTCGTCACGTACCTGCACAAGCTCGTCGCCGAGGGGCTGCTCGACCCGGAGAGCTTCACCCAGACCGACGACCAGGCCCGCCAGAAGCTCGCCAACGGCAAGTCCTTCGTGGTCACCGGCAACGCGCAGACGCTCGTCAACAACCACCGGCCCGACCTGGCCAAGACCCTGCCGAACGCGAAGATGGCCAAGATCCCGCTGCCGATCGGCCCGGCCGGCGAGGTCAACCCGTTCCCCCGGCTGGAGAACGGCATCATGATCTCCTCGAAGGCGCGGGAGAGCAAGAACTTCGTGGCCATGATGCAGTTCATCGACTGGCTGTGGTATTCGGACGCGGGTTTGGAGTTCGCCCGCTGGGGCGTCGAGGGCACCACCTTCACCAAGGACGGGTCCGGCAAGCGCACGCTCGTCCCTGACGTCAGTTTCCTGGGGCTCAACCCGAAGGCTTCCAAGCACCTGCAGAAGGACTTCGGCTTCCAGAACGGCGTCTTCGCCTACGGCGGCGCGCCCGACCTGGTCCGTGGCTTCTTCTCTCCGGAGGAGCTGGAGTTCCAGAAGGTGATGGACGCGCGCAAGCCGAGGGAGGTCCCCCCGCCGCGCCCGTTCACCGACGAGGAACGCGAGCAGGTGTCGCTCTGGGAGACCCCGCTGAAGGACTTCGTCACCCAGAACACGCTCAAGTTCGCCCTCGGCCAGCGGCCCCTCAGCGAGTGGGACGCCTACGTGGCCGAGCTGAAGGCCAAGAACTCCGAGCAGTACATCGACCTGGTCAACAAGGCGTACGAGCGGTTCCAGAAGAACAACGGCTGATCAGCGGGGAGTCCGGTCGGGCGGTCCAGCGGGGCCAACCGACCGGACTCCCCGGCGACCACCGGCCCGGGGCGTGCGTCGACCCGCTCGCCCGCGGGCCGGACGACCAGAGGACGGCAATGCGCAGTTGCGACCGGAGGGGACAGCCGTGAGCGCCGCGCGCACCTGGCGACAGTTCGGCGACGGGCCACTGTCGCGGATCACCTCCCGGGTCTACATCCTGCTCGTGGTGGAGCTGTTGCTGCTGCTCACCACCCTGCCCGGCCTGCTGCCGATGCTGCTGCTGGGCCGCGACGCGAGCAACCTGCCGCTGGCCGCACTCCTGCTGGTGCCTGTCGGCCCGGCCCTCTCGGCCGCCCTGTACGCCCTGCGCCACCAGCGCGCCGACCTGACCGACCTGCGGCCCGCCGCCGTGTTCTGGCGCGGCTACCGGGCCAACCTGTCCGGCGTGCTGCGCGTCTGGGTGCCGACTCTGCTGTGGCTGACCGTGCTTGCCGTGAACATCGCCTATCGGGGCGCGGTGGGGCTGCCGGGTTGGTGGGCGGTGCCGCTGGTCCTGCTCGCGGTGGGCGTGACGCTCGGTGCGGCGAACGCCCTGGTGATCACCTCGCTGTTCGACTTCCGCACTCGGGACGTGCTCCGACTGGCCGTGCACTTCCTCGTGCGTACCCCGGGTGTCACCGTCGGCAACGCGCTGCTGGTGGCCGCGGCGGCCGCGGTCACCGCGGTCTTCTCCGAGGCGGTGCTGGCGATGTTCGCTTCGGTCGCGGTCCTGGCGCTGCTGCGCGTCAGCGACCCGATGGTCCGGCTGATCCAGAAGGAGTTCCTCCGATGAGCCCGCCCGGCACCGACACGGCGCCCCTCGGGGGCGACGACAACCGGACGTGTGCAAGCAGGCGTACGGTGTCCTCGTGCTAGGGGAGGATTGATGAACGCCGAAGAGTGGGTGGATCTGGAGCAACTGATGTTCGTCGAGGAGCCGCTGGGCACGGACGAGCCGCGCGTACATCCGGCCTGGCTGCCGCCCGAGGCGTTTCGGACCCTCGGCGCGCGCCGCGTTCTCGTCCACGGTGACGGGTTGCTCGTCGACACCGTGCTCGACGAGGTGTCGCGGGCCTGCGCCCGCTACGGCGGGCGGGTGTGGCACAACCCCTCCTGGGACGTCGACGTTGACCTGGTGCTCGCCGTGCGTGGCGCGGGCGAGCTGCCCGGCCCGGCGGTGGAGGCGGCAGGTGACGAGGTCGGCGACGGGACGCTCGGCAAGGAGGGCTTCCTGCTGACCCACGCCGGTCCGGTGACCGTGGTGCTGGCCGACGCGCCCGCCGGCCTGCTGTACGGGCTCTTCCACGTGGTCCGGCTCTGCGCGGCGGCCTTCGAGCCGACCCGCCCGCCCGAGCGGCACCGGCCCGCGCTGCGCCGGCGGATGCTCAACCACTGGGACAACGTGGCCGTGCACCCGGTGATGGGCCAGGTCGAACGGGGGTACGCGGGCGGTTCCATCTTCTGGCAGGACGGCCGGACGCGCGGCGACCTCGAGCGGATCCGCGAGTACGGACGACTGCTGGCCGCGAGCGGCGTCAACGCCATCTCGGTGAACAACGTCAACGTCGCCCGAACCGAGGCGCTCCTGCTCACCGAGCGGCTCGGCGACGTGGCCGAGATCGCCGACGTGCTGCGCCCGTACGGCATCCGGGTGCACCTCTCGGTCACCTTCGCCGCGCCGCTGGTCCTCGGCGGCCTGCCGACGGCCGACCCGCTCGACGAGGAGGTGCGGGCCTGGTGGGCGGAGACCACCCGCGACGTCTACGACCGCATTCCCGACTTCGGCGGCTATGTGGTGAAGGCCGACTCGGAGGGGCAGCCCGGCCCGTTCAGCTACGGGCGCGACCACGCCGACGGGGCGAACCTGCTGGCCGACGCGCTCGCCCCGCGCGGGGGAGTGGTGCACTGGCGGGCGTTCGTCTACAACCACCACCAGGACTGGCGGGACCGCTCGACCGACCGGGCCCGCGCCGCGTACGACCACTTCGCCCCACTCGACGGGCGGTTCCGCACCAACGTGGTCCTGCAGGTGAAGTACGGCCCGGTGGACTTCCAACCCCGGGAGCCGGTCTCCCCGGTGATCGCCGCGATGCCCGCCACCCGGCTGGCCGTCGAGTTGCAGGTCACGCAGGAATACACGGGCCAGCAGCGGCACGTCTGCCACCTCGGTCCGCTGTGGAGTGAGGTGCTGCGGTTCACGCCCTGGGGGCCGGGCGGACGTTCGGTGGCCGACGTGGTGGCGGGGGCGGCGGGCGCCGGCGGTGGCCTCGTCGCGGTCGCCAACACCGGCGACGACAGGTTCTGGACCGGGCACCCGTTGGCGCAGGCCAACCTGTACTCGTTCGGGCGGCTCGCCTGGAACCCGGCGCTGGACCCGACGGCGGTCCTCGACGAGTGGATGACGCTCACCTTCCCACCGTCGGCGACCGCGGACCCGGACCTGGTTCGGCGGACGCTGCACGAGATCATGGACGAGTCGTGGCGTACCTACGAGCGGTACACCGCCCCGTTGGGCGTTGGCTTCATGGTCAACCCCGACGGCCACTACGGCCCCGGCGTCGACGGGTACGAGTACTCGCGGTGGGGCACCTACCACTTCGCCGACCGCGACGGCGTGGGCGTGGACCGCAGCCGCGCGTCGGGCACCGGCTTCGCCGGCCAGTACCCGTCGTACTGGGCCGAGGTCTACGAGACGCCGGAGAGTTGCCCCGACGAGCTGCTGCTCTTCTTCCACCATGTGCCGTACCAGCACGTGCTGCACAGCGGCGCGACAGTCATCCAGCACATCTACGACACGCACTTCGCCGGTGTCGAGGAGGTGGCGGCGATGCGCCGGCGGTGGCAGACGCTGAACGGGATGATCGACCCGGCCGTGTACGAGCGGGTGGCCGACCTGCTCGACGAGCAGGTGCGGTCCGCCACCGAGTGGCGCGACCAGATCAACACGTACTTCTTCCGCAAGTCCGGGGTGCCGGACGAGCGGGGGCGGCGCATCTACTGAACCGGCCGGGCGGCGGTGTCGCGGTCACCAGGGGTGGACCGTGCCGTCCTCCAGCCGGTTCACCGGCAGGTACGCCGGCGAGTACGGGTAACGGGCCGCCGCCTCCTCGTCGATGTCCACGCCGAGCCCGGGCGTCTCGGCCGGGTGCAGGTAGCCGTCGGCGAAGTGGTAGCCGTGCGGGAACACCTCGTCGGTCTGCTCGGTGTGCCGCATGTATTCCTGGAGGCCGAAGTTGGGGATGGAGATGTCGAGCTGCAAGGCGGCGGCCATGCAGACGGGGGAGAGGTCGGTGGCGCCGTGCGATCCGCTGCGGACGTGGTGCAACGCCGCGAGGTCGAAGATGCGGCGTAGGTGGGTGATCCCGCCGGCGTGCACCACTGTGGCCCGGATGTAGTCGATGAGCTGTTCCCGGATGAGCTGGGCCGCGTCGAAGATGCTGTTGAACACCTCCCCGACGGCGATCGGGGTGGTGGTGTGCTGCCGGATCAGCCGGAAGCCCTCCTGGAGGTCGGCGGGGACCGGGTCCTCCATCCAGGTCAGCGCGTAGGGCTCCAGGCTGCGGCCGAGCCGGGCCGCCTCGATCGGGGTGAGCCGGTGGTGCACGTCGTGCAGGAGCCGCAGGGTCGGGCCGAACTCGTCGCGTACCTGGGCGAACACCTTCGGCACGTGCGCCAGGTAACGCGGGGTCGACCAGGTCGCCTCGCTGGGCAACGCCGCGTCCGCCGGCTCGTAGAAGAACTTGTCGGTGCTGACCCCGTACGTCTTGGGCAGGCCAGGCACCCCGCACTGCACCCGGACCGCCCGGTAGCCGAGGTCGACGTAGCGGGCGACCTCGACCAGCACCTCCTCGACGGTCTCGCCGTTGGCGTGGCCGTACACGGTGACGCCCTCGCGGGAGCGACCGCCGAGCAGTTGGTAGACCGGCAGGCCGGCGACCTTGCCCTTGATATCCCACAGCGCCGTGTCCACGGCGGCGATGGCGCTCATCGTGACCGGTCCGCGTCGCCAGTACGCCCCCTGGTACAGGTACTGCCAGGTGTCCTCGATGCGGGCCGGATCCCGGCCGATCAGCAGGGGCGCCACGTGGTCACGCAGGTACGACGCGACGGCCAGCTCCCGGCCGTTGAGGGTGGCGTCCCCGACCCCGGTCACCCCCTCGTCGGTGACGATCTTGAGAGTGACGAAATTGCGGCCCGGACAGGTCACGATGACCCGGGCATCGACAATCTTCACGAGATCTCCTTCGTGCCCAGCGGCGTCGTCAACTGACACGCACCGAGGGGCGGGAGGGATGTGAACGTCCGGCACGTTTCGAGAACATCCCGATAATAGCCCGCGAGCGGCCATCGGCGGCTGGGCCCACCGCTGTCCCCGGTCGTGCAGGTGGGCCCGGAATCCGTTGCAGCGAAAGGTTTCCGGAAGTCTTGACAATCGAGTGTGCTCGATTGAAGCTGACTTCGTCACGCGAGCCGCGGTCAAGGGTCGGGCGAAGGGCAGTCCTCGACTTCAGTCCCCTTCCACGCGCCTATCTCCCGAGGGATCGCGATCGATGACACTCAAGACACGGCTGCTCGGCGCCGCCATGGCGGCCCTGACGATGGCCGCCGCCGCGCTGACCTTCGCCGCCCCGGCGTCGGCGGCGACGCTGACCCAGGTGACCGGCTTCGGCACCAACCCCACAAACCTCCAGATGCACCTGTACGTCCCGGACCGGGTGGCCACCCGACCGGGGATCCTGCTGGCCCTGCACTACTGCACCGGCTCGGGTCCGGCATTCCACTCCGGCACCCAGTACGCGTCCCTCGCGGACCGCTACGGATTCATCGTGATCTACCCGTCGGTGACCCGCAGCAGCAAGTGCTGGGACGTGGCCTCACCGCAGGCCCTTCGCCGTGGCGGAGGCAGCGACCCGGTCGGGCTCATGGCGATGGTCGACTACGTGCGGCAGCGCTACGCCGCCGACCCGGCGCGGATCTTCGCCACCGGCACCTCCTCCGGAGCGATGATGACGAACGTCATGCTGGGTGACTACCCGGACGTGTTCGCGGCGGGCGCCTCCTTCGCCGGTGTGCCGTTCGGCTGCTTCGCCACCGGGGGCAGCTCCGAGTGGAACAGCGAGTGCGCGAACGGACAGCTCATCAAGACCCCACAGCAGTGGGGAGACCTGGTTCGAGGGGCGTACCCGGGCTACACCGGCCAGCGGCCACGCATGCAGATCTGGCACGGCACCAACGACGAGACGCTGCGCTACCCGAACTTCGGCGAGCAGGTCAAGCAGTGGACGAACGTGCACGGGTTGAGCCAGACCCCGACGTACACCGACTCGCCGCAGTCCGGCCACACCCGCACCCGGTACGGTGGCAGCGGCACGACGGCGCCGGTCGAGGCGATCAGCATGCAGGGCGTCACGCACAACCTGCCGGTCGACGCCGCGCAGGTCATTCGCTTCTTCGGCCTGGACGGCGCCACGCCGACCACGCCGCCCCCGACCACGCCACCGCCCACGACTCCACCACCGACCACCCCGCCGCCGACGACTCCACCCCCGACCACCCCGCCCCCGACGACTCCGCCACCGACCACGCCACCGCCCAGCGCGGGCGCCTGCCGGGTCGGCTACACGGTCAACGCGTGGAACAACGGACTCACCGCGAGCGTGGCCATCACCAACACCGGCACGGCCGCCGTGAACGGGTGGGCGCTGGCCTTCACGCTGCCCAGCGGGCAGGTCATCACAGGTGGATGGAACGCGCAGTACGCACCGACGAGCGGCGCGGTGACCGCCCGCAACGTCTCCTACAACGCCACCATCGCCCCGAACGCGTCGGTCGAGATCGGCTTCCAGGCCACGCACACGGGCGGCACCGGCAAACCCTCGTCGTTCGCCCTCAACGGGGCTACCTGCTCGGTGTCCTGACCGTTCCTGCCACCCCCACCACCCAAGGAGTCGCACGATGAGAAACACGAGATGGAAGGCGGCATCGAGAGCCGTGGTCGCGGCGACCGGCGCGGGCGCCCTCGCGGTCGGCATGGCGCTGGTCGTGACGGCACCCGCCTCCGCCGGGACCACGCTCGGCGCGTCCGCCGCCGAGAAGGGCCGCTACTTCGGGACGGCGGTTGCCGCGTACAAGCTCTCGGAGAACGCGTACACCACGATCTTGAACCGTGAGTTCACCATGGTGACGCCCGAGAACGAGATGAAGATCGACGCCACCGAGCCGCAGCAGGGTCGGTTCAGTTACGCCAATTCCGAGCAGATCGTCAACCACGCCCGCAGCCACGGGATGCAGGTACGTGGCCACACCCTGGCGTGGCACGGCCAGCAGCCGGGGTGGATGCAGAGCATGGAGGGCACCGCGCTGCGCAACGCGATGCTCAACCACATCACACAGGTGGCGACCCACTTCAAGGGGCAGATCTATTCCTGGGACGTGGTGAACGAGGCGTTCGCCGACGGCAACTCCGGTGGTCGTCGGGACTCGAACCTGCAGCGCACCGGCAACGACTGGATCGAGGCGGCGTTCCGCGCGGCCCGCGCGGCGGATCCGGGCGCGAAGCTCTGCTACAACGACTACAACACCGACAACTGGACCTGGGCCAAGACGCAGGGCGTCTACAACATGGTGCGGGACTTCAAGGCCCGTGGCGTGCCGATCGACTGCGTGGGTTTCCAGTCGCACTTCAACAACGACTCGCCGTACGCCAGCAACTACCGCACCACGCTGTCGAGCTTCGCGGCGCTGGGTGTGGACGTGCAGATCACCGAGTTGGACATCCAGGGCGCTCCGGCGAACACGTACCGCAGTGTGGTGGAGGACTGCCTGGCGGTGGCCCGCTGCAACGGCATCACCGTGTGGGGCATCCGTGACAGCGACTCGTGGCGGTCGTCGCAGACCCCGTTGTTGTTCAACAGCAACGGCTCGAAGAAGGCGGCGTACGACGCGGTCCTCGCCGCGCTGAACAACGGCACCCCGCCGCCCACCACGGCCCCGCCCACGAGCGTCCCGCCGACCACCGCACCGCCCACCACGGCGCCACCGACCACCGCACCGCCCACGACTTCGCCGCCGGGGGAGGGTGGTTGCACCGCGACGGTGACGGTGAACCAGTGGACCGGCGGCTTCGTGGCGAACGTCCGGGTGACAGCCGGCTCGTCGGCTCTCAACGGCTGGACCGTGACGACCACCCTGCCGTCCGGCGCGACGGTCACCAACTCCTGGAGCGCCAACCCCAGCGGTAACACCGGCACGACCACCTGGACGAACGTGTCCTACAACGGCCAGGTCGGCGCCGGGCAGGCCACCGAGTTCGGTTTCCAGGGCACCGGCACCGCCGGCAGCCTGAGCCCCACCTGCGCGGCCAGCTAGAGGAAACACCGGCCGGTGCGGAGGGCCACCCACCCACCCCCCGCACCGGCCCCACCCCAGCCCTCGTTGATCATGAGGTTATTGCCCCCCAGAGCGGCGTGTCATGACGCTAACCTCATGATCACCGGGTGCTGCGGCGGGGCGGACAGCACCGATCTCAAGCCTGGGCGGCGACGAGGAAGATCGGCACGACGACGAGAATCCGGTTCGCGTGGGCCCGCTCGCCCTGCTCGGCGAGCCAGTCCTCTTCGTCGGTGATCCGCTTCACCACGTCGAGCGCGGCGTCGTCGGTGAACACAGCGGTGTGCACCTCGACGATCGGGTCGGTGAACCCGGCGTCGAGCAGCAGGTTGCGATACCGACGGGCGACGCGTGGCGACGGCAGCGAGTCCGCCTTCTCGTGGATCAGCCGACGGGTGGTTGCCGAGTCGTTCGAGTCGATGGCGATCAGGTCCCAGTCCTGGCCGAGCAGCACGGCTCGGCCGCCCGGCGTGAGCACCCGCCGGGCCTCGGCCACGGCTCGCGCCGGGTCGTCGAGCACGTGCAACACCTTGTCCGCCCGGTAGTAGGTGACCGACTCGGTCTCCAGCGGCAGCTCGGTGGCGTCGCCGACCTGGAACGCGCCGGCCGGCCAACGCCTACGGGCCACGGCGATCATCTCGGGATCGAGGTCGACACCGAGCGCGTGGGCTCCACGCTCGGCCATCTCGGCGACGGCGCGGCCACTGCCACAGCCGACGTCGACGACGGTTCGGCCAGTGAGGTCGCCGAGCAACTCGTAGGAACGGGCGCGCAGTTCGACGGCGGCGGGCTTGCTCTCGATGGCATCGAGGACAGCGAGAAGACTGGACATGCCCGCCATGCTCCGACTTAATGTCGACATGAAGTCAAGCATGATGGCGATCGGTGAGGTGGCGGACCACTTTGGCCTGCCGGCGCACGTACTGCGGCACTGGGAGTCGGTGGGCCTGCTCTGCCCCGCCCGGGTCACCGGCGGTCGTCGCCGCTATACCCGCGACGACCTGTTCCGGGTGGCCTCGATCCTGCGCGCGAAACAGGCCGGCCTGTCACTGCCGGACATCCGGGCGTTCCTCGCCGCCGGAAACCCCGCCGTTCGCAAGGACGTGCTGCGCCGCAACTACGGCGCGCTGCGAGTCAGGATGGCGGCCCTGCGGTCGGCGCTCGACCTGTTGGAGGCCGGGCTGAACTGCTCACACGAGGACGTCGCGACCTGCCCGAACTACCGGAGCCAGTTGGCGGAACTGGTGGAGGTCGGGGACAGGTCCTAGTCGCCGGAGTATCCCCAGAAGTAGATCTCCTCCGGCTTGCCCCGCTCGTCGTGCAGGACCGCGCAGCGGCCGAACCACGCCTGCGAGGCCAGCCCCCTGATCGCGTCCAGGTGCTCGCGGGTGAGCCGCTCGGTGCCGGCCTCGCGCAGCGCCTCGGCGGCGCTCACCGGCTCGACCGTACCGAAGTCGGGCTGTCCAGGTCTGGCTGGTACGCCACGAGGTAGCTCCATCCGGATGCGCCCACCGCTGCCTCTCTCCTCCAGGTCCCCACAGTGCCGGCACGGTAGCGGGCAGCACCGACATCGCGACCATGACGTGCGCGTGCCGTTTGTCGCGCCCAACCCGCACGGCCGCCCTGATCAGGTGTGATGTCCTGGCTGGTCCCGGACATAAGCCCGATAGGGGGTGCTGTGGACGTGGTGGAGGAGCGGTTCACCGAGTTGTACAGGCGTCATCACGACGACGTGCGGCGGTACGTGGCGCGTCGGGTCATCGGGTCCGACGTCGGTGACGTGGTCGCCGAGGTGTTCCTGGTGGCGTGGCGTCGCCTGGCCGACGTGCCGCCCGCCGCGGTGCTGCCGTGGCTCTACGGCGTGGCCCGGCTGGTGCTGGCCAACGAGGCGAGGGGGCGACAGAGGTGGCGGGAGTTGACGCTGCGGGTCGCGGCCGAGCCGGGCCGGTCGGTGGAGGACGACCACGCCGACGAGGTGATCAGCCAGCGGGACGTCGTGACCGCCTTCGCCCAGGTGTCCGATGCGGACCAGGAGATCCTGCGGTTGGTGGCCTGGGAGCGGCTGACCCCGACCGAGGCGGCGGTGGTGCTCGGGTGCACGAGAGCGACGTTCGCGATGCGGCTGATGCGTGCCCGCCGTCGGCTGCGGGCGCGCTTGGATGTGACCGCGGACGGGGCGAGCCGACCATCGGCCGAGACGCCGACGATGAACGTGGGTGGGTGAGATGAAGACCCTCGATGACGTACGCCGGTTGTTGGGCGACCTCGACCCGGCACGCGACCTTGATCCCGCCGACGAGCGGCGTCGGGCCGCGGACCTCGCCCGAATCCTCGCCACGGATCGTGGGCCGTCCACCGGTCGTCGTGCCCTCCCGCGACGCCGCTTCGTGCTGGCGGCCGGCGCGGCGGCGCTGGCGTTGGCAGCCGGGGTCGTGACGCTCGAGACGGTGCGGGAGCCGCAGCCGGTGTGGGCGGTCACCCCGGCGATGCTGACCTACGGCCCGGCGTCGACCACGGAACGGGCCGACGTCCGGCTGCGCCGCCTGGCCGAGGTGGCGGCCGCACAGCCGGCGCCACCGAGGCCGGCGGGCACGGTGGAGCACCTGGAGTCGGCGAACTGGTTCCTCAACTCCTCGATCTCCGGCGGCCGGACGACGTCCGCCGTCGTACCGCAGCAGTGGCGGTCGTGGCGCACCGACGACGACGCCGGCCGGACGGTGAAGAGGGAACTGCCGCCGGTCTTCCGCTCCGATGCCGACCGGGAGGAGTGGCGGCGGCGGGGCGGCCGGGTCGACCCGTCACGGGAGACGACCGACTACGCCGCTGGTGAGTTCACCCCGGGCTGGCCGGGCCCGGTGCCGACGGACGTCGCGACGCTGCGGGAGTGGCTGGACGCGGGCAGCCCACCCGGCGAGCCGGTGCAGTATCTGGAGGACGTCGCCCACCTGGCCGGGGTCCGGCTGCTGAACCCGGCACAGCGGGCCACGACGCTGCGGCTGCTGGCCGACCTCCCGGGCATCACCGTGACCGGGACCGTCACCGACCGGGCCGGCCGCGCCGGTGAGGCGTACTCGATCAGCTCCGCCGCCCATGGGCTGCCCGCCCAGTACACGGTCATCATCGACCCCGACTCGGGTGTGCTGCTCGGCTACGAGGAGGTGTTGACCACGACGGCGGGCAGGTTGAACGTGACGGTCCCCGCAGTGATCACCTACCGAACGTATCTGGTCGCGGAGTATGCCCCGTTGCCAGGCTGAACGGGGTCAGCCGTCGATGCGGGTGATGTTGCGGATCTTGTTGGACGCGTCCAGGGCGGCCACCTTGTACGCCTCGGCCAGGGTCGGATAGTTGAACACGGCGTCGATGAGGTAGTCGATCGTGCCGCCGCAGCCCATCACCGCCTGCCCGATGTGGACGATCTCGGTGGCGGCGGTGCCGAACACGTGCACGCCGAGCAGCCGGCCGTCGTCGGGGGAGACGAGCAGCTTGAGCATGCCGTACGAGTCACCGACGATCTGGCCGCGGGCCAGCTCGCGATAACGCGCGACGCCGACCTCGAACGGAGTCGAGGCGTCGGTGAGCTGCGCCTCGGTCTGCCCGACGAAGCTGATCTCCGGAATGGTGTAGATGCCGATCGGTTGTAGGCCGTGCATCTCCCGGATCGGTTCGCCGCAGGCGTGCTGGGCCGCCAGTCGACCCTGTTCCATCGAGGTGGACGCGAGCGCGGGAAAGCCGATCACGTCGCCGACGGCGTAGATGTGGTCCACCGCCGTGCGGTAGTTGGCGTCCACCTTGATCCGGCCGCGGCGGTCCGCCTCCAACCCGGCGGCCTCCAGGGCCAGGTCGTCGGTCTGACCCTGCCGGCCGGCCGAGTACATGACCGTGTCCGCGACGATCTTCTTGCCGCTCTTGAGGATGCACAGCGCGGCGGTCTGGTGTTTCTCCACGGCGGCGACCTCCTCGCCGAAGCGGAACGCCACCGACAGGTCGCGCAGATGGTATTTGAGCGACTCGATCACCTCGTCGTCGCAGAAGTCGAGCATCCGCTCGCGGCGCTCCACGACTGTCACCTTGGTGCCGAGCGCGGCGAACATCGACGCGTACTCCATGCCGATCACACCGGCGCCGACCACGACCATGCTGCGCGGGACGGCCTGGAGGTTGATGACGCCGTCGGAGTCCACGATCGTCCGGTCGTCGAAGTCGACGCTGTCCGGGCGGGCCGGGCGGGTGCCCGCCGCGATGACGATCTTGTCGAAGGTCACCTTCGACTCGCGGCCGGAGCCGCCGTCGACCCAGATCGAGTGCGCGTCCGCGAAGCGGCCGGTGCCGGTGATCATCACGACCCGATTGCGGGCCAGTTGGTTGCGGATGACGTCGGTCTGCCGGCTGATCACGTGCTGGGTCCGGGCGGCCAGGTCGCTGACCGTGATCTCCTCCTTGACCCGGTAGTTGCTGCCGTAGAGGTCTCGCTGGCTCAGCCCGGTCAGATAGAGGACGGCCTCGCGCAGCGTCTTGGAGGGGACGGTGCCGGTGTTGATGCACACCCCACCGATCATGTCGCGGCGGTCGACGATGCCGACCCGCCTGCCGAGCTTGGCGGCAGCGATCGCGGCCTTCTGACCGCTGGGTCCGGAGCCCAGCACCAACAGGTCGTAGTCATACACAACCGCTAGCGTCGCAAGATGTCGCGACTGGCGCCAGACCCCGGAGCCGAGCGTTATTCGTCTGCCACCACGCAGAGGCCACCGTTGAGCGTGATCTCCTGCGGCAGTTGGGTGCCGCTGGCGACGAGCCCCAGCGACACCGTGCCGCCCGGCGGGATCACCGCGTTGCGACCGGTGTTACCCACCCGCAGGAGGCCGTTGCTGGGACGGTCGACGACCTTCGCGCCCCAGATGCCGTGGACCTTCTGGCTGGCCCAGAACCGCCACGTCATCGTCCACCCCTTGATCGCCGTGGTGCCGGTGTTCGTGACGGCGAGGTGCGCCACGAAGCCGTCCGACCACTGCCGCTCGACGGACCGGACCGCGCAGCTCGGCGGTGGTGGCAGGGTGGTGACGGTGACCGGTGCCGACAGTGGGGACAGGAGTCCAACCTCGTCGCGGGCCTGCACCACGAAGGTGTACGTGGTGTTCGGCGTCAACCCGCCGATCTGGGTGCTGTTGACCGGCGGGTACTGGGACACGTCGCGGACGAAGGTGAGTGCGCCGCCAGCGCCGACCCGGAACACCTGGTACCGCTCGACCGCCCCGTTCTCCACCGAGTGTGTCCAGCGGAGCCAGACCTGCGTGGCGGCCACGTCGTACGCCACCGGTTGACCCGGCGCGCCCGGCGGTTGGTCGTCCCCCGGTGACATGGTGAACCGCAGGGGCCCGGTCGACGGTGAGCTGTTGCCGGCCGCGTCCAGCGCCCTCACGAAGAAGGTGTACGTGCGTGACGGCTGCAGGTCGGTGAGCCGAATGCTGTTGGTGTCGGTCGACCAGGTCCTGCCGTTGTCCTCGAACTGCGCGGAAACCGGGTAACTGACCACCCCCACGTTGTCGGTCGAGGCAGCCCAGGTCAGCTCGACCCAGGTGGTGTCGATGGCGGTGACGGTGATCGGACCGGGGGTGGTGGGGGGTTCGGTGTCGGCGGCGGCGTACGCCGGGGTGGCGCCGGTGGCGAGCAAGGCCGCCGTGAGCGCGCAGGCAGCCAGTGCGGCGGCCCTGGACCGGACGCCGCGCCACGCATGATCGCGCAAGATGATCGCCTCGCTTTCGGGTGACCGCAGCGGACCAGTCATCGACTGCTGACGATGGTATGCCAGTGGCGGTCGCGTCGCTGTCCCCTCAGCCGACGAGGCGGCGTTCCCAGGCCCACGCGGCGATCTCCACCCGGTTGCGGGCCTTGAGCTTCATCTGCACGCTGGCCAGGTGGGTCTTGACGGTGCCGACGGCGATGAAGAGCCCGGCGGCGATCTCGGCGTTCGTCAGGCCCCGGGCGACGAGCTTCACGACGTCGAGTTCCCGTGGTGACAGGCCGCCGTCGTCGCGCGCCGGGGCGGGCGAGCTGAGGTGCTCCAACAGCCGTACCGTGATGGAGGGGCTGATCAGCGCGTCACCGGACACGGCCGCGCGGACCGCCTCCACCAGCAGCGTCGGGCCGGAGTCCTTGAGCAGGAACCCGCACGCGCCGTTGGAGAGCGCGGTGTGCACGTACTCGTCGAGGTCGAAGGTCGTCACCACGACCACCCGGATCGGGTCGGCGACGCCCGGCCCGGCGATCAGCCGCAGTGCTTCGAGCCCGTCGAGACGGGGCATCCGGATGTCCAGCAGCACCACGTCCGGGCGCAGCCGCCGGGCCAACTCCACGGCGACCACCCCGTCGGCGGCCTCGCCGACCACCTCCATGTCCGGCTGAGCCCCGATGATCATGCCGAAGCCGGTCCGGACCATCGCCTGGTCGTCGGCGATCAACACCCGGATCATCGCCCCACCGCCGTCCGCAGCGGGAACGCCGCGTCGAGCACCCAGCCGCCGGCGACGCCGGGCCCGGCGGTGATCGTGCCGCCGAGGGCGCGTACCCGCTCGGTCAGGCCGATCAGGCCGAAGCCGTGCCCCCGGGCGGGCGCGATGCGCCCGGCCGCACCGTCGTCGGCGACCCGGACCAGCAACCAGTCCTGGGTACGGCGCACGGCGACGTCGACGGATCGGGCGTCCGGCGCGTGCTGGCGGGTGTTCGTCAGCCCTTCCATGACCACCCGGTACGCCGAGGTCGAGACCTCCACCGGCAACCCGTCCAGGTCGCCGTCGACGTGCAGGCGGGCCGGGGCGTTCGCCGTGCCGTTGAAGCCCGCCAGCAGCGGCGGCAACTCGGCCACGCCCGCCAGCGGGGCCAGCGGCGCGTCCGGCGGGGTGTCCGGGTTCCGCAGGATCCCCACCATCCGGCGCATCGAGGCCATCGTCTCCGTGCCGGCCCGCTCGATCTGCTCCAGCGCGACGATCACCCGCCCCGGGTCCTGCTCGGCGACGAACCGGGCCCCCTGCGCCTGCACCACGATGCCGGTCACGTGGTGGGCGATGAAGTCGTGCAGGTCACGGGCGAACTCCGCGCGCTGCTCGGCCCGCACCAGCGCGATCGCCCGATCCCGACCGGCCGCGATGATCCGCAGGTAGAGCCCCACCCCGGCGGCGCCGGCACCGGCGAGCACCTGGAGCAGCCCGAAGATCACCAACAGGTTCTCGGTGCCGACGCGCAGTGGCAACGCGGCGACGGCCAGCCCGACGGCCGCCGCCGCCCACGGGGCGAGCCGGGGCGCGCCCCAGCGGGTGACCACGAAGATCACCCCGATCAGCCCGGCCGACTCGGCGAGCCCCCAACTGCCGCTGATCAGGTAACTGCTGCCGGAGAGGAACACGACGGCCGCGGTCACGGCCAGTGAGGCGCCGGCGAGCCCCAGCGCGGCCAGCGGCAGCAGCCGCGAACCCAGTCGGTGCACCGGCAGCCAGAGCGGCACCGTCGCCACCGCCAGCCCCATCCGCACCAGCAGGAGCAGCAGAGCGGCCATGCTCTCGGGCGTGCCGAACCGGAGGTCGAAGAGGGCGAGCAGCCCCATGGCCACCAGGCCGGCGGCCTGGGCCAGGCGTACCCACAAACGTCGAAGATCCGGCGTGCTCATGGTGACCCAGCGTAGCCAGCGGGCGGCGCGCGCAGATCGGCCGAAAGACAGACCCGAGGCCGGCGATACCCGGCCACGGGCCGATGCGCCCACCCGCCGGTGGCGGCGACGCTTTCCGGGCCACATCGCACGCCACTGGAGGAACAATGACAACCCACGCCCCGCCGGAGACCAGCCACGCCGCGGTCGCCGCGGTCGACCTGGTGAAGGTGTACGGCAGCGGCGACACCGCCGTCCGTGCCCTGGACGGGGTCTCGGTCGGCTTCGGCCGGGCCGAGTTCACCGCCATCATGGGCTCGTCCGGGTCCGGCAAGTCGACCCTCATGCACTGCCTCGCCGGTCTCGACACCGCCACCTCCGGCCGCGTCCTGCTCGGCGGCACGGAGCTGACCGGCCAGTCGGACCGGACGCTGACCCGGGTACGCCGGGAGCGGATCGGCTTCGTGTTCCAGTCCTTCAACCTGCTGCCGCAGCTCACCGCCGCACAGAACATCACCCTGCCGCTGGACCTCGCCGGCCGACAGCCCGACGCCGAACTCCTCGCGCACCTGGTGCGGGTGCTGGGCCTCGGTGACCGGCTCAACCACCGACCCAGCGAACTCTCCGGCGGCCAGCAGCAGCGGGTCGCGTTGGCCCGTGCCCTCGTGGCGCGGCCCGAGGTGGTCTTCGCCGACGAGCCGACCGGCAACCTCGACTCCCGCTCCGGCGCGGAGGTGCTCACCATCCTGCGCGACTCGGTACGCGACCTCGGCCAGACCGTCGTCATGGTCACCCACGACCCGATCGCCGCCGCGTACGCCGACCGGGTGGTGCTGCTCGCCGACGGCCGGGTCGCCGGTGAGGTCGACAGGCCGGACCAGGTGTCGGTCACCGACGCGCTGCGTGATCTGGCGGCCCGCGCATGAGGGCGACGGTGCTGCGTACACAGACGACCGCCGCCGCCCGACGGCCCGGCCGGCTGATCCTGACCGGCCTGGCGATCCTGGTCGCCTCCTTCGTCGTCTTCGGCACCGTGCTGGTGCAGCAGATCACCGAGCGGACCGTGCGGGACAACCTCAGCGGCACCCCGGCCGTCACCGACCTGGTGATCGGCCGCGTCGACCTGCCGCCACCCACAGTGACGGACCTGCGGAAGATCCGGGCCGTGCCCGGGGTGGCCGAGGCGGTGCCCCGGGTGTCGACCGGCGTCTCGATCGGCGAGGGGTACCTCAACCTCCAGTCCGATCCGGGCACCGGCCCGCTGACCACGGTCCGGGTGACCGAGGGACGCTACCCGGACCAACCGGGCGAGATCGCGATCACCCCGCGTACCGCCGAGCGGCTCGGGCTCTCGGTCGGCACCACCACCAGCGGTACGGGCGGCGAACTCACCACGCCCGCCCCGCTCACCGTGACCGGTGTGGTGGACGTCGCCGCCGACGCCGGCTACGACGCGTACGCCCCGGAGAGCGCCGTGATCGGCTGGGCGCACCTGACGGCCGTGGAGCGTGTCGACGTCCGCGTGGCCCCCGGCACCTCGACGGAGGACGTCCGGCAACGGGTGACCGCGGCCGTCGCCGGCCAGCCGATCCGCTCCGGCGCCGAGGTGCGCGACGCCGAGGCCAACGCGGCGGCAGAACAGGTCGGGAAACTCTTCGTCCTGGTCGGCATGTTCGTCTCCATCGCCGTCGCCGCGGCGGCGCTCGTGGTCACCTCGACCTTCCGCATCGTCTTCGCCCAGCGGATGCGGCAGCTCGCGCTGCTGCGGGCCGTCGGCGCGAGTCGGGGCACCCTGGTCGGCGCGTTGACCGCCGAGGGCGCCCTGACCGGCCTGGTCGCCGGGGTCGTCGGGGTCGCCAGCGCTCTCACCCTCGGGTACGCGCTGCCGGTGATCCTGCGCGCCACCGGCCACGAGGTGTCCTCGCCCGGCCTGCCCGTGGCGGCGGCGGTCGCGGTGGTGATCGGCGCTGTGGTGATCACCGTGCTGGCCGTGCTGGCCCCGGCGCTCTCGGCCGCCCGGGTCTCCCCGCTGGAGGCGCTGCGGACGGCGAGCGTCACCGCCGGCCGGCGCGGCATCAAGGTGCCGCGCCTGGTCTTCGGGCTGCTCCTGGCCGTCGGCGCGGTCCTGACGGCGGTCGCCACGATCAGCCAGTTGCCGAAACCGGACCAGGAGAACTACGACCCGTCCAGGCCACTGCTGCTGCTCGTCGCGTCCGGCACGTTCGCGTTCTTCGCGCTGGTGGCCCTCGGTCCGCTGCTGGTGCGCCCGGTGCTGGCCGTGGTGGGTTGGCCGCTGCGCCAGCTCGGGCCGCTCGGACGGATGTCGGTCGGTGGGATCGGCGGGGCGCCGCGCCGGGCGGCCGCGGTCTCCGTCGTGGTCGCGCTGGGCGTGACCCTGATCTCCGGGGTGGTCATCGGCGGCGCGTCGTTGCAGATCCTTGCCGACCGCGAGATGGCGCTCTCGGCGCCGACCGACTTCGAGGTGACCGGCAACGGTCAGACGCTGCCGCCGGACGTGGTGACCCGGGCCGAGGCGGCGCGCGGCGCGCTGGCCCGGGTGGTGCCGTACCGGATGGTCGGCGACGCCACGCTGCTGCGCGGGGCCGACAAGCTCGGCGACGTCGAGTCCGGTTACCCGACAAGCGACCTGGACCTGGCGGCGCTGCCGAGCACCGGTGACCTGGACGTGGCCCAGGGCACCCTGGCCGATCGTGGCCCCGGCCGGATCGTGCTCAACAGTTGGGTCGCCCGGGACGCGGGTCTGCGGGCCGGCGACACCGTCACGCTCGCCGTCGCCACGGGCCGGGTCGAGGTGCGGGTGGCCGCGATCCTGCCCGGCGACGGCCCGCTGCACGCTGGCATCCTCGCCGATTCGGCCGACCTGGACCGGATCGGCGTGCCGGCCGCGTACACGGGTCTGCTGGCCGACGCGGCCGGCGCCGGCGAGGACGGCCGCACGGCCGGCGTGCGGGCGCTGCGCCAGGCCATCGGTGGCAGCGACGGGGTGGGCCTCGCCGTGCTCGCCGACGAACGGGACCGCAACGACGCGCTGGTGCGCACCCTGGTCTGGATCGCGGTGGGCCTGGTCGGCCTGACCGTGTTGATCGCGGTCGTCGGCGTGGGCTCCACGACCGCGCTGTCGGTGGTGGAGCGGATCCGCGAGTCCGGGCTGCTCCGCGCGATCGGCCTGTCCCGGACCGGCCTGCGCACGATGCTGACCGTCGAGTCCGGCCTGTACGGGGTGATCGGGGCGACGATCGGCCTGGTGCTCGGCATCCCGTACGCCTGGTTGGCGGTGCAGGCCCTCGGGATCGAGGCGCCCCTGACCGCGCCGCTGCTGCCGCTGGCCGGGCTGTTCGTGGTGCTGGTCGGGCTGACCGCGCTGGCCGGGGTGCTGCCGGCCCGTCGGGCGTCGCGGGTCAGCCCGGTGGTGGCGCTGGGGGCCGACACCTGAGCACCGCCGTGGGCCGGCACCGCGACGTGGTGCCGGCCCACGGCGAACCGGTCAGTTGGGGTTGTTGGCGTGGGTGAGCGTCTCCCAGGCGACGAACAGGTTGTTGGTGCCGGCCGGACGTTGTTGCAGCGTGAGCGTCTGCGTGTTGGTCATGACGTTGCCCAGCCGGTTGCTCATCGCGTTGAAGCCGACCTCGGTGATCGGGCCGAGGCCCCGGGTGAGGCTGCCACCGCAGAGCCAGGAGGGTGCCGCCTCGCCGAGCTGGTAGCGCGAGTGCAGGCCGAGCGCCTGCCGCAGCCGCTCACCGACCTGCGGGTAGAGGTCCCGTCCCTGGATGCGGGAGGTCTCCGCGACGTGCGAGATGGCGGAGATCCCGTACCCGGTGTGCACGAAGTCGCGGCACGTCTCCTGGGCGAGGCCGGCGACGAATGTGGACTGACCCTGCCAGTAGCCGATGATCTCCGAGCTGGTGTCCAGGCCGCTGCCCGGCACCGTGTACGGCAGCGCGCCGTCGCTGGGCAGGTAGACGAAGGCCCGGGTGCGGTTGAGGAAGCGGGTGACCGCGGCGTCGTAGGCGCTGCGGTCGTCCAGGAAGACGGCGATGCCGACGGCCGCCTCCATCATCGTCAGCTCCCAGTTGCCGTTGCTGTTCGAGCCGTTGCGTACCACCGGCAGGTAGACGGTGCGCAGCATGGTGGCGAACCGGTTGGCGTTGGGCCAGCTCGGGTACGTGTACCTGAGGATCTCGGCGGCCCGGGGCCAGACCGAGGCGGCCCAGCCGGTCTGCAACGGGCCGTTGCTGCCGGTGTGCGCGGTGATCGTCGCCGACCACGCGTCCATGAGCTGGATCGACTTCTGCGCGTACCTGACGTCTCCGGTGACGTACCAGGCGAGCGCGTCGGTGTACGCGGCGATCGCGTCCTCGCGCTCGTCGGTGCAGCCGTTGTTCGGGTTGGAGTAGGACCCGCACTCGACCACCGAACGGGGAGCCGGGGTGCGCGACAGGGAGGCGTACCGGCTGCCCATCATCTGGTTGTAGGCCGCCGCCCACGGCTGCGCGCCGGCCTGCACGCGACCGCGGACGAAGTCGAGCTGACCCCGGCTGACCAGCACGCCGGGGTGCGTGAAACCACCGGACGGGGGTGGCGTGGTGCCACCGCCGGTGGGCAGCGTCCAGGTCTGGTTGGCGGCGCCCGTGCAACTCCAGATCTGCAGCGGGGTGCCGTCGGCGGCGCTCTGGCCGGTCGCGTCGAGGCACTTGCCGGAGGTGGGGTTGACCACCTGCCCGGCGGTGGACGACCACTGCTGTGCCCCGGTGCCGTTGCAGTCGTAGATCTGCACCCGCGCGCCGTTGGCGGTGCTGGCGGCGGCGATGTCCAGGCACTTGCCCAGCGCCCGGATCGTGCCGTCGTCGCCGACCGTCCACTGTTGCGCCGTCGAGCCGTTGCAGGTGTAGAGCTGGACGGCCGTGGCGTTGGCCGGGTTCGCGGCGGCCACGTCGACGCACGTGCCGCCGTACCCGGTGATGGCGCCCGTCGCGGCCGCGGCGGCCGGCGCGACGGCGACCAGCAGGCCGATCGGTACGGCGAGCAGGGCCGCGGTGAGCGCGGAGGTCAGTCTGATGCGGGGGCGGCGGGGCGCGAGCCCGGCCAGTCGTCGCGCCATGTGGGGTCCTTCCGGGGCGGCGAAGTCAACTGTAAAGTGTGTTAATCATTACAGTCGTGTGCACCGATATCAATGTCTTCGTCGCCACGGATGCCCTAAGGGTGCATGGACGCACCCTTGAGCACCTTGTCCACCAGATTGCGCGGGCCGTGCAGCGCCACGCCGACCAGGTCGAGCTTGTCCCGGCCGACGGCCTGCACGGCGGCCCGGTTGTCCCGGTCGTTTCCGGTGGCGAACAACTCCGACGTGAAGACCGCCATCCGCAACCCACGGGCCAGGGCGCGCGAGTGCGCGCCGACAAGCGTCGCCCGGTCACCGGCGAAGACCAGCACCGGCTGGCCGAACATCGGCAGGTAGGCGGTGCCGTCCGCGTCGCGGTACTCCTCGCCGAGCAGCTCCGGCACGGCGTTCGCGATGCCACTGACCAGAAAGGCCGTGACGTTGAGCCGCTGCCAGCTCGCCAGGTCGTCGCGCAGCAGCACGGCGATCTTGGTGGGGAATCGGATGGGTTCGCTCATGGCGTCGAGCCTGCCCGCCGCGACACCTACCGGTCTTGTACGTTCTTAGCGTGGCCACCCGCCCGCCGGGCTCGCACGTCAGCGCGTGGCGACCCGCGGTAGCCGGGGTCGCCGAGGTCTTCCACGCCCATTTCGTGGACCACGCCTACCCCCGGCACATCCACGACGTGTGGACGCTGCTGATCGTCGACGACGGCGCGGTCCGCTTCGACCTCGATCGACACCGGCACGGCGCGCTGCGCACCTCGGTCACCCTGCTGCCGCCGTACGTGCCGCACGACGGCCGCTCCGCCACCGCGAACGGCTTCCGCAAGCGGGTCCTGTACCTCGACACCTCGGCGCTCGGGGCCGAGCTGGTCGGTCGGGCGGTCGACGAGCCGGACCTGGCCGACCCGCAGCTGCGCGACCGGATCGACCATCTGCACCGGGTGCTCGCCGCACCCGGTGACGAGTTCGAGGCCGAGAGTCGGCTCGCGCTCATCCTGGACCGGCTGCGCGGGCAGCTCCACCGGCGTACCCCGGTCAGTCTCGCACCGCCCGCGGGTGGCCTCGCGGCCCGACTGCGGGAGCTGCTGGACGCCCGGACCGTCGAGGGCGTCACGCTGGGGGAGGCCGCCGAGCTGCTGCACGCCCACCCGACCCACCTGGTCCGTACGTTCACCCACGTGCACGGGGTGCCACCCCACTCGTACCTGACCGGTCGCCGGGTCGAGCTGGCGCGCCGCCTGCTCCTCACCGGGGAGCGGCCCGCCGCGGTCGCCGTCGCGGCCGGCTTCTTCGACCAGGCGCACCTGACCCGCCACTTCCGGCGTCACCTGGGCGTCAGTCCGGCCCGCTACCCGAGCACGCGGCGACCGGCCCAGCGCTCCGGCGAGGGCTGACGCGATCAGACGAGCTGGCCGCCGATGACGGTGAGCAGCCGCAGTTTCTCGTCGCTCGCCGAGCCGGGCGCGGCGGTGAAGACCAGCAACGTCTGGGACTCGTCGGGGTCCACCAGGGTCTGACAGTGCAACTCCAACGCCCCGACCTCCGGGTGCAGGAAACGCTTCGGCGGGCAGGAGCCGGCCGGCACCGGGTGCTCACGCCAGAGCTGGGCGAACTCCGGGCTCCTGGCCAGCAGGTCGTCGACCAGGTCCGCGGCCCGTGACCCCCGGCCGTCACGGGTGTACGAGGCGTGCAGGCTCGCCACGAGCAGACGGCTCTGCGTGTGGTGGTCCTCCACCGGGTACAGCCGCCGCGCCGTCGGGTCGGTGAACCAGCGGTGGTGCGCGCTGCGGGCCAGCCCTGTGTGCCGGGTCTCGTCGCCGAGCAGGGCGACGGCCGGGGCGGTCTGCGCCAGGGTCTCGCCGAGGTGGTTCACCACCTGGGCCGGTGTGTCGGGCATCCGGTCGAGGATCCGCATCATTCCCGGATTGACGTGGTCGGCCCGCACCGCCCGGTGGGGGATGGCGTGGCCGGCGAGTTGGAACAGGTGGTCCCGTTCGGCCCGGGAGAGCCGCAGGCCACGGGCCAGGGCGGCGAGCATCTGCTCCGACGGGCGCGGCCCCCGCTGCTGCTCCAACCGGCTGTAGTAGTCGGTGGACATACCGCTCAACAAGGCGACTTCTTCGCGGCGTAGCCCACCGGTGCGCCGACGTGGGCCTCGGGGCAATCCGACGTCCTCGGGCTGAAGGGCCTCGCGGCGGGTGCGCAGAAAACTGGCGAGCGGGGCGCGGTCCACGGTGTCTCATCCTTCCACCCGGAGTCGGATGTGGTGGAAGCCGGCGGTAGCCGGCACATCAGGTGCAACAGGCGGGCAGGCGTGCGATGTTCCGCCGGCGGACGGCCTGGACCGCAGGCGGGCCTGTCGCTGGGCGGGCCCGCCGCAGATGGATCATGGGGGACCGAAGGGATCCCGGCCGCCCGTCGCCTCGTCGACCTCGCCGCCGCCCTGGACACCGGCAATCCTGGGGTACGCCACGCACTGGCCGACGGCCACGTCACCGTGGACCAGGCCCGGATCATCGTCGATGCGGTCGACACGGTGCAGAACGCGGCCGGTCCGGAGGCCGCCGCCAAAGCCTGCGGGGTGCTCGTCGAGTGGGCCGGGCAGTTCGACCCCACCCTCCTGCGCAAACTCGGCACCCGCATCCTCGACCACGTCGCACCCGACATCGCCGACGCCGCCGCCAAAGCCGCCCTGGACGCCGAGGCCCACCGCGCCGCCCGCGATCGTCACCTCACCCTCTCCACCCTCACCGACGGTCGCCTGCGGCTCACCGGCATCCTCGACACCGAGACCGCCGGGCTGCTCCGCGCCGCCATCGACCCACTCGGCGCACCCGTGGGCCCCGATGACCAGCGTTCGCCCGGGCAACGCCGGCACGACGCCTTCGGCGACGTGTGCCGCCTCGCCCTGCGCACCGGTGGGTTGCCCGAGCACGGCGGGGATTCCGCCCAGATCGTCGTCACCACCAGCTACGAAGGTCTGACCCGGCAACTGGGCAGCGGCACCCTCGACACCGGCCTGCACCTCACGCCCGAGGCCGTGCGCCGGCTCGCCTGCGACGCCGCCATTCTGCCCGCCGTCCTCAACAGCACCGGCCAACCACTCGACCTCGGCCGGCAACGCCGCCTCATCACCGGCCCTCTCCGACGAGCCCTGGTGCTGCGCGACCGTGGCTGCGCCTTCCCGGGCTGCGACCGCCCACCGCGCTGGTGCGACGCCCACCACATCCACCACTGGGCTGACGGCGGCACCACCAGCCTCGCCAACGCCGTCCTGCTCTGCGGCCACCACCACCGGCACCTGCACCACGGCGACTGGACCGTGCGGTTGGCGGGCGACGGCCACCCCGAATTCGTCCCACCCGCCTGGCTCGACCCCGGGCAACTCCCTCGGCGCAACCACTACCACCGACGAACGTGAGCACCACCAGCACAACGATCACCTGGTCAGCGGGCGGACCGAGTGGCCAACACGGCACGCCCTCACTCCACGCGGCCGGCGAGGCGATGAGGCGCGCGACCAGGATGCGGCACGGCCCACCAGCTAGCAGGGCGGTGCGAGGGCGAGCGGCCAGGGTCCGGCACGCCTCGCGCCCGCTCGGCTACTGCGGTCGGTGGACCGGTTGATCACCAGGGCACCACACCGGCGTCCTCGAAGAACCCGCCGGTGGGCCCGTCGTCGGGCAGGGTCGCGAGTCGGATCGCGATCGCCGCGCCCTGTTGCGGGGTACGGATGCCGCGGAAGCCGTTGAGGTCGGTCGCGACGAAGCCGGGGCAGGCAGCGTTGATCCGGATCTTCGTGTCGCGCAGTTCCTTGGCGTACTGGACGGTGACGGCGTTGAGGAACGTCTTCGATGGCGCGTACGCGACGGCGAGCGGGCCTGTCGTCAACTCGTCGGTGGAGTTGCTCTGCCGGGTGAGGGAGCCGACGCCGCTGGACATGTTCACGATCCGCGGTGACGACGAGCGGCGCAGCAGGGGCAGCATGGCGTTGGTGACGCGGATGACGCCGATCACGTTGGTCTCCACCGCCGTCCGTACGGCCGCGAGGTCGACCGTGGTCGGCTCCTGCGGCGCACCGCCGGTGACGCCGGCGTTGTTGACGAGTACGTCGAGGCCGCCGGCACGTTTCTCGACCAGCCGGACGGCGGCGGCCACGCTCGCCTCGTCGGTCACGTCCAGTGGCACACCGAACGCGTCGACGCCGGCGACGCGCAACGTCTCCACCGCGGCTTCTCGGCGCGTGTCGTCCCGAGCGCCGACCCCGACGCTCCACCCGAGGGCGCCCAGGCCGGCCGCGATCTCGTATCCGATTCCCTTGTTCGCGCCGGTGACCAGCGCGATTGTCGTTTGGCTCATGCATCCGATCCTGTCCACGCCCCAGCGGGCCGCCAACACCGCTTGGGTGGGCGTCGATACCTCCCGGGTATCCATCGAGGCCGCGTCGTCGGCGCCCGAGCGGGACGGGTCATGCCGTGCCGTGCCGTCGGTACCGTTGGGGCATGGAGACGCGTGAGCTGCGGTATTTCGTCGCGGTCGCCGAGGAGTTGCACTTCGGGCGCGCCGCGCGGCGGCTCGGGATCGCGCAGCCGCCACTGTCGCGGGCGATCGCGCAGTTGGAACGGCGGCTCGGGGTGGCGCTGCTGGAACGCACCAGTCGCGCCGTCGCGCTGACCGAGGCCGGCTCGGTGCTACTGGTCGAGGGTCGGGCGGCCCTCGACGCGGTCGAGGCCGCCGAGCGCCGTACCCGCCGCGCGGCCCTCGTCGGGGCCGGCCATCCCGGCCTGGTCCTCGTCACGAAGGCTGGAGCGTCCGGCGAGTTGCTGTCGAAGCTGCTTGACGCGTACGCCTCCGAGCCTGGCGCGGTCTCCATCGACGTTCTGCTGTGCGGGATCGGCGAGCAGGAGCGGCTGTTGCGCGACGGGCGGGCGGACGTGGCGCTGCTGCACCGGCCGTTCGACTCGACGGTCGGACTGGACACCGAGGAGCTGAGCGCGGAGGGGCAGGTTGTGGTCCTGCCGGCCGGGCACCCCCTCGCCGCCCAGGCCCAGGTGCGGATGGCCGACGTCACCGCGCTGCCCGACCTGCCGCCGCCCCGCCGGCCCGGCCCCGATGGCACGTACCCGGACGGACCCGGTCCGCAGGTACGGGACAGCACGCAGCTGTACCAGCTGATCGCGCTCGGCCGAGCGTCGGCGGTCCTGCCCGAGTCGTGCCGGGCCGACCTGCGCCGCGATCTCGTCGCCGTGCCGGTGCTGGACGCGCCAACCGTGACGACGGTGATCGCGTGGCCGCCGCACAGTCGTTCCCTGGCCCTCGCCGGGCTGATCCGGACCGCGATCCGCCTCTAGGGCGCATGTCAAAGTCCTAGGGCGGCTGGTGCCGCTGCACACCGTCACCATCGCCGGCTCCTGCTGGAGCACGAGTTCCAGCCCCGGGACCGGAAGTCACTCGTCCCGCTGTTCAAGCGCGAGATCTTGTCCCCAGCGTGGCCCCCGACCGCTGGGTGGATCCGTCCGGTCCTCCAGCCTGACGGCCGGATGCTCAAGTCTGAACGTTCTTGAACGTCTCGGTTCGTTTCCTGGCACCTATAGATCCGGATGGCATAAATATGCTTCGATGTGATCAGACGATGACGTGCCACCTCTGGACATCGCAGGCCGGCGAGCCCGAGGCGTCGCCTGCCACACCTTGACCGGTTGACTGGAGAACTCATGACCAGCCCTCGATCCGCTCCGCCTCGGCAGACTTCGGGAGTAGCCGGCCCGCGCCGTGCCCGCGTCAGGCCCAGCGCGCTGAGCATGCTGTCGGTCGTCGTGCTTGCCCTGACGTACGTGGTGACCATGCCTGTCGCGTCCACGCCAGTGGGCCTCACCATGGAAGCAGCCGCCGCCTACGTCAAACTGGGCAACCGGACCACCGGCAAGTTCATCGACGGCATGGGCCGGACCACCAACGGCGCCGCGGTCGGCCAGTATTCCTCGTCGTCCAGCGTCAACCAGCAGTGGACGATCGATGCCGTCGGCGACTACGTCCGGCTCAGGAATCGGGCCACCGGCCTGTACCTGGACGGGATGGGCCGCACGACGGGCGGATCCATCTGCGGCCAGTGGAGTGAGAGTGGCAGCACCAACCAGCAGTGGACCCGGGAGGACTCCGGCGGCTACGTCAAGTTCAGGAACCGGGCCAACGGGCTGTACCTGGATGGCGGGGGCAGCACGTCCGACGGCGCCAACCTCGTCCAGTACGCGAACAGCGGCAGCACCAACCAGCAGTGGATCGTCACTGACGTGTCGACTCCGGGATCGGGCACGATCACGGTGGACGGCAACAACATCCGCACCGGCAACGTCAACGGCCTGACGTTCAAGGGCTTCGGTGCGCTCAGCGCCAACAGCACCAGCGAGTTGCTGATGGATTACAAGGCCCAGAGCCCGACCGCGTACGCGCAGCTGCTGCGGGTCCTCTTCGGTGGGGAGAATCCGGTCTTCACCAACGTGAAGATCGAGATGGGCAACGACCGCAACAACTCCACCGGACCGGACCCCTCGACCATGCGGTGGGAGTCCGAGACCCCTAACGTCGAGCGTGCGCAGGGCTTCCAACTCGCGGCCGACGCGAAGAAGGTCAACCCGAACGTCAAGGTGTCCCTGCTGCGCTGGAACTCCCCTGGCTGGGCGAACAGCAACGACAAGGTCTACACCTGGTTCAAGAAGACCATCCTGAGCGCGTACCGGACCTACGGGTTCATGGTCGACTACGTCAACCCGGGTCTCAACGAGCGCGGGGCGGACCTGAACTGGACCAAGACCTATGCCAACCGGGTCAGGACCGACAGTGCCGACTTCGCCGACTCGACAGAGCGATCCCGGTACAACCAGCTCAAGGTCGTCATCTCCGACGAGGTCGGTGTCGGATCGTTCGGCGGCAGCATGATCAGCGACGCCGGCCTGCGCGACGTGGTGGCGGCGGCCGGCTACCACTACAGCCCCGACGACGACGGCGCCGGCAACTTCAAGCGCCTGGCGATGGACTACGACAAGGAGATCTGGAACAGCGAGGCACAGGCGACCTTCGGCAATTCCGCCTTCCGCCCCAGCAACAACATGCGGTCCCCGTCGGTGGTCGGAACCGGCATCGGCGGCACCAACAGTGCGCTGGAGATGGGAAACACCATCATCAAGGGATTCGTCAACTCGCGCCGGACCAACTTCATTTACCAACCGGCCATCGGGTCCTTCTACGAGGGTGGGCAGTACTCCTACAAGGAGATCGTCAGCGCCCGTGATCCCTGGTCGGGCTGGCTGCACTACGACGCCGCCATCGACGTGCTGCGGCACTTCAGCTGGTTCGCCAAGACCGGCTGGGAGAACTCCAGCAACACGGCCGGTATCTGGCGCGCCGTCCCCGAATCCAGCTATACCGGAGCGACCGGGACGAACCCGGTGGTCGGACGCAACGGCACGCCCAGCTATCTCACGCTCGCCGCGCCCGACAAGCGCAACTTCTCCACGGTCTTCATGAACGACAGCGAGTACACCCAGTCGTACCGCCTCCAGCCGGTGAACATGGCCTACTCCGGCGCTCCGGCCCTACAGCTGTGGGAAACCCGCGCGGCCGACCCCGGCCAGGCGTTCAACGCCAACTACCTGAAGCACGTGGGCAGCGTCCCGGCCGATGACGGCGGGGTGTACTCCGTGACGGTCAGGCCGAACTCGGTCGTCACCGTGACGACGCTGGCCAACCACACCAAGCCCGAGTACCTGGAACCCCTGCCGGTGGAGGGCCAGCGCACCGTGCTGGACACCGACATCTCCGGCGACGTGCAGAACACCAGCGACAACATCCTCTACGCCGACGGCTTCGACTACTCCGGCAAGACGGTCCCGGTGATCGGCAGTGGCGGCACCATCACGGGCACGGCGGACTTCATCACGTCGCGTGGCGGCGCCAAGAGCGTCATCCCGCGCTACGCCAGCGACCGCAACGGCGCCTTCGAGGCGTACCGGCCGGACGGATCGACCAACTACGTGCTGCGCCAGCAGCTGGACGGCCCGAGCCAGGGCCTGGGTGGTGCGTGGAACGGGGGCGACGCGGTCACCAGGATCGGTGACAGCCGGTGGCTCAACTACAAGGCCAGTGTCGACGTCTCCTTCGAGAACAGCAGCACCCAGAACGGCGCCAACCACGCCCGGCTGGGCATCCGTGAGCAGCACGGTGACAACGGTGCGCCGTACTCGGTGAAGTTCACCTTCGACGGGGGCTGGCAGTTGCTGGTCAACAACAACGCGGTCGCCAGCGGCAACGTGGTCAGCGGCGCCGGCGGCGTGCGGATCGGTGGGTTCAACACCGCTCACAACGCGTGGCACAACATCGCGCTGAAGGGCGTCGGAAGCACGGTGACCGCCTACCTCGACGGCGTCACACTGGCCACCTACACCGACCCGAATCCCAAACTGTCCGGCCGGATCACGCTGGGCAGCGGCTACTACTTCACCCGGTTCGACAACCTGCGGGTGGAGACGGTCGACGGAAGCCCGTCGTACTACTCCGAGGTGCTGGACAACCTGGAGATGTCCGACCTGGCCAACCCGCCCGCCAGGAAGCTGGTGTACGGCGGGTCCTGGGCGCACGAAAACGGCAAGGGTATGTACAACGTTCAGCGGAGCCTGTCCACCAGCCAGGGAAGCGGCTCGACGCTGACCTACACGTTCACCGGTACCGGACTGGACATCATGGGGCCGAACAACGGCTCGGCCGTCCTGCAGGTCAGGGTGGACGGTACGGTGGTCAACTCCGCGGCGAGCACGCTCGCCTCTCCCGAGTTCTATCAGACGTACGCCCTGCGCAACCTCGGCGCCGGCACGCACACCGTGGAGATCACGGTGCGCAGCGGCAGTCTCGTCGTGGATGCCGTCGGGGCCGTCCGGCCGTGATGCCGGTCGCGCCTCGTACGCATCGACGACCTCGCCCTGCGAATCCCCACCACCGAGTGGCAGCCGCGCAGTCGCGGGCCAGGAGCGGAAGGACCCCACGACTACCTGTGGGCCTGGATCACCACCGCCACCAGCTCCGCTGAGCATCGGTGGCTGCTCATCCGCCGCAGCCGCACCACCGGCGAGCTGGCTTTCTACCTGTGCTGGTCACCCTGCCCGGTGCCGCCGCACACCAGCGTCACCGTCGCCAACGTCTACGCGCAGCACACCCAGCTCGCAGTGCTCTCGCTGATCGACGCCCCGACGTTCGGCCGTAACGGGACGGCCGAACGGATTGTGACTTCCCGGCGGTCACGAAACCTGGAGGCGAACCGTCACAACTGACGGTTAGTCTGCCAGCGCGTCGTCGCCTCGGCACGTCGCGTCACGCGCCGGTGCAGGCGCGGCACCTCGCCACCACCCATCATCCGGCGCTCAATCGAAGACTTCAGGAGAGTTAGTGACACAGCAATCCGTCGCGACATCGGACAAACTCGACGCCGCGGTGCTCAAGGTGGCAGGCGTCGTCGTCCTCGGTGCGATCATGTCGATCCTCGACGTGACGGTGGTCAGTGTGGCGCTGCCCACATTCCAGAGCGAGTTCGACGCGACGTACGCGCGCGTCGCGTGGACGATGACCGCCTACACCCTCGCGCTCGCCACCGTGATCCCGCTCAGTGGTTGGGCAGCCGACCGGTTCGGCACCAAACGGCTCTACATGGTGGCGTTGGCTTTGTTCACCATCGGCTCGGGGCTCTGCGCCACGGCCGACACGATCGGCGAGCTGATCGGCTACCGCGTGCTCCAGGGCCTCGGCGGCGGCATGCTCATGCCGCTGGGCATGACCATCATGACCCGCGCGGCGGGGCCGCACCGGATCGGCCGACTGATGGCCGTCCTCGGCATTCCGATGCTGCTCGGGCCGATCGGTGGCCCGATCCTCGGCGGCTGGCTGATCGACACCGCGAGCTGGCACTGGATCTTCCTGATCAACCTGCCGATCGGCGTCGTCGCCCTGATCTACGCGCAGATGGCGCTCCCGAAGGACGCCCCCGAGCCGTCCGAGTCGTTCGACTTCGTCGGCATGCTCATGCTCTCGCCGGGCCTGGCGCTCTTCCTCTATGGAGTGTCGTCGCTGCCGGAGGCGGGCACCTTCGCCGCGACAAAGGTGTGGGCCCCGATGCTCGTCGGCGGCGTGCTGGTGGTGGCGTTCGTGCTCTACTCGTTCAAGCCCCGGCACCCGCTGCTCGACCTGCGGCTGTTCCGCAACCGCAGCCTGACCATCTCGTCGCTGACGCTGTTCGTGTTCATCATCGCGTTCATGGGCGCCGGCCTGCTGTTCCCGAGCTACTTCCTCCAGGTGCGCGGTGAGACGACGCTGACCGCCGGTCTGCTGATGGCCCCGCAGGGCATCGGCGCGATGATCACCATGCCGATCGCCGGCACGTTGGCCGACCGGGTGCCGATCGGGCGTACCGTCCCGTTCGCGCTGCTGCTCATCGTCGTCGGGTTCTTCAGCTTCACCCAGGTCGATCCGCAGACCTCGTACTGGCTGCTCGAGGGCTCGCTGTTCGTGATGGGCCTGGGCATGGGCGGCACGATGATGCCGATCATGACCTCGGCGCTGCGGACGTTGTCGGCAAACGACGTGGCGCGCGGCTCGACGCTCGTCAACATCCTCCAGCAGATCGGCGGCTCGGTCGGCGCCGCCGTCATGTCGGTGATCCTCACCAACGAGCTGAACGGCTCCCGGCTGATCCCCGGCGTGGTGGACCGGAGCGGCACGCCGGTCACCGAGGCCGGGCTGGCCATCGCCTCCCAGCGACAGCCGGAGCTGCTCCAGCAGATGCCGGTGGACCCGTCGATCATCGAGCGCGGGCTCGACTTCGCCGCCAAGTCGTTCGCCACTACGTTCTGGGTCGCGTTCGCGCTTGTCGTGCTCACGCTCGTCCCGGCGGCTCTGCTGCCGCGCCGACGTGAGCCGGCGAAACTCGACGACCCGCAGGGCGAGCAGGTCCGGACGCCCGTCGTCATCCACTGAAACGACGCGCCCGCCGCGCTCAGCACCTCCTCGGGTGGTGAGCGCGGCGGGCGCGGCAGTCAGCGCAGCGGGCCGTCGCCGGGCCCGTCCGGGTCCTCGACCACGTGGATCGCGGCCTCCTCGGCGCTTGCCCCACCCGCGTCGATGCCGGCGTCCCACGCCACCGACTCGGCCTCGTCGTCCTCGCGGACGCCCTCGTCGTAGGCGACGAGGCGGCCCGCGCGGGCCTCGCTCTCGTACCCCCGGCGGGTCAGCTCGTCCTCGTCGTCGCCGCCCTCGGCGTAGGGGTCGACATCCGGCACCTCCTGGGCGAGGTGCTGCGCCACGGACTCGCCCGCCCGCTCCTCGGCAGGCGTGGTGCCGAACCGGTTGGCGGCGGTCCAGTGGTCCTCGGCGACGATGCCGGTGTCGAGGGGGTCACCGACCCGGTCGTCGTCGAGGGTGTCGGAGGCGTCCAGGACACCGTCGTCCTCGGCCACGTTCCACTCGTCGACGGAATCCATCCGCTCGGTCTGGCTCACGGCGGTCTCCTCTTCGTCACGGTGCACCAAAGTGCCCAGCCTATGACCGTGCAACGCCAGCGGGCGCCGCGGCCTGCCCGCTGTGACGAACCGACCTCGGGTCGCGCCGGTTCAGCGCGTGAGCAGCCCCACCACGGCATCGGTGAACTGCGCCGGCTGCTCGATGTGGGCGAAGTGCCCGCTCTGTTCCAGCAGGACCAGCCGCGAGTCCTTGAGGCCCGCGTGCAGTTCCTCGGCGCGACGCGGGGGGCAGATGAAGTCGTACGCACCGACGATCACCACGGCCGGCGCGGTGATCTCCGCCAGGTTCTCCCGCACGTCGAAGGGCGTCGGGTCCTGCGCGCTCGCCGGCGCCAACGAGATCCGGACAGCGGCCTGAAACGGTACGAATTCGTCCTGCCGGCCCCAGAAGTCCGCGAAGTAGACCGGAAGGGCGGCGCGCAGGGCGGTCGCCAACGACTCGTCGTCGGTGGCCGCGCCGATCTGCCCGAAGGCGGCCGGGATCGCCGCCGCCTCCGGCCGGTCCGGGTGCCGCTGCGGGTATGCGGAGAGCCCGGCCATCGCCTCGGCCCAGAACTCGGCCCCGGTGACGGGCGAGGTGTCGTACAGGGCGAGACCGGCGACCCGGTCCGGGTGTGCGAGCGCGTACCGCTGGATGACGAAACCGCCGTGCGAGTGCCCGAGGAGGTACACCCGGGGCTCGCCGAGGTGCGCGACGACGGCGTCGAGGAACCGGACATACGTGTCGAGACGGTAGTCGCTGGGGTCGTCGAGCCGCCCCGAGGCGCCCGTGCCCACCGGCTCGACGTACACCATCGTGAAGTGCTCCTCCAGGCTCGGCGTCCGCAGGTAGGCCCACTCGATGCCGGGGCCGCCGGAGTGCGCCACGCACACCGGGCCGGTGCCGGCGACGTGGTAGACCTGCCGGACACCGTCGACGGTGAAGGCGTGGGCACCCGGTGCGAGGGCGCTGACGTCGTGGCTTGTGGAACCCATGAGTTGTCTCCCGATCCGAGATCCGCGCGGCGTGTGCCGGCACGGCAACTGGTGCATGACACGGACCAGATGCGTGGGTCGACGGAAAAGTTCGCTCGGTCGGGGATGTTCTTTCAGCGCAGCGCGGGCACGGGGTGGAAGAGGGTGAGCTGGCGCACCCGCCCCTCGCGCAGCACCTGCAACCACAGCGCCGAGGGCGGACAGTGCTCCGGGTCGTCCGGCGGGCTGATCAGGTCGGTCTCCCAGATCAGCACGTCGCCGCTGGCCACCACGTTGCGCAGCCGCTGGCGTACCCCGGCGGTCAGGTCGCGGTTCATGCCGGCGACCGCCAGGTCACGGCCACCGCGCGGGCCACCCGGCACGATCATCTCGGCGTGCGGCCACCAGCTCTCGCGCACGACCCGGTCGAAGTCGCCGCCCATCGCCGTGGCGATCATGTCGCGACCCTCCCGCCACCGGGACGCGCTCGCCGCGGCGACGTCGGTGTGCGCGGCGTCCGCCGCCGTGCGCAGGCCGCCGGTGAGCGCACGGCGGGCGTGGCTGAGCCGGCTGCGGACGGTGCCGACCGGGATCCCGCACACGGCCGCGATCTGCTCGTACGAGGACGCGTCGCTGAAGTAGCGCAGGAGCGTGACCAGCCGGTCCGGCTCGGACAGCCGCCCGATGGCGTGCCACACCCAGTCGCGCATCGCGCCCCGGTCCAGTGCCTCCTCCGGGGTGGGTGTGTCGGCGGGGCCGGCGAACCACTCCGGCTCGGCGACCGGGACGGCTCTGGGGCCGCGAAGCGCCGTCCGACTGTTGTTGCGGACGATGGCGCGCAACCACGGGCCGACGGCGGCCGGGTCGCGGACGTCGCCGATACGCCGCAGCGCCACCAGCATCGCGTCCTGCACCGCGTCCTCGGCGTCCGGCCCGTAGCCGAGGATGCTCAGCGCGACGGCCCGCATCTCGGCCTCGTGGCGGGCCAGCAGCGCACCGAGCGCCGCCGCGTCACCCGCCTGCGCCAGCACCACCAACTCCGTGTCACCCTGCGTCACGCGTACGTCCTCCTGCCCGTCCCATTAACGGCGGTATAGGCGGTCTGCTCGGTGCCTGTCGCCCCTACCAGCCTACGACGGGTGACGACGTCGATCTCCGGGCCGGAACCCGGACGGTCGGCGGCGGCTGCCGGAAAGTGACATACGTCGGTCGTAGCGTGGGCGGCATGACCAGACGCGCTCTCGAAGCCCCGCCCGCGGCCGGGGCCGACGTCCACGGAGGCCGCCCGTGACCGAGCTGAGCTGGGCGCAGGTGTCCGCCCGGCGGCTGGCGCGACACGGGCTCTCGGCGGCGGCCGCGCCGGACGCCGCCCCGGACGCCGCCCGCGTCGCCGACGTGGTGTCGACGATGTGCGGCGCGCACGCCCAGGTCGCCTCCGCCGCCGAGCTGTCCGTCGGGCTCCGCGTCCCGGGTGCGACTCGCGCGCTGGTGCGCCAGGCGCTCTGGCGGGACCGCACCCTGGTCAAGACCCGTGGCCCACGCGGGACTGTGCACCTGCTCGCCGCCGCCGACCTGCCGATGTGGACCGGCGCGCTGACCGCGATGCCCGTCCCCGCCTGGGAACAGAGCCGAGGGCTGTTGACTCCCGAGCAGACCGAGCAGGTCCTCGCGGCGATCGCCGATGCGTTGGCGGAGGCCGAGCTGACCACCGTCGAGCTGACCGAGGAGATCGTCGCGCGCACCGGCGCCTGGGCGGGCGAGCGGGTCATGGAGGCCTTTCAGGACCGGTGGCCCCGGTGGATGGCCGCGATGTCGGCCGCCACCAGGGGCGGGGTCATGTGTCACGGCCCGACCCGGGGACGCGCCACCACCTACACCAGCCCGGCCCGCTGGCTGCCCGGGTTCACGCCGATGCCCGGCCCGGCGGCGCTTGCCGACCTCGTCCGCCGCTACCTGCACGCGTACGGGCCGGCCACTCCGGCCCAGTTCGCCAAGTGGCTGTCGGCGACCGAGCGGTGGGCGACCGAGGCGTTCCAGTCGCTGGACCTGGCCGAGGTCACCGTCGCCGGCACGCGGGCGTGGGTGGTCGCCGGCGACACCGAGTTCCCGGACGATCCGCCGTCCGGGTTGCGGTTACTGCCCTACTTCGACGCGTACGCGGTCGGCTGCCACCCCCGTGACCGGCTCTTTCCCGGTGCCGCCGCCGAGCGGGCGCTGGCCGGAGGGCAGGCCGGCAACTTCCCGGTGCTGCTCGTCGACGGGACGGTCGCCGGGGTGTGGCACCAGCGGCGCTCCGGGCGCACGATCCGCATCACAGTCGAGCCGTTGCGGGCCCTCGGCGCGGGTCGACGCCGGGCGTTGGACGAGGAGGTCGAGCGGGTCGGCCACATTCTGGAAGGCAATCCATCGTTGACAGTCGGAACCGTGGACGTCGGCCCGCACGCCTGAGACAGGATGAGGGCGTGCACATCGAACCGGTCGACCACTCGCCCCGGCGGGCGTTTCCCTGGGCGATCCTGCGGCAGCGCTGGGAGGACCTCACCTTCCTGCACTGGGCCGTCGCCCCGGAGATCGTCGCGCCGTTGCTGCCGGCCGGCACCCGCCCAGACACGATGGACGGGGTGAGCTTCGTCGGCCTGATCGGCTTCCGGATGGTCGGGCTCGGCTTCGGCCGTGGCCCGGGTGTGCCCTATTTCGGCACCTTCGACGAGACAAACGTCCGGCTCTACTCGGTCGACGACACCGGCCGGCGGGCGGTGGTGTTCCGCTCGCTCGACGCGTCCCGCCTGGTGCCGGTGCTGGTGGCGCGGGCGACACTGCGCCTGCCGTACCTCTGGTCGTCGATGCGGTTGGACCGCGACGGCGACCGCCGCACCTACCGCTGCCGGCGACGCTGGCCCGGCCCGGCGGGTACGACGAGCCGGATGGTGGTGCGGTTGGCGGAGCCGATCGCCGACCCGACCCCCCTGGAGCACTTCGTCACCGCGCGCTGGGGCCTGCACACCCGGGCGCACGGGCGCACGCTGCACCTGCCGAACTGGCATCCGCGCTGGCCGCTGCACCGGGCCGAGCTGCTGCACCTGGACGACGAGCTGGTCGCCGCCGCCGGGTTGCCGGCACCGGTCGGCCCGCCGGTCAGCGTGCTCTACTCGCCCGGCGTCGGGGTCAGGTTCGGCCCGCCGGTGGCGGCCCGGCGGTGGGGCGCCGGGCCGCCGCAGCCTCAGTAGCGACCGCCTTCTGGCGCCGGCAGCGCGTCCAGGTCGGCCAGGTCCTCGGCGTCGAGCCGCACGTCGCCGGCGGCGCAGTTGTCCACCAGGTACTTCGGGGTCTTGGTGCCCGGGATCGGAATGACCTGGTCGCCCTGCGCGACCACCCAGGCGAGGGCGACCTGCGCGGGGCTGACCCCGGCCCGGTCGGCGATCTCCCGGACCCGGGCGACGATGGCGAGGTTGGCGCGCAGCGCGTCCTGCTGGAAACGGGGCAGGCCACGGCGGAAGTCGTCGGCGGGCAGATCGTCGAACGAGGTGAACCGGCCGGCCAGGAAACCGCGACCGAGCGGGGAGAACGGCAGGAACGCGATGCCCTGCTCGACGCAGTACGGCAGCACCTCGGTCAGCGGGTCGCGGGTCCACAGCGACAGCTCGGACTGCACCGACGCCACCTGGTGCACCGCCTGGGCCCGCGCGATCTGGGTCACCGTCACCTCGGACAGCCCGATCTGCCGTGCCTTGCCCGCCGCGACGATCTCCGCCATCGCGCCCCAGGACTCCTCGATGGGCACCTCCGGGTCGACGCGGTGCAGTTGGTAGAGGTCGACGTGGTCGGTGCCGAGCCGACGTAGGCTGTCGTCGATCGCGGCGCGGATGTGCTCGGGGCGGCCGTTGTTGCCGATCCTGGGGGAGTTGCCGGGACCGCCGGTGGGGGAGGTGGCCACCAGGCCGGCCTTCGTCGCCAGGACGGCACGCTCGCGGTGACCGCCGGCCAGCGCCCGCCCGACCAGCTCCTCGTTCGTGTACGGCCCGTACACGTCCGACGTGTCGATGAGCGTGGCGCCCAGGTCGAGTGCCTGGTGGATGACCGCGATCGACGTGTCGTCGTCGCGCGGGCCGGTGATGTCGTAGGCGTGGGTCATGCCCATGCAGCCGAGGCCGATGACGCCGACCTCGGGGCCTGCGCTGCCCAGCGTGGTGGTTCGCATGCGTCCCACGCTACGACCCGGCGCGGACGGTGCGCACCCGACGTGCCGGGGCGGCTCGGCAGGCCGTGGCGGCTCGGTAGGCCACCGTAAGCGGACGGTAAGGCGGCCGGCGCAGGGTGAAGCACATCGGCCGCGGCGAGCGGTCGTTCACCCAGCGTGAAGGGACACTCCGATGTCGACAGGTCGCCTCCTCCCCGTACTCACCGCCCTGCTCCTGCTCGCGTCGGCCGCCCCGGCGAACGCCGCGAACACCGGCCGCGACCACCCGGCCACCTGGTCGGCGGCCTGGTCGGTCACCCACCACCACCCCGTGCCGGGTAACGACTGGTTCGGCGCGAACTGGTCCGTGCCCGGCTTCGCCAACGAGTCGGTTCGGCAGGTGGTCCGGGTCAGCGCGGCCGGTTCCCTGCTCCGGATCCGGGTGTCCAACAGGTACGGCAGCCAACCACTGCGGCTGACCGGCGCCACCGTGGGACGTCCGGACGCCGGCGCGGCGGTGCGGCCCGGCACCCTGCTCCCGGTCACGTTCGACAGGCAGCGCACGACCACCGTGCCGGTCGGCGCCGAGACCACCTCCGACCCGGTGCTCCTGCCGGTACGGGCGCTGGAGGCGGTGACCGTGACGCTGTACTTCGCCGGCGCGACCGGCCCGGCCACCTACCACCAGGACGGACTCACCAGCACCTACCGCGCGACCGGTGATCACCGCTTCGACCACCGGGCCGCCGCGTTCTCCGGCGAGACCAGCCAGTCGTGGTACCACCTGGCCGGGGTGGACGTCGCCGGGTCGCCCCGTACCCGGGGCACGGTCGTGACGTTCGGTGACTCGCTGACCGACGGCTACGGCTCCACCCCGGGCACCGACAACCGTTACCCGGACCAGTTGGCCGAGCGCCTGGTCGCCGCCGGCCGCCCGCTTGCCGTGGCAAACGCCGGGATCGGCGGCAACAAGCTGCTCGCCGACTCGCCGTGCTTCGGTGAGCGGGGCGTCACCCGGCTCCGCCACGACGTGCTCGGGCAGCCGGGCGTGCGGTCGGCCGTCGTCCTGATCGGCATCAACGACATCGGTGGCGGCGGCTTTCCCGACTTCGGCTGCGGCGCCTCGCCCGTGGTGACCGCCGCGCAGCTCATCGACGGTCACCGGGCGCTGATCCGGGCCGCCCACGCCCACCGGATCACCGTCATCGGCGCCACGGTGCCGCCGATCAAGAACGCGGCCGGCTACGACACCCCGGGCAACGAGGCGGTCCGCGACGAGGTGAACACGTGGATCCGCACCAGCGGCGCGTACGACGCCGTCGTCGACCTCGACCGGATCCTCGCCGACCCGGCCGACACCGACGCCCTGCGGCCCGCGTACGACCACGGTGACCACCTGCACCTCAACGACGCCGGGGCGAGCGTCGCCGCTGCCGCCGTCGCCGCCCGGATCCGCTGAACCCGATCGCCGGTCGGGCGGCGGGTTCCGGTCGGAGCGAGGTCGAAAAAGAATCAGGGGAACGTGTCGAGAGCGGCGGCGCCGGCTTCGACCACTGGGTGAGGGCCGGGGAGAACCCGGTCCCACCTGAAGGCCGACCTGGCCCGGACCAAGGAGCGGATCGATGACGAAGGTGACGACCGGCGCGACGATGTCGTTGGACGGCTACATCGCGAACGCGTCCCACGGTGGCTTCGAGTACCTCTTCCAGTGGTACAGCAACGGCGACGTCGAGACGCCGACGGCCAACCCCGAGATGACGCTCCGGACGTCCGCGGCGAGCGCCCAGCACCTGCGGGACCTCAACGAGCGGACCGGCGTGCTGGTCGTCGGCCGGCGACTGTTCGACATGACGAAGGGGTGGGGCGGCCGGCACCCCATGGACGTGCCCGTCGTGGTCGTCACGCACAGCGTGCCGGAGGGCTGGGAGCCGGAGAACGAGTCCTTCGTGTTCGTCACCGACGGCATCGCCAGCGCCATCGACCGGGCGAAGGCGCTCGCCGGTGACAAGGAGGTCGGCGTCAACGGTGGCACCATCGCGGCCCAGGTCGTCGAGGCCGGCCTGCTCGACGAGGTGCACGTCGATCTCGTCCCGGTGGTGCTCGGCGGTGGGGTCCCCCTCTTCGCCGACCTGCGGATCGCGCCACTTCAGCTCGACGGCCCCCTGCGCGTCGTCGAGGGCAATGGCGTCACCCACCTGGCCTACCGGGTACGCCCCACGGCCTGAGCGCCTCGGGGACCGGCCCGGTCGGGTCGGTCCCCGCTCGACCTGACGCCGGGTCCGCTGCTCTCCGCGCCACCGTCGGCTCTGGCGGGAACGGGGCACCGGGCGGTATGCTCCGCCGCGATGATCACTTCCTCTCATTCCAGATTGGGGGTCCATTCCGCGAACGGTGAGTGCTGATGCATTCCCGGGCCGCGGATGCGGATCCTCGACTGTCCTTCTGGCGGCGCGTGCGCGAGTTCGCCGTGCCGCCGTCCATGATCGAGCTAGCGAGTGCTCGCCGTCAGGTCGGTGACTGGGGCGGGGCATGTGCCGCCGCGCGCGTCGATGCCGACATCAGCCTGCGCGCGGTCGCCCACCGCCACGGTCGAGACCTGGCGGCACGGCTGCGGGCCGACCTCCGTCACCTGGCCCCTGACCTGCTGCGCTGGCACCTGCCAAGGGTCGCCCCCGATGGTCTGCTACGTCCGGGCCTGACCATCTCGCTGATCCGGTACGACCCGGAGCAGCCCACCGCCGGCGCGGTGCACCTGGTGGCCCGCACTCCACCGGCCTGGGCCGACGCCGGGCAACGGATCAGCCTCGGGCTATGGGACGAGTCCCGTCGCGGGTCCGGCCCGCATCCCCACCCCGACCAGCGCTTCCGCCTCGACCTGCACCGCCACCTGTTCGACGCGCGCCGGACCGGAGAGTTGCGGGCGCGATCAGGTGCCGGCCGGGCCGGCGCCCCCGCTCCACCCGACGAGCTGGGGACGACTGTTGGCGCGCACCGGGACCGGTACGCGACCGACAGGTGGCCGGCCGAGGCGGCGCTCCTGCTCGGGGCCGAGGGTCGGACCAGCGGGGCCGTCGCGGTGCGGCTCGGCACCGGACGCCGGCTGGTCCTGCGGGTCGGCGATCGAGCGGGGGTGACCTCGGGCGGGGACGGCAGCCGGTCGGTCGGGGCGCGGGTCGGCCCGCCGGCGGGCGGGACGCGTCCGCCGGTGCTGCCCGACGCGGCGACCTGGGTACTTCCCGATCTGGCGCTGCTGCGCGCAGGCCTGATCGAGCCCGCCGGACTGCATCCCCTGGTCGCGGCGGCGCTGGTGCCCGAAGGTCAGGCGCCCACCCGCCCGGCGGCGTCGGATCCGGCCTCGGCACCACGGCTGGTGCCCTGCCGAGGCGGCCTGCATCGCGTCGGCCTGGTCGACGGGGTGCTCACCGCGCTGGACCACGGCCCGGCCGAGATCCGGCGAGAGGAACTGCTGGCCGCGCTCACCGGGACCCCGCTGCCCTGCCTGCGGGCCATCGACGAGGCGCACCGACAACCGGAGTGCCTACCCGACGTGCGGGCGCGGCTCGACCACGGCGACACCGCCGCCGCGCTGGCCACCGTCGAGGCCCTGCTCGGCCCCCAGGCGCTGCTGCGCGACGGTGCCCTGCGCGACGAACTCGAGGCCGCCGTGGAGCGGCGGCTCACCCACGGCCTGTTCCGGGCCGGACTGATCGAGGCGGGGCGTGGCCCCACCGCCGAGAAACCCCGCCGCTCGGGCGGCCGCCGCCAACGCACGCGGCACGCGACAAGCGGCTGACCGAGCACCCCTCTCCCCGGTGCGGCTCCCACCGCACCCCACGCGAACCCCAAAGGTGATGACCATGCCCACGTCCAGTCCTCAGCTCGATGTCGCCGACGACCTGCTCGCCCTGCTCGGCGCGACCACCACCGAACCCCGCACCGACACCCAGCTGTCGGCCCTGACCCTGACCGTGGCGGCCGACCTGCCCGTCCTCCTCTGGGGGGCGCCCGGCATCGGCAAGACGGCGGCCCTGACCCACCTGGCCGCAACCCTGGACCTGCCACTGACGACTGTCGTCGCCAGCGTCCACGAACCGTCCGACTTCTCCGGACTGCCGATCGTCGGCGACGATCCGGCCACCCAGGGTGTCCCGATGGCCCCGCCGGACTGGGCGGTCCGCCTGGTCCGGGCGGGTCGCGGCCTGCTGTTCCTCGACGAGTTGTCCACCGCGCCACCCGCCGTCCAGGCCGCCCTGCTGCGCCTCGTCCTGGAGCGCCGCGTCGGCGCCCTGCGGCTGCCACCCGGCGTACGGATCGTCGCCGCGGCCAATCCACGATCGTCGGCTGCCGATGGATGGGAGCTGACTCCGCCCCTGGCCAACCGCTTCGTCCACCTCCAGTGGATACACGACCACGAGGTCGTCGTACGCGGACTTGGCGGCACCTGGCCGCGTGCGGCGCTGCCCCGGCTCGACCCGGACCTGCTGCCGGAGGCCGTCGCCTTCGCCCGCCGGGCGGTGTGTGGTCTGCTGTCCGTCCGTCCGGATCTCGTGCACCGGCTGCCCACCACCGACGCCGCCCGTGGTGGGCCGTGGCCGTCGCCCCGGAGCTGGGAGATGGCGCTGCGCCTGACCGCCTTCGCGACGGCGGCGGGTGTCTCCCGTGAGGTGCTGTCGCTGCTGGTCCGGGGCACGGTCGGCGACGGCCCCGGGCTGGAGCTGCTGGCCAGCATGGATCGGATGGACCTGCCCGACCCCGAAGACCTGCTGGCTGACCCGGCTGCGGCGGCGCTGCCCGACCGGGGTGACCTGCGGCAGGCCGTGTTGGACGCCGTGGTGGCGGCGGTCCGCAACCGCCCGGAGCAGTCCCGGTGGGACGCCGCGTGGGTGCTGTTGGCGCGGGCCGTGGAGACGGGCGCTCCGGATCTGGTGGTGGTCCCCGCGACCACTCTCGCCAGCCTGCGCCGCGAGGACTGGGACGTGCCCGCCATGATCGAAGGCCTCGCCGGGGTGGTGTCGCTGTCCCGGCGAGCCGACGAGGCGGCGACCCGGATCGCGGCCGCCGCCGGGGCTCGACGATGAACGCGGGGGCCTCGACGACGTGGGACGTCGACAAGCTGTACGCCGCCCGCCTGTACGCCGCCAAGGTGCGCCCCTACCTGGCGACCGCGTTGTTCGCCCTGCACCCGGTGGAGTCGAGGCAGGTGCCGACGATGGCGGTGGACCGGTACTGGCGCTGCTACGTCTCGCCGACGTTCGTGGACCGCACCCCGCTGGAGGAACTCGCCGGGGTGTGGGTGCACGAGGTGTCGCATCTGCTGCGCGACCACCATGGCCGCGGTGACCGGGTCGCCCGGGATCGGGGGCTGAACGGTCCGGGGGAGCGGCTGCGCATGAACATCGCCGCGGACTGCGAGATCAACGACGACGTCTTCGGGGACGGGCTGACGATGCCCGAGGGCGCCGTCGAGCCGGCGTCGTTGGGGCTCGCCCCCGGGGAGCTGATGGAGGACTACCTGCGTCAGTTCGGGCTGGGTCCGCGTACCCAGGGTTTGGTCTGGTTGGACTGCGGCAGTGGCGCGGACGGGTTGGAGCGGGGGTGGGACCTGGGACCGGACGGCGCGGACGGCCTCGGCGAGCAGGAACGCGACGCGGTCCGGTTCCGGGTGGCGGAGGGCATCACCGGCCACCCGGGATCCGTGCCCCAGGGGTGGCGACGGTGGGCGGAGCAGGCATTCCACCCACCGCAGCCGTGGCGTGACCTGCTGGGGGCGGCGGTCCGCTCGGCGGCGGTGGCGGCCGGGACCGGCACGGACCACACCTACGGCCGGCCGTCCCGGCGATCCCAGGGCGTGCCAGGGGTGATTCTGCCCAGCCTGCGCCGTCGACCTCCGACGGTCTGCGTCATCGTCGACACGTCCGGGTCGGTCAGCGACGCCGAGCTGGGCAGCGCGCTGCTCGAGGTGGCGGCGATATCCCGGGCACTGGGCGGTCGACGTGATCTGGTCAGCGTGTTGCCGTGCGATGCGGCAGCACGAGTCGTGCATACGCTGTGTCGTGCGGAGGAGATCCCGCTGATCGGCGGTGGAGGCACGGATCTGCGGGCCGGCTTCGCCCGTGCGCAGCGGGTGCGGCCGGACGTCATCGTGGCGCTCACCGACGGGCAGACGCCCTGGCCGAGCGCCCGTCCGGTGGCGCGGACGGTGGTGGGCCTCTTTTCCCGCAGCCGGGCGTCGTGGAGCGAGGACGTGGACCGCGCTCCGGACACCCCACCGGAGTGGGCGCGGGTGGTGACCATCGGGCCGCACTGAGTCCGACGAGCGGTCGCCCACGGCCGACGCCCGGTCAGCGCGGCCGACGCCCGGTCAGCGGGAAAATCGGCGGGCCGACCTTGAAATGCATAGCGGATGATCGATATCGTCTGCCGCAGGCGCCGCCCCGCCCCAGGCCATCACCGTCGATCGACCGAAGCGGGTTCAGCATGCGCGCACTGAGACTTGTCACGACTCTGGCCGTCGCCGGCCTGCTCGCCGGTGCGGTGGCGACGCTCGCCACACCGGCCAGCGCGGCGACCGCCGTGTTCTCCGTGACCAACACCTGGGGCAGTGGCTACCAGGGGCAGGTCACCGTCACCAACAACACCTCCACCCAGATCAGCGGTTGGCGCGTCGAGTTCGACCTGCCGGCCGGCACGAGCATCAGCCAGTCGTGGAACGCGCAGCAGACGACCTCCGGCAGCCACCATGCCTTCAGCAACGTGTCGTGGAACGGGACGCTCGGCGCCGGCGCGTCGACCTCGTTCGGTTTCCTCGTCAACGGGTCGGGCACCCCGGTGAACTGCACGGTCAACGGCGACAGCGTGTCCTGCACCGGCGGCACACCGCCGACGACACCTCCGCCGACCACCCCGCCCCCCACGACCCCACCGCCGACCACCCCGCCCCCCACGACCCCACCGCCGACCACCCCGCCCCCGACCACCCCGCCACCGACCACCGGCACGCCCGTCGAGCGGCACGGGCAACTCCGGGTCTGCGGCACGACGATGTGCGACAGGTCCGGCGCGCGGGTGCAGTTGCGCGGCATCAGCAGCATGTGGCTCAACTGGGAGACCGCCCCGTACGCCGAGAACCTCTCCGCGCTCACCTGGATGCGGGACAACTGGAACCTCCAGGTGATCCGCGCGGCCATGGGCGTGGAGCCGGCCGGGGCGTACCTGAGTGACCCGAACAGGGCGCGGGCGCAGGTGGAGACCATCATCAACAACGCGGTCACCGCCGGGGTGTACGTGGTCGTCGACTGGCACGCGCACGAGGCGCAGAACAACAGGTCCCAGGCGGTGGCGTTCTTCGGTGACCTGGCCCGCCGCTACGGCCACCTGCCCAACGTCATCTGGGAGCCGTACAACGAGCCGTTGCAGGTGAGCTGGACAAGCGTCATCAAGCCGTACCACCAGGCGGTGGTCTCCGCGATCCGTGCCGTCGACCCGGACAACATCGTCGTGCTCGGCGCCCCGACCTGGTCGCAGGACGTGGACGTGGCGGCGGCCAGCCCGGTGACCGGCACCAACCTCATGTACACCCTGCACTTCTACTCGTGCACCCACGGCGCGTCGCTGCGGGCCAAGGCTGACGCCGCGATCCGTGCCGGACTCGCGCTCTTCGTCACCGAGTGGGGCGCCAGCAACGCCGACGGCGGCCTCGACGGCCGGTCCTGCCTGCCGGAGGCGCAGTCCTGGATCGACTGGATGAGGGCGAACGGCATCTCCTGGACGGCGTGGAAGCTCGACGTCGGCACCGACACCACGAACCTGCTCAGCCCCGGCGCGCCGGTGACCGGCGGGTGGAGCAACTACCTGCACGGCCACGCGCCGTTCGTGGTGGCCAACATGAGGTGATCCCCGGCCGATCCTCGGCCTTGCGCACCTCAAGATCAGTGATGTCGGGGTGTCCGGGTCAACGGGACACCCCGACATCGCCGATCCGGTGCCGAGCACGCAGGGACGACGCCACTCGGACGACCCGTCACGGGCGGTCGTGCAGGAACCACGCGTCACTGCCGGCCACGGCAAGAGCCATCTGCCACTGCTCGTACTGCAGGCTGCCGCCGACGGCCAGGAGCTGTCCGGCCAGCTCCCACGCCTGTTGGCCGGGCCTCGGTGGACGGTCGACGACGAACTGCAGCATCGTCCCCCACGCTGCCACGAGCCCGGCCCCCCAACGCTGGTCCCACTCGCGCATCGCCGCCGCCCAGGCCGCGTTCCGGTCGTCGCTGCCCGCCCCGTGGTAGCCGACCCAGGCCGGCGCCAGCCACTGCGACGCCGTGGGTAGCAGCACCAGCTGCACCCGATCCCAGGTGTGCCAGCTCCCCACTCCCGCCAGATTCTCGTGGTAGCGAGCGGCACGCGCGGCGAGGGACGGGTCCGCCAGCAGGGCGTCGTAGGTCCACCGGTCCAGCGCCGCCGCGGTGATCACGTCCCCGAGCTGATCGAGGGCCGTTGCCACGAATTCGTCACCCGGCGCTGCCCGCACGCTGTACTCGACGCGCTTCCGGTCCAACGGCTCGTCGTCGACGTACCGCCGATAGACCGACCACGGATCGACGGTGCGCGACGCCCGGTCCAGCTCGTCGATCTCGGCGGCTTCGGGCTCGTGGTCCAGGTCGCCGGGCAGGGTGAACACCGGCCATCGCCCGGTGACCGGTAGCACCGAGTGGGCAGCCTGCCAGGCCTCCCGCAACCGCGTCGGGTCGACGTCGCCGATGAGAATGGTGTCTCCCAGGCCCTCCTCGACCGGATGGCCCGCAAGCGCCGTGCCCCGTAACGCCGTCGCGATCAGCCGGGTGGTGGTCATCAGCTCGGTCACGGCAGGGACAGTAGCGCCGTGGGCCGACAACCCGGTGAGTCGCGGCCCTGGGGAGAACGGTCCGCCACCTTAACGCACCGGAAACACGCCCGGTACCAAACCTGGGAACGCTCGTCGGACAGCCACGACCACCGACACGTGAACCGGGGTGACCATGGCCGACAACACCACGAACGCGCCGACGTTCGACGGGCCGATCAGCCGGTCCGGCAACGGCAACGGCCGGGCAGTGCCCACGCCGCGCGCCAACCCGGCCGCGACAATCGACGACGGCGACCCGGCGGATCTCGCCACGATCGGTGTGGAGGAGGAGTTCCACGTCGTCGACCTGCACACCCGGGAGCTGGTGCCCCGGGCGGGGGAGTTGCTCGACCGGCTGCCGGCCGACTCGTTCACCGCGGAGTTGCACCGCAGCGTGGTGGAGACCAACACCGCGGTCTGCCGCACCCTTGACGAGATCCGCGCCGAGCTGACCCGGCTGCGCCAGCTTGCCGTCCAGGTCGCCGACCGGGCCGGGCTGGGCATCGTGGCGGCCGGCACGGTGCCGTTGCGCGCCGACGGCGACCCGAGCGTCACTCCCACCTCCCGTTACCGACGGATGCTCGACGAGTACCAACTGCTCGCGCGGGAGCAGCTCATCTGCGGTGCGCAGGTGCACGTCGGGGTGTCCGACCGGGACCTGGCCGTCGCGGTCACCCGTCGGGTGCAGCCGTGGCTGCCGGTGCTGCTCGCCCTGTCGACGAGCTCGCCGTACTGGATGGGTCAGGACAGCGGCTACGCGAGCGTCCGGTCGCTGGTCTGGCAGCGCTGGCCCACGGCCGGCGACCCGGGCGAGGTGACCAGCGCGGCAGATCATGAGGCGCTGGTGGCCGAGCTGATCTCGTCCGGCACGATCACCGACCCTGCCATGATCTACTTCGATGTCCGGCCGTCGGCGCACGTGCCCACAGTGGAACTGCGGATCACCGACGCCAACGCCGACGTGGAGACCATCGTCCTGCTCACCGGGCTGTTCCGGGGGTTGGTCCGGCGGGAGGTCGCCGCCCTGCGCGCCGGGGTGGAGCGCACCGCCGTGCGGCCCCCGGTGCTGCGCGCCGCCGTGTGGCGGGCGGCCCGCTCCGGGCTGGAGGGCGACCTGCTCGACCTGCCCCGCTCGGCCCGGCCGGTACCGGCCGCCGAGGCGGTCCGCCGCCTGGTGACCGACCTGCGCCCCCAGTTGGAGGCGACAGGTGACTGGGAGCAGGTCCGGGAGCTGACCCGGCACGCCCTGGAGCGCGGCAGCTCCGCCGCGCGGCAGCGTCGGGCGTACGAGCGTCGTGGCCGGCTGGCCGACGTCGTGGACCTGCTCCTCGACGAGACCCGGGGTCGGGTCCGCGAGGCGCTGCCGGGTGCGCACACACCGCCGGAGTTGCCCACGTACGCCGATGCCGGCGACGAGGTCTTCGGACCGGCCGGACCGGAGCCGGCGTACGTCCCGATCCTGGCGACCCTGCGCCACCTCGGTGCCGGCGCCCTCCGGCAACGCGAGCACGACCGGGACGAGGAGCAGCGCGCGCGGGGCGTGACGTTCAGCGTGGCCGGTGAGGCGAGCACCCGGCTCTTCCCTGTCGACCTGGTGCCCCGCGTGGTGCCGGCGGCCGACTGGCGGACCCTGCGCACCGGCCTGGTGCAGCGCGCCCACGCCCTGGACGCGTTCCTGCGGGACGTCTACGGCGACCGGGCGGTGGTGGCCGACGGTGTGGTGCCGGCGTGGGTGGTGGAGTCCTCACCCGGGCTGCGCCCGACCGGCGCGCTGATGGGCCGGCGCGGCACCCGCGCCCAGGTGTCCGGGACCGACCTCGTCCGCGACCCGGACGGCGGCTGGTACGTCCTGGAGGACAACCTGCGGGTGCCCTCCGGGATCGGCTACGCGGTGCAGAACCGCCGGCTGACCCAGGCGGTGCTCCCGGAGCTGCCGGTGCCCGACGACCTGCTGCCCGCCGACGAGACGCCGGCGATGCTGTACCGGGCGCTGATCGCCGCCGCGCCCGCCGCCGCCGACGATCCCGCCGTGGTGGTGCTCAGCAGCGGCCCGGGTGACCCGGCGTGGTTCGAGCACCGGTTGCTCGCCGACGAGATGGCGGTGCCGCTGACCGAGACCAGCGACCTGCTGGTGGAGGAGGGGCGGGTCTGGCTGGTCCGTGCCGGCACCCGCAGCCGGGTCGACGTGATCTACCTGCGGATGGACGAGGAGGCGCTGTTGCACGCGCCCGGCGCCGACGGGGTGCCGCTGGGCTGGCCGTTGCTCGCCGCGGTGCACGCCGGGCGGCTCACGCTCGCCAACGCGCTGGGCAACGGCGTCGGCGACGACAAGGCGCTGTACGCGTACGTGCCCCGACTCATCGAGTACTACCTGGGTGAGAAGCCCCTGCTGGGGGATGTGCCGACGTACCTGTGCGGGCTGCCCGAGCAGCGGGCCGAGGTGCTGGACCGGCTCGACGAGTTGGTGCTCAAGCCCGTCGACGGGTACGGCGGCGACCGCGTGGTGATCGGCCCGCGGGCCGAGGCGGAGGAGCTGGACGCCGTCCGGGAGCAGATCCTCGCCGCCCCGCACCGGTGGATCGCCCAGGAGATGGTCTCGCTCACCACCCACCCGGTCTTCGACGGCACGGCTCTCGCCCCCCGCCACGTCGACCTGCGGGCCTTCGTGTTCCTCGGCGAGCGGGCCGAGGTCGCGCCGGTGGCGCTGACCCGGGTGGCGCCCGCCGGCAGCATGATCGTCAACTCGTCGCGAGGCGGTGGGTCGAAGGACACCTGGCTGCTCGGTGGAACCGAGCAGAATTCGGTGTAACGCACGGTTGACCTTTCCGTCATCGGTACGCAACCCGGCCCGCCAAACCTGGACCGGTCAGCGGCCCGAGCGGATCCGAGCCGATGAGAGGTGAGTGCCATGTGCGGTATCGGAGGCGAGTTACGCCTCGACGGGGCGCCATCGGACCTGGCCGCCGTCGAGCGGATGCTCCCCGCCCTGAACGCCCGAGGCCCGGACGGTGAGGGGCGGTGGCAGCACGGCCCGGTGGCCCTGGTGCACCGCCGGTTGCGCATCATCGACCTCTCCGACGCCGGCGCCCAGCCGATGGTCGACCCCGAGCTGGGCCTGGCGATGGTCTTCAACGGCTGCATCTACAACTACCGGGAGCTGCGCGACGAGCTGATCGGCCTCGGCTACTCCTTCCGGTCGACCTCCGACACCGAGGTGATCCTCAAGGCGTACCACAGGTGGGGGACGGCCTGCGTCGAACGGTTCTTCGGGATGTTCGCGTTCGCCCTGGTCGAGCTGGCCACGCACACCCTCGTGCTGGCCCGTGACCGGCTCGGCATCAAGCCGCTCTACCTGGCCGAGGGGCCGGGCCGGGTCCGCTTCGCCTCGACCCTGCCGGCGCTGCTCGCCGCCGGTGACGTGGACACCGACCTCGACCCGGTGGCCCTGCACCACTACATGACCTTCCACTCGGTGGTGCCCCCGCCGCGCACGATCCTCGCCGGGGTCCGCAAGCTCCCACCGGCCACCGTACGGGTGATCACCGCGGACGGCCGGAGCACCGACACGCTCTACTGGCAGCCGGAGTTCAACCGTGCCGCGGCCGACCCGATGTCCGCCGAGGAGTGGCAGGAGCGACTCATGGCGGCGTTGCGCACCGCCGTACGCCGACGGATGGTCGCCGACGTGCCGGTCGGGGTGCTGCTCTCCGGCGGGCTCGACTCCAGCCTGATCGTCGCGCTGCTGGCCGAGCAGGGCCAGACCGGGCTGGCCACCTTCAGCATCGGGTTCGAGGCGGCGGCGGGGGAGAGCGGCGACGAGTTCCACTACTCCGACCTGGTGGCCCGCCACTTCGACACCGACCACCAGCAGATCCGCATCGGCGCCAGCCGGTTCGTCCCCGCCGTGCACGACGCCATCGCGGCCATGAGCGAGCCGATGGTCAGCCACGACTGCGTCGCGTTCCACCTGCTCTCCGAGGAGGTCTCGCAGCGCATCACGGTGGTGCAGTCCGGGCAGGGCGCCGACGAGATCCTGGCCGGCTACGACTGGTACCCGCCGATGGCGAACGTGGCCCGCGCGGACGCCGTCGAGGCGTACGCCCGGGTGTTCTTCGACCGTCGGCACGACGCGCTCGCCGGGCACCTGGCGCCCGAGTGGATGCTCGACCACGACGCCAGCCTGGAGTTCGTCGCCGCCCACTTCGGCGCGCCCGGCGCGGACACCGCGCTGGACGCGGCGCTGCGCCAGGACAGCCTGGTGATGCTCGTCGACGACCCGGTCAAACGGGTCGACAACATGACGATGGCCTGGGGGTTGGAGGCCCGCGTGCCGTTCCTCGACCACGAGGTGGTCGAGCTGGCCGCCGCCTGCCCACCCGCGCTGAAGCTGGCCCAGGGTGGCAAGGGCGTGCTCAAGGCGGCGAGCCGGGGCATCGTCCCGGACGAGGTGATCGACCGGCCGAAGGGCTACTTCCCGGTGCCCGCCATCCGGCACCTCTCCGGCCCACTGCTCGACGACGTCCGGGACGCGCTGACCGCCCAGCCGGCGCGCGAGCGGGGCCTGTTCCGCAAGGACTACCTGGAGGAGTTGCTGGACGCGCCAAACGCCCGGCGGACCACGCTGGGCTCCAACGCGCTCTGGCAGCTCGGGCTGCTGGAGCTCTGGTTGCAGCGGATCGGGGTTTAGATGATCGTTCGGACCGAGGTGCCGCGTACCGTCCTGCGGACCCGACCCGCCAGCCCTCGGCCGGCGCTGCCGGTGCCCGTGGGCGAGGACTACCGTCCGGCGCCGTCGCCGGACGGCCGCCGGGTGGCGTACCTCTCCGACCAGGGCGGCAGCCCGCGCGTCTGGGTTCGCGACGTCGACGCCGCCGAGGCCGTCGCGCTGCCCACCGGCGACGAGCCGGTGCTGGCGCTGAGCTGGTCCCCGGACGGGCGGTGGCTGGCCTGCGTCGTCGCCCCCGGTGGCGCGCCCCGCACCGAGCTGTGGGTGCTGCGCCCGGACGGCTCACGACGCCGGCAGGTCGCCGGGTTCGGCAGGCGCAGCGCCGCGCTGGCCGGTTGGCTGCCCGACGGCGCGGTCCTGATGGTCACCGAGACCGACGAGCAGGGCCGGGCCGTCCTGGTCGACGCGGGCACCGGGCACCGGCGGGTCCTCGCCGAGGGTGATCTGCTCACGCTCCTGGACGTGACCCCGGACGCCGGCGCGGCGCTGCTGCGCCGGGGCCCCCGCAACGCCCGGTGGCTGGAGCTGCTCGACGTGGCGACGGGCGTCCGGCGGCGGTTGTTGCCGGACACCGGTCGGGGCAGCACCGACCAGGGCTGGTTCGGCCCGGACGGCACGACGGTGCTGGCCCGCACGGACGCGTTCTCGGAGTTGGCCGCGCTGGTACGTGTCGACCTGAGCCGACCGGAGCGGACGCCGACGCGGCTCGCCGGGCGACCGGACGCCGAATTGGAGCAGGTGGCGCCGAGCGCGGACGGGCGTCGCGCCGCGCTGCTGTGGAACACCTACGGCGGGCGCAGCGAGCTGAGCCTGCTCGACCTCACCGACGGCGTGCAGCGGGCCGTCACCGCCCCCGGGGAGGTGTGCGACGACGCCGTCTTCGCCGCCGGTGGCGACCTGCTCTGCCTGACCGCGCAGGGGCCGGTGCAGCCCCGGGAGGTCTGGCTCGTCGACCCACCGACCGGCGGGCTGCGCCCGCTGCGACCGGGCACCACGGCCACCGCCACGACCGGCGGCGTCGCGCCCCAACTTGTCGACCTGCGCGCCCCGGACGGGTTGCCGCTCTCCGGCTGGCTCTACCGCCCGGCCGGGCCGGGCCCCTGGCCGACCGCGATCAGCCTGCACGGCGGCCCGGAGGCGCAGGAACGCCCCGGCTACAACCCGCTGTTCCAGGCCCTCGTGGCGCAGGGTGTCGCGGTGTTCGCGCCGAACGTCCGCGGGTCTTCCGGGTTCGGCCGCTCCTTCGTCGCCGCCGACAACCTCGCCGGCCGCTACGGTGCGATCGCCGACGTCGCGGCCTGCGCCGAGTACCTCGTCGACGCCGGTGTCGCCCGGCCCGGTCAGCTCGGCTGTCTGGGCCGTTCCTACGGCGGTTACCTCGTCCTCGCGGTGCTCGTGAACTTCCCCGGGCTGTTCGCCGCCGGGGTCGCCGAGTGCGGCATCTCCGACTTCCACACCTTCTACGCCGGCACCGAGCCGTGGATCGCCGCCGCCGCCGTCAGCAAGTACGGCGACCCGCAGCGGGACGCGGAGCTGCTGCGTGACCTGTCGCCGCTGACCCATATCGACCGGCTGGACGTACCGGTGCTGCTCATCCACGGCGCGAACGACACGAACGTGCCGGCCGGCGAGTCGGCGCAGGTGGCGCGGGCCCTCGCCGCCCGGGACGTGCCGCACGGGCACCTGGTGCTCACCGGCGAGGGGCACGACTTCCTGGCGCGGGCCAACCAGGAGGCGGCCCGTACGGCCACCACCGCCTGGCTGACCCGGCACCTCGCCGCGACCACGGCCACCGTCGGCTGAGCTGACCCTGGCACCTCGCCGCGACCGTGGCCACCGTCGGCCGAGGCGTTATCCTGCGCCGGTGGAGGTCACGACGCAGGGCGAGCCGTTGGCCGCGGACCTGGGTCGCTGGTTGGCCGAGCTGACCTTCGTCGACCTGGACACCGACGCGGTCACCGCCCGGGTGATCGACGCGGTGGTGCGGTGGGCCGAGGCGCAGGGCTGGCGGGTCTACCGGCGGGCGCCGAGCGTGTTGCCGTTGCCACCGCCGATGGAGCAGCGGCACTCGGTCCTCGACGTGGCGTGTGCCCGCCCGGACGGCCCGCCGGTCGTGGTGGAGGTCGACCACACCGACCGGGCCCGTACGGTGCAGAAGCTGCGTGCCGAGGCGGACGCCGGTCGCATCCCACTCTGGGTGCGGTGGGGTGTCGGGCGGTTCACCGCGCCGCCGCCACCGGTGCGGATGGTGACCGTCGAGGTGACCCGGCGGGCCGGGCCCGCCGGGCGCGGGCGGTTGCACAGCCGCACCGGGGACCTCCCCGCGCCGGCGCACTCGACGGGCGGTGGCACGGCGGCCGCGCAGGCGCTGCCCATCCCCCTGACCGACCCGGCCACGGGCGACGGTAAGGGCGTCTGAAGCGAACCGTAAGTGGGGGCCGGCAGAGTTCTGGGTGTCACCGGAGAACACGACGAAAACCCAGGAGATTCCGATGCGCAAGCTCATCAACTCGACCTACCTCACCCTCGACGGCGTCATCGAGAACCCGATGTGGACCATGCCGTACTTCGACGAGGAGGCCGCCAGCCTCGCCGGGGCGCAGACCGCCGAGGCCGACGCGATGCTGATGGGTCGGGCCACCTACGACGGCTTCTCCGCCGCCTGGCCGAACATGGACGAGAGCGACCCGACCACGGGCGCGGCGTTCTTCAACAACGTCAAGAAGTACGTCGCCTCGACCACCCTGACCGACCCCACCTGGAAGAACACCGAGGTGCTCCAGGGCGACCTGGTCGAGGCGGTCACCGCGCTCAAGGCCCAGGAGGGCAAGAACATCATCCAGTACGGCTTCGGTTCGGTCACCGCCGAACTGATCAAGGCGGGCCTGGTGGACGAGGTCCGGTTCTGGATCCACCCCGTGCTGCAGGGTGGCGCCAACGTGACGGCGGCGCTCACCGATTTCAAGGCCTCGTTCGACCTGGTCGACACCCGGGTGCACAAGAGCGGCGTGATCGTCGCCTCGTACGCGCCGAAAGCGACCGCCTGAGCGTCGGTCAGAGCTGAGCCCGGGCCTCGCCCGGGCTCAGCTTCGCGCCCTCGGCGAGCAGCGCGTCGAACCGTTCCGCCCCGAGTTCGGCCCGCAGTCGCGCGGTCGTCCGGTCGGTGTCGTCGCGTTCGGCCGGCGCGGCGGGGGACCGCGTGGCGAGTCGGGCGGCGGCCGCGGCGCCCAGCAGTCGGGCGGCCACCTCGGGGGAGCGCACCGCCGACGCCATTCCCTCCAGCGGGCCGACCGCGTCACGCATCGTCGCCATCGCCTCGGCGGCCTCGAACGCCTCGACGTGCAGGGGCAACGCCGCGTCCGGGTCGCCACCCTGCTCGACCGCGTAGCCCAGCTCCACCAGGACCATCGGCAGATAGAGCGCGGGTTGGCTCTCGCCCCGGCCCAGGTCGGCGAGACGGGTGAGGTGGGTGACGGCCAGGTCGAGCTTGCCGTCGCGGCGGGCGGCCAACCCGAGGCTCATCTCCGCGAAGATCAGCGCACCGGGAGAGCCCTGCTCCACCGCCAGGTCGTACGCGCGTTCGGCGAGTTCCCGGCCCTGGGAGTAGTCGCGGGTCTGCACGGCGAGCCAGGCCAACCAGGACAGTTCCGCGCAGACCTGCGGCCAGAGCGCCAACTCCTCGGCCCAGCGCAGCCCCTCCCGGTGCAGCGCGACGGCGCGCTCGTGCTCGCCGCGCATGTCGGCGAGCCCACCCACCCACTCGGTCGCCCGAAGCCGTCCCCACCGGTCGCCGAGGTCGGCGAAGATCGCCGCGCTGCGGGTCGCGGTGCGCTCCAGGGTGGCCTGGTCACCGTTGGCGTGCGCGAGGTGAGCCCGGGAGGTGAGCACCGCCGCCTCGGTCCAGGCGTCGACGACGTTCGTGGGCAGCAGCTCCGCGGCCAGGGCCAGGTCACCGTGCTCGATCACGGAGTTGGCCGCGAACCAGGCGGCGTGGCCGTCCGGGTCGACAGCCACCGCGGCGCGTACGTCGTCAGGTGCGACCGCCTCGCCCTGCGACAGGGCGAAGCCGACCCGCCAGGGCGCCGCGCGGGTCTCCTGTCCCGGGTCACCGGGCACGGCCAGGGCCTGCCGCGCCTCGGTGAGCCGGCCGCGCAGATACCAGTACCAGCTCAACGCGACGGCCAACCGCAGCCCGCCACCGTTGACGAGCGCCGACCGCAGGTTCGCCGTCTCCGCGTCCAGCAGCGCCAGCCATCGCTGCTGGTCGGCGCCGCGCAGCTCGGGGTCGGCGCGTTCGGCCAGCTCCGTGAAGTAGGTGGCGTGTCGCGCGCGTACCTCGTCGGCGTCGGTCAGCCGGCCCAGGCCGAACGCGGCCACCGATTCGAGCAGCCGGTAGCGCGGCTCGGCGCCGGAGTCGTCGAGCACCACGAGCGACCGGTCCACCAGCCGGGCGAGGGTGTCCAGGTCGGTGCGGCAGACGTGCTCGGCGGCCTCCGGGGTGCAGCCGTCGGGGAACACCGCCAACCGGGCCAGCACCTCCCGGTCGGCCGGGTCGAGGAGGTCCCAGCTCCAGCCGATCACCGCGGTGAGTGTCCGCTGCCGGGTCGGCACGTCCCGTTGCGCGGTGGTGAGCAACCGGAAACGGTCGTCGAGCCGGTCCACCACGCCCCGCACACCGAGGGCGCGGACCCGGGTCGCGGCCAACTCCAGGGCCAGCGGCAACCCGTCGAGGCGGCGGCAGAGCTGCGCCACCGCCGGCGCGGTCTGCTCGTCGAGCCGGAAGCCGCGCTGTTGCGCGGCGGCGCGGGCGGCGAACAACCGGGCCGCCGCCGAGCGCCGGACCGCGTCCAGGTCACCGTCGGCCGGCACGGGCAGCGGGGGTACGTCCCAGAGCAGCTCGCCGGTCAACCCGAGCGGCTCCCTGCTGGTGGCCAGCACGCTCACCCCGGGCACGTCGCGCAGCAGTCGGGCGACCAGGTCGGCGGCCGGCTCGATCACGTGTTCGCAGTTGTCAAGTACGAGGAGCAGGTGCCGGTGTCGCAGGGCCGTGACCAGGCGGTCGCTGGCCGACAGGCTCGTGCCGGCGACCTCGTGGGCACCCAGCACCGCGAGCACCTGCTCGGCGACGCGCGGCTCGCCGGCCGACAGCGGGGCCAGCTCCACAAGTTGGACGCCGTCCGGAAAGGACTGGGTGCGCGCGGTCTCGGTGGCCAGTCGGGTCTTGCCGACCCCACCCGGCCCGACAAGTGTGACGAGCCGTTGCCGGGGCAGCAGCGCCCGCAGCTCGGCCAGCGCCTCGGCCCTGCCGACCAGTTCGTCGAGTTGGGCCGGCAGGCTGTTGCGGATGAGCGCGGCCTTCGGCGGTGCGCTCAGGCCGGCGTCCTGGTCGAGGATCCGGCGGTGCAGGGCGACCAGCTCCGGTCCCGGGTCGAGGCCCAACTCCTCGGCGAGCCGCTCGCGCAGGTCGGCGTAGCTGTCCAACGCCTCGGACTGGCGGCCGGCCGCGTACAGCGCGCGGAGCTGCACGGCCCGCAGACCCTCGCGCAGCGGATGCCGGGCGACCAACTCGGCGAGGTCGGCCGCGACCAGGTCGTGTTCACCACGGGCCAGTCGGGCCTCGGCCAGCCGTTCGTGCACGGCGAGGCGCTGCTCGGTGAGACGGGTCGCCTCGGCGCGGACGAACTCGGCGTCGGCCACATCGGCGTACGCCTCGCCGCGCCACAGCCCGAGCGCCTCGGTCAACCGGTCGGCGTCGTTGCTGCGGGCCAACTCGGCGAACCTGTCGGCGTCGACGGTGGCGGTGCGCAGCAGGTAGCCGGGGGGCCGGGACTCGACCAACTCGCGGGCGCCCGGCTCGGCGTCGTTGAGCGCCTTGCGTAACTGGGACACCCGCACCTGAAGGGCGCCCAGGGGGTTGGCCGGGGAGTCCTCACCCCACAGGTCGTCGACGAGGCGGTCCGCCGAGACGACCTGGTTGCGGTTGGCCAGCAGGTCGGCCAACAACGCGCGCACCTTCGCGCCGGGCACCACCACCGGCTCGCCGTCGTCGGTGGACACGGCGAGCGGCCCGAGCACCCCGAACTGCACGGCGGTCAGCCTAGACGAGTAAGTCCGAAGTCTGGTCAGTGGTCGTAGGCGATCAGGGACCTGGTCACGGGTTGGCCGGTGGTCCGG
>NZ_JBNCNO010000015.1:0-184388 GCF_049847025.1 Micromonospora sp. DT231 | reverse complement strand
CTGGCTTTACAAGCACCCTGTTGAGTTCTCAAAGAACAACCACACACCGACCAGAAGCCCCACCTCAGTGGAACCCCGTTTCGGGGCAACCGCTCAAACCTACTTGGTCGAACTTTCATTGTCAACCTCAGGTTCGAGGTGATCAATGTGGTTCGTCCGGACCCACGATGACGCACGCCGAACCCGGCGGTCGTTACTGTCGTGGGAAACCGCAGACCGGCCGATCGCCGCTTCGCGGCTATCCGCCCGGCTCCTGCCGGCTTCAGAACCTTACCCGGTCGGCTTCGCGTTCGCAACCCCGTTTCCGGGATGTTCCGCACCGCCCGATCCTCAGCCTCGCTCGGCGTCTCCGCCACGAGCCTGGTGCCCGCTCTCAGCCGGTTTGTCCGGCCTCCCCCGTGCAGAGAGAAAGTTACGCGGACGGCCCGGAGAAGGCAAATCAGGGTTCATCACTGGTTCCGGTGGACAGGTTCGCAACGGTCCCGGTGCAGCCGGAGACGCGGGCCGTCCCGCCATGCCAGAGTGTCAGACATGGATGAGTCCGGGCTCGGCACCACTGTGCTCGCCGAGGAGTCGCTGCTCGGCGTTCTTCTGCCGTTCTGGCAGGTGGTGATCGGTGCGGTCGTGTTGGTCGTGCTGGTGCTCTCCGTCGGACGCCTGGCCCGACGGGGCAGGTCCCGAATGACCACCGCGCTGCTGGTGACCGCCGCCGCCATCGCCGGCTTCGCGGTGATCGGCGTCCTGCTGCAGGGCTGAGGCGCAGAGCCCGGAAGCGCTGAGGCTCAGAGCCTCCGGTTGGCCAGGCTCGGCAACTCGGCCCGGATCGCGGCGAGCCGGTCGAGGTCCAGGTCGACGACTGACACACCCGGGCCGTCCGGCAACTGGGTGAGGACCGTCCCCCACGGGTCGACAACCATGCTGCGCCCGAAGCAGGTCCGGCCCGGGTCGTGGTCGCCGGTCTGGCCGGCCGCCGCCACGAAACACTGGTTCTCGATGGCCCGGGCTCGCAACAGAACCTCCCAGTGGTCCCGGCCGGTGTGCATCATGAATGCCGCCGGCACCACGAGCAGTTGTGCCCCACCGTCGGTGGCGAGCAGCCGGTACAGCTCCGGGAAGCGCAGGTCGTAGCAGATCGACAGGCCGACCCGCAGACCTTCGACGTCCACCACCACCGGCTGCACGCCGGCTGCGACAGCCGCCGACTCCCGGTAGGAGACCCGCCCCGGGATCTCCACGTCGTACAGGTGGATCTTGCGATAACTCGCGGCCAGGTTGCCGGCGCGGTCGAAGACCAGCGACGTGTTCCAGGTGTGTTCCGGGTCCGGACCGGCCTCGTGGAAGGAGCCGGCCACCAGCCAGATTCCGAGCCGGGCGGCGATGTCGGCGAAGAAGCTGCCGACCTCACCGTCCACCGGCTCCGGCTCGGGCATCCCGGTGGCCGGGCCGAGGTAGTCGACGTACTCCGGAAGAACGGCGAGGTCCGCACCGCCGGCGGCGGCGCGGACCAGCAGGGCCTCCGCGGCGGCCAGGTTGGCCTTACGGTCGTCCCGGGCGTTCAGTTGGCAGACCGCGACGCGCATGAAAACAGGGTACGGCGGGAGGGGCGGCTCGGACAGCGTCAGAGGCTGGCCAGCACCAACGCTCCGGCGGCGAAGCCGAGCCCGGTGATCTGGACAACACGCAGCCGTTCCCGGTCGACGGCCAACGCCAGCAGCACGGTGCTGGCCGGGTAGAGGGCGGCGACCGCCGCCACGATGCTCAGGTGACCACGGGCCGCGGCGGCCAGGAACAGCGCGTTGGCGCCACTGTCGAGCAGACCGGCGACCGCCGCCCAGCCCCACTCCCGTCGCCCCAGGCGCAGCCGCGCCCTGGTGCCGGCGGCAAGCGCGAAGCCGAAGGCGATCGAGCTTGCCCGGACCGCCGCCACCGGCCACATCCCGGCGCTCTCGTCGGCCTGGCCCAGGAGGGTGTAGAAGACACCGAAGAGCGCCCCGGCGGCGAGGGCGAGCCCGACCAGCCGTGCGGGGACGGCTCGTGTGCCGCCGCTCTCCCCCAGGCTGACGAGCGCGATGGCCACCACCGCGAGGCCGGCGCCCGTGAGCGCCAGGACACCCGGGAAGGACGCCGTGAAGAGACCGGCGACGATCGGCACCACCGCGGCGGTAATCGCGGTGATCGGTGCCACCACCACCATCATCCCGCCGGCGAGGGCCCGGTAGAGCAGCATGACGCCGCCCCCACCGGCCACCCCGGCGAGAAGCCCCCAGCCGAGGTCACCGACGTGTGGTGTCCCGGGCACGACAAGCACCAGCACGACCAGCAGCGGGACACTCAGCAGCTGGGAGATGAGGGTTACGGCAATCGGGTCGGCGTGCCGGGACGCCTTGCCACCGGAGAAGTCGGCCGTGCCGAACGCGACGGCGGCCAGCGCGGCCAGGACAATGGGTACCATGTATCTGTCGTACCACAATAGTGACCGTGAGGGATAGTTTAATGACCGAACCGGGACCGGATCGGGTGGGCGCGGTCACCGCCGCGGTAGCCCGACAGGTACGCGAACTACGGGCCGCCCGAGGCTGGTCCTTCGACGAGCTGGCCGGCCGGTCCGGAGTGAGCAAGGGCATGCTCGTGCAGATCGAGGGCGCCCGCACCAACCCGAGCGTCGGCACGCTGTGCCGGGTCGCCGACGCGTTCGGCGTCAACATCGGCCACCTGCTCGAACCGGCCGAGGAACGGGCCGTGAAGATCGTTTCAGCCGGCGAGGCGCCCGTGCTCTGGCAGGGCGAGCACGGCGGCACGGCCCGCCTGCTGAGCGGGTTGGGCGAACCGGATCTCGTCGAGCTCTGGGACTGGCGGCTCGTCCCCGGGGAGGCGCACCGTTCCCTCGACCACCCGCGCGGCACCCGCGAGGTGCTGCACATCCTGGACGGCACGGTGATCGTCCGGGTCGACGGGCAGGACCATCAGGTCCGCGCCGGTGAGACGATCGAGATCCACGCCGACCGGGAGCACGGCTACCGCAACGACGGCGACGCCCCGGCTCGACTGATGATGGTGGTCGTCACCCCGTCGGGCGAATGGGACCGCCGGACACGATCACGCCGGCCGCGTCAGGAGTAGGGCTGTGGCACAGTCCTGAGCGGCCGGCGTGGCGTGGCAAGGATCAGGCCGACTTCTCCTCGCGGTCCCGCCGGGCCCGACGCCCGGTGAACTCGCGCGGAACGATCGTCGGGTTGACGTTCTCCAGGACCACCTCACGAGTGATCAACACCCGGGCGGCGTCGGGGTTGCTCGGCACCTCGTACATCGCGGAGAGCAGCACCTCTTCGATGATGGCCCGCAGGCCACGGGCACCCGTGCCCCGCAGCATCGCCTGGTCGGCGATCGCCTCCAGCGCCGGCTCGTCGAACTCCAGCTCAACCCCGTCCAGCTCGAACAGGCGCTGGTACTGCCGGACCAGGGCGTTACGCGGCTCGGTGAGGATGCGCACCAGGGCGCTGCGGTCCAGACTGCGCACGTTGGTGATCACCGGCAGCCGGCCCACGAACTCGGGGATCAACCCGAACTTGAGCATGTCTTCTGGCATGACCTGGCTGAAGATGTCGTCGGTCGAGCGCTCGGAAACCGACCGGAGCCGGGCGCCGAAGCCGGTGCCGCCCTGCCCGGTGCGGGACTCGATGATCTGGTCGAGACCGGCGAAGGCGCCACCACAGATGAACAGCACGTTCGTGGTGTCGATCTGGATGAACTCCTGGTGCGGATGCTTACGGCCACCCTGCGGCGGCACGTTGGCGACAGTGCCCTCGAGCATCTTGAGCAGGGCCTGCTGGACACCCTCACCGGAGACGTCGCGCGTGATCGACGGATTCTCCGACTTGCGGGCGATCTTGTCGACCTCGTCGATGTAGATGATGCCGGTCTCGGCGCGCTTGATGTCGTAGTCAGCGGCCTGGATCAGCTTGAGGAGGATGTTTTCCACGTCCTCGCCGACGTAGCCCGCCTCGGTCAGCGCCGTGGCGTCGGCGATGGCGAACGGGACGTTCAACATCCGGGCGAGGGTCTGCGCCAGGTGGGTCTTGCCGCACCCGGTCGGGCCGAGCAGCAGGATGTTGGACTTGGCCAGCTCGACGGCGTCATTACCGGAGCCCGGCGCACCAGCCGCCTCGGCCTGGATCCGCTTGTAGTGGTTGTAGACCGCGACCGCGAGCGCCTTCTTGGCCTGGTCCTGCCCCACGACGTAGTTGTCGAGGAACTGGCAGATCTCCATCGGCTTGGGAAGCTCTTCCCACTTCACCTCGCCGGACTCGGCCAACTCCTCTTCGATGATCTCGTTACAGAGATCGATGCACTCGTCGCAGATGTAGACCCCTGGGCCCGCGATGAGCTTCTTGACCTGCTTCTGCGACTTGCCGCAGAAGGAGCATTTCAGTAGGTCGCCGCCGTCACCGATCCGTGCCACCTACGTTCTCCCTGCACTCATCGGCCGGAGACCCGGCCCTGACCTGCGGACGCTGCGCGCCGTCCGGTTTGGTTCACCTCACCGGCCCAACCGGCGAAGCGGTACGGACCCGACGTTACCCGCTGGCGGGGCATTCTCCGACCCCCAAAACGGGTGTGTCAGAGGTCGGCCGGGAACTGCACGCCCCGGCCAACCTCTGACCCGGCACTGCTCAGCTGGCGGAGTGGGTCGCCAGCAGACCCTTCTTGCGGCTGGTCAGGATCGTGTCGACCAGCCCGTACTCCTTGGACTCCTCGGCCGTCATGATCTTGTCACGGTCGATGTCCTTACGCACCTGCTCGGTCGGGCGGTTGCAGTGGCGGGACAGCATGTCCTCCAACTGCGTCCGCATCCGCAGGATCTCCCGCGCCTGGATCTCGATGTCCGAACCCTGCCCGTAGCCACCCTCGGTGGCCGGCTGGTGGATGATGATCCGCGAGTTCGGCAGCGCCATCCGCTTACCCGGAGTGCCCGCCGACAGCAACACCGCCGCGGCGCTGGCGGCCTGCCCGAGGCAGACCGTCTGGATGTCCGGACGGACGTACTGCATGGTGTCGTAGATCGCCGTCATGGCGGTGAACGACCCACCCGGCGAGTTGATGTACATGATGATGTCGCGGTCCGGATCGGTGCCCTCGAGCGTCAGCAGCTGGGCCATCACGTCGTTGGCCGACGCGTCGTCCACCTGGACGCCGAGGAAGATGATCCGGTCCTCGAAGAGCTTGTTGTACGGGTTCGATTCCTTGACCCCGTACGACGTGCGCTCGACGAACGACGGCAGCACGTAACGGTTGTGCACGGCCGCGAACTGGGGCGGCAAGCTCAGATCGGTCATCGTCAGCTCCTCAGCTCAGGGTCCCGGCGCCATCCGGAACCTGAGCGGCCCCGATGATCACCTTGTCGATGAAGCCGTAGTCCATGGCCTCCTGGGCGGTGAACCAACGGTCCCGGTCGGAGTCCGCCTCGATCTGCGACTGACTCTGGCCGGTGTGGTGCGCGACCCGCTCCTGGAACATCCGCTTCGTGTAGAGCATCTGCTCCGCCTGGATGGCGATGTCGGACGCCGTGCCACCCAGCCCACCGGACGGCTGGTGCATCATGATCCGGGCGTGGGGCAGGGCGTACCGCTTGCCCTTGGTGCCCGCGCAGAGCAGCAGCTGGCCCATCGAGGCCGCCATGCCCATCGCCACGGTCGACACATCGTTGTCGATGAACTGCATGGTGTCGTAGATCGCCATGCCGGAGTAGACCGAGCCACCCGGCGAGTTGATCCACAGGTTGATGTCGCGGTCCGGGTCCTCCGCGGCGAGCAGCAGCAGCTGCGCGCAGATGCGGTTGGCGACCTGGTCGGTCACCTCACTGCCCAGGAAGATGATGCGTTCCTTGAGCAACCGGTTGTAGACCGAGTCGTCGAGGTTGCCAATGGAGTCGCCACCGCGCGCGTCAATCGCCCGGAGCGACTTCTTGGGGATGTGCATGTCGGTCATGGCAGCCCTTCGCTCTCCGTACCGTCTTTCCCGACACTAACCGCTGTGCGGGGCGGCAGAGTCCCGGTCGGGGCACTGTTCGCTCTCAGCGCAGCTGTGTCGAGGGCACCCGCGGCGCGGGCTTCCGGGCGTACCCGGTAACGCTGACCTCCCGGCGTACCCGGCAACGCTGACCTCCGGGCGTACCCAGAAAACGGGTTCGGCCGCCATCCACCGCGCAGCGGCGGACGGCGGCCGCACCCGACGATCAGTGGTCGTGGTTGTGCTCCGCCTCGTTGGCGGCGCGCAGGGCGTCGAGGGTGACCTCGTTGCCGGCCGAGTCCTTGATCGCGATCCGCTCCATGACGGCGGCGAGCGCCTTGCCCCGCCGCACGTCGCCGAAGACCGCGGCGGCGGCGCCGGAGCGCACCAGCTGGTCGTAGTACTGCTGGGGGGCCATGCCGGCACGCTGCGCCCGGTGCACGATCTCGTGCCCGAACTCGTCGTCGGAGACCTGCACGTCCTCCGCGTCGGCAAGCGTGTCCAGCAGGAGCTGCACCTTGACGCCCTCGGTCGCCGCCTCGGTCAGCTCGGTGTCGATCTGCTCCTCGGTCTTGTCCTCGGCCGCGAGGTATTCCTCCATGGAGGCGCCGATCCGCTCCAGCTGGTCGATCATGGCCTGCTTGCGGCTCTCGACCTCCTCGCGGACGACACCCTCCGGGGCGGGGATCTCGGCGGCCTCGACGAGCTGGGCCAGGGCCTTGTCCCGAGCGGCGTAGATCTGCTCGACCTGCTTGCCCTGGTTGACCCGGGCGCGCAGGTCGCCGCGCAGCTCCTCGATCGTGTCGAACTCGCTCGCCATCTGGGCGAACTCGTCGTTCAGCTCCGGCAACTCCTTCTCCTTGACCGTGCGCACGGTCACCGCCACCTCGGCGTCCCGACCGGCGAAGTCGCCGCCGACGAGCTGGGTGGTGAAGGTGGTGTCGTCGCCGGCGGCGAGGCCGACGACGGCCTCGTCCAGGCCGGGCAGGAGCTGCTTGCTGCCCACCTCGTGGGAGATGTTGCTCGCCTGGCCGCCCGGCACGTCCTCGCCGTCGACGGTGGCGTTCAGGTCGATCTGGACGAAGTCGCCCTCGGCGGCGGCCCGCTCGACGGTCTTGAGGGTCGCGAAACGCTCCCGCAGGTTCTTCACCTGCTCGTCGATCTCGCTCTCGTCGATCTGCAGCTCGTCGACGGTCACCTCGATGGAGGACGCGTCCGGGATGGTGATCTCCGGACGGACGTCGACCTCGGCGGTGAAGTTGAGCGAGTCGCCGTCGTTGAACTCGGTGATCTCGACCTCGGGGCGCCCCAGCGTCTTGAGGTCGTGCTCGCGCACCGCGGCGAGGATGTTCTCCGGGATGGCCTCCTGCACCGCCTCGTTGAGGACGGTGCCGCGGCCCACCCGCTGGTCGATCACCGCGGTCGGCACCTTGCCCCGACGGAAGCCGGGAACCTGGACCTGCGAACCGATCTCCCGGTACGCCTTCTTGAGGCTCGGCTCGAGCTCGACGAACGGCACCTCGATGGCGAGCCGCACGCGCGTCGGGCTCAGAGTCTCGACGGTGCTCTTCACAGGCGTACTCCTTGACGGATCTCAGTTGAGTCTGGGCGTGATTCAGCCCATCGAGTGTAGGCGAGCCGGCCTGACGCTCCGGCAGCGCCCGGGAACCGCACGTGCGGCACCCGGGGCGGCCCGGCCGCAGACGACAGTCGGGGTGGCGGGATTTGAACCCACGGCCCCTCGCTCCCAAAGCGAGTGCGCTACCAAGCTGCGCCACACCCCGTGGCGACGTGCAGTCTATGCCGTCGGCGCGACTCAGGCGGTGCCGGGGCACCCTCCACCCGGACACATCTTGCCAAACCGCCCCTATCGCCCACGCGTCACGCATCCCGAGCCGCCCCGGGCGGCGGCGGGGCGCGCACACCCCGGCGGCTCCGGGCGGTGGCGTCGCTGCGCGGTCGGCAAAGCCATTGGGTACGCTGTCCGCACGCCCCGTTTCGGCGGGGTGCACGCGGGCGTAGCTCAATGGTAGAGCTTCAGTCTTCCAAACTGACTACGCGAGTTCGATTCTCGTCGCCCGCTCCAATGTCCTCCGGCCCAGGTCACAGGCGATATCCCCCGATCCTGGGCCGGTCGGCCACTCCCCCGCTTCGATCTTGCGGGCCATCCGTGGGCCATTAGCTGCTCTGGCCGCCCTTGCTCCGGACCTGCCGGGCGATCCGCCGGTCCATGGCCGAGGCGATCTCGCGGTCCCGCTCGCTGGTCGCGTGCTGGTAGATCAACGCCGCCCGCATGCTCGCGTGCCCCATTCGCTGCATCAGCTCGCGAGTGCTCGCGCCAGAGGCTGCGGCGAGGGTGTTCCCGGCGTGCCGTAGGTCGTGAAAGTGGAAGCCGGGCAGCCCGAGCGTTGCGACCGTCCGGGGCCACTTGACCGCGCGGCCGAAGTTGCCGGATCGCAGCAGCGCGCCCTTGTCGCCGGTAAAGACCAGGGCGTCAGCGTCGGCGGCGGTGAACTCGGCCAGGTGCGCCCGCAGGGTCTCCACGGCGGCGGCTGGCAGGGCGACGACCCGGACCCCGGCCGCCGACTTGGGCGGCCCGAATTCCAGATGACTCCGGAGCGCGGCGAGCTTGCGGGTAACCCGGACCGTGCCGGCGTCGAGGTCGATGTCCCGGCGGCGCAGCGCGACCAGCTCGCCCCATCGCAGACCGGAGAGCGCTACCAGCCTCCCCGGACGGGGAGGCTGGACGGTCTGACGACTGCCCGACGAGGAGATCCGCTTTACCCGCCCGGTACGGTTGTTGACCATGCAGCGGTTGGCGCTCTTCGATCTCGACAACACGCTCGTGGACCGGTCGGAGGCATTCCGGCGCTGGGCGGTCGAGTTCTGCGCCGATCGCGGACTGCCGGACGACGCGTTGGCCTGGCTGATTGCTACGGATCAGGACGGGTCCGTGCCCCGTGACTGGTTCTTCGGCGAAGTGACGGAGCGTTTCCGACTGGCAGCCTCGGTGGATGAAACATGGAGGCAGTACCGACGCCGGATGCCGGAGTTGGTGAGCTGCCCCCAAGAGGTGTTGGCGTCGCTGACCCTGCTGCGTGACGACGGCTGGACGGTCGCGATCGTGACCAACGGCCAGGCCGACAACCAGCTAGGAAAGATCAGGCGTACCGGGCTGGACCAATGCGTTGATGCCTGGGCAGTGTCCGGAGAGTTGGGCATCCGGAAGCCAGCACGCGAGATCTTCGAGGCAGCAGCCCGTGGGTGTGGCCTCAATCTGTTGGGCGGGGGCTGGGCGATCGGTGACAGCCCTGTACTTGATGTCGAGGGTGGCCGCGCGGCAGGGCTTGCCACCCTTTGGGTCAGCCGAGGGAAGGACTGGCCGGCGGAGCTCACCCCGCCTGACCGCACCGTCACCGACGTCGTGGCCGCTGTCCAAGTACTCCGAGGCGAGGACTCCTCCGAAGGCCGGCATGGGCCATCCGTGGGCCAGTAACCATGGCGCGCAGCGGGCACGAGCGGGCACGAGACGCAACCGGGCCCACCGCCGCCCGCAGGCGTTTCGGGCATCGCGACCGCTTGAGCACGCTCTTCCAAACTGACTACGCGAGTTCGATTCTCGTCGCCCGCTCCGCTCACGAAGGCCCAGGTAGACCCGATGATCGCGGCGCCTGGGCGGGCACCTCGTCCGCACTCCGGATCCTGCGCGCCATCCGGCTGCCATCCACGGCCGTCGGCCACGTCCGGCGGATCGGATCGCCTCGGACCCCATCCCCTCGGATCGGATCGCGTCGGACCCATCCCCTCGGATCGGATCGCCTCGGACCGGTCACGCGGCGGGCGGCAGCGCGAGCCAGTCCTGCCAGGTGAGGTCTCGGCCCAGGTAACGGGGCTGCCGGAAGGGCCACTCGGCGGCTATCCACTGCGGCACCAGCGCGTCGAGCGCGCGCTCCGCCGCGCTGCCGACAAGGTCGTCCACCACCCACCAGGAGATCTCGCCGTCGGCGCCGGCGCGCTCGGGCGGGTCGACGTAGACACAACCGAGGATCGCGGTCTCCTCCTCGTCCAACAACGCGTAGTTGAACGACTGGTGCGCGGCGATCTCCTTCTCGTGCCGCAGCAGGTCGATGCGGTCCTCCTCGTAGGTCATCGTCTCCGGAGGCCACCGCCAGGCCGGGCCGAAGATCTCCCACAGGCGCTCTCGGGAGCCCATCACGGCGGGGTAGTCGAGCGCCGTGTCCGCCTCCCGGATCGGTCGCAGGTGCAGCGCGCTGCCGGGCACGGGCACGTGCACGGGGTGGACGAAGTCGTCGGGCAGCCAACTCATGGGGGGAGGCTATCGCCGGCAGGTGCCAGATGGTCCAGGGTTATGCGGGCCGGGGCGGTCGACAAACGGCCACCTGATCGCTGACTGTCGTCATCCAGCCAGAGACTCCTCGACTCCGGGGGTTGGCCCGGCCGATCCGGATGGGTCGGCATGGATATCATCACGTGGGCAAGCGGAAGAGGTCGCACATGCAGCCAATTGGTCCGTACCAACGGATCCGGAGACTGGGCATCTGCCAGATTGGCAGCATCTGGTCTGCCGTCGACGGTGGACAGCAGTCTCTCGTGGTGGTGGTGCTCGACGTCGGCATCGCCGGCGAGTCACGGTGGCGGGACGCCTTCGCGGCCACCACCCACGCGATCGCTCACTCGGAAGCGGGCAGCCCGCTCTGGGTCAGTGCGGACTTCTCCGCCACCACTCCCTGGGTGGCGTACCCGAAAGATCTCCTTCCGACGGCCGAACGCACGTTCGCCGCCCTCGGGATGACCTACCAGCCGGCTCCGGCCGAGCCGGACGATCCGCCCGCGGATGCGGAGCACGCACAGCAGGCGGCGATACCGGTGCCGCGCCAGACGCCGCGGGCCGAGCAGACGCACCCGACCGAGCAGACGCACCCGACCGAGCAGATGCCACGGGCGCAGACCACGCACACGCCACCGGCGGAGGCCACGCGGACGCCACTTGCCGACGCGACGCGATCGCAACGAACCGAGGCGACGCAGACGCAACCGACCGACGCGACGCGCACGCCACTGGCCGACGCGACGCGGTCGCAAGGGACCGAGGCGACGCAGACCCGACCGGCCGACGCGACGCGGACGCCACCGGCCGAGGTCACGCGCACGCAACCTGCTGACGCGACGCGGACGCCACCGGCCGACCAGCGGCCCCCGGCCGAGCCGACGCCTCGCGCCCATCAGACGACGTCCACGGACGACCAGGCACCGCCGGCCGTCGCGTCGACAACGCCACCGCCAGCGCCACCGACACCGCCGGAGCCGGCTCCGATGCCGGTGTGGGCCGTCCCGTCGCCAGCGCGGGACACGCGGCCGCGCTCGACGTCCACCGACTCGAAGCCCGAACCGAAAGCCGAACCGGAAGCCCAACCGGAGCCGGCTCGGACGTTGGAGCCGAAACAGTCCCGCGCCGGCCGGTGGGCCATGCCGGTCATCGGTCTGGTGCTCGGCCTCGTCGCCGGTGGTGGTCTGGTCCTGCTGCTCGACCCCGGCACGGATCCGCCACAACCGAAGCCCACCGCGAGCCAGTCGGCGGCACTACCCGCGCCGGCCCCGGCCTCCGCACCGCTGAGCCCCGGGCTCGAACCGCCGGCCCCGGGCGAGTGGCCTGCCCTCTGGGTGCGGTTCGCCGCCACCGACCGGATCCTCACCCTCCACGGCCTGGACGGTCTGCCGTTTCCGGTGAAGGTGCCGCCGAGCTGGCAGTGCACGTCCGTCGAGCGGGCCGCGGGACTCAGCAGACACCAGTGCGGCGCGCCGGCGGGCAGCGAAGCCGCGCTCGGCGGTGAGCTGGTCGTGCGCGACTGCCCGGCGCCCTGCGACGGGCCACGTCAGACCGCGATGCGTATCGCCGAGGAAGCCTGGGGGCTGCAGTGGGTACGCAGCGGCCCCTCCTCGGCGTACGCCGAGACCAGCAGCCTCACCGTCGACGGTACGCAGCGGTACGGCCTGGTGGTGGTCGCGTACTGGCGCAGTGACAGCGGCGACATCGACAAGCAGTTGGTGTTGCGGATGACCGCGCCGGTCGGTGGCGCCAACCAGCTCCGCCGGGTCGCCAACTACCTACGGGACGTCCTGATCTTCTGACTCGGTCGTCCGCTCGGGCGCGGGGCTGGGCAACTCGGGCGCGGGGCTGGGCAACTCGGCTCGTACGACCAGAGCGAGCGGAAGCCAGGTCAGGAACCCGGCGAGGGTGACGGACACGTGCGATGCCTCCAGCCAGGAGACCCAGAGGAGCGCGATCAGGAAGAGTGCCGGCCCCGGCGTGCCGGCCCCGGCCAGGAACATCGACCGCCGCCAGACCTGGTAGAGCAGCACCGCGAACAGCACGACGGCGAGCAGGCCCCCGACGGTCAGCAGGTGCACGAGCACGTTGTGCCCATGGGTGTACCGGCCGCCGAGCGCCGCGGCCAGGTCCGGCTGCCGTTCGAAGTACTCCGGGCCGTGGCCGGTCAGCGGTCGCTCCGCCCATCGGCTCAGCAGGGCACGCCACGTCCGGCCGCGGTTGGTGAAGCCGGCCGGGTCGGTGGTCAGCAGCGGGCAGAGGACGATCAGACCGAGCGCGACGACCAGCGGGACGCCGATCAGCATCGACAGGTGCCGGCGGCTTCCCCGGCCGGGCCGGTCGGCCCGCCCACCGATACGCCAGCGCAGCAGCCCCCAGGTCAGCAGGACGACGATCGCCGCGAGTTGGCTGGTCCGGGAACCGGTCCAGAGCAACGCGATCAGGATCAACGCCAGGGTGACCCGACGGGTCGCCGTCGACCGGATGCCGAACACGAACGGCAGACTGAGGGCGAGGATGAGCCCGAGCACGTTCGAGTGTGGGTACGGACCGGACAGCAGCCCGCCGATCGCCCAGCCCTTGTTGCCCGCGTCTTCTCCGGTGAGCAGACCCAGGTCCGGCCGTACGACCGCCAACAGCATCGCGACGACAGCGGTGGCCGCGCCGAGCACACCGATCGCGGCCAGCGCCTGCGCCCCGGGTCGGACCACCCAGATGGCGACCACTGCGATCGGGAGGGCCAGGGACACCGGGCCGAGGGGTTGCCCGTTCACCAGGCCGGCGAGGTGGATGGCTGCCAGCGGGGCGAGGACCACGACGAGCGCCCACAGGCGGTCCGGGCGTCGCTGTCGGAGCCCGTACGCGGTGAGGAGGAGGGCCAGGCCGATGAACGCCGCGGTGGTGACGTCACCCAGGACGCGACCGGCGGGCGGCATCGTCTCCGCGGCGGAGTTGAAGACCGGTCGCCCGTTCTGCAGGATCTGGATGAGTTGGGGAAAGGTCACCCTGATCCACGCCAGGACCAGCAGCACGACCACACCCGTGGTGCCGAGCAACTCGGTGGTGCCCGGGTCGGGTCGGATCAGTCTGCTGGCCCGAAGCAGGGCGCCCTTCGTCTGACCGCTGAACACCGCACTCATCGGACTCCCCCGCCTGTGCCTGCTGACTGTGAATTGGCCGCGTCCGGCGCCTCTGGAGGACCGGTCCGGCGAGCCCGCCACCGCTGCCCGAGTTCGGCGTGCAGGTGACGGAGGTCCGCACCGTACGGCACGGTCACCGCTCGCAGTGACGGCACCGCCGGCAACCTGCGTACCGACCGGGCGGCGATGCCGGCCGCGACGGCGTACCCGACCAGGCTGGCGAGGGCCGCGCCGACCGCGCCCAGCGGGGCCAGCACGACGAGCAGCAGTACGCCGGTGAGTGAGCCGACGACGAGGGCGATCGACGATCGGCCCGCCTTGTCGTGGACGAGCAGCAGGGCGCTGAAGATCTGCACGCAGGTGAACACGACGGTGGCCGCGCAGAGGATGACTGTGGGCAGCGTGGCGGGGGCGAACGCGGCGCCGAAGAACAGTGGCACCAGCAGTCCCGCGCTCGCGGCGAGGACCGTGCACCCGAGTGCCGCCACCGGGACGGCGATCCGGGCCACCCGCAGGACGGATTCGTTGTCCTCACCGCCCGCCCCGCCCATCAGGACGGTCCGGGCCGCGGTCGCCACGACGGTCGGCAGTTCCGCAACGCTGACCGCCACCGCGTAGAAGCCGAGCTCCCGTGCCCCGAGCAGCGGTAGGCCGATGACCTGGTCGAGTCGGGCGTTGGAGGTCGCCGCGAGCACCCCCGGCAGGCAGACGAGCGCGTACCGGATCAGCGACCGGACGGGAATCGGCTCGGCCCGGTCGGCTGGCTCGGTGCTGCTCGCCGGCACCGGGCGGCGCAGCCGGGGCAGCCCGACGAGCACTCCGCTGGCCGTCGCGGTCAGGAAGAGCGCGGCCGCCCAGAAGGCGCTCAGGTCGAGGGCCACGCAGGCGATGACCAGCAGGATCGTCCGCAGCGCCGCCGGCACGACCTTCATCAGGTTGACGCCGCCGATGTCCGCGGCGCCGGTGAGTGCGCCGATCGCCAGGTTCGCCAGGATGTGCAGCGGCGCGAGCAGGGCGAGCACCAGGAACTGCTGCCTGTCGACCTCGCCCTGGTCGAAGACGAACAGGCTCAGCACGCCCAGGAGCAGCACGGCGACCAGACCGAGCGGCACGGCGGCCAGCAGGCTGACCCGGGCCGCGTCCCGCCGGGAGAGCCGGCGCTGCCGGACGTGGAAGGTGAGCGCGTCCTGCAGACCGTAGGTGCCCAGCCAGCCGCAGATCACGATCGGCAGGGTGAGCGCGGCGTACAGCCCGCGCCCCTCCGGGCCGAGTTCGCGGGAGAGGAAGGGGCTGACGAGCAGCCCGCTGACCGGGATCAGCAGGTTGGCGGCGGTGGAGGTGACCAGCCGGTTGACGGCCATCACCGGGCGGGTTCAGCGCCGGTGGCACCGCGCTCGGCGAGGTAGCCGTCGGCGGCGAGCGCCGTGCGGAGACGCTCGGCGAACCGGTCCTCGGAGAACTCCTGGCCCACCAGCCGCGTCGCCTCGGCGGCCATCGTGTCCAGGGCGGTCGAGGTGGTCGCGAGGAGTTCCGCGGCCATCGCGGTCGGGTCGGTGGCGATCCGGACGGCGGGGCTCGCCGGCACGCCCTCGGCGCCGACAGCCGTGGTGAAGACCGGCACCGAGTGGGCCAGCAGGGTGAGGGTCTTCAGCTTGACGCCGGCTCCGCTCCACAGTGGCACCACGCCGGCGCGGGCGTTGGCGAGCGCGCCGCGCAGGTCCTCAACGTAACCACGCACCCGTACGCCGGGGTGCCGGTCCAGCTCGGCGCGGACCGGCGCGGTCAGACCCGAGCCGATCAGGGTGAGGGTGTAACCGGCCCGGGCCAGCGCCGGCCAGCCCTCGGCCAGGAAACGCCGCAGGCCGGCCAGGTTCGGCTCGTACGCGAAGCTGCCCAGCCAGACCAACTCCCGCTCCTGGGGCCGAGGTTGGTGGCCGGACGGGAGCGGGACGCAGCTGGGGAGCACGAAGGTGGCCGCCCGGTCGTGGTGCCGACGCAGCCGCTCGGCCTCGTCGGCGCTGGTCACCGAGACCGTCGCGCAGCAGGCCAGCGCCCGCCGCTCGAAGCGGGTCGAGACAGCGGTCAGATAACGGGCGCGCAGCCGGTACGTGAGGTCGCCCGCCGCCTCGATCTCCTGCCGGACGCTGGCGGCGAGCACGTTCGCCTTGTCCCAGTGCCAGCGCAGCCCGGTCCCGTGCACGTAGGCGCCGGCTGCCTCGCCGAGGGCTATCGCCGCGCCGTCGCGTCGCCGAAGCTCGTCGTGCAGGTCGGCGCTGTAGCGGCTGCGGACCCAGGGCGGCAGACCGGAGGTGAGGGCCTGCGAGTATCGCCCCGGCGGACCCAGACGGTCGTAGCGGAACGGCGTGGCCTCGAAGGTGCGCACCCGCATCGGGTGGAGCATCTCGCGCAACTGCTCCTCCTGGTCGGCGGTGGTGTCCGGGCGGCGGACCACCAGCAGGGTGCAGTCCGGCACCTGAGCCAGCGCCCGCAACACCATCGCCACCCGGACGGGATCGCCCCGGTCCAGCGGGATCGGCAGGTACGACGAGACGACGCTGAGGGTCACCGGTGGCCACCTTCGCAGGGCACGGTCGGTCGGGTCGGGGTCGAGTCGGCCAGTTCCCGCCAGACGGACAGCAACCTGTCGGCCTGCACCGCCGGGGCGAACTCCGACCGGAGCCGGAGCAGCAGCGCCTGCGCGCGTCGCCGAGCCGTGACCGGCTCGGCGACCACCGTCCGGATCGCGGTGGCGAGGGCGACCGGATCGTCCGGCGGGACGAGCCAGCCGCTGTCCGGACCGACGAGTTCGGGGATGCCCGAGACCGCTGTGGTGACAACGGGGACGCCCTGACTTGCCGCCTCCATCAGGAACACCGGTATGCCGTCGAGGTCGCCGTCCGGGGCGGGCCGGCAGGGCAGGGCGGCGACCTGCGCGCCGGCGAGTGCGGCGGTGGCCACCGGATGTGGCACCGCGCCGTGCAGCACCACGCTGTCGGCCAGCCCCGCCGAGTCGACCCGGCGGCGCAGTTCATCCCGCAGTGGACCGTCGCCGTAGATGTCGTACCGGATCGGATGCCCGGCCTGGACGAGCCGGGCCACCGCGTCGATCGTGGTGTCGACGCCCTTCTTCGGGATCAGCCGGGCGACGGTGACGATCCTCGTCGGCGCGCCCGGCGTGGGGGTGGTGGGCACGGCCGGTGGGGCGTCCAGGAGCCCGGCGTCGAGGCCGGCCCGGACGACCCGGTGGGGTGTCGTCGCGATCGGCACCCCCCGTGCCGCGAGTTGGCCGGCGGTCGCCGCGGAGACGACGAAGAGGTGCCGCAGGCGGGCGATCCGGCGACTCAGCGCCGCCGCGTCCGGGTCGAGCAGGAAGTCGGCGGCGTGCGCGGTCGCCGTCACCGGCCGGTCGAGTCGGCGCCCGACCAGCAGGGCGACAGCGGTGGGCACGTTGACGAAGTGGGCGTGCAGGACGTCCGGGTCGAAGCGCGCGATCTCGTCGGTGAGGGTGGTGGCAGCGCCGCTGGCCAGCAGACCACGAGCCAGTCCCCGCCCCCCGGCAGCCCGCGACGGCAGCCCGAGCAGGCGCAGGTCGGCCGGGAGCCCGCCGGGACGGCGGAGTAGGTGCACGGCGGCCCGACCCGGCTCGGCCCGACGGTTGCCGTCCGGGTTGGCCACGAACACCTCGACCGTCGCCCCGGCCGCCCGCACCGCCTCGATCTCGGCGGGGATGAAGGTCTCGGTGAGCCCGGGTGGGCGGATCTGGACGTACCCGATCCGTAGTGCCTTTGCGCTCACGCGGCGTCCCGCGCTGGGGCCGGCCGGTGGGCGCTGCGGACGGACTCGAAGAACCCGGCGTGCTGATCGACGCAGTCCGCGTCGGTCAGGAGGCCCGGGGTGCGGGCGGCGGCGGTGGCCAGGTCGTGCCGTAGCTGCGGCGAGCCCACCAGGTCACGCAGCACCGCGGCGAGCGCGTCGGCGTCTCCGGGCGGGATGAGCATTCCGTTGACGCCGGAGCGGATCCACTCCCCCGGCCCACCGCCCTCGGTGGCCACCACCGGCAGCGCCCGGGCCAGTCCCTGCAACACGGTCTGGCCCAGCGGCTCGGCTCCGAGCGACGAGTGCACCAGGACGTCGACCGAGTCGAGGAAACCGTTGATGTCGTCGACGTGGCCGCGAAAGATGACCTGTTCGCTGATGCCCAGCCTGGCGGCGAGTTCCCGTAGTTGCGTCTCGTAGGCCTCCTCGCCGAAGAGCGGGGCACCGCAGAGGTACGCGCGCACGTCGGTGCCGCGCAGGCTCGCGGCGAACGCGCGGAGGAAGACGTGCTGGCCCTTCCAGTGCTGAAGCCGGCCGACCATGCCGATGGCCTTGACCTGCGGGCGGACCTCGGGGTGCGTACGCCGCTCGGAGATCCCGCTGGGACTTTGCAGCACCGTGCGCTGGGCCGGGATCCGGGAGCCCGACGGAACGCTGGCGAGGGTGAACCCGGAGTTGGCGATGATCCCGTCGGCGCGCCGCATGGCCAGCCGACGGAACGCGGGCAGACCGATCGGGCCGAGGCTCTCGACGGTCAACGGGCCGCGGAGGTGCACCACGAGGGGCCGGCGTCTGGCGCGGTCGGCGAGCGCGCACATGATCGCCGCGGCGGCGGTGTTCGCGTGCACCAGGTCGGCCTGCTGATACAGCGGGCTGCGCCGCAGCACCCGGGCGCCGTCGCGCAGCGCGGTCAGGTAGCGGGCCGCCAGCAGGGGCGCCGAACTGCGGGTGCCGCCGGTGGGCAGTGTCGGCAGATCCCGGGCCTGCGCCACCTCCTGCGGGGGGAGTTGGTCGAAGGCGACGCCGGTGGGTGGGCCGTACAGGGACGCCTGCCAGGGGTGCCGCTGATTGAGCAGGCGGGCCAGGGCCAGCTCGGCCCCGCCGGGTTGCGCGGTGTGGGTGACGTGCAGCACCCGCATCGGGTCAGTCACACTCATGATCGACCCACTCGGTCACCCGGCGGGCGAAGGTCTGCGTCGAGAACCGTTCCGCCTGAACGGGCATCCGCGCCTGGTCCAGCTCGTCGAGCCGGCCGATCGCCGCCGCGTGGTCGTGGGGGTCGAGTGAGTCGACCAGGACTCCGGTCTCCGCGTCGACGACCGTTTCCAGCAGACCGCCACGGCGCAGGCCGAGGACCGGGGTGCGGCAGGCCTGCGCCTCGACCGGCACGATGCCGAAGTCCTCGTGGACGGGGAAGAGCAGGGCGCGGGCGCCCCAGTAGAGCTGCCGCAACCGGAAGCGGTCCGGGTGGACCTCGATGGTGACGGGCACACGCGCCTGGTGTGCCAGACGTCGCAGTCGGTCCTCCTCGGGCCCGGACCCGGCGAGGACCAGGGGCAGCCCGGCCTCCTCGGCGATGGCGATGATCAGGTCGAAGTTCTTGTAGGGCACCCAGCGCCCGACACCCAGCAGGTAGTCGCGCGGTTGCGCCTGGTCGGCGGCCGGGGCGGCGGAGAAGAAGTCCACATCGACCGGGGGGTTGATCACCCAGGCGTCGCGCCCCCAGTGCCGGCGGATCCGGTCACGCACCTCGACGGAGTTGGCCGCGTAACTGTGCACGTGGTGACTGAGCCCCACGTCGAGCGCCCGCATCAGTCGTCGGGGCACCGCAAGCATCGGCCCCGACGCGCGATCGTCGACACGCGGGTTCCAGAGATAGCGGGCGGGAGCGTGGACGTAGCTGAGGTGCCGGGTGCGGTCGGGATTGCCGAGCCGGACCGTGTGCGCGAACGCGTGGCTTGAGGAGATCACCACGTCGAACCGGTCGCGGGTGAGGGTCCGCCAGACCAGCGGCATGAACGGCAGGGCGACCGCCTTGTTGCCCCGCAGCGGTGTCCGGGCCAGCCACGACACCCGCAGCGGCGGCGGGTCCGCGTCGTCGTCACTCCAGAGCGCGAACCGCGCTGCGGTCGGGAAGACCTCGGTGAGCTGCCGGAAGACCTGTTCCGCGCCGCCGGTGGCGGTGAACCACTCGTGCACGAGCGCAACCGAACGGACGGTCTCGACGGGCGGGATCGGGCGGCCGGTCTCGACGGGCGGGATCGGACGGCCGGCTTCGACAGGTGGGACCGGACGGGGCCCGGCGGGTTGCCCCGGGATGCCCGGCCAGGTGTCGGTGTCCGCCCCGGCACCCGCGAGCGCGACCGGCGACTGCCCGGACGGTTGGCGCAGGCTGGGTGGAACCGGCTGATCCATCACCTCGTACCCCCGTAAGAGTGTGGACGATCGGCGATGCAGCCGCCGACGATAGCTAACATATCGAGCGCAACACATACCACAGTCGACAGAAGTCAGTAAACGGACATGGGATCACCACCGCGGACAACGATCGTCCATACTCTATGCGGTACGTCCATCGGGGACGTATCGTCGGGGCGCGGCTCGACCCGTCGCCGACGGGCGGAATTCCGGATGATGGTGAAATGCCGCTCCCTGCTGAGGGTCCCACCATGGTGTCGTTATGACCGACGACGTGGCTCTGCTGCTACGCCGAACGGGGTTCGGACCAACCGCCAACGAGCTGGCGGCAGCACGGCGGGCCGGCTACACCGCCACCCTGGCCGCGCTGACCACCCCCACGGGGCCCGACATCGGCGCCACCCGGGCGCCCGTGCCCCCGCTCGGCCCCGACCCGTACGTCGGCACACCCGAGCCGACGCCGGCGCAGCGGGTCGAAGCCGACGGACGACGTCGAGCACAGGCGAGCAGCCTCACCCAGTGGTGGCTGGACCGGATGACCGTCGCCGACCAGCAGGCCGTGGAGAAGCTGCTCTTCTTCTGGCACGGCCACTGGGCCACCTCGATCGTCAAGGTCAAGAGCCCGCAGCTCATGTTGGCCCAGCACCTCACCCTGCGGGAATCCCGCGACTTTCGGGACATGGCCCATCGGATGATCGTCGATCCAGCCCTGGTCTACTGGCTGGACGGCCAGCTGAACAGCCGAGAAGCCCCCAACGAGAATCTCGCCCGGGAGTTCTTCGAGTTGTTCACCCTCGGCCTCGGGCAGTACACCGAATCCGACGTGCAACAGGCCGGCCTGGCGTTGACCGGTTGGTGGATCGACCTCGCCGGGCGGCGCTCGGGCTTCGACCCTCGGCGCCACCACGACGGCGCGTCGAGCATCCTCGGCGTGACCAGGCACTTCACCACCGACAGCCTGGCCGATCTGGTGCTGGACCAGGAGGCCTGCCCGCGGTTCGTGGCCGCCCGGCTCTGGCACCGGTACGCCTCCAGCACCCAGCCGATCCCGGAACGCACCAGGGAGCAGATGGTCGCCGCCTTCCCCGAGCCGCTGCCGATGCTGCGGGTACTGCTGGCCGACGAGACGTTCCCGAGCACCCGTGCCACCATGGTCAAACAGCCGGTGGAGTGGCTGGTCGGCGCGCTGCGGCAACTCGGGTTGCGACCGGCCACCCTCCCGGCGGAGACGGTCACCGGGCTGCTCGACGGGCTCGGCGGTCTCGGGCAACGCCCGTTCGCCCCGCCCAGTGTGGGTGGCTGGCCGGCCGGGGTGGCCTGGCTGACCTCGGCCGCCGCCCGGTTGAAACTGTCTCTGGCCGGCAAGCTCGCCAGCCAGCTCAGCCCGGAGCGGATGACCCCGGAGGAGGTGGCCCACCTGCTCTGCGTGGACACCTGGACCGACCGCACGTACGAGGTGCTGCGCGGCACCACCAACTCCCGACTGATGCTCACCCTCGGGCTGGTCAGCCCGGAATACCAGGTGACCTGAGATGGACCGACTGACCCGACGACGATTCCTGCTCGCCTCCGGTGTGGCCGGCGGCGGCGCCCTCGCCGCCGGAGCCGGCGCGGTCACCCTGTCCCGGCTGCTCGACAGCGCGGACCCGGAACCACGCGTCGCCCGGCGTCCGGTGGAGACGGTCGTGCTTGTCACCCTCTACGGCGGTAACGACGGGCTGAACACCGTCATCCCGTACGCCGACCCGGCCTACCGGGCCTCCCGGCCCGAGCTGGCGTACCCGGAGGAGCAGGTGCTGCGGTTGGACAACGACCACGGTCTGCACCCGGTAATGCGTGGCCTACAGGGGCTCTGGTCGACCGGTCGGCTCGCCATCGTGCACGGGGTCGGCTACCCGAAACCGGACCGCAGCCACTTCCGGTCGATGGACATCTGGCAGACCGCGGCGCCGGGCGGCCCGGCCGACACCGGTTGGGTGGGGCGCTGGCTGGACGAGACGCAAGCCCCCGTCGAGGCGGCGGTCAGCTTCGAACCGGTCCTGCCGCCGCTGCTCGTCGGACGGCGGCGGGTCGGCGCCTGCGTCAGCTACCAGGGGTTGGAGCTGCCCGACTGGGTGGCGCCCGCGATGGTGGCGTCGCTCGGCCGGGTGCAGGCCGGCGAGTCGGCGATGCAGGCGCGGGCCGCCACCGCGTACGCCGATCTGGTCGACATGGGCCGGCTGGTCCAGGCGGCGGTGGCCCCGGCCGCCAGCCCGACCGACGCGACCCCGGTCGCCACCGCTACCGGCACCGGCGGCGGTGGGGCGCTCGGCGCGCAACTGGCCCTGGTCGCCCGCTGCGTCGAGGCCGGGGTGCCGACCCGCGTGTACTCGGTAAGCCTCGGCGGCTTCGACACCCACGCCGGCGAACGGGCCGCGCAGGAGGCCCTGCTCGGCCAACTCGACGCGGCGGTGACCGGCTTCGTGGACCGAATGGCCGGCAGCGACGCCGGCCGCCGGGTCGCGGTGGTCGTCTACAGCGAATTCGGCAGACGGGTACGTGCCAACGCCTCCGACGGCACCGACCACGGCACCGCCGGACCGGTGCTGGTGGCCGGAGCGCGGGTGGCCGGCGGCTTCCACGGCCAACCGCCCAGCCTCACCGACCTCGACCACGGCGACCTGAAGGCGACGACCGACTTCCGGGACGTGTTCGGGGCGGTCCTCGACACGGTGCTCGGGGCGGACCCGGAGCAGTACCTACTCGGCTATCGGGGTGAACCGCTCCCGCTGTTCCGTGCCGGCTGACGAGCTGCCGGGTGGGTCCCGAACCTGGCGACGGATGCTCCGGCGGGGCTAATTGTCGGGTCGACTCACGGAGAGTCTGGATTCCACCTGTAGCGCCAGAGCCCTCAAGCGCGCCCTCCTTGCCTCACTCATGTTCGAGTCAGGACGCAGGGCCGGGGACAGATGCGCGATCCGCCATGAACTGACCACGCTCGCCAGAACCGAACCAGCGGCCGCGCCGATGACCTCAGCGGCAGCACGCATCGACTCGACAACGAGTGGTGCTGCCGACCGGACCGCGGGGCCGCGAACGAGCGCCGCACCAACCAACCCTTGCAGCAGGTTCACCAACTGCAGATCGGTGCCGGCGTCGATGGCGCGTCGTACGGTGGTGGCATCAGCGAGGTCGAGGGGGTACTCCGCGAGGAATCCGGAGTACGTCAGGAGGCTGGCACCGAGCTGATCCGGTACGAATTCCGGATCGGCGTCGGACCAGCCCCCCTGCTCCTCGAAGATGGCCACTGTCTGGTCGGAGAGGTCACCGACCGCCTGGACCGCCGAGAGGAGCCTGGCCAGGCTGTCTCGTCGGGCCGTGACAAAAGCGAGGAAGACCGGGCGGAACGGGGAAGTACCGTCCCACTCTCTTGCCGCGCCCAATTGGAGAAGCCCCCACAGGGGCGCGAATATGTCGTAGCCCAGCGACACCTCGGACGGCTCGACACTCTTGGGCCCCATGTCCGCTCCTCGGCTGAAAACTTGCCCGGAAAGTGGCCAGGGCCGAAGCGTGGCCAGCCGATCGAAGTGAGTTCTCACCGTAGTGGTGGGCCAACCCTGAGTCTCACCTGACGGGTGACGTCCTGATGCCCAGCCACGGTCACCTCGACCGAATCCCCGACTGCTGGCCAGAGAGAATGATCAGTAACGTCACGACCGCCAGGACGATAGCTAATCCCGTCCACCAACCCCAGGATTGGCACATCTCCCGAGATTCGAACGAAGAACCCGAAAGGCATCCACCGCTCCACCTGCCCACGTACTCGCGCGCCGAGCGGGAGTCGCGATTTTATGCCCAACCACTCAGAATCGTCGATCATCGCTGGCGGAGTCCCCCGACTATCGCTCGAACAAGCTACGCGGCGTCGAGGTGTTCCACGACGTAGGGAAGGGTGGGCTCCCCGCATACCGGGCAATTTCGCCGGAACTCATGCTCGGCGATACGGGGAGCCAGGTCGCCACCCAACACGGAAATGGCCGTTTCCGCCACAACCACCCGAAGAATCGCGGCACAGTTGCGGCAGACGACAGAACGCACCTCGGCCACCAATGCACCTTGGAAGTCCTTGGCATCGACTGTCCCAGCAGTTACTCGGCTGTCGACGGCATGGAGGTCCGATCCATCACTCCAGTGCAGCACGTAGGCCAGGGCCGGCATCGAGGGATAGCTGCGCACCAGAATCCGACGGAGCCGCGGATGGTCGATGAGCAAAGGATCCTCGAGCTGGTCACCGTGGACAACGTCGCCGGGAATGCCCCAGGGCTCGCCCGCCGGGAAGAAGACGAATGGGGTTCCCCCGAGGTCAAGGGTCACGGCCATGGCAGCACATCGATCATGTTACGCACCAGAATCTCCGACTCGCCGGCTCCGGGCAGCGATTGGACGATCACCTGACTCGGATCCACCATCGCTTGATGGATCTGCCCGTTCGGCCCGGCGAAGTTCTTCGCCGTATCGATGTCGCCGGTGAAAGATATCATGGAGCGCTCCCCGACCTCCGCCATCTCCGTGCCGAACTCCGCATGCGCGTGCGCATAGTTCTGCTCATTACCCCAGGCCCGGACTCCGGCCTGGTGAGCATCCTGGGAGGCGCGCGCCGCGTCGTCGACAACGCCACCACTCTCCATGAATGCGCGCTGGGCGGCGTCGCTCATCACCTTTCCGGTCTCACTGACAATGTGATTCTCCAGCGCCCGCGACGTGCCTCGATAAATCGGGATCTTGCTCCCGGCCTGGTAAGGCGACAGGCCAAGCGGGTCGACAAACCGGAACGGGTTGACCACGTATCTGTACGGGTTCGAGCCAGGAACAAGACCAAGGGGGTCGGCGCTGAGATATCGGGCGATGTCAGGGTCGTAGTAACGGTGGTAGTTGCTCGATGCGCCGGTTTCTGGATCATGGAAATGTCCGGGGAAGCGCAACGGGCAGTCGACGCCGGTGGCACTGACGTGGGTCGGGATGCCCCAGATGGTGGTCCGCTGCTGCCAGGCGATCTCGCCGTCCGGGCTGACCAGTTCGGTGGGCGTACCGACCAGGTCGGTCACGATCGCGTAGAAGCGGCGGTCCACCTCGCCCTGGTCGGCCACGCCGTCGGTCTGGGCGATCGGGATGAACGCGCCGGGCGCGTACTCCCAGGTGCTGCTCTTGTCGCCGTCGTCGCCGCGTCGGGTCTGCTCGATCAGGCGTGGGCCGTCCCACGCGAAGTCGACCTGCTCGACAACGGCACCGTCGGCGTCGAGGCGTTGCTTGGCGACCCGCCGACCCAGCGCGTCGTACCGGTAACGCCACCGAGTTCCGTCCGGAGTCGCGACCGCGACCAGCCGATCATCGCTGTCCCAGGTGTAACGCCAGCTCAGCGGCTTGGTCGAACGTTGCTTGATCTGCCGCAGCGTGACCCGGCCGGCGGCGTCGTGCTCGTAGCGCACGTTCCCGGCGGACCGGATGAGGGTGCCGGTGTACTCCCGCTCGCCTCGGACGTCGCGATCGCTGTCGTCGCCCGTGTCGCCAGACCAGGTGGCGCTGGCGACGTTGCCCGCGTCGTCGTAGGCGTACCGCTCGGTCCACTCGGCGGCCCGCACGGCGGTGACCCGGCCGGCCCGGTCCAACTCCAGCCGGCGTTCGCCAGTGACCTGGTCGGCTATGTCGGTCAGGTGACCGTCGGCACGGTACTGGTACGCCCGGTGCGCGACCAGGTCTGGTACGCCGCCGTCGACGGTAGGGCTCGCGGTGAGGATCTGGGAGAGCAGCCGGTGGCTGGCATCCCAGCTTTGGGTCAGGGCGAGGCTCCCGACCATCCTCCGGGTCTCCCGGCCGGCCGCGTCGTAGGTGAAGCTGACCGTCGCGCCGCCGGTGTGCAGGGCCACAGGCCGTTGGCCGTCGTACTCCCAGGCACTTTCCACGCCCGACGGGGTACGCCGGTGCGTCCGTCGACCAATCGCGTCGTAGGAGGAGGTGACGGGCTGGCCGTCCTGGATCTCGGCCAGCACCCGACCCAACGGATCCCGCTCGAACCGGAGTTCGACATCGGGTGAGGTCGCGTGTAAGAGCCGGCCGACCGGGTCGTACCCGAAGGTGGTGACGCCCTCAGGGGTGCGCTTCTCCACGACGTTGCCCAGCAGGTCACGGATCAGTTCGATGCTCTGCTCAGCGCCGTTGGCCCGGCTCACGACCTGACCGACGGCATCAAGCGTGTAGGCCTGGGAGCGGCCGTTGAAGTCGGTCTCGGCGACCAGCCGCCCGGCCGGGTCGTAGTCGTAACGCCAGACGAGCCCCTGCGGGTTCGTCACCGTGGTGAGCCGCAACTCCGTGTCGTAACCAAAGGCCAACCGGGCGCCCAGCGGCCCGGTACGCGCCACCGGCAGATCGAAGTGCCCGACCTCGAACTCGGTGGTCGCCCCGGTCTGATCGGTGTGGCTGACCAGGTTGCCTTCCGGGTCGTAGGTCCACTCCTCACTCGCGCCGTCCGGGCTTCGCCGCCATGCGAGCCGTCCCTCGACAGTCCAGCCGAGGTGGGTGGTGCCGCCGACCGGATCGGTCACCATGGTGATCCGGCCTGCCCGGTCTCGCTGGTAGCTGGTCGCCGCGCCGGTCGGGTCGGTGAGTTGGCTGATCAGCCCGGTCGGGTTGGTGGCCACCACCAGGGCGTTGCCGAGCGCGTCGATCACCTCGCTGAGGTGACCGGCCTCGTCGTACCGGTACCTGGTCGCCGCGCCGGCCGGGTCGGTGACCATGGTCAGGTTGCCGCGCTCGTCGTACTCGCGCCGCCAGACCGCGCCGTCGACGTCGGTGACCACCACCGGCTGACGCAGCTCGTTGTACGACGCCAACGCCCGGCTGCCGTCCGGGCGGGTGACCTCGACCAGGTTGCCGTCGTCATCGTAGGACCAACGAGTCGTCCGACCGAGAGCATCGGTCTCGGACAGCTTCCGATCGAACCGATCCCAGGTGGAGGAGGTGACGTTCCCCAGCGGATCCGTGACCCGTTCGGCCTGCCGCAGGTCGTTGAGCGCGTAGACGGTCGCGTGGCCGAGCGAGTCGACCACCGTGGTGACCCGGGCCTCGGTGTCGTACCGCAGCAGACCCGTCAGGTAACCACCGGTGCCGGACGTGGCGACACAGCGGCCATCCTCGTCATAGGTGTAGCGGTACTCGGTGCCGTTGCGATCGGCCCACCGGGTGACCCGTCCGTCGATGTCGTAGTCGAAACGCAGCGGCATTCCGGAGGAGTTGACGACCTCGGTCAGGTCGCCGGCCTCGTCGTAGCCGAAGCGGACCAGCTCGGTATCGGTGTCGTCGCCGGCAAGGTCGAACCCGACGATCCGGTTCTCCTCGGTGCGCACCCGAACCCGGTAACCACCGGAGTGCACCAGCTCGACAGGTGCTCCGCTGTCGTCGTGCCGCACGTCGACCCGGTGACCGTTGCGGTCGGTCAGCGCGACCAGCGGGAGTTGGGCCGCCAGGCTGCCGGGCACCGGCCCGAAGTGCCAGGTCCAGCCCCGTGTCGGGTCGGTGACCTGGTAGGTGCCGCCCGCCGGATCCTGCGCCAACAGCCAGCGCGGCCCCTCGGTTGGCAGCCGGTCCGGACGACCGTCGTCGCCGGCCGGGTAGATCAGCGTCATCCCATCGGCGGTCGCGACGTAGACCCCGCTCTCGTCGACCTCGATCCGCTGATCGAGCGTGGAGGCCCAGGACCGGCCGAACCAGCTCCCCATTCGGTACGACGACAGGTGCGTGCGGGACAGTAGTAGCGGCAACGCCCCGGGCAACTCGACGTCGGTCTGGGTGAGCACCATGTCGCCGCAGGCGATGTCGATCGGATCCAACCGCGCCAGCCGCTTGATCGCCTCGATGCCGTTGGCCCTCGGGTTCGCCAAACCCCAGCGGGCCACCGAGCCCATGTTGCGACCCCGGGCGGCGACCGAGGAAAAGGCCTGCGCAACGCGCGTGCCCTTCAACGCTCCGGCCCCGAGCCGAGCCAGTTTGCCGACCCCCGGTAGCAGATTGAGCCCGACGTCGATCAGGATCGTCTTCAGGCTGCCCTTACCGGTGGCGGCGTAGATCGACAGGTCGATCGCGGAGGCGAGCAGGGCGCTGCCGATCGCGATCGGACCCATGATCGGCGCGAGAATCGGAATGAACGACAACAACCCCGCGACCAGCGAGACGATCTTCAACGCGCCGGACAGCTGCGCCAACAACTCCTGGTTGTCCCGCACGAAGTTGGTGAACTGACCCTTCAGATCCCACCACTTCGGGTTCTCCTTGAACCGCAAACCCTTCGCGTCATTCACGGCCCGCACACAGTCCCGCACCGCCGTGGCCAACTCACCCCGCAACGCACCCGCCTGGGCCACACACTCGTCCCAGTCGCGCTGCGCCTGCGACAACGCCGAACCCGCCGCCCCCGCATCCGAGCGATACGCATCCGGCGCCGCAGCCGCGGCTTCCTCCGGCGGCCGGTCGGCGACCTCCTGCTCATGACGCTCATCAGCCTGCTGCGCCCGGTCAGCCCGCCCCCGGGCGGCCTGCAACGCCGCCCACAAACCCGGCGCACGCTGCGCCAACGGACGCATCCGATCCTGCAACGACGACAACGACCCCGCAAACACCGACAACCCCGACGACACCCGCCCGAACGCATCACCCGTCACCCGCAAATGCCCCGGCATCTGGGCATTGAGCCCCTCCCGGAACAAATCCCCCTCCGGACCCACGAACTGACTCGTATCCAAACCCGTGATCTGCCCCGCCGCCTGCGACGCCGCCGACCCAAAACCCTGCCACCGCGACGCCGACGACCGAACCGCCGACGGATCACCATCCATCCTGAACAAATGCGCCGGAAACTCAGCCATCGCGCCAGGACCTCCCCGTGTCCACGCCAACAAGCTCGTATCCCTCGCAGCACCCGACACGGGACAACCACCCGCTCGGCACCACGGACCAGAACGATCTCCCGTAAAGTCGCCCTACCGTCATTCGAACATAGGCGCGCAACGAACTTTGACCATCACCTCAGTCGCATTTGGCGTCATCTGAGGCGGGCCGCCAGGAGATCGGTCGACACCGGGAGGAACGAATCCGGCCGGAGCCTGCCGAGCAAGCGTGGTAGTTCCGCACCACCCGCTACGTTCGAGGCCGGGGGCCAACTCGCGTGAATTGGGTAAGCCTCGGCGGCTTCGGCACCCACGCCGTCGAACGCGCCGCGCAGGACGCCATGCTCGGCCAACTCGACACGGCGGCAGCACCTGGCACACCACGCGGATCGAACCGAGGCGCCCACCCTGCCATTATCTTCCGTAGCAAGAGCCCACCGTTTCGCCCCTGAAACGGTCGCTACGGAACAGTTGCATGTTTCGCACAATCTGCGCCGCAGCACCAATCACGGGCCGAAGGGCTGAAAAACGCCGCCGGCTTCCGCGCCCGATGCACGTTCATACTCTTGCCGGCGGGTAAACACGCGCCCACGCTCCACTCGCACATATTTATCCGCGCACGGAAAGGCGATCACCGTTTTGTTTCGCCCACGACTCACCTTGAGACTCCCGTCCCCCAGGGCATCCAGGAAGAAGGCGATGTCGCGCTGGATCTCGTCCGCGAAACATCGCTGATCAGGATCGGATATGTCGTACAGGTCAGTATCTATACCATATCGGAGCTCGGGCGATTCCCCGTCCCGATTGACGACGAATTCGAGCAAAATCCCCTTCGGACCTATGCCCACTCGCAGGCGAAAGCCCTTCCCCGAGACACGGTACACACGCAGCTCATCCTCGGTCTCGATGTTGACGGCGAAGCCTCGCTCACCGAGCCGTGCCATCACGTGGTCGATTTCGCTGCCCATTTGAGGGGCCATCAGATACCAACTTTTCTAATATGACCTATTCCCGCCCGGCCAACCGGGGTGAACCGATCCCGCTCTTTCGCGCCGGCTGACGGCTTGTCTCGGGGCTCAATCTCAGGCGCTCCACGACGTGGGTAGGACGAATTTCGGCATATCGAGCTATGGTCAACGGAACGCGCGTCAACTACCAGTCAAGATCAGCAAGCCACGACCGAAAGTCTTCCTGACCATGCAGATAAACCCCCGGACCCTGCTGAAGGTCAACGCCAGCCAACCGGTCCAGCGCCACCCAAAGGGCCGCGTGGGATGAATAGCCGGCCGATTCGTCCTTGACACGCTCAATGGCCCAATCGGCCACTTCTGCACGGCTAACTGATTCATGGATCAAGCCAGTCATATGGCCCGTTACCTGCTCGAAGATATCAGCCACCGTCACCAGCTTCCTGTGAAGTGAGAGCCCTCCCGTGACTCGACCCTCAGTCATTCGAACATAGAAGCGCAACAACCTGCGAGCACTGAACCAGTCGCATATCTCGCAGAATCTGGGCCGCAGCCTGCCTGCACCGGGGCGAGGTGCGCGGTGACTGGGCTTATCGGCAGGCGAGGTGGAGAGGACCACTCGCACGATCGGGGACGGTCGGCGAACAGGACGTCGATCGACGCTCCCGCTCCCAGCGGCGGTACGGCCCGGTGGTGGTCGTCTACCGGAGGCAACGGCAGCCGCGAACGACCAGCGGCTGGCGAACCCGATGGCCGCGCGGGGTCGACGGCGCGGACAGGGGTGGGGCGAGCGACTGCCGGCAGGCTGCGCAGCGACCCTGGATCACGCGTAGGGGTCGGGGCTGAACTGGGGATTGCTGCTGGGAAAATCCGGAGGAAAGAACGGGATTTGCAGGGACTTCGTCAGCAGCTCGAAGACCACACTTGGGGTTTCGAGGTGAACGATCGAGAATCTCAGCTGCCGGGCCTCCAATACGAGAGTCGGCCAATCGTCCACCGGCCCCGTCGGAATCCACATGAGGACATCGGCGTTATCGGTCCCACCCCACCGCACGAGCTGACCCGGAGCGATGCGAAGGCTCGACAGGTACTCCTCAAGGGGCTCTGGAAGGCCGTTACTCAAGAATGATCGGGCCTCCTGGGTGCCCTTCTCGATATTCAGTGCTTCTCGCTCGACACCCTCGCCGTAGATCCACAAGAACTCGTCGAAACAGCCCGCCCCATAGGTCGCAACCATCTGCCGGTGGCTGAGGGGCAGCTCGACGCCCTCATCCACCGTCGCACGATGGGATGGCTCCACGGCAGGCGGAGGAGGACACAGGGCGAGAAGGTCCGGCAGCCTACTCACCAGATATCCTATATATTGCGCACCTTTTCATACAGCGACCACCCGAAATCGTCGACGGCTTCGATGATTACATGACTAGGCACGACCCCACCATTTTCGTACACCGGAGTAACGCTCATAACAACGTTATTCTGGCTACTGGTTACGTGCTCGGCTATCCTCTTTTCCACCTCATTAATCGGCCCATTGTTCAGAGCCTCACTCTGTGTGACTACGTTTCGAATGTCCGTGCCGTCTCCGCCAAACCGCCTACCGATCAAGTGGCCGCGAGAATGACCGCCCGCACCTCCAAGGAAGCCTGCCGGGCGCAACCTTCGTGGCGCTTCGCTGCCGATCCTGCCGGCCGCCGCATCAATCAGCGTCTGGGGAGAAACCTGTGCATAGGCAGGGCCCGCCCTACCATTGACGACATTGCTGTAGACGGGGCAGGGCGCAAGACCCAAGGGATCGGCCCACTGCACCGGGTTGGAGACATAACTCTGCGGGTTGAGGCCTCCGCTGATCCCCAGTTTGTCGGTCGAGAGGTATTGCGCCGCCTCGGGGTCGTAGTAGCGGTGGTGGTTGTACGAAGCGCCGGTTTCCGGGTCATGGATCTGCCCGGGGAACCGCAACGGGCAGTCGACGCCGGTGGCGCTGACGTGGGTCGGGATGCCCCAGATGGTGGTCCGCTGCTGCCAGGCGACGTCGCCATCCGGGCTGACCAACTCCATGGGCGTGCCAACCAGGTCGGTCACGATCGCATAGAAGCGGCGGTCGACCTCGTCCTGGTCGGCGTGCGCGTCGGTCTGGGTGATGGGCGTGAACGTGCCCGGGGCGTACTCCCAGGTGCTGGTCCGTTCCTCGCCCGCGCCGCGGTGGGTCTGCTCGATCAGACGCGGGCCGTCCCAGGTGAAGTCGACCTCCTCGACCACGCCGCCGTCGGAGTCGAGGCGCTGCTTGGCGACCCGGCGACCGAGCGCGTCGTACCGGTAGCGCCAGCGGGTGCCATCCGGCGTCGTCACTCCCGTCAGCCGGTCTTCGCTGTCCCAGGTGTAGCGCCAGGTCAAGGGCTTGGTGGAACGCTGCTTGACCTGCCGCAGCGTCACGCGGCCAGCGTCGTCATGCTCGTACCGCACGTCCCCGGCCCGACGAATCAGGGTGCCGGCGTACTCCCGCTCGCCTCCGGCGCTGCCACGTCCGCCGGCGGCGCCGGGCCACTCGGCATCGGCGACGTTTCCGGCCTCGTCGTAGGCGTACCGCTCGGTCCAGTCGGCGGCCTGGACGGCGGTGATCCGGCCGGACCGGTCCACCTCCAGCCGGCGCTCGCCGGTGAGCTGGTCGGCGATGTCGGTCAGGTAGCCGTCGGCACGGTACCGGTAGGCCCGGTGCGCGAGGAGCTCTGGCACGCCCGTCGGACTCTCCGGGCTGGTGACGAGGATTTGGGAGAGCAGCCTGTGGTTGGCGTCCCAACTCTGGGTCAGGGCAAGACCGCCGACTGCCCTGCGGGTCTCCCGGCCGGCGGCATCGTGGGTGAAGCTGACCGTCGCGCCGCCGGTGCGCAGAGCCGCGGGCTGGTGGCCGGCGTCGTACTCCCAGGCACTCTCGACCCCTGATGGGGTACGCCGGAGCGTCCGGCGGCCGAGTGCATCGTAGGACGACCTGACCTCTTGGCCGTCTCGGATCTCGGCGAGCACCCGACCCAGCGGATCCCGCTCGAAGCGAAGATCAACCTCGGGTGAGGTGGCGTGCAGCAACCGGCCGACCGGGTCGTACTCGAAGGTGGTGATGCCCTCGGCGGTGCGCTTCTCGACGATGTTGCCCAGCGGATCGCGGATCAACTCGATGCTTCGCCCGGCACCGCTGCTCCGGGTGACGAGTTGGCCGGCGGCATCGTAGGAGTACGTCTGTACGCGGCCGTTGAAGTCGGTCTCGGCCACCAGGCGCCCGGCCGGGTCGTAGTCGTAGCTCCAGGTGAGCCCCTGCGGGTTCGTGACCGTGGTCAGGCGCAACTCGGTGTCGTAGTCGAAGGTCAACCGGCCGCCGTCCGGCCCGATACGCGCGACCGGCAGGTCGAAGTGGCCGATCTCGAACTCGGTGGTCGCCCCGGTCTGGTCGGTGTAGGTGACCAGGTTGCCTTCCGGGTCGTACGTCCACTCCTCGCTCGCCCCGTCCGGGCTCCGCCGCCAGGCGAGCTGCCCCTCGACGGTCCAGCCGAGGTGGGTGACGCCACCGACCGGGTCGATCACCTGGGTAATCTGGCCCGCCACGTCACGGCGATAGGTGGTCACCGCGCCGTTGGGTTCGCTGAGCTGGCTGATCAGCCCGGTCGGATCGGTGGTCACTGCCAGGGTGTTGCCGAGCGCATCGGTCACCTCGGCGAGGTGGCCTGCCTCGTCGTGGCGGTAGAGGGTGGAAGCGCCGCTCGGGTCGGTGACCATGGTCAGGTTGCCGCGCTCGTCGTACTCACGTCGCGAGACCGCACCGTCGACACCTGTGATGACCACCGGCTGACGCAGTTCGTCGTAGATGGCGGTCGCCCGCGCGCCGTCCGGGCGGGTGACCTCGACCAGGTTGCCATCGTCATCGTAGGAATAACGAGTCGTCCGCTCCAGGGCATCGGTCTCGGTCAGCTTCCGATCGAACCGATCCCAGGTGAAGGCCGTGACGTTGCCCAGCGGGTCGCTGATTCGTCGGGTCTGGCCGCGATCGGTCAGCTCGTAGATGGTCGTGTGACCCAGTGAGTCGCTCACAGCGGTCTGCCGACCGACCGGGTCGTACTGCAGCCGCGCGGAGAGGAAACCACCCGAGCCGGTCGCGGCCACGCAGCGTCCCTGCTCGTCGTAGGTGTAGTGGTACTCCTGCCCGTTGCGGTCCTGCCAGTGGGTCAAGCGACCGTCGTCGTCGTAGCCGAACCGCAGCGGGATGCCCGATGCGTTGATGACCTCGGCGAGGTGACCGGCCTCGTCGTAGCCGAACCGCACCAGAGTCCGGGCCTCACCGGAGGGTTCCGCGTCGAGCAGGCTCAGCGCCGCGACCTGACCGTGCAGGGTGTCGACGGCGATCCGATACCCACCACTGTGTCGAACGTCGGTGACCGCACCGTCGCGCCAGTCCAGGTCGATCCGATGACCGTTGCGGTCGCTGACGGCAACCAGCGGCAACACCCGAACGGGACGATCCTCGCCCTCGCCTTCCGACTCTGGGTGGTCCGGCACCGCCTGGACGTCCGGCACCACGTGGAAATGCAGCGCTCGGCCGATCTCCGGCTGGTCGACACGGTAGCCGGCCGCGGTCGAGGTGAGCGGCCAGCGGGGACCGGTCTCCGGCATGCTCTGCGCCCCGACACCGGCGGGAGTCGAGTAGGTGAGGACCATGCCGTCTTCGGTGACGAAGCAGATGCCCTCGTCGTCGACCTCGACCCGCTGATCAAGCGTCGACGCCCAAGAAGGCCCAAAACACCGACCGATCCGGTACGACGACAGATGACTCCGCCTCAGGACGAGCGCGAGCAGGCCCGGCAGCTCCACATCGGTCTGGGCCAGCACCACCTCACCGCTGGCCACGTCGATCGGATCACCCGCGCACCGACGCAAGCCCAGCGGGATGCTCGGACGAGGCATCCTCGGCAACGCCGCGCGCACCCTGGGAAGGCCCCTGGCGAGGGTCGGCAATCCACGCTTGGCCAGGGCCAACACCGGTCTGCCGAGCATCGCGAGCCGACCGATAGGCACGACCGTCAGCACCGTATCGATCAACAAACTGGTGAGACTGCCCTTACCCGTCGCCGCATACAGCGACGCGTCGATCAACAGAGCCGCCGCACCCGCAGCGATCGCGATCGGACCCATGATCGGCGCAAGAATCGGAATGAACGACAACAACCCCGCGACCAGCGACACGATCTTCAACGCACCCGACAGCTGCGCCAACAACTCCTGGTTGTCCCGCACGAAGTTGGTGAACTGACCCTTCAGATCCCACCACTTCGGATTCTCCTTGAACCGCAACCCCTTCGCATCATTCACCACCCGCACACAGTCACGCACCGCCGTGGCCAACTCACCCCGCAGGGCACCCGCCTGGCCCACACACTCGTCCCAGTCCCGCTGCGCCTGCGACAACGCCGAACCCGCCGCCCCCGCATCCGAGCGATACGCATCCGGCACCGCAGCCGCAGCCTCCTCCGGCGGCCGATCGGCGACCTCCCGCTCATGACGCTCATCAGCCTGCCTCGCCCGATCAGCCCGCCCCCGCGCCGCCTGCAACGCCGCCCACAAACCCGGCGCACGCTGCGCCAACGGACGCATCCGATCCTGCAACGACGACAACGACCCCGCGAACGCCGTCAGCCCGGTCGACACCTTGCCGAACGCATCACCCGTGACCCGCAAATGCCCCGGCATCTGGGCATTGAGCCCCTCCCGGAACAAATCACCCTCCGGACCCACGAACTGACTCGTATCCAAACCCGTGATCTGCCCCGCCGCCTGCGACGCCGCCGACCCAAAACCCTGCCACCGCGACGCCGACGACCGAACCGCCGACGGATCACCATCCATCTTGAACAAATGCGCCGGAAACTCAGCCATCGCGCCAGGACCTCCCCGTGTCCACGCCAACAAGCTCGTATCCGTAGCTCGCACAACGCCTCAGCGCGGGACAGCTAACCGCCCGGCACCACGGCGATGCGTCCGCGAGTCACCTGACGTGGAGCCATCCCTGGTAATCGACTACGGTCCGAACATAGACGTGCACCGAACTTTGATCACTGCTTCGGTCGCTTATTTGCACAATCTGCGCAGCGGCCCGCACCGCCGAATCGGCCGGCGACGGGAGGACGGGACAGGCCAGACCGGCCGGAGGCAGCGCCGGCCTAGAGGCCACGGCGTGGTCGAACAGCCGGGCCCCTCATTCGGGAAGGACCGTTCAGGTCACCTGGCCACACCCGAGCCGGCCCGCTGCCCGCTCGGCCCTATCTTCCCAGGTAGCACCATAAAAAAGATCAGCAAGCAGCCCTTCCGACTCTTCGGGCGAGAGTCGCTTGCCACCCAGACCGGTGCCCGAGAGGTCGCCACCGGCAGCCATATTCCAGTGTGCGGCGACGACCACCCCGAGCGCTACGGAGCCTCCGTCCCGGTTCGCGGTGACATACCCTATGCAGGTGCCACTCGAAGAATCGGAGCCGAGTTGCACCAACTCGACGCTGGACAATTTTCCAGCTATCTCAGACTTCAGAACAAAGGAGAATTCCGGGCCGCCCTCCGCCGGCTCGGAACCCATCTGGACGTCCTGTTCGAGATGCACAATAACCGCTGTATCGGCCAGCATCTCAAGCATCTTTCCTACCTGCTCGACGAGGCTCTGCGGGTCCAAAGGTCGCCCACCTTCGATACTCCACTCAAGTGCCATAGTGAACCCAGCCTTCACCAGTCCGAATCGAAATTTGGGAGGATGCTGGCCCATCGGCCATCCTGGCCAGATGGTCGATTCCAAAGGCGTCAGCCCTCGCGCCCGGACCTCCCCGTGTCCACGCCAAAAAGCCTGAACCCATCGATGAACCCGACACAGGACGACCACCCGCTCGGCACCACTGACCAGAACGACTCCGATGGAGTCGTCCCACAGTCATCCGATCATAGACATGCGACGAACTTTGACCATTACGTCAGTCACAGTTTCGCTATCTGAGTAGGCCGCCGGGACCGCTGCGCGCCGACGTGTGAGCGAACGGCCAAGCACCGGTAGCGCAGGTTTACCTGGTTAATGGCCTCTCCGTACTTGGCGTTGTAGACCTCGGTCAACAGCACCATCGGGAATTCGGCGTCCGCAGCGGTGAATGCGCTGATCGGCAGGGAGAGGTGGAACAGCTTGCGCATCTCCACCACTGCCTTCACACCGGGACGACGGGTGACCAGGACGTCGATCGGGCCGTCCGCTGCCTCAGGCCTGGCGTCCTCCGTCGAATCGATCGAGCGGAAGCCCTCCGCTACCAGTACCGACAACCGACCAGCGCGCCTGCCGTCGGACGTGCCCACCGCCCCGAGACCGATAAGGAAGACCTCGGGATCGCGGTCGTTTGTCGCGACGAACAAGCCGTCTCCCCCACCGTCGCTGCCGATCAGCAGCAGACCCGGAGCGGCTTCCGAAACCTCGTACGCGAGGTTGCGTTCGGCGATCTCGTCGGGACCGTAGACGTAGACGTCGCCTTCGTCCACCGGCCGCACGCCGGTCCACACGTCAAGCAGGCCCACCGGCGGCCGGACGCCCAACTGCGCCTCGACCCGTTGGGAGATCGCCTTGCGATCGTCCTCCACGGAAAGCTCCCCTGATGGCCTCGATGCTGTTGAAACACGTGTTCGCGTTATCGATTGTCTTCTGGGCCACGTCCCGCGGTACAGCGACGTTCAACAGTTCTCGAGACGATGCGCGGCGGGCCTGGTTCCGAAGAAGCGCCATCCCGGCTAGCCGTTCACGCTCCCCACGACGAACTCTCTCCGGCCGGAATGACGTAGGACCTGGCGAGATTCTCGTCAAACAGGACGAGTAGCGAGTCCGGCATATATCGGGGTTTTCCATCGTCGACTTCGCCAAGTGCGATGACCGCAGACCCGGTAACACCGAAATCGAATCGCACCGCCCACAGCAGCTCTGGACAGTCATCGCCCGGCTGGTGCCACGCCCATGAAATGCCCTCGACGGCGTGTCCCAACCGGGACGGCCAAGGAGGAATGGCGCTGGCATCGACCGCGACGGCCGACCTGCCAAAAAACAGCGGATCCACCGGGTCGGTGGCGACGGCCAGACCTTCATTGAACCCGTTCATCGACCACGCCACGTTGAACCTAAGATCGTCAAAACGAAGTGAGACACCCATGTCGGCGACATGAACCGCACCGGCAGGCGAGTCCTCCTCCACCCACTCCAGCCCGGGCGGAACGAAGTAGGTGACACCCCGGAATCGACGTGCCGCTACCGCCGCAGACAACTCGTCGATTCGGGTCTTGTCCTCGCGCTGCACCAAAGCCATGCTCATCAACTAATCTTTCCAAAGAACTGGAATACGTTGTTTGCGTCGAAGAACGCCGAGATGAAGCCGTCACCGCCGGGTGAAACGATGTTACTGACGACATGATACCCGCCAGGGAAGTTGGTCTTGAGACCAGCCGGCACCACGCTCGCAAGAGGATCCTTCAATACTTTTTCGAGCATCCCCTGGCCAGCTTGGTTCAGGATTTTTGGCGACTGCGAGGGCAGGTGCGGAAGGTCGCCCTGCATCATGTGTTGTTGATATTTTCTGCCGGCATGAGTTAGCCCCGTCTTGGCTGCCTTCGCGCTATCCGCCGCCCGGCCACCGGTCGCCGCCATCTGGGTCAGACAGCCTATGAGTCCAAGTGGGTCGAGCCAGCCGAGCGGGTTTATCACATAGGCGTGCGGGTTGGGACCAGCTTCGAGGCCGATAGGATCCGTCGACACGTAGCGAGCTGTATCGGGGTCGTAGTACCGGTGATAGTTGTACGAGGTGCCGCTCTCCGGGTCATGGATCTGCCCGGGGAAGCGCAGCGGGCAGTCGACCCCCGCAGTGCTGACGTGAGTCGGAATCCCCCAGATTGTCGTCCGCTGCTGCCAGGCGACATCGCCGTCCGGGCTGACCAGCTCGGTGGGCGCCCCCACCAGGTCGGTCACGATCGCGTAGAAGCGGCGGTCGACCTCGTCCTGATCGCCTGGGCCGTCGGTCTGGCTGATCGGGGTGAACGTGTCCGGGGCGTACTCCCAGGTGCTGGTCCGGTCGCCGTCGTCGCCGCGGTGGGTCTGCTCGATCAGGCGTGGGCCGTCCCAGGCGAAGTCGACCTGCTCGACCACACCACCGTCGTCATCGAGGCGCTGCTTGGCGACCCGGCGACCGAGGGCGTCGTACCGGTAGCGCCAACGGATGCCGTCCGGTGTCGTGACCGCGACCAGTCGGTCCTCGCTGTCCCAGGTGTAGCGCCAGGTCAAGGGCTTGGCCGACCGTTGCTTGAGCTGCCGCAGCGTGACCCGACCGGCGTTGTCGTGCTCGTAGCGCACATCACCGGCACGGCGGATCAGGGTGCCCTTGTACTCCCGCTCGCCACGAGCCGCGCCGTCACCGTGTGAGCCGGGCCAGGTAGCAGTGGCGATGTTGCCGGCCTCGTCATAGACATACCGCTCGGTCCAGTCGCCGGCCTGGACGGCGGTGATCCGGCCGGCTCGGTCCAGCTCCAACTTCCGCTCGCCGCTGAGCTGGTCGGCGATGTCGGTGAGGTAGCCGTCGGCGCGATACCGGTAGGCCCGCTGGGCAACCAGGTCCGGCACCGCGGCTGGCCCCGCGGGACTCGCGGTGAGGATCTGGGAGAGCAGCCGGTGATTGGCGTCCCAGCTCTGGGTCAGAGCCAGACTGCCGACTGCCCGCCGGGTCTCCCGACCGGCCACATCGTGGGTGAAGCGGACCGTCGCACCGCCGGTGTGCAGCGCCACCGGCAGGTGACCGGCGTCGTACTCCCAGACACTCTCGACCCCCTGGGGGGTGCGTCGCTGCGTCTGCCGCCCGAGGGCATCGTAGGCCGAGGTGACGGTCTGACCGTCGCGGATCTCGGCGAGCACCCGGCCCACCGGATCCCGCTCGAAGCGGAGATCGACCGCGGGTGAGGTGGCGTGCAGCAGCCGGCCGGCCGGGTCGTACTCGAAGGTGGTGACACCTTCGGCGGTGCGCTTCTCGACGACGTTGCCCAGCAGGTCGCGGACAAGCTCGATGGTCTGCCCGGCGCCATTGGTCCACGCCACCATCTGACCGGCGGCGTCGTGCGTATAGGTCTGCGTCCTACCGTTGAAGTCAGTCTCGGTTGCCAGCCGCCCGGCAGGGTCGTAGTCGTAACGCCAGACGAGCCCTTGCGGATTGGTGACCGAGGTGAGCCGCAACTCGGCGTCGTAATCGAAGGCAAGCCGGGAGCCGTCCCGCCCGGTACGTGTCACCGGCAGGTCGAAGGGCCCGATCTCGAACTCGGTGGTCGCCCCGGTCTGGTCGGTGTGGCTGACCAGGTTGCCTTCCGGGTCGTAGGTCCACTCCTCACTCACCCCGCCCGGGCCACGCCGCCATGCCAGCCGTCCCTCGACCGTCCAGCCGAGATGGGTGCTGCCACCGAGCGGATCGATCACCTCCGCGACCCGCCCAGCCCGATCCCGCCGGTAGGTCGTCACCGCTCCAGTGGGCTCGGTAACCTGGCTGATCAACCCGGCCGGATCGGTGGCCACCACCAGGGTATTGCCGAGCGCGTCGATTACCTCGCTGAGGTGACCGGAATCGTCGTAGCGGTAGTGGGTAGCCGCGCCGGCCGGGTCGGTGACCATGGTCAGGTTGCCGCGCTCGTCGTACTCACGCCGCCAGACCGCTGCGTCGACGTCGGCGACCACGACCGGTTGGCGCAAGTCGTTGTACGACACGGACACCCGGCTGTCATCCGGGCGGGTGACCTCGACCAGATTGCCGTCGTCATCGTAGGACCAACGAGTGATTCGCCCGAGAGCATCGGTCTCGGACAGCTTGCGATCAAACCGATCCAAGGTGAACGCTGTCACGTTCCCCAACGGGTCGGTAACCCGATGCGTGTGACCGCGCTCGGTCAGCTCGTAGACGGTGGTGTGGCCGAGCGAGTCCTCTACGGCGGTCTTCCGGTCAGCCGGGTTGTAATGCAGCCGCGCGGAGAGGAAACCACCCGAGCCGGTCGCGGCCACACAACGGCCCTGCTCGTCGTAGGTGTAGTGGTACTCCTGCCCATTACGGTCCTGCCAGTGGGCCAACCGGCCGTCGTCGTCGTAGCCGAACCGCAGCGGCAGCCCCGATGAGTTGATCACCTCGGCGAGGTGACCGGCCTCGTCATAGCCGAACCGCACCAGAGTCCGGGCCTCACCGGAGGACTCCGCGTCGAGCAGACTCAGCGCCGCGACCTGACCGTGCAGGGTGTCGACAGCGATCCGGTACCCACCGCTGTGCCGAACCTCGGTGACCACACCGTCGCGCCAGTCCAGGTCGATCCGGTGACCGTTACGGTCGGTCACGGCTGTCAGGGGTAGCACCCGAACGGGGCCGCCATCGCCCTCCGGCTCGGACTCGGGCTGGTCGGGCGCCGCCTGCAAGTCCGGCACCGCCCGAAAGTCCGGTACTGCCTCGACGTCGGGCACCACCTCGAAGTGCAGGGCACGCCCGGTCTCCGGCTGGTCGACGCGATAGCCGTCGGCGGTCCGGGTGAGCGGCCAACGGGGACCCGCCTCCGGCAGGACCTGCCCGCCGCCATCCGCAGGCGTCGGGTAGGTGAGGACCATGCCGTCCTCGGCGACGAAACAGACCCCCTCGTCGTCGACCTCGACCCGCTGATCAAGCGTCGACGCCCAAGACGACCCAAAACACCGACCAACCCGATACGAGGACACGTGACTACGGTTCAGCACCAGCGGCAGCAGGCCGGGCAGCTCAACGTCGGTCTGGGCCAGCACGACCTCGCCGCTGGCCACGTCGATCGGGTCACCCGCGCACTTACGCAACCCCAGCGGAATGCTCGGACGAGGCATCCTCGGCAACGCCGCGCGCACCCTGGGAAGGCCCCTGGCGAGGGTCGGCAATCCCCGCTTGGCCAGGGCCAACACCGGTCTGCCGAGCATCGCCAGCCGACCGATGGGCACGACTGTCAGCACCGTATCGATCAACAAACTGGTGAGACTGCCCTTACCCGTCGCCGCGTACAGCGACGCGTCGATCAACAGAGCCGCCGCACCCGCAGCGATCGCGATCGGACCCATGATCGGCGCGAGAATCGGAATGAACGACAACAACCCCGCGACCAGCGAGACGATCTTCAACGCCCCCGAGAGTTGCGCCAACAACTCCTGATTGTCCCGCACGAAGTTGGTGAACTGACCCTTCAGATCCCACCACTTCGGATTCTCCTTGAACCGCAAACCCTTCGCATCATTCACCACCCGCACACAGTCCCGCACCGCCGTGCCAACTCACCCCGCAACGCACCCGCCTGGCCCACACACTCGTCCCAGTCCCGCTGCGCCTGCGACAACGCCGAACCCGCAGCCCCCGCATCCGAGCGATACGCATCCGGCGCCGCAGCCGCAGCCTCCTCCGGCGGCCGGTCGGCGACCTCCTGCTCATGACGCTCATCAGCCTGCTGCGCCCGATCAGCCCGCCCCCGCGCCGCCTGCAACGCCGCCCACAAACCCGGCGCACGCTGCGCCAACGGACGCATCCGATCCTGCAACGACGACAACGACCCCGCGAACGCCGTCAGCCCGGTCGACACCCTGCCGAACGCATCACCCGTGACCCGCAAATGCCCCGGCATCTGGGCATTGAGCCCCTCCCGGAACAAATCACCCTCCGGACCCACGAACTGACTCGTATCCAAACCCGTGATCTGCCCCGCCGCCTGCGACGCCGCCGACCCAAAACCCTGCCACCGCGACGCCGACGACCGAACCGCCGACGGATCACCATCCATCCTGAACAAATGCGCCGGAAACTCAGCCATCGCGCCAGGACCTCCCCGTGTCCACGCCAACAAGCTCGTATCCCTCGCAGCACCCGACACGGGACAACCACCCGCTCGGCACCACGGACCACGAGACCGCGTCCGGGTCTCGATCGAGGCCCGGACGCGGTCGCACGAATGGATCAGCCCTGCAGAGTCCCCCGCACCTGACCGCGCATCTCCTGCACGGACGTCGTGGTTTGACCCAGGGCACCCTTCACCGAGTCGAGGATCTGCTTCACGGTGTCCGCCGCAGTGTTCCACTGCAACTGGATACCGTTGTAGATCTCCATCTCGTCGCCCTCCCAGTTGGCCTTGACCCGGGTGACGAAGTTGGTCAGATCATCGAGACTTGCCTGGACCCCGTTGGCGACCGAAGCAATGTCGCCCTGCGCCGACCCGGCGGTCGACTCGTCGTAACTGAAGACGTCACCCATGATCCCCGTAACCTTCCCGTCAGCCCCGGAACTTCGCGCTGTCCCAGTTGGCCGACCCCATGGTCGACTGCAACTGGCTGGTCTGCTCCGAGTGGTAGGTGTCGTAGAGCTGCCCCGCCGAACCAACCCGGCTCGTGATGTCGGTCAAGGCCTTGTTGAGATCGGCCATCGCCGTGTTCCACCGCTGAGTCAGCTGGTCCCAGCTCTGGTAGGCGGATCCCTTCCAGACCGCCGGCAGCGGCTCGATCGCGCTGATGAACGATCGCGCCTGGCTGTTGAGCGCGGCGACCGACGTGTCTAGGTTTGACGAGTGTTGGTTGACCGCATTGTCGGTGATCGAAAACTTCGCACCCATCCGAAGCCCCTCCCGTAGATTCGACCCACAGTCATTCGAACATAGACACGCAACGACCTTTCCGCGCTACCCGAGTCGCATATCTCGCACAGTCTGCGCGGCAACGTCGAGAATGATCTCCTGCGTGCTGCTCGCGAGATCAGCCCAGCGCAGCGCGTCGGGCGTCCGCAGCGCCGGGTCGAACGGCAGGACGAAGGTCGGGAGATCGCCGGGCGACTGCTCGACCGCGGCGACGCCGGGCTGGGGGTCCTGGCCGACCAACACCTGGACGCCGACCCGGTCGAGCGGCTCACGCAGCAGGGGGGCGATCCACGACCGGCAGTCGGCAAGCAACCGGGAGCCGCGCTCGTCGTTCGGGGCCACGAGCACCACCCGGTCGGCCCGGGTCAGCACCGCCGGCACGACCGGATCGTCGGTCAGCGGCGGGGTGTCGACGACACGTACGGGAAACCAACGGCTGAGGGTGGCCGAGACCGTGCCGTACTCGGCTGCCGTCACCGGGGGTTCGACGTCGCCCGGGGGGCCGGCCAACAGCATCGCCCGCTCGGCCAGCGCGAGGCGCTCCCGCAGCCAGCGGTGACCCACCGCCGGCCGGCGACCAGCGGTGGCGCCCCGCAGGCCGAGACCGGCCAGCACCACCTCGGTGGACCCACCGGCCCGGATCGCCAGCCGGGCGTGCAGGCCACCACCGTGGCCGGTGTCCACGGCGAGCACCCCGGTGCCCTGGTGGCGGGCCAGCGCCGAGGTCACCAGCGCCGCGACGGTCGACCGGCCGGTGCCCGAGCCCGGCCCGACCACGGCGATCACGCCTGGCCGGAGCCGGGCGGAGAGAATCTCGTCGCGCTCCCGCTCGACCCTCAGCCGTGCGGTGATCCGGGGGTCGAGGGCGCGCACCATCGTCCGGCCGATCTGTCGGTACTCGGTCATCGGGGTCCCCCGGTATAGACGTGAGTTGTTAGCCTTGGTGAGCGATGACGGGGAGGCGGGATGACGTACGTTCAGTATCCTTACGCGACGCTGGTGAGCCTAGGTGGAAATTTGACCACCCTTGCCGACCAGTTGGAGACGGATCATCGCGGGGTGGTCGACTGCGACGGCCTGACCGATGATCATGCCGATATCCAGGGTGCGATCTCCGATTTTCGGGACGAATGGAAGACCAGCCTGCTCGAGTTGATGAACAACATCGGCGAGTGGGGCGGGCTCTCCAGCGCGATCGGCAAGATGGTCGCCGACTTCGACACCCAGACCGCCGCCGCGCTGCGCCCCACCGAATCGTAGGGGGTGCCGCATGAGCGACGTCTCCATGCTCGATCCGCTGCCCGCCCACGATCTGAAGCTCAACCCCCATGCCCCGCACCCGGACTTCCCGTGGTTCATCGGGGTCCCCTCAGACTGGGCGCTGCTCGACACCAATCCGGAGTCCTGGCAGCGCAGCGCCGCCCGGATGGTCGACGACCGGTTCTTCGGGCAACGGCTGCGCGCCGCCGAGCGCCGGGAGGTGCTCCAGTTCGTGGAGCAGCTCGTCGCCGACTGCCAACGTGCCGGCGCGTCGCTGAGCCTGGTGCAGCTGGGGCGGATGTCCACTGGTGCGGTCGGCAGCGCCGGGCTGCACCTGGGCTGGTTCAACTCGGCGCCCCAGCCGGCCGGCCTCGCCCTGGTCCGGCAGACGCTGCCGCGCACCGGCACGACGGAGGAGGTCGAGACTCCGACCGGGCCGGGAGTGCTGCACCGCGACGTCGCGTCCACGGTGCCGCCGGGCGGCCTGACCCGGGTCCGTTCGATGGTGTTGCAACTGTTCCTGCCGCTGCCCGGCACCACCTGGACGGCCCTGCTCAGTGCCGCGACACCGCACCCCGAGATGGAGCAGGTGCTCGCCGACGTGATCGTGGCGGTGGCCCAGAGCATCAAGCCCGCCGACCCGGACGACGTAGCGGCCGCCAATGAGGCCTACCGGGCCGACCAGGCCCAGCGCGCCGGCCAGGCCGAGCGGGCGCACGACAATGACTGACGGCCGGTCGGTCGCGACGACCACCGGCGACCGGGCTGGGTTGGGCCGTGGCTGACGGCCGGGACCGGGTGGTGGTCGAGGCGCACGCGCTGCGTACCGCCACGGCCAAGGCCGCGCTCCTGCACGGGTCCCGGCGCGGCCCACGTGATCTGCGCCGTCCCTACGCGACGGTGATCGCGAGCCTGGTCGTCGGCGCCCTGCTGCTGATCGCCGTCTGGGCGATCACAAGTATCGGTGGCCTCCTTGCCCAGCAGCGCCAGAAGCGAGGGCTGGCCCCGCCCGCCGCCACGCAGCCGGCGTCGGACGCGCCACGTTCGTTCCTCGTGCGACCGGCAGGACCGGCGGACCGGCCCGGGGAGACCACGACGATCGTGTCCCGCACCGCGCTGATCGGCTGATCAGCGGATGCGGTCGGCCCTCGGCTCAGCGGGCCGCCCAGTCGAAGCCCCCGAAGACCGCGATCACCAGCGGCGCGAGGCTGACCACCGCGAGCACCTCCGCCAGGTCGAGGAGCTGTCGCAGTCGGGCCGCGCCGACGTCGTCCAACCGGGGACGGCCGGCCCAGAGCACCGCGCCCACCACCACCAGGACACCGACCACTGCCAACCAGGCACGCACCGCCTCGTCGGCATCGGTGAGGCGGACGGCACCGAGCACCGCGACGGTGGCCGCCGTCACCGGTGGGACGAGCATGGGCAGCACCTGACCGAAGCGGGTGAAGACCCGCGACCGCAGCGCGAACACCAGGCCCAGCACCGCACCGAGCACCACGCCGACGCCGGCCGGCCCGGTCAACAGCACGACGGAGGCGGCGGTGGCGGCCAGCGCGACGCCGACCAGGGCACCGGACAGCACGCTCTGGCCTCGGCGGACCGCCGCCGCGACCAGGTGCCGGCCGACCCACTGGCTCTCCTCCTGCCGGCGCAGCAGATCGACGAGACGGGCCGAGCTGAGCGCGAGCTGCGGCGCCAGACCCACCGCGAAGACGACCACGACAGACCCCACGGCCGCCGCCTGCTGCGGGTCGAGCCCGGCGACGAGCAGTGTGGTGCCGAGCCCGCCGAGCACCGTCACCGCGAGCCCGCCGGCGGCCACGCCATACCAACGCTCGCCGGCCAGGACGAACAGGGCAGCGCCGAGACCCGCACCGAGGGCGCCGGCGGTGAACCAGGCCGGCTCGGGCCAACCGGCCGCTCGGGCCACCGCGAAGCCGGCGACCAGCCAGGCCGGCGCGGCAGCGGTGATCAGGAGCGTGCCTCCGGGCGCGCCCAGCAGGCGCCCGGCCAGCACCGTCAGGGCGGCCACCGCGAACAGCATGGCCGGAGCCGCGGCCACCGGCACCGGCATGGTGGTGAGCGCGTACGTGAGGATCAGCACCACGACACCGGCCAGTGCCGCGCTGCCCGTCATCCGTGCGGTGTCCCGCCATTCGCTGCCGTCACCGTCCAGGGTGGTCTGCACCTCGTCCACCACGTCGTCGACGAACGGCGGCAGGGGCGCCTGCTCGGGCGGGGTCAGGTAGAGCGTCTCGGCGTCGATGATGCCGGCCTCGTCCAGGGAGCGGCGTGGGTCCAACCCGCCGGCGGCCACGGTGGACAGTTTCCAACGCCCGGCGGCCTCGGGCGTGAGCGAGAGCAGCTCGCACACCTGCGGCACGAACTCCAGCACCGGCCGGGCCGCCGGCAGGCTGATATCGAGGCTTCGCCCGCCGGCCACCACTGTCACTCGGGTGAATCGGGTTGCCATGACCCTCCGTCCCCGCACGGTCGGCCCAGTGTGCCGACCGGTACTACTGTAGGCAGTCGGAGCACTACCGGTAACCCGGCCGAGGCACTGATCGGTTCGGCCCGGAGGGGGTCGCGATGACGCAGCGGGTGATTCACCGACCGGCCCGGGTCCCACCAACGGAGCCGGAGCCGACCGCGCTCGACGTGGTCTCACCACCGGCGGTGCCCGACGGCGGCGGTGGGTTCGCGGGCGTCATGCAGGTCTTCCTCCCGATCATGGGCGGGGCCGGCATGTTGCTCATGATGATGGCCAACCAAAACCCGATCATGATGATCGCCGGGCTCGGCATGCTCGTCGCCACGGTGTTCGGCGGGATCGCCGCGTACGTCACCCAGCGCACCGGCGCGGCCCGCCGTTTCGCCCGACAACGGCAGCGGTACCTGGAGTACATCGACCGGATCCGCGACCAGATCCGGGCGGACGCCGTCACCCAGCGGGCCGCGGCCCAGCATCGGCACCCCGCACCGGAGGTGCTGCCGGACCTGCTCCGGGACCCGCACCGGCGGTGGGAGCGACGGCTGGCCGACCCGGACTTCCTGGTGCTGCGGGTCGGGCACGGTCAGGATCGCCTCTGGCGCCGGGTCACCCTCCAGGCCGACGAGAACAACCCGATGGTCGATCTGGACCCGGTCACCCTGGCCGCCGCCCGGCTGGTCGTGGACCGGGACCGACTGCTCGACGGCATGCCGGTCGCGGTGCCGGTCACCGGTGTCGTCTCGGTGGTCGGCAGCCCGGCCGACACCCGCAACCTGGTGCGGGTGCTGGTGGCGCAGCTCGCCACCCTGCACGCTCCGGACGACGTGCGCCTCGCGTGGCTGCTCGGCGGCACCGCCGGCCCGGAGTTCGACTGGCTGAAGTGGCTCCCGCACTGCCTGCACCCGAGCGAGTACGACGGCCCGGCCCCGCAGCGGCTGGTGGCCGCGGAGCCGATGGCACTGGCGTCGCTGCTCACCGCGGAGCTGTCCCGGCGCGTCGGTGAGGTCGCCCGGGCCCGGCGACTGGGCGATCCGCAGCACCGGTTCCGGGGCAGCCGGTTGGTCGTCGTGGTCGACCAGATCTCCGCCGGGCGAGCCGACCCACTCGGTCACCTCGAAGCCGGTCTCGCCCCCGACGACCTGGGCATGGCGGTGGTGGTGCTCGTCGACGACCGGCAGCACGAGCCGTCCCACGTGGACGTCCGGGTGCTCTGCGAGGGTGACCAGGTCACCGTGCAGGATCTGCGCAAGGTCAAGGACACTCGGGCGCAGGTGATCCTGGCCGAGCGTGAGCGGTTGCGCGGCGCACCCGCCGGGACTGTCGACAAGCTCGACCTGGCGGAGATGGAGATGCTGGCCCGGCGGGTCTCGCCGCTGCGGCTGGTGGCCGACCTGGTGGAGGACGCGCCGCTGGAGTCGACAGTCGACCTGCGTGGGCTGCTCGGCATCGTGGACGAGGCGAGCTACGACGTGCGGTCGCTGTGGGCGCCCCGGATGCTCTCGGACTTCCTCACGGTGCCGTTCGGGGTGGGCACGGACGGCAACCCGGTGCACCTGGACATCAAGGAGGCCGCGTTGGGCGGCATGGGCCCGCACGGGCTCTGCGTCGGCGCGACCGGCTCCGGCAAGTCCGAGGTCCTGCGGACGCTGGTGCTCACCCTGGCGATGACCCACCCGCCCGAGCGGCTCAGCCTGGTGCTTGTCGACTACAAGGGCGGCGCGACCTTCGCCGGGTTGGAACATCTGCCGCACACCTCGGCGATGATCTCGAACCTGTCCGACGACTCCGGTCTGGTGGATCGGCTGCACGACGCGATCCAGGGGGAGATGAAGCGCCGCCAGCAGATCCTGCTCGACGCCGGGCAACTGGCCAACATCACCGAGTACAACAGGCGGCGGGACGCGGGCCGGCCGTTGCCGCCGCTGCCCAACCTGATGGTGATCATCGACGAGTTCAGCGAGCTGCTGACCGCCAAACCGGACTTCATCGAGCTGTTCATCGCGATCGGCCGGATCGGCCGGTCGATCGGCATCCACCAGATGCTCGCCTCGCAGCGGCTGGAGGAGGGCCGACTGCGCGGGTTGGAGTCGTTCCTGTCGTACCGGCTGGGGTTGCGCACCTTCAACGAGCAGGAGAGCCGCACCGTGCTGGGGGTGCCCGACGCGTACCGGCTGCCGCCGCTGCCCGGATCGGGCTACCTGAAGGTCGACACCACGGTCTTCGAGCGGTTCAAGGCGGCGTACGTGTCCGGCACGTACCGGCCGCCGGCCGGCGAGGAGGTGGTGGACGCCGCACCCGACCCGACGGTCTTCCTGATGTACAACGTGGCCCGGCACCTGCCGAAGCCGTTGACGACCGAGGAGTCGGCGGAGGCGGACGAGAGCGTCTCGGCGCCGAGCACCCTGGACGTCGTGGTCGACCGGTTGCGCGAGCACGGGCGGCAGGCGCACCGGATCTGGCTGCCGCCGCTGCCGGCCGCGCTGCCGCTGGACTCCGTCGTCGGCCCGCTGGAGACCGATCCGGCGTACGGCCTGGTGGCCCCGGTGGAGCGTCGCGGGCGGCTGCGGATTCCGCTCGGCCTGCTCGATCGGCCCACCGAGCAGAAACAGGAACCGTTCGTGCTGGACATCTCCGGCGCGGGTGGGCACGTCTGTGTGCTCGGCGCGCCGCAGACCGGTAAGTCGACGTTGCTGCGCAGCCTGGTGGCCGGCGCCGCGCTGACCCACACGCCGCAGGACATCGCGTTCTACTGCGTCGATGTCGGCGGTGGCGCGCTGAACGCGCTGGCCGGGCTGCCGCACGTCGGTGGGGTGGCCGGCCGGCTGGACCCGGACCGGATTCGGCGGACGGTGACCGAGGTCAGCATGTTGATGACCGAACGGGAGGAGCTTTTCGCCGCACACGGCATCGACTCGATCGACACGATGCGGCGGATGCACCGGGAGGGCCGGCTGCCCGAGTTGGCCGCCGCCGACGTCGTGCTGGTGATCGACAACTATCCGGTGCTGAAGACGGAGTTCGAGGATCTCGCCGATCTCGTCCAGGACATCGGCTCCCGGGGGCTCGGGTATGCCGTACACCTGGTGTTGACCGCCGGTCGGTGGTCGGACCTGCGGATGCAGCTCCAGGCGGTGATCGGCTCGAAGATCGAGTTCCGGTTGAACGACCCGCTGGACTCGACGATCAAGCGGCAGGCCGCCGAGAACCTGCGCGCCGACACCCCGGGCCGCTGCCTGACCCAGGACGCGCTGACCGCGCACATCGCGCTGCCCCGCATCGACGGCAGCGACGACGTGACCACCCTGCCGAAGGGGCTCGACGATCTGGTGTCCCGGGTGGCGACGGCCTGGACCGGCCCGTCGGCGCCGGCCATCCGGATGCTACCCACCATGATCGGGTACGGGGAGGTGGCCACCGGGCTGCCCGCCGACGGGCGGGTCCGGCTCGGGCTCGACGAGGCGGAGCTGCGACCCACGATGCTCGACCTGTTCGGCACCGACCCGCACCTGCTCGTCTTCGGCGACTCGGCGAGCGGCAAGACGTCGTTGCTCCGCCTGCTGGTCCGGGACCTGACCGCGCAGTTCACCGACGAGCAGTTGGTCTTCGCGGTCATCGACCTGCGGCGCACCATGTTGGACGCGGTGCCCGAGGCGTATCTCGGCGCGTACGCCGGCACCGCCAAGGCCGCCCAGGGCCTGGTGCAGAATCTCGCCACGGTATTCCACGATCGGCTGCCCCCGGACACCCTGACCGTCGACCAGCTCCGGAGTCGGTCCTGGTGGAAGGGGCCGGAGATCGTGGTGCTCTGCGACGACTACGACCTGCTGCCCACCGGCGGCGCCGGCCCGTTGGGCCCGTTCCTGGAGTTCCTGCCGCAGTCGAAGGACCTCGGCTTCCACCTGGTGCTGACTCGGCGCAGCGGCGGCGCGGGCCGGGCCGTCCACGAGCCGGTGCCGCAGCGGATGAAGGAGGTCGGCTGCGCCGGGCTGCTGCTCTCCGGCGAGCGGCAGGAGGGCCAACTCTGGCCGCAGGCCCACCTCTCCGTGCAACCCCCCGGCCGGGGGCGGCTGGTGCGTCGGGGCCGGCGCACCACCCTGGTGCAGTTGGCGTACGTCGAGTAGAACGCGGCTATCGGTCGTCCCGCCCGGGCCGGAACCCGCCGCCGTCGTCCCCGATCAGCAACAGGTCCGGTGCGTAGTCCGGGATCTCGTACGTGCGGTTGCGTTCGGCGATCTCGTCCGGGACCGTAGCCGGACACGTCGGCTGCGGCGTCTACCGGCCGCTCACCGGTCCCCACGGCCCGATCGGCGCCGATGCTGAGGAAGCGGGTCAAGCCCAGGCATCCCCGAACCGCGGGCAGGGCGACGGCGCACGTGGTAGGCGTAGGTCAGGGCGAGCACTATCGGACCCCAGAGCCCTATCGGGCTGATGCACACCATGGCCAGCGCCTGCCACCAGCCGTTCTCGTACGCCACGCCGTCGGACACACCGGCCCAGGTGAGCGCCATCCAGACCGAGACCGTGGTCAGGAGCAGCCCTCCGAGCACGGCAGGGACAACCGTCGCCATGGACGGCACACGTCTGCCGCCAATGACCGGGATCCAGGTCGGGACCACCTCGCCCCAGCCGCGCACCAGACCGATGCTGAGCAGCGCCAGCAACTCGGTGAGCACACTGAGTCCGATGACATACGGGACAGAGATCCACAACGGAGACACGGGTGCGTCGTCGAGCTGACCCATGTCGAAGGAAAAGGCAAACGGCAACCTCCACAGGCATGAGGGAAGCAGCAGCCAGGGGAGCGCGTAGGCGGTACGGAGCGCCCACCGTGGGACGGGTTGCTCGGTGTCGCTGCTGGCCGGGGCCGCATGCCAGAACGTGATCGCCATATCCAAATTCTTTACCGGCGACGACGGCAGATGATCCCCGGTGAGGACCAACCACCTCCCCCGCGCGAGCTAGGGTGCGGCGCCGGCCGAGCGGCAGGAGGGCCGAGCAGGACGCGGCGCGCGGCCGTCCCCGCCCGGGCCGGAACCCGGGGCGGGGAACGGGTCAGCGCAGGTGGAACCGTTCGTCGACCGCGAGGGTCGCCAACTGCCGTACGGAGAACGGCAACTCCTTCAACGACGGCCGGGTCTCGTCGAGGTTCGCGCCCTGCGCCACGTAGACCACCACGCCGTCCGGGTGCCGGTACGCCGACCACTGGTCGAGCCGGTCGTCGCTGCCCGGTCGGACCACCACGCCTACCTGCGCCGCTCCGACGGTCTCGACCTGGCATTCGCCCCGCATGCCCCAGAAGTCGCGGGCCAGGGCGCACGGCTCGGTCGGCAACCGGTTGCCGGCATCGTGGACCTCGACGATCACCCGCCCGGTACCGGTGCCTCGGGCCACGGCGACCGAGGTCAGGTAACTCCACCTGTCGACGCCGTTCACCTTCTCCTCGAACTGCGCCTGGTGGGTCCGCAACGTCCGCTGGTCGGCGTGCTGGTCGGCCGGATCCTCTGGTGCGGTGTAGCCGGCGGGCACGACGGCGACGACTTCGTTGAGCAGTCGGACCCCCCGGTCGTACTGGGATCCGGCCCGTGCCGTCCGGTCCTCCTGCGGTTGACCGTCCGGCCCGGTCGGCCACGGCTCCTTGGTGTCCGTCGACGCATCCGCGGAGAGGGGGAACCCTCCGCCCGCCGGTTGGTAGACCGGGTCTCCCGGACCGCCGACGGCCGCGAAGCCGGCGACCGCCAACACCACGGCCGCCGATCCGAGCGACGCGCACGTTGCTCGGCGGCGAAAACGTGCCCGTCGCGCCCTGCCGAGCGTGGCTGCCGTACTCAGTGGTGGTGGCGGGGTGGTGCTCGCCATCTCGCTGCGCAACGCGTCGCGCAACTCTTGTCCGTTCATCGCTCCCCCATCTCGGTCCCGCTGTAGGTGGGTGCCAGGAGGCCACGCAGGGTGTCGAGCCCGCGTGCCGCCTGGCTCTTCACCGTCCCTGGAGAGCACTCCAGCAGCGCGGCGACGTCCTCGATCGATTGGTCCTCCCAGTAGCGGAGGACCAGCACGGCCCGTTGGCGCGGTGCGACGCGGGCCAGGGCCTCGAGCAGCACCAGCCGACTCTCCGGCGAGTCCGGAACGGCCGCCTGCTCGGCGTCCTCGCTCCCCACCCGTTCACGCCGCCACCAGCCGCGACGCCGCTCGTCGAGGAAGGTCCGGACCAGGATCTGGCGGACGTAGCTGTCGAGCACCTCGTGCCGCGAGATCCGGTGCCAGACCCGGTAGAGCTTGACGAACGTGGTCTGCACCAGGTCTTCCGCACGGTGCCAGTCGCCGCACAGCAGGTACGCCGTGGCGCGCATGGCAGCGGACCGTGCCGCGAAGTACTCGGCGAACGCCTCGTCGCGATCGCTCATTCAGGCCTCCGATCCCCGTTTCGAGATAGACACGCGAGGTCTGCCCCGCGGGGTTGCTCCGCAACTCGTGTACGTCTCAAGGGATCAACGCCGAACGGCGTCCGGAGGCGACAAACCACTCATGCCGTCGGGGTGGCCGCGTCCACCGCGAGCAGCGTGCCCTTGCCAGCCACCAGCAGGACGCCCGGCATCAGCGGGCGTAGCCCGCCGATCTGCTGGTCGACGAGGCGGCGCTCGCGGGGACGGCCAGCGTCGTCGACGAGCAGCAGCATGCCGGGTCGCCCGGTGGCCAGCACGTGCCCGGCGGCGGCCGGGACGACCTGACCCACCACGTCCGGCCCGACGCTCACCCGCCCACGGAATTCACGGGGGGTCAGGTCCAGCGCGACGGCACCGCGGTGGCGCTCGCGCGCCCACACCAGCGCGCCGACGGTGCTGATCCCCGTGGCGGCCAGGTCGCGGTCGTGCCGGAAGAACTCGCCGGCTGTCCCCGCGCCCGGGTTGACCTGCCACAGCGTCCGCGCCCCGCAGCGCAGCAGGAACCGGTCCGGACCGGCGGCCACGAACGCCTGCCACTGTCCGTCGCCGCCCACGAGGGGTTCCGGCAGGCTCCAGCGGCAGACCTCGGTGCCGTCGCGCACGTCCAGCAGCCGCACCGACGAGCCGCCTGGTTCGCCGACGAGCACCCGCTCGCCGACCGCGGCCGGCAGCACGGTTGCCGCCCGGTGCCGTTCGGCCCAGAGCAGGGCGCCGGTCCACCTGTCGAACGCCCGCAGCGCCGTGTAGCCCCGCCAACCGCCCACCAGGACCCGATCGCCGGCCACCACGATATGAGCCGTGAAGCGGGGCAGGTCGACACTCCAGTGGACCTCGCCGCTGCGCACGTCGAGGCAGCGCAGCTCGTTGCGGTCCTGGCTGATCACCCAGCACTGCGGCCCATCGGCGACGACCGCGCGGGGCCAGGTGCCGACCGGTACGTCCCACCGGGCCACACCGTCGGCCGGGTCGAGACAGACCAGACGGGTCGAGCGCTCGTGCACGAACACCCCGTCGGGTGTGCTCGCCGTCGCGGTCGGGGCAGGCCGCTGGAGCAGCGGGCGACGCCAGAGGACGTCGAAGATCACCGAGCCTATCCCGCTTCGGCTGCGGGCAGCGCTGTCGGCGCAGGGAAGTCGCGGCGCTTCAACTTCGCCCGCCGGCCGTCGGGGTGGTGCCAGACGATCCCCTCGTACCGCGGGTGCGCCAACAGCCAGTCACGCAGACCGTCCAGGTCCCGTGGCACGTCGAACCGCTCGGCATCGGCGTGGGGCACGAGCTCGTGGCCCCGTACACCCTCGGGGTTGCCGTTGATCTTCGGGCCGATCAGTTCGTAGGTGCCCGGAGATCGCCGTTCCGGCGCGGCGGCCAGGGCCTCGGCGTGGTACTTGGCGTACGGCGACTGCTCGACCGGCTCCCAGCCCATGGTCTTGCCCGTCGCGTCGTCGGTCATCACCGGGCGGTAGCCCGGCGGTTGCGTCCGGCCCGCCCGCACCTCGCGCCGGGCCCACCACACGCCGTCCTCGTCGAGCAGCAGGCAGGTGCCGTCGTACTTTCGCGTCGACATCCCCTCTCCGTCGAGGACCCACTGGCAGGCGGGGTTGACCTCGGAAAGGACGTGCTTGCGGTCGTCGGGGTTCCGTAGAAAAAGGGTGGGAATCTTCTTCACCCGAGCATCGTCCCATCGGCCCGAAACGATTTATCGCAGGAACCGGGGTCCTGGACGCGAGACGGACCGGCCGCGCACGGATGAACCGTGGCCAGCGGGGTATGCGGCGGCCCTGTCTGGTGGAGGAGACGACCGGCCTCGCGGCGTGCCGCGAGGCCGACGCCCGGGCGGGCGGCGCTCGCCGGCCGCCTGGGCGTTTCCCGATCCTCAGTTCGAGGAGATCCAGTTCCAGGCCGAGACGATCCACTCGGTCTGCTGCAGCCACGCCACGCCGAGGCCGACGAGGAACACCGCCGTCGCCAGGTGGGCGCCTCGGGCGCTGCGCCGCACCCGGCCGAGCTGCCGCTCCCACACCACCCGGCCGACCAACCGGGACAGCGCGAACAGGCCGACCGCCACCAGCATGCTGAGCACCAGCACCAGCACCGGGCCACTCAGGTCACCCTGGCCGGAGAGCGCCCAGATCCCCCAGCACACGAACGCGAAGAGCCCGGCCGCCGCGCTCCACTCGCCGCCGCGCCGCAACTGCGCCATCCGCCAGCTCAGCGGCCGACGCGGGGCCTGCTCGCCGGGCCAGCCGGTGCCGGTCGGCTCCTGCTCTACCACCGGGAACGGCTCGGTCCGCGGGCTGCGCCGCTGACCCACCGGAGCCACGCCCCGCCGGAATCCGTCGCGCTGCGGCGGCACCCCGACGCCGGCCTGCGGTGGCACCTCCACGGTCCGCTCCGCCCACGGCTGCGTCTGGTCTGCCATCTCGTCCTCCCCCTGACCGACGGCACCACCACCGCCTGAATCCGAGGGTAACCAGCCGGCAAACAGGTCGCCGACCCCGCCCGAGACGCGGACCGGCACGACGGTGCCGAATCGCCCGCCGGGCAGGGTACGGTCGGCTGATGGCTGACCCCGACCGACGACGGCGACGGCTGCGCCACCACCCCGATGCCGAGACGGCCGCTCGGAGCACCGACACCCCGACGGCCAGCACCACAGGCGTGCACGACGGTGACGACCCGCCCCCGCGCCGCCGGAACTCCGGCGGCGACGAGCGCGACGGCGAGCGGGGGCTGCGCGGGTTGGTCGGTTCCGGATCGTCCCAGGTGGGGCTCAGCGCCGCGCTACGGGCCCGGGACGCGGCCCGACCCACCGACGACGACCTCGCCGAGGCGGAGGCCCGGGTGGTTGTCGTCCGACGCAACTGGGTGCCCCGCGAGGAGTTGCCCCGCTCGCCGCGCTGACCCACCGGTCAGGGCAGCTCGGGCAGCTCCCGGGTCTTCTCGTACTCGGCCACCTGGTCGATCCGTCGGGCATGCCGCTCGTTGCCGGAGAACGGCGTGTTGAGGAACGCCTCGACGATGCCCGTGGCGTCGTCGAGCGTGTGCTGGCGGGCACCGATCGCGACCACGTTCGCGTTGTTGTGCTGGCGGGCCAGTTGGGCGGTCTCCACGCTCCAGGCCAGCGCGGCACGGACACCGGCGACCTTGTTCGCGGCGATCTGCTCACCGTTGCCGGACCCGCCGATGACCACACCGAGACCCGTCTCGTCGGCCACCACCTGATCGCCGGTGTGCAGGCAGAACGTCGGATAGTCGTCGTCCGGGTCGTAGCTGTGCGGACCGACGTCGACCACGTCGTACCCCTGTTTGGCCAGGTGGTTGGCCAGGTGCACCTTCAACTCGAAACCGGCGTGATCGGATCCCAGGTAGACGCGCATACCGCGCAGTCTCTCAGGCCGCGCTCTCCGACGCCGCGCGGGCGGCGTCGGAGAGCCGGGTACGTCACACGGTCGGGTGCGGGACCGCTCAGCGCGGCAGCTCGGCGACGACCAGACCGCCGCGCGCCTTCGGGGTGAACCAGGTGCTCTTGCGGGGCATCTTCTCCCGGGCCAGGTTCACCGCGACGAAGTCCGCCACGGTCACCGGCGCGATCAGGATCGCCAGCTCGGCCCGGCCGGCGTCGACCTCACCGGTGAGCCAGCTCGCCGGGTAGTCACCGCCGACGTAGGTGATCCGCTTGTCGCCCGGGTCCAGACCGAGCGCGTCGCGCAGCAGCAGCCGCTCGACGAGAGCGTGGTCCAGGTTCTCCAGGTCGCCGGCGGCCGTGGCGGGCAGGCGCACCGCGTACCCCTGGTCGCCGACACGGAGGTGCACGGTGCCGCCGGCCGCCGGGACCTCGACCGGGCCGTCGATCGGCGCGACCTCGGCGCCCGCCGCGCGCAGCCGGTCGAGCAGCTCCGCAGGCGTGGTGGTCAGCTCGCTGACCAGCCGGTTGTAGGGCTGGATGGCCACCGACGCGGGCGTGGTGACCACGGCCAGGAAGCGCGGCAGCCCGCCGGTCTGCGCGGCGAGGCTGCGGTGGTTACCGTCGGCGACGACCAGCTCCCCACCGCCGGCGAGAGCGGTGAGCGTGGCCTGCTCCGGGCCGGGGCCGAGCAGCCAGATGGCATGGGTGCGGCCCGCCTGGTCGGTGTCCGTCGCGGCGGGCGCGCCGGCCGTCTCGGTCGCCGCCGCGAGCGCGGCGTGCAGCTCGTCGCCGCGCCCGGTCTGCAGCAGGAGTACGGGTGAGAGCAGGTGACCGAGCGCCTCGGCCAGGGCCACCCGCTCGCGCACCTTGGCGATGAAGACGTCCTCGTTGCGGATGACCAGGCCCGGCTCGTCGGCCCGGGTGGAGATCTGGTCGGTGTCGACCATCGCGAACAGCCCGTACGCCGACTCCTCGCCGGGCGCGCTGATCCGGTAGAGGACCACCACCTCCTCGGCGGGCGTGTAACTGCCGTCGGCCTTCGCCTCGGCGAGGCGGGCCACCGCGGCCGGCAGCGCGTCGAGGAACGACGTGCCCAGGCTCTGCGGGGCGCGATGCGGCATCTCGATGCCGAGAGCACTGTGCGGGTTCGCCTCGATGATCGCGGTGATCTCCGCGTCGTCGGCGAACTCGTCGTAGTTTTGCGCGCCGGTGCCACCAGTGGTGACCCACGCCCGGGAGATCGGATGCACGACCGTCATGCCCACTGACGGTACCGGCGGCGGTGTCGCCGCCGACGGGGACCCGCGTGGGGTCCACCAGATGAAAGTGCCGAGCCGGTCAGCTGGCCCGGTCGGAGGCGCCCCGGCGGTGCCTGCCCGCCGCCGGTCCGGCGTTGCCGCGCCGACCGGTCGCGGCCGGCCCGGTGTTCACGGCCCGGCGGGGTGACGCGGGCGGCCCCGGCACCGGACGCTCGGGCGGCGGGGACGGGACGGGACGCGGGCTCAGCGGCGGCGTCGGCACCGGACGCGGCGCGGCGGGCGCCGGCGGAGGCGGCGCGGGTTCGGCCGGCGCGGCAGCCGACGGCAGAACCGGAGCCGACGCCACGGCGGCGGCCACCGCCGCGAGCGGCGGCAGGGATTCGAGAGCCGGTGCCACCGGCGGCAGGGATTCGAGAGCCGGTGCCACCGGCGACGCGGGGCCGGCAAGCGGCGCCGCGGGCACGACCGGGGTCAGCCGGGAGGTCACCGGAACCCGGGCCACGCCGACCACGATGGGCGGGGCGAGCAGATCCACCACGTGGGCGGGAAGGTCGGGGCGGACCGCCGGCCAGCGGGAGTCGTCGACCGACCAGTAGGCCGCGCCGGGAGTCTCGATCACCCCCGGACGGGTCAGTTGATCGTCACCGGACGCACGGTGCTTGGCCATCGGGAAAGCCTCCACGAACTGCGGGGTGCGGCCCTGCGGGTCGCTGCGGCGGACATGCAGGCCAACGACGCGGCAGTCCCCCGGTGACGGGGCAGGCACCGCCGACCCACGACACGCCGAGCGAACGCGCGTGGTGCCGTGCCGTCGGGAGGGTCGCCCTGCCGACGCCGGACGTCGACAGGGCAACCCTCCGCGTCTCAGTCGAAGATCGGGCCCTGCTCACGGGTGCGCTTGAGCTCGTAGAAGCCCGGGGTGCCGGCGACCAGCAGCACGCCGTCCCAGAGTCGACCGGCGGCCTCCCCCTTCGGGGCCGGGGTGATCACCGGACCGAAGAACGCGACCGGGCTGCCGTCCGGGCCGGGCGCGTGGACGACCGGAGTGCCGACGTCCTGCCCGACCGGACGCATGCCGGCCTCGTGGCTGGCCCGCAGCGCCTCGTCGTACTCGGTGCTCTCGGCGGCCGCCGCCAGCGCCGGGTCCAGGCCGGCGTCGGTCAACGCGGCGACGTAGAGCTCGTGGTTCCGCGCCTCCTTGCCGAGGTGGATCCGGGTCCCGAGCGCGGTGTAGAGCGGACGCAGGGCGTCGTTGCCGTACCGCTGCTCGGCGGCGATGCAGACCCGCACCGGCCCCCAGGCGGTCTTCAGGAACTCCTTGTAGTCCTCGGGCAGCTCGTCCCGGCCGTCGTTGAGCACGGCCAGGCTCATCACGTGGAAGCGGATGTCCACATCTCGGATCTGCTCGACCTCCAGCAGCCAACGGGAGGTGATCCACGCCCACGGGCAGGCCGGGTCGAACCACATGTCGGCGGTGACACGTTCGGTCACGGTGAGATCCCTTCGCGACGGGTGGCGCCGACAGGTCGGCGCCTCAGGAGAATCTTCACCCCGCGGCGCATCGCCCGGCACCCGGATGAGAGCGTGACCTCGGCCACCGCGGGCTGCCCGTACATGGAAGACTCGGATCGGGCCAGCCGTCACGAGCGGTAGGCGAACGGACGCCGCCGGGCGTACGGCGAGATGTGGGATGGAGACAACAGTGCCGGGAGTGCGCAACCTGACGCAGGTCGAGGCGACCGAGCGGGCCCGCCTGCTCAACGTGACGGGGTATGACATCAGTCTGGACCTGTCCAGCGCCGTGCTGGCGGCCGACGGCCGCACGTTCCGGTCGACGACCGAGGTCCGGTTCCGCTGCTCCGAACCGGGCGCGAGCACCTTCATCGAGTTGGCCGCCGAGTCGGTGCGGTCCGCGACGCTCAACGGCACTCCCGTCGACCTCTCCGACTGGTCCGCCGAGAAGGGCCTGACCCTGTCCGGGCTGGACAGCGACAACGTCCTGGTGGTCGACGCCGACTTCGGTTACTCCAACAGCGGTCAGGGTCTGCACCGGACGGTCGACCCGGTGGACGGCGAGACCTACCTCTACAGCCAGTTCGAGACGGCCGACGCGCAGCGGGTGTTCGCCTGCTTCGACCAGCCCGACCTGAAGAGCGTCTACACCTGGCACGCCACCGTTCCGGCGCACTGGCGGGCGGTGTCCAACATGCCCGTGCAGCGGGAGGAGCCCGCGGGTGAGGGGCTCAAGACGCTGCACTTCACCGAGTCGCCCCGGATGAGCACCTACATCACGGCGATGTGCGCCGGGCCGTACCACGAGGTGCGCGACAGCCACGACGGCATCGACCTGGGGGCGTTCTGCCGGGCCTCGATGGCCCAGTACCTGGACTCCGACGACCTGTTCCTGATCACCAAGCAGGGCTTCGACTTCTTCCACGAGAAGTTCGGCGTGCGTTACCCGCTGCCGAAGTACGACCAGCTCTGGGTGCCCGACTTCAACGCCGGCGCGATGGAGAATTTCGGCTGCGTGACGCACGCCGAGTCGCACTACCTGTTCCGCTCGCAGGTCACCGACTTCGAGTACGAGCAGCGGGCCAACACGATCCTGCACGAGCTGGCCCACATGTGGTTCGGCGACCTGGTCACCATGCGCTGGTGGAACGACCTGTGGCTGAACGAGTCGTTCGCCGAGTGGGCCAGTCACTGGTGCAACACGAACGCCACCCGGTTCACCGAGGCGTGGACGACGTTCCTGTCCATCCGGAAGAACTGGGGCTACCGGCAGGACCAGCTCTCCTCCACCCACCCGGTCTACACCGAGATGCCGGACATGGAGGCCGTCGAGGTCAACTTCGACGGCATCACCTACGCCAAGGGCGCAAGTGTGCTCAAGCAGCTCGTCGCGTACGTGGGCGAGGAGCCGTTCGTGGCCGGGCTGCGGGCCTACTTCGGCAAGCACGCCTGGGGCAACGCCACCTTCGACGACCTGCTCAGCGAGCTGGAGGTCGCGTCCGGCCGGGAACTGCGCAAGTTCGCCGCGCAGTGGTTGGAGACCGCGCAGGTCAACACGCTGCGCCCGGAGGTGACGATCGGCGTGGACGGCACCTACGAGCAGGTGGCGGTCCGGCAGGAAGCGCCGACCGCGTACCCGACGCTGCGGACGCACCGCATCGGCGTGGGCCTGTACGACCTGACCGACGGACGGCTGGTGCGCCGCGAACGGCACGAGGTGGACGTGACCGGCGAGCGGACCGACCTCGCCGAGCTGCGCGGTGTCCGGGCCGCCGACGTGCTGCTGCTCAACGACGACGACCTGAGCTACACCAAGCTGCGCCTCGACGACCGGTCGATGGCCACGGTGGTGCAGCACATCGGTGGCTTCGAGTCGTCGCTGGCGCGGGCGCTCTGCTGGACTGCGGCATGGGACATGATCCGTGACGCCGAGCTGTCGGCCCGCGACTACGTGGCGCTGGCGCTGACCGGGCTGCCCGCGGAGACCGACATCAACCTGGTCACCGCGACCCTGCGGCAGGCGACCACCGCGATCACCCTCTACGCCGACCCGGCCTGGGCGCCGACCGGTTGGGCCGAGCTGGCGCGTACCGCCCGGGACGCGCTCGCCGCCGCGGAGCCCGGCAGCGGGTTCCAGCTCGCCTGGGCTCGTGCGTTCACCTCGGCGGCCCGCTCCGACGAGGATCTGGCCACGCTGCGCGGGTGGCTGGACGGGGTCGGTACGCTGGCCGGGCTGACCGTGGACACCGAGCTGCGCTGGTCGGTCCTCTCCGCACTGGTGGCCAACGGCGCCGCCGGTGCCGCCGAGATCGAGGCGGAGCTGGCCGGTGACCGCACCGCCAGCGGCGAACGGGAGGCGGCGTACGCGCACGCGCTGGTGCCGACGGCGGAGAACAAGGAGTCGGTCTGGGCGCTGCTGACCGGTCCGGACTCCCTGCCCAACTGGCGCCACCGGGCGCTCCTGCAGGGCCTCGCCCACCCGGCGCAGGTGGACCTGATCGCGCCCTACCGGGAGCGGTACTTCGCGGCCGTCGGCCAGGTGTGGGCCACCCGGGACAGCGAGCCCGCGCAGGAGTTCGCGCAGCTGGCGTACCCGATCTACCTGGTGGAGGACGACACGGTGGCGGCCACCGACGCGTGGCTGGCCGGCGACGGGCATCCCGGCCCGCTGCGCCGGCTGGTCGCCGAGGGCCGCGACGGTGTGGTGCGGGCGCTCAAGGCCCGCACGAAGGACGCCCAGCAGAGCTGACCAACAGGGGAGTACGCGGCCCGGTGCCGGCGTGGACGCGAGTCGACGCCGGTACCGGGCCGTTATGGTTGCGAAAGGAGGTGGACGTGATGGCACAGCCGACCTACCAGTGGCAGCCCCCGGACCGGGGCTGGCGCGAGCAGGATTTGTTCGACCTGCCTGCCGACGGTAACCGCTACGAGATCATCGACGGGAGCCTGCACGTGACTCCTCCGGCCGGGCCCGAGCACCATGAGCTGGCGGACGAGATTCGGATGGCGATTCGCCAGTCGGCTCCCGCCGGTTGGCGGGTGATTCGGGAGATCGGGGTGCAGGTTCCCGGCGGTAATCTCATCCCCGATCTGACGGTGTTGCTACCAAGCGCACCGCGCGGGCGCATGTGGGCCGAACCCAAGAACATCGCGCTCGTCCTGGAAGTCGAGTCGACGGGGAGCCGGCGCCACGATCGCTTCACCAAACCCGCCCTCTACGCCGAGGCGGGCATCCCGCACTACTGGCGCGTGGAGCGAGGCGACTTCGGCCCGATCATCTACCGCTATCGGCTCGGCGAGGGCGACCATTACGAGCTGCTGGGCACTATCGGTCCGGACGACGCGGTGACCGTGGACGAGCCGTGGACGATGAGGTTGGACCCGAGCGCCTGGCCCCGGTGAGACACGAAAGCCCGGCCCGCTGAACGCGGACCGGGCTTCGTCGTAGCTGGGAGGACTCAGCCCTTGCCGGCGTGGCTGGCGAGCTGGTCGAGGCCGTTGATGATGCCGCCGGCCAGGTCCCCGCCGCTGAACGCGCCCGCCATGGAGAGCGCGGCCAGTTTGGCGTACGTGTCGGGGACGCGCTTGCGCGCGTAGCGGCCGGTGATGATCTCCAACTGGCGCTGGTTTGGCGACACCGCGATCAGCACCGACCGGTCGGGGTCGGCGAGCTGGCGGTGCAGCCGCTGGGCGTGCTCCCGGATCGGCTCGTCGAGGCCGCCGACGAAGACCGAGAAGACCAGGCCGGTGCCCCGGTCGGCCAGGCGCAGCGCCTCGTCGATGCGCAGCAGCTGGCGGGTCGAGAACGGCCCGTCCAGCACCTCGGGCGGATTTTCCGACCCGGTCTGCTTCTCACCAACGGTCACTTGCGCCTCCGGTTCCACCGGCCGGCGCGTCGACGCTGGCCTGCTCAAGCTTGTGGCTGGTCAGCGCGGGCGCCTGCGCCCCCGCCGTCAGCGCGGTGCCGGCCGAGTCGGCCAGCTGCTCCGGACGGCCCAGGAACCAGACCGGAGTGAAGTCGAAGGGCCGGCCCGGCCGGTAGCGCTTGGCGCCACCGCCACCGCCGGTGGCACCCCCACGGCTGCCGGCGTACGACAGGCCGGCGATGACCAGCACCGCGGCCAACGGGATGCCGACGAAGACCAGCAACGTCTCGGTAACAGACAATCCCAACGCCCCCAGGCGGAAGAAGGACGACCTCGAACAACCGGGTCGGATGGACGATCATGTTGTCGACCGCCCGACTCCGTCACCATTCACGTTAGCGGAGTCGACGGCCCGCCAGATTGCGGGGTGCCGATCCCATCCGTCACTGGAGTTCTCCAGTTGCGCAGCGGTAGCGATGAGCCGCGCGTCGTCGCCGTATCGGCCGGTGAGCAGCACCCCGACGGGCAGGCCGTCGGTCGTTGCGCCCACCGGCAGGGAGACGGAGGGATCGCCGGTGACGTTGAAGATGGCGCAGTACGGCGAGAAGCGGCGTTGCCTGTCGAAGTCGGCCGCCGGGTCACCATCGGCGCTGAACCAGCCGACGGGTGCCTGCGGGGCCGCGAGGGTGGGACAGAGCAGCAGGTCGAAGCCGGCGGTGCGACGGGCACCGAGCCGGACCTGCGCCTGCAACTCCCCGAGGGTGGCGGCCAGGGTGCCGGCGGAGATCTCGGCGCCGCGGGCCCGCAGCAACCGGGTCAGCGGCAGCAGCTCCGCCTCCCGCTGTGGCGGCACCGGGGTGAGCGCCAGCACGTACCAGAGGATCTCGAACAGTGGCCACGCCGCCGGCCCGAGCGGCGGCGCCACCTCGACCACCTCGTGGCCGGCCGCGGTGAGCAGCGCGGCGGCCTGGTCCACGGCGGCCACGCAGTCGGGGTGCACCGGCTCGTCGGCGAGCATCGGCGTGGTGAACCGGCCGATCCGCAGCGGGCCGGGAGCGGCACGGCGCGCGGCGGCCAGGTAGCCGCCCGGCGGCGCGGTTGGCGGCAGGTAGGGCTCGCCGGGGACCGGCACGGCCATGACGTCGAGCAGCGCGGCGACGTCGGTGACGGTCCGCCCGAGCGGGCCGCTGGTGGGCAGGCCGAACGCGCCGGAGCCGAGCGGCCCGCCGGAGACGAGGCCACGGCTGGGCTTGTAGCCGACGAGGCCGCAGAGCGACGCCGGGATGCGCAGCGAGCCGCCGCCGTCGGACCCCTGGGCGACCGGAACCAGCCCGGCCGCCACCGCCGCCGCCGCGCCGCCGCTGGACCCGCCCGCGGTGTACGCCAGTTGCCACGGATTGCGGGCCGGGGGCGCGACCCGGCCTTCCGAGTAGAGCGAGCAGCCCAACTCGGAGGTGGTGGTCTTGCCGAGGCTGACCAGGCCGGCGGCCTTGATGAACCGGACCACGTCGGCGTCGACCGGCGGGACGAAGTCGAGGAAGGCGGCCGACCCGAATGTGGTGCGGACCCCGGCGGTGAGCGTCAGGTCCTTGATCGCGGTCGGCACACCGTGCAGCGGGCCTCGGGCCTCGACCGGCGCGGCGTCGGCTGCGCGAGCGGCTTCCCGGGCGAGATCGGGCGTGACCGTGACGAACGCGCCCACGGTGTCACCGAGCGCTTCCACCCGGCGCAGGTAGTGCTCGACCAGGTCGACGCTGGACAGCTCGCCACGGGCTATCGCCGCGGCCTGCTCCAACGCGGTCAGGTCGTGCGGCTCGGCCATCCCGTCATCCTGCCGGCCGTCAGCACTTCGCGCAGCCGACACGCGCTGGCGACCGAAAACGGACCAACTGGACTTCTGCCACCCACCGGCCCTGCCGAGCCGCAGATCTTGGACACTTTCCGTTCGCCGCGCTAACGGAAACTTTCCAAGATCTGCTCAGGTCGAGGGTGCGGCGCGGTGCTCAGCCGCGCAGGAAGCGCAGCGCGTTGCGGGAGAGCAGCTTGTCGCGCTGGTCGTCGGTGAGGAAGTCGGCGTCGCGGACCACCGCGCCGGCCGGGCGTTCGCCCAACGGGTACGGGTAGTCGCTGCCGACCAGCACCCGGTCCTCCCCCATCGTGTCGACGAGCAGCCGCAGCGCGGGCGGGGCGAAGACCACCGAGTCGACGCTGAACCTGTCGACGTAGCTGCTCGGCGGGGCCGCGGACGCGCCACGGACCAGGTCGCCCCGGCGGTGCCAGGCGTTGTCGGCGCGGCCGAGCCAGAACGGGAAGCTGCCGCCGCCGTGCGCGAAGCAGATCCGCAACGAGTCGGGCACCCGGTCGAAGACACCGCCCAGGATCATCGCCAGCACCGACAGGTGCGTCTCGGCGGGCATCCCGGTGAGCCACCGGGCCATCCAGCGGTCCAGGCGGGGACCGCCCGGCATGTCCCACGGGTGGACGAACACGGGTGCGCCCACCTCGGCGCAGTGCTGCAGGAAGGTGACCACGCCCGCGTCGTCCAGGTCCCGGTCGCCGACATGGTTGCCGATCTCCACGCCCACGTGCCCGGCGGCCAGGCTGCGATCCAGCTCGGCGCACGCGGCGTCCGGGTCCTGGAGGGGCACCTGGCAGAACGGCACCAGTCGGCCGCCACCGGCCGCGGTGACCTCCAGGGTCAGGTCGTTGAAGATCCGGGCGACCTTCACCGCCTGGTCGGCCGGCCGGTGGTAGCTGAAGAAGACAGGTGTCGGCGAGACCACCTGCACGTCCACGCCGTCGTCGTCCATGTCGGCCAGCCGGCGCGCCCCGTCCCAGCACTCGGCGCCGACCGGGCGGAACTCCGTCTCCCCCACCATGATCATGGCGGCGCGCTCGGAGTCGACGCGCAACCAGGGCCAACCGGACCCACCGCACGCCGCGCCGAGGTCCGGCCACCCCTTCGGTACGACGTGCGTGTGCACGTCGACCACGCCTGCGGGCATCAGCCCTTACCCGGGTGCAGGGTGCCGCAGTTGGCGCAGGTACGGGCGGCCTCGTCGGCGTAGAAGGCCTGGAACACCGGCGGCAGGTCGGCCGCGATGTCGCGGACCTGCAACTCCACCTCGTACACCTGGTGGCCGCACCCGGGGCAGTACCACTGAAAGGTCTCCAGGGTGCCCTCCTCGCGGACCCGCTCCACGACCATGCCGATCGAGCCGGCCTCCGGCCGCTGCGGCGAGTGCGGGGTGTTGCGCGGCAGCATCCACATCTGACCCTCGCGCACGTGCACCGTACGCGGCCCCTCCGGGGTCATCAGGTTGATGTGCATGTTGCCCTTGACCTGGTAGAAGAACTCCTCGTACGGGTCCACGTGGAAGTCGGTGCGCTGGTTGGGCCCGCCCACCACCATCACGATGAAGTCGTCCCCGCCGGGGAACATCTCCTTGTTGCCCACGGGCGGCTTCAACAGGTGCTGGTTGTCCGCGATCCAGCCCGGAAAGCTGAACGGCTCGGCGATCTCACTCACGACTGACCTCCAGAGGGAAGAAGGGCCACGGCCTGGATTTCGATGAGCAGGTGCGGGTGCGGCAACTGGTGCACGGCCACCGTGGTGCGGGTCGGCCCGGACGCGTCGAAGAACTCCGCCCACACCTCGTTGTAGCCACCGAAGTCGTTCATGTTGACCAGGTACGACGTGACCTGGACGAGGTCGCCGAGGTCCGCACCGACCGACCGCAGCAGATCGCCGATGTTCTCGATCACCGCCCGCGTCTGCACCCGGATGTCGAGGTTCGTGGTGCCGAGTTCGTCCACCGACACACCGGCGAAGCTGTTGTCCGGCCGCCGCGACGACGTACCGGAGACAAAAACGAACCCACCCGCGACCTTGACGTGCGGAAAAGCCCCCCGCGGCACGGCCTTGCCCGGGACCACCCGAGCACCAGAGGCACTCATGACCCACCCCCACCCGGCACCGACGCGACCACCGCGACCAGGTCAGGGGTTCCGGGCAGCCCGACCGGCGCAGGGATCAAGCCTGACCGCCCGGAGCCGGTCGGGCTGCCCGGAACCCCCACGGCCGCGCCCACGAAAGCCCGCACGCCGATCACGAAGAGACCCGAAGCGACGCCGTGCCCAGCTTCTCCACGACCGCACGGACATGGGCGCCCGGACGCAGCGGCACGGCGGCGGTGGCGGCGCCGGCCAGGAACACCCAGCCGGACTCCAGCCGCACCCCGTGCCGACCCGCCAACCGGATGCCCTCGTCGAGGGCCCGACGCGGATCGCCGAGGATCGCCGCCGTCGAACCGACCTGCGCCACCCGACCGTCGACCTCCAACAGCACGCCCAGGTTGTCCAGGCCGTCGGGCACCGGCGACCACGGCCCGATCACGAACGCGGCGGCCGAGGTGTTGTCGGCGATCACGTCCGGCAGCGCGAAGCGGAAGTCCGCGTACCGGGAGTCGATCAGCTCGATGGCCGGCGCGACGGCGCGGACGGCAGTGGCGAAGTCGCCGACCGGCTCGCCCGGCTCGGGCAGCCGGTCCAGGAGGAACGCCACCTCCGGCTCCACCCGGGGGTGGATGTACGCGGACGGGTCCACGGCACCGCCGTCGGGCACCCGCATCGCGTTGGTGAGTCGCCCCCAGATCACCTCGTCCACGCCGACCTGGGCCATCTTCGCCCTGCTGGTCAGCCCCATCTTCAGCCCGACCAGCCGCTCACCGGCGTCGAGCCGACGCTGCAGCAGCGCGGCCTGCACGGCGTACGCGGTATCCACGTCGAGGCCGGTCTCGGCGGCGAGCTGCGGGATCGCGGTGGCCGTGGCCGCCGCCACGCCGAGCTTCTCGGCGATCCCCGCGATGTCTGGTCCGATCATGAGGGCTCCTTGCCGGCCAGGTCGAGTGCGACGTCCACGATCATGTCCTCCTGGCCGCCGACCATCCGGCGCCGGCCCAGCTCGACCAGGATCGAGCGGACGTCCACGCCGTACTTCGCCGACGCCCGCTCGGCGTGCCGCAGGAAGCTGGAGTAGACCCCCGCGTACCCCAGGGAGAGCGTTTCCCGGTCCACCTGGACCGGCCGGTCCTGCAACGGGCGGACGATGTCGTCGGCGGCGTCCATCAGCGCGAACACGTCGCAGCCGTGCTTCCAGCCGTGCAGCTCGGCGACCGCCACGAAGACCTCCAGGGGCGCGTTGCCGGCACCCGCGCCCATGCCGGCCAGGGAGGCGTCGACGCGGACGGTCCGGCCGTGGGGCGCGTCCGGTCCGACCGGCGCGGACCCGGTGACCCGGCCGTGTTCGACGGCGAGCACGCTGTTCGCCACCCCGAGCGACAGGTTGTGGTGCGCGTGGATGCCGATCTGTGTCTCCGGGGCGAGGACCTGCCGGTACGCGTCGACCCGCTGCGCCACGTCGGACATCAGCAGCCGCCCACCGGAGTCGGTGACGTAGACGCAGTGCGCCCCGTACGACTCCATGAGCTTGGCCTGCCCGGCGAGCCCGGCCGCATCGAACATGTGCGACATCATCAGGAACCCGGCCACGTCCATGCCGTTCTCCCGGGCCCAGGAGATGTGCTGGGCGGAGATGTCCGCCTCGGTGCAGTGGGTGGCGATGCGTACGCTCGTCACCCCGAGCGCCTTCGCCGCCTTCAGGTCGGCGATGGTGCCGATGCCGGGCAGCAGCAGGGTGGTGAGCTTCGCCGTGGTCAGCACCTCGGCGGCCGCGGAGATCCACTCGGCGTCGCTGGCCGCGCCGTGGCCGTAGTTGACGCTGGAACCGGCGAGGCCGTCTCCATGCGCCACCTCGATGGCGGCCACGCCTGCGGCGTCCAGCGCGGCGGCGATGGTGCGGACCTGGTCGACCGTGTACTGGTGGGCGATGGCGTGCATGCCGTCGCGCAGCGTCACGTCCTGGATGTAGAGATCGGTCACGGCGCGGCCACCTCCGAAGCACGCAGGGCCACCAGCCGCTCCGCGGTACGCAGCGCGGCCGAGGTCATGATGTCCAGGTTCCCGGCGTACGCGGGCAGGTAGTGCCCGGCGCCGGAGACCTCCAGGAAGACCGACACCTGCAACGCGGTGAGCCGCCGACCGAACGTCGGCAGGTACGCCTCGACCCGGTCGAACTGCACGTCCTGCTTGAGCCGGTAGCCCGGGACGTACTCCTGCACCGTCGCCACCATGTCCGCCACGGACGCGGCGATGGCGTCGGTGTCGGCGTCGGCGTCCGGGCAGAGGCAGTAGACGGTGTCGCGCATCAGCAGCGGGGGGTCGGCCGGGTTCAGCACGATGATCGCCTTGCCCCGTTCGGCACCACCGACCACCTCGATGGCGCGTGCCGTCGTCTCGGTGAACTCGTCGATGTTGGCCCGGGTGCCGGGACCCGCCGACCTCGACGCGATCGAGGCGACGATCTCCCCGTACGCCACCTGGGTGACCCGGCGCACGGCGGCGACGATCGGCACGGTGGCCTGCCCGCCGCAGGTCACCATGTTGACGTTGCGCTCGTGCAGGTGCTCGTCGAGGTTTACCGGCGGCACCACGTACGGGCCGAGCGCGGCCGGGGTCAGGTCGACAACCGTGCGGCCGTGTGCGCGCAGCACCTCGTCGTGGTGCCGGTGCGCACCGGCCGAGGTGGCGTCGAAGACCAGCTCGACGTCGGCGAACTCGGGCATCGCCACGAGCCCGTCCACGCCCTCGGCGGTGGTGGCCACGCCGAGCCGGCGGGCGCGGGCCAGACCGTCGGAGGCCGGGTCGATGCCGGCCATCGCCACCATGCGCAGGCTGTCACTGAGCCGGAGAACCTTGATCATCAGGTCGGTGCCGATGTTCCCGGAACCGAGCACCGCCACGTCAGTGGTCACTGGTTACCCCCCTTGCTGAAGCATGTCCGCACCGAGCCGAGCCCGGAGATCCGGGCCTCGTACGCGGCCCCCGGGGTGACCGGCACCATCGGGCCGAGCGCCCCGGAGAGCACCACGTCCCCGGCGCGCAGCGGGTCACCGGCACGGGCGAGGGTGCCGGCCAGCCAGTGCAGGGCGTGCAGCGGGTTGCCCAGGCAGGCCGCGCCCGCGCCCACCGAGACGGGCTCGCCGGCGTGCTCCAGCACCATCCCGCACAGCCGCAGGTCGACGTCGGCCAGCCGGCGGGGCGTGGTGCCGAGCACGAAGAGCCCACTCGAGGCGTTGTCCGCGACGGTGTCCACGATGGAGATGTCCCAGCCGGCGATCCGCGAGTCGACGATCTCGATGGCCGGCAGCAGGTGGTCGACCGCGCGGATCAGGTCGACGGTGGTGAGCTGCGGGTCCGGGAGATCCTTGTCGAGCACGAACGCGATCTCCGCCTCGACCCGGGGTTGGAGCAGCCGGCCGATGGGCACCTCGACCCCGTCGCCGACAGCCATCGCGTCGGTGAGCATGCCGAAGTCCGGCTGGTACACCCCGAAGGTCTCCTGCACCGCCCGGGAGGTCAGCCCGATCTTCGCGCCGACCCGGCGTTCGCCGCGGCCCTGCCAGGCCCGCGCCTGGAGTTGCTGCACCCGGTACGCGGACTCGACGTCGCCCTCCGGCAGCAGTCGCCCACGCAGCGGCGGGCACGGCGTGCCGGTGCTGCGGGCGTCGGCCAGTTCCCGGTTGGCGGCCTCGATGTCAGCTTCCATGCCCACTCCCTCGCCACGGCTCACGACAGGTCCACGCAGACGTTCGTCAACTCGGAGTAGAAGTTCAACGAGTGCACGCCACCCTCCCGGCCGATGCCGGACGCCTTCACCCCGCCGAACGGGGTACGCAGATCACGCAGGAACCAGGTGTTGACCCAGACGATGCCCGCGTCGAGCCGGGCGCCGGCCCGGTGCGCGACCCCCACGTCCCGGGTCCAGACGGTGGCGGCGAGGCCGTACTCGGTGCCGTTCGCCAGGGCGTACGCCTCGTCCTCGGTGTCGAACGGCGCGACGTGCACAACCGGGCCGAAGATCTCCTCCCGGTTGGTGCGGGCGTCCGACCCGAGCCCGGTGAGCACTGTCGGCTGCACGTACGACCCGCCGTCACGGGTGTCGCCGAAGGTGGGCGTGCCGCCACCGGTGAGCACCTCGGCGCCCTCGGAGCGGGCCAGCTCGTACGCGCCGAGGACCTTCGCCCGGTGCTGGTGGGAGATCAGCGGCATGGTGGCGGTGGCCTCGTCGGTCGGCCAGCCGTACGCCAGCTCACCGGCCCGCTTCGCCAGCCGGGCGGTGAACTCCTCGAAGACCGGGCGCTGCACGTAGAGGCGTTCGGTGCAGAGGCACACCTGCCCGCCGTTGGTGAAGCTGGACCGCACCGAGCCGGCCACCGCGGCGTCCAGGTCGGCGTCGGCGAAGACCAGGCCGGCGTTCTTGCCGCCCAGCTCGAAGCTGACCGCCTTCACCCCGTCGGCGGCGGCCCGCATGATCGCGCCGCCGGTGGCCGACTCGCCGGTGAAGGTGATCGCGTCCACGCCCGGGTGGCGGGTGAGGTGCTCGCCGGCCGAGTCGGGCCCGAACCCGTGCACCAGGTTGAACACCCCGGCCGGTACGCCCGCGGCGGCCATCACCTCGGCGAGCACCGTCGCCGAGGCCGGTGTCTCCTCGCTGGGCTTGACCACGACGGCGTTGCCGCAGGCCAGTGCCGGGGCGACCTTCCAGGTGAGCAGCAGCAGCGGCAGGTTCCACGGCACGATGACCGCAACCACGCCGACCGGTTTGCGCAGCGCGTAGTTGAGCGCCCGGCCGCCGGTCGGGGTGACGGTGGTGAACGACTCGGTGGGCGCGGTCGCCACGATCTCCGCGAACGCCCGGAAGTTCGCCGCACCGCGCGGGATGTCCAGGGTGCGGGCCTGGGCGATGGACTTGCCGGTGTCGGCGACCTCGGCGGTGACCAGATCGTCGAAGCGGCGCTCCAACTCGTCGGCGACCCGGCGCAGCACCTCGGCGCGTTCGCGCTCGCCCATCCGGCCCCACGGTCCGCGCAGCGCCGCCCGCGCGGCGGCCACCGCGTCATCCACGGTGGACTCGGACGCCTCGAGCACCTCGAAGACCTGCTCCCCGGTCACCGGGCTGGCCTTGGCGAACGTCGGACCACCGTCGACGAACTCGCCGCCGACGAAGTTGCGCAGCCGCTGCGGCCCGGCCGGCGCGTGACCGGCCATCAGCCGGGGATCCCAGTTGGCGGTCATCCGCGCCTCCCTCGACCGAGTGTCGCGCCGACCAGCAGCAGGGCGGCCCCGCCGACGACCGCGCCGAGCACCCGGTGCTGCCGGCGCACCCGGCGGCGCACCTCGGCGTACGGGGTGGTGGAGAAGGACACCAGCTCGTACTGCGAAACGTACCGGCCGGGCAGTGCGCGTTCCAGGGCGTGCTCGATCCTGCGGCGGAGCTGGAAGACCGGAGAGGCGACCCTGTCCCGCATCTCCACGAAGTTGGTGAGCGCCATCGCGGCGATGGCCTCGGCGTTCTCCTGGCGGCGTCGCTGGTACAGAGGCAGCGCCGCCAACCAGTCGTCGGCGCACTCGTCCAGGCAGCGGTCCAACTCGACCACGTCCTCGAACGCGCAGTTGGCGCCCTGACCGTAGAACGGCACGATCGCGTGCGCCGCGTCGCCGAGCAGCCCGACCTTGCCGAAGACCTGCCAGGGGGCGCAGCGGACCGTGCCGAGCACACCCACCGGGTTGTGCCGGTAGTCGTCGACCAGGTTCGGCGCCAACGGGATGACGTCCGGGTAGTGCCTGGCGAAGTGGTCTTCGATCGCCGCCGGGCTGTCCAGTGCCGCGAAGCTGCCGGCGCCCTCGTTGGGCCAGAACAGCGTGCAGGTGAAGGAGCGGTCCGGGTTGGGCAGCGCGATCATCATCGAGGTGCCGCGCGGCCAGATGTGCAGCGCGTCTGGATCGAGCGCGAAGTCCCCGCCCAGCGGCGGGATCGTCAACTCCTTGTAGCCGTAGTCGAGGAAGTCCACGCTCTCGTGCAGCAACCCGTACGCGAGCAGTTGCCCGCGTACCGCGGAGCCGGCGCCGTCGGCGCCCAGCACGACCGACGCCTTGGCCGCGACCGTGCCCTGCGGGGTTTCGAAGTTCAGGGTTCCGTCGGTCGGGTCGAGCCCGACCAGCCGGTGGTCGAAGACGACCCGCACTCCGGGCAGTGCGGCGGCCTCGTCCAGCAGGGCGTTGTTCAGGGCACCCCGGCTGATCGAGTTGATCGCCCGGTCGCCGGCCGCGCTGTAGGACTGGAACTGCTGCTCGCCCTCGACCGGGTGGATCATCCGGCCGCGCATCGGCAGCGCGTCGGTCAGCACCTGCTCGGCCAGCCCGATCCGGCGCAGCGCGTCCAACCCGCGTTCGGAGAGCGCCAGGTTGATCGAGCGACCGCGCTCGGCCGTGCCGACCCGCGGGTCCGACCGGCGCTCGTAGAGGGCCACCGGGTAGCCCCGCCGGGCCAGGAAGCAGGCCGCCAGGCAACCGGCCAGCCCGGCGCCGATGACTGCGATCTCGTCGCGCCGCGCTGTCATGAGGCCCCCACCGTCGCGGCGAGCGCCGCGGCGGCCCGCCAGCAGTCGAGGTACGTGGAGTACAGCGGCACCGGGGCGAACCGGACGACGTCCGGCTCCCGGGCGTCGGCGATGACACCGTGTTCGTACCGCAGGCGTTTGGTCAGCTCGGCGGCGCTGCCGGCGCCGATGCGGACCGAGAGTTGGCAGCCCCGCCGGGCCGGGTCGCGCGGGGTGATCACGCGCAGCGGCCGGTCGGCGACGACCTCGTCGAGCAGCGTCTCCAGCCAGCCGGTGAGGCGCTGGCTGCGGGCGCGCAGCGCGCTCATCCCGACCGTGTCGAACAGCTCCAGCGAGGTACGCACCGGGCCCATCGCGAAGATCGGCGGGTTGGAGATCTGCCAGGCCTCCACCGTCGCGGGCGGTCGGGACACCGGTGTCATCTCGAACCGGGTGGCCGCCGCGGTGCTCCACCAACCCTCGAAGCGGGGCAGGTCCGGATCGCCGAGGTGCCGCTCGTGCACGAAGACGCCCGCCAGCGCTCCCGGGCCCGAGTTCAGGTACTTGTAGGAGCACCACGCGGCGAAGTCGACGTCCCAGTCGTGCAGGGCCAGCGGCACGTTGCCGACCGCGTGGGCCAGGTCCCAACCGACCACCGCGCCGGCCGCCCGGCCGGCAGCCGTGATCGCCGGGATGTCCACCAACTCGCCGGTCAGGTAGTTGACGCCGCCGAGCAGCACCAGCGCCACCCGGTCACCCTCGGCGGCCAGGTAGTCGGTCACGTCCTCGGTGCGCAGGGCGTCCTCGCCCTCGCGCGGGCGCAACCGGACCACCGTCTCGTCCGGGTCCAGGCCGTGGAACCGGGCCTGGCTGCGCACCGCGTAGCTGTCCGAGGGGAAGGCGGCGTCCTCGATGACGATGCGGGTGCGGACGCCGGCCGGGCGGTAGAAACTCACCATCAGCAGGTGCAGGTTGACCGTGAGCGAGTTCATCACCACGGTCTCCGCGGGCCGGCCGCCGACCAGTCGGGCGGCCGGTGCGGTCAACAACTCGTGGTACGGCAGCCAGGGCCGTTGCGCCTCCAGGTGCCCCTCGACGCCGAGCCGCCCCCACGCGTCCAGGTCGGCCAGGAGTTCGTCGCGGGTGGCCCGGGGTTGCAGGCCGAGCGAGTTGCCGGCCAGGTACGCCGACTCGCTGTGCTCGCCGCCATCGGCGGGCGGCACGTGGAACAGGTGCCGGTGGCCGGGGTCGGCCTCGTCGAGGCGGTGCGCCTCTTGTTCTGGGGTGTGCATGTCTCGCTCTCCGGTCACATCGCGGTACGGGCCGACCACAGCTCCGGGAAGACCACCCGGGACATGCTGCGCTGCAACCACGCCAGTCCGGCGGAGCCGCCGCTGCCGACCTTGGCGCCCATCGTCCGCTGCACCGCCTTGACGTGGTTCCAGCGCCAGTCGCCGAACTCCTCGGCGACAGCGCTCAACGCCTCGCCGAGCAGCCGCAGGTGGTTGTCCGGGCCGTGGTCGTCGTAGATCCGTACCCAGGCCGCCTCGACCGACGGCTGCGGGTCGTGTTCGACGGCCACGTCCCGGTCGAGCAGGTCGCCGGGGAGGTCGAAGCCGCGCCGGGCGAGCAGCGCGACCACGTCGTCCCAGAGGCTCGGGGTGGCCAGCGCGTCGCTCAGCGCGGCGTGCACCTCGGCCTGCCGGCGGAACGGACGGATCAGCGTCGGGTCGCGCAGCCCGAGTAGGAACTCCAACTGCCGGTACATCGCCGACTGGAAGCCGGAAGCCTCGCCGAGCAGGTTGCGGAACCTGTTGAAGTCGGCCGGGCTCATCCAGCGCAGGCCCTGCCAGGCGGCGTTGAGCCCCTCCAGGTGCAGCTTGGCCCGGCCCAGCGGGGCCAGCGCCTCCCAGACCTGGTCGGCGCGGATCAGCCGCTGCGTCTCCCGCAGCTCGTGGCAGGTCAGCCCGAAGTACAGCTCCATGATCTGACTGACCATCAGGAAGGACATCTCGCCCGGGTCGCTGCTGAGCGGGTGCTGCATCTTGTGCAGGGCGCTGGCCTGCACGTACGCGTCGTACGGCACCATGTCGGCGAACTCCAGGGTCGGCTCGCCACCGGTGCGCGCCGCCTGCGCGGCACGCTGCCCGGGGGTCACCGGCTGCACCGTGGCACGGCGGTTCGGCGCCCGCCGCTCCGTCTGATCCACCATCTCTTCTCCCTCCCCCGGACTAGCCGACGTCATGATCTCGCGGTCGGATCGGCCTGCGGAATGCCGAATCAACGGCTCTCACCGCCTTCTCCTGGCAAACCGAAGGCAACTAGGCGAAGTTGGTTCACGAAAGTAAGGTCTGAGCGTGGACGACATGGACTGGGCGCTGCTGCGCGAGTTGCAGGCCGACGCCCGGCTCTCCTTCAGCGAGTTGTCCCGGCGGGTGCACCTGTCCCCGCCGGCCGTCGCGGAGCGGGTTCGCCGGCTGGAGGAGGCCGGGGTCGTCACCGGCTACCACGCCCACGTCGACCTGACCCGAGCCGGCCGCACCGTGGTCGCGCTGATCCGGATGTCCTGCTACGGCGCGCGCTGCATCCTGCACGACCCGGCGGTGGCCGACTGGCCGGAGATCCTGGAGATCCACCGGATCACCGGCGACGCGTGCAGCATGCTCAAGGTGGCCGCCGGCTCGATCGGCGACTTCGAGGCGGTCATCGACCGGCTCGCCCCGTACGGCCAGCCGTCGAGCACGATGGTCCTCTCCTCCCCGCTCGACTGGCGACCGATCACTCCCCTCCCCTCCCCCCGCCGCGGCTGACCCGGGTTTGGCCCCGAGCCAGCGGGAAAGCAGCGGCGTGCCCAGGGGACGCCCTTTCTTCCGTCCGGAGTGCCGCGGCGCGGAGGCGGAATGAGGGCGGAGGTTCCGGCGGTCGTCGCCGGTTGGGGGGAATCATGCAGGGAATCCGCACGATCAACCGCGCGCTCTCGTTCGCACTGACGCTTGTTGCGCTGGTCGGGGCGTTTGTCCTGATGTCGGTCGCACCGGCGCGCGCCGGCGAGAACGTCTTCGTCGAGGTGATGCCGAACAGCGCCCAGGCCGGCAGCCGGGTCAGCATCAAGGCGGGCTGCGACAACGCCAACAACAACCGCCAGTCCACCGTGCACTCCGACGCGTTTCCGCACGTGATGCTCAAACCAGACAAGGGCTTCCTGACCGGGCAGGCAACAATCCCGAGGGACAAGCCGGCCGGTGACTACCCGGTCGAACTGCGCTGCGAGAACGGCCAGACGGCCTCGACCACGCTCACCGTGCTGAACATGGCCTCCCCCAGCAAGGGACCGGCGACCGGGGGCGGCGGGACGGCCGGCGGCCGTGGCACCGGCTCGTTGCTGGTGCTCGGCGGCGTGGCGCTTGTCGCCACCGCTGTCGCGCTCGGAATGGCCGGCGGCCGACGTCGGACCGGAGCCGGCTCCTGAGCCGGATGACTCATGACCCGCAGATCCGCGCGTGCGCGGCCGGACCGCCGCGCCCGCTTCCGAGCCGGCCGGCTGCTGCGCGCCTCCGGCCGGCTGGTGGCCCGCGCCTCCGGCCGGCTGGGTCGGGTCGCCGGGCAGGCCGGGTCGGCAAGTGTCGCCACCCCGGATCCGGTGGCCGCCCCGCTGTCGCCGCGCCCGGCCGGAGCGCGGTCGTTCCGACCCCGTTTCGGTACGGGACCGGGGCTGCCGGTGCTGGCCATCGCCGCCGTGATGGTGCTGATCGTCGCGATGCTCGGCGTGGAGCAGGTGACCGGGATGAGCCTGCTACCGGACCGGCTCAGCGCCGGGTTTCGACCGCCGCCGAAGAAGTTCCCGGTGCTGCCGGCCAGCCGCCCGACAAGCCTCGCCATCGAGAAGATCGACCTGCGGGCGCCCGTGCACGACGTGGGCATCGCTCCGGACGGCACCATCGCCGTGCCGGACGCGGCGCGCGCCCAGGAGGCCGGCTGGTACGACCAGGGGCCGACCCCCGGCCAGTACGGCCCGGCGGTGATCGTCGGGCACGTCGACACCACGAGCGGGCCGGCGGTCTTCCACCAGCTCCGCGAACTGCGCGACGGCGACCAGATCGAGGTCACCCGCACCGACCGTAACGTGGCGGTCTTCGAGGTGAACTCGGTGGAGAAGTTCGACAAGGGCCGACTGCCGGTGGACGAGGTGTACGGCGACTTCAGCCACCCGAGCCTTCGACTGATCACCTGCGGCGGCCAGTGGGTCGGCGGCGAGACCGGCTACTCCGACAACGTGGTGGTGTTCGCGTCCCTGGTCAAGGCACGTTCAGGGTGAGGGCGGGCAGACCGGGACCGTGGGTTAGTTCTGGCCTGGGCTTGCCACGGGCAACCCAGCGGCCTTGGCGCAGTCGAGCAGCCGCCGGTCGTAACTGACGAATGCGATGAGCGCCGTTCCGGACTCGTTTGTCAGAACCTGGGCCGTGGCAAGGTGTATGGCGTCGAGACTGCGTAGCGCCGGCTCCGCGAAGGCCGCTGCGGTGGCGCGGACGGTGCCATCGATCTCCAACCGGAAGAGCCGTCCGACAGCCGCCGGCACTCCGATCAATACGCGGACAATGTGGTGGTCTTCGCCTCGCTGGTCAAGGCGCGTGGTGGTGGTTGAGCAGCGTCCAGGTAGTCGGCGAGCCGGGCGGCCCCGGTGAGCATCGCCCGGCCGCGTTCGGTGAGCCGTTCCCGCCACCGGCTCAGCGACGCGGCGAGCGATTCGGCGCCGCCCGCCCCGCGTACCTGACGCAGCACGCCGGCGATGTGGTCGAGCCGGTACCCGCCGCGGCGTAACAGGTGGGCCAGCTCGGCGTCGCGGACGTCGTCCGGGAGGTAGACCCGGTAGTGGGTCGCCGGGTCGCGTGCCGGCCGCAGCACCCCGGCCCGCTCCCACTTGCGCAACGTGGCGGGCCGGACACCGAGGCGGTGAGCCAGCACGCTGACGGACACGGCTGTCCGGGTCTGCGGTTGCGGCCGCGTCGCGGTGAGCGTCGCCACCGCCGTCTCGACCGCGTCCAGGGTCTCCCGGTCGCGCTGGAGCAGGACATGGGAGTCATCGACGATGCGCAACGCGGCGTCGATCTCACCACGGTTGACGGCCCGCATGATCTCGCCGCTGGCCGCGTAGCCGTGGCCCGCGATCAACGCGAGGTAGGCACTCAACGCCCTGGCGTGCACCTCGGTGAACCGGCGGTAGCCGTTCGGTGTGCGCGGGGCCGGCGGCAGGACGCCGTCTCGTTCGTAGTTGCGCACGGCCTGCGCGGAGAGCCCGTGGGCACGTGCGAGGTCGACCGGGCGGCGTACCCCGGTGTTTGAGGGTTGTGTGGCTGTCACCCGTGCTCCGTCGCTGCTGAGTCTCAACCGCTGGTTCAACGATACGGTTTATGGAATGCCAGCTCTTCTCGACCTGCTCGCGGTATCCCCGGACCTGCTCGCGCTCGGCGAGCCGACGCACGGCGAGTCCGCCTTCCTCCAACTCCGCAACGACGCCTTCCTGTCGCTGGCGGAGCACGGCTACCTGTCGATCGCGGTGGAGAGCGACCGCGCGGCCGGGCTGATCGCCAACGAGTTCGTGCAGGGTGGCGCCGACGTGCCGCTCGACCGGGCGCTCGCCGAAGGGTTCAGCCACGGGTTCGGCGCCGCCCCGGCCAACCGCGACCTGCTGCTGCGGATGCGCGAATGGAACGCGGGACGCCCGCCCGCCGAACGCCTGACGTTCCACGGCTTCGACGCCCCGTTGGAGATGGCCAACGCCCCGAGCCCGCGCCTTCACCTCACCCGGGTGTGTGACTTCCTCGGCCTCGACCGGTCCGCCGAGATCGACGACCTGGTCGGTGACGAGGCGCGGTGGACCGACACGGCCGCGATCTGGGAGCCGGGTCGGTCGGTGGGGCGCTCGGCCGACGCCCGCGCACTGCGGGTGCTCGCCGACGACCTCGTCACCGAGCTGTATCTGCGGGCGCCCTGGAAGCCCGACGGCTGGTCGGCGGCGTTCGTGCACGCGACGTCCGCGGTCGCGGTGCTGCGCTACCACGCCGCGGCCGCCGCCCCACTGGCCCCTGAGGAACGCTTCGGCCGCCTGGCCGCGGTCCGGGACGCGCTGATGGCCGAGAACCTGCTCGCGATCCGTTCCGCCGAGGCACACCGCGGACCCACGCTCGTCTTCGGACACAACACGCACCTCCAGCGCCAGCCGGGCACGATGACGACTGCCGACACGGACGTGTCGTGGGCCGGCGCCGGCGCGATCGTCGCGACGCTGCTGGGTGACCGGTACGCGGTGATCGTCGGCAGCCTGGGCGCGAGCCCGGCGCTCGGCATCGAGGCCCCCGCCGCGTCGACCTACGAGGGCAGGCTCCAGCAGGAGACCGACCTCCCCCGGTACGTGCCGGCGTCCGACATCGGGCCGGCCGAGCGGCGGACGCACGACTACCGATACTTCCCGCTGGACCGGGCCACCATCGAGCGCGCCGACGCGGTCCTGCACGTCCCGACCGGCGTCGACGCGGCCACGCTCGCCGACCGGATCGTCGCGCTGCCCGGAGTCGCGCAGGTCGTGGCGAGCGAGGAGAACGGGTCACCCGAGGCGGCCTGGGGCGACCGGTTCTTCTTCGTCGGCCCGGACCGCCGGCAGCCGTTCGCCACAATCGTCGAGCACGATGTGCCCGGCTTCGACGAGGCCGCACAGCTGGACCGTCCCGGCGTCTTCCGCCTCAACCTGGACCTGGGTCGAGACGAGTTCGAGCGACGCTTCGGCTTTCCGCCCAAGGCGTTCGAGGAGCACCGGGACGACTTCGACTTCGCCCGGCTGGACACCCTCATGCCGCACCCGGGCTACGCGCTGTACGGCTTCGGCAGCATCGTCATGCCCGGCCCGCAGCTACTGCCCGAGATCGACCGGCTGCTCGCGGTCGCGTACGGCCGAGCAGCCGACCGTCACCAGCGCGCGGACCGCCGGGCAGCCGACCAGCAGGACTGAGCCAACCACAAGCGCCGCAGTCGCGCCGTTCTACGCTCGACGCGGCTGGTCCGTCGTGTCGTGGTCGGGCGGTTCGACTCCGGCGGTGCTGAGGTCGGTGATGCTGCGGCGGTGTCGCGGGACGGGATCGCCGTCGTCGGCTGCCACGCCGATGGCGGTCATGGTGAGTATCTGCCAACCGGGTGCGACGCGCATGGTGTCGCGGAGGGCGTCGAGGTTGAAGGCGCGAAACTGCCGGCACGCCAGGCCCATGGAGTGGGCCTGCACGGTCATGTGCGCGACCGCCTGGCCGAGGTCGTAGTCGGCGAACTCGGAGTACTCCATCCCGCTGTCGTCGACTCCCCGCTGTGCGAGGTTCACGACCAGCGCGCTGGCCTGCGGGGCCCATCGGCGTGAACTCGCGGCGAGGTGGTCGACGAGCGCGGCGTGCCCCGCGTCACCACGTCGGCGGAGGTGGAACGCCCACGGTTGGGAGTTGCCGGCCGACGGTGCCCACCGGGCCGCCTCCAGCAGGACCGCCACCTCCCCGTCGGACAGTTGGTGGTCACTGTCGAAGCGCAGCGGGCTGAAGCGGCTCTGCAGCACCGGGGCGATCCTCGCGGCGGTCATGCCGGACCGCAGTCGTCACTGTCGTGTCGGCAGAGCGGCGTCATGAGCCCATCGTGCCCGACGGGTCGGGCGCCACGTCCGGCACCCGTGCTCTCGCCCGCGGCGCGATCGATGCCACCGGCGGCGCTGGTCAGGCGGCGGCTTCCGGCTCCCGCAGGTCCAGCCAGTCGGCCCAACGGGGGTCGGGGGCGCGGTGCCCGAGCACCCGCCAGGCGGTGCCCTTCGGAGCGGCGGGCAGCGCGTGCAACCGCCACCCCATCTCCGCCGGCGTCTTGTCGCCCTTCGTGTGGTTGCACCGGGCACACGCGGCGACCACGTTCTCCCAGGCGTGCCGGCCACCCCGGCTGCGGGGGAAGACATGGTCGATGGTCTCGGCCGGGCCTCGACAGTAGGCGCACCGCCACCCGTCGCGGGCGAAGATCGCCCGCCGGGACAACCCCACGTGCGTCCGGTACGGCACGCGGACGAAGCGGGTCAGCCGGACCACGGAGGGCACCGGAAGCGCGTCGCGGGCGCTGTGCAGGATGCCGTCGCCGTCGGCGACGCAGACCGCCTTGGCGGAGAGAACGAGGATCGCGGCGCGACGCACCGACACGACACACAGCGGCTCGTAGGTGGCGTTGAGGACCAACGCGCCGGAGCCCACCGTGGGTCGTATGTCAGGCATCGCGATCACCCTCCCGGTTCAGCGGCTGCTGCGTACCGCCGTCGACCGCGGTCGGGCATGACCACCCACACGGTCGACGCCGGGCCGATCACCGACGTCCGTTGCGCCAATAGTCCCTGATCGGACCCCGGATTGCACGTACTAATCCCGCATGAGGTATGAGGATCATCCGCATCCGGGCGCATCGCCGTCTGGGCCTGGGAGAACACTGCCGTTGTCGGACACCGGACGACAGCTTCTGCCGGCCTCAGTCGTGCCGGATCCGTGCCCGATGATCTTCCGCCCCACCGTCGCCGAGGGTCATGCCGACACCACCCCAATCATCGCTGAATCTGGCTATCATCGCGCTATGGCGATTGATTGCACCCCCGGCCTGACTCCGGCCGTGGCGCTGTTCCGGTCCCTGGGGGACCCGACCCGGCTGGCGATCCTGCGACGGATCGCGTCCGGCGAGGCTCGGGTGGTCGACCTGACTGGAGAGCTGGGGCTCGCGCAGTCGACCGTGTCCAAGCACCTCGCCTGCCTTCGTGACTGTGGCCTGGTCGACTACCGGGTGGAAGGTCGCCAGTCGTTCTACGCCCTGACCCGGCCCGAACTGCTGGACCTGCTGCGCTCGGCGGAACTGGTTCTCGCTGCGACTGGCGAGGCCGTAGCCCTGTGCCCGGTCTACGGGAAGCCCGCCGACTCCACCACCTCGGGAGTGCACGCATGAGCGCGTCGTTGCTGACTCCGGAGCGACGGGCAGTGCTGTCACGCCGCAGCCTGTGGCTCGCCTACGCCACTGCTGGCTACAACCTTCTCGAGGGCCTGGTCGCCATTGCCGCTGGCGCAGCGGCCTCCTCCACGGCATTGATCGGCTTCGGCCTGGACTCGTTCGTCGAGGTATCCAGCGCAGCGGTGCTGATCTGGCAGTTCCGCTCTCGGGTGCCCGAGGATCGGGAACGAATGGCGCTACGCCTCATCGGCGCGTCGTTCTTCGCCCTGGCTGCCTGGGTCACTTTCGACGCCGCTCGCTCGCTGCTGAGCGGTGGAGACGCCGAGGCCAGCCCGGTCGGCATCGGCCTCGCCGTCGCATCGCTGCTCGTGATGCCGCTGCTCGTTCGGGCCAAGCGTCGCACCGGCCGGGAACTCGGCTCCGCAACAGTCATGGCCGACTCGACGCAGACGATGCTGTGCACGTACCTGTCTGCGGTGCTGCTCGTGGGCCTGGCCCTCAATGCGGCCTGGGGTTGGTCGTGGGCCGACCCGATCGCCGCACTCGTGATCGCGGGGGTAGCCGTCAAGGAAGGTATCGAGGCATGGCGCGGTGAGCACTGCGACGACTGCGCACCCCTCCCTGCCAGCGGTGCCGGCGGCCAGACCTCGGGTTGCGCCGACGGCTGCTGCGCGGACCAGAAGGCCTGAGGTCCGGCCTGGGTGTACGCCGTGACAATTGACGTTGATTGAGCCGTATGACACACCACGCTCGCTCACGCCACCGCCCCCGCCCTCGCCCTCCAGTTGGAGAGCGGGGAGGGCGTCCCGGCATCAGCAGCGGCAACCGGTGGCCGGTTCCTTCTCGGCAGCGGGTGTGCAACAGGCGCTTTCGGTGGCCTTCTCCAACTGGTCGGAGTCGGCCTTCACGGTGTAGACCTCCCAGGGCTCGTTACCAGGGCCGCGCACCCACACCTTGTCCTGGAGGGCGTAGCAGCACTCGGTGCCGTTCTCCTCCAGGGTGATCAGACCGGAGTCGGTGAGGCGCGTGGTGGCCGCGTTGACGTCGTCGGTGCTGAACACCTCGACGCCCAGGTGGTCCATCACGGTGGGCTGGTCGGGCTCGCCTTCGAGCAGGACGAGCTTCAGCGGCGGGTTCTCGACGGCGAAGTTGGCGTAGCCGGGGCGGCGCTTGGCGGGCTCGACGCCGAACAGCGTGGAGTAGAAGGCGACGGAGCCTTCGAGGTCGGACACACGCAGGGCGAGCTGAACGCGGGACATGACTCTCCTTACCGATCTGGAGGGTGTGGTGGCTGGTCGGAGTGGGCCTCGGCGCTGCAGGCCTCCGTACAACGGCTTGCCCACCACGCCCTTGTCTTGATGCTTTTCGAAGCAGGACCCAACGTTGCACCTTGTTTTGAAATCTGTCAACCTAGAGAAATGTCGAAACAAGCCCTGCCGGTGATGAGCCTGGACGCGGTGGCCTGCTGCGCGCCGATCGCGGTTCGCCCCATGGACACCGACCAGGCAGCAGTGGTCGCGCCACTGTTCAAGGCCCTGGGCGACCCGGTCCGGCTACGGCTGATGTCGATGATCGCTTCGGTGCCGGAGATGTGCGTCTGCGATCTGACCCCCGCGTTCGAGCTGTCCGGGCCGACCATCTCCCATCACCTGAAGGTCTTGCGGGAGGCTGGCCTGGTCGACTCCGAGCGGCGCGGCACGTGGGTCTGGTACCGGGTCCGCCCGGACGCGTTCCGGCAACTCCGCGCGCTTCTGGACCTCTCGGCCACCTCCGCGGAGGCCACCGCGTGAGCCTGCCGGCCCGTCGCGCGTCGGCGGAGTTCGTCGGTACGGCCTTGCTCGTCGCCGCCGTCGTCGGTTCCGGGATCGCCGCCGCCCGACTCTCGCCCACCGACGTTGGGCTCCAACTCCTGGAGAACGCGATCGCCACCGCCCTGGCGCTGGGCGCGTTGATCCTGACCTTCGGCCCGATATCGGGCGCGCACTTCAATCCGATCGTCTCCGTCGTCGACTGGTGGCTCGGCCGTCGCGCCGGCACCGGCCTGACCGCCGGTGATCTCGCCGCCTACGTCGCCGCCCAGGTCTGCGGCGCGATCACCGGGACCGTTCTGGCCAACCTGATGTTCGAACTACCAGCCGCCACGTGGTCCCGCACCGATCGCATCGGCGGGAACCTGTGGCTGGCCGAGATCGTCGCCACCGCCGGCCTGATCGTCCTGATCTTCGCCCTCGCCCGCACCGGCCGCAGCAGTGCGGCTCCGGCCGCCGTGGGCGCCTACATCGGTGCCGCCTACTGGTTCACCTCGTCCACCTCATTCGCGAATCCCGCCGTCACCATCGGCCGCGCCTTCACCGACACCTTCGCCGGAATCGCCCCCACCTCGCTGCCCGGCTTCGTCGGCGCGCAGCTCGTCGGCGGCCTGGTCGCCATCGCCGCCATCGCCGCCTGGTACCCCGGTGCCGAGAACTCCGCCGACGCCGTGGTCGCCCCCCGACTCTCTCCGGAGACAGAAGCCCGATGACCGACAAGCCCAGCGTCCTGTTCGTCTGCGTCCACAACGCCGGCCGCTCCCAGATGGCCGCCGGCTGGCTCCGACACCTCGCCGGCGACGCCATCGAGGTCCGCTCCGCGGGCAGCGAACCCGCCGACCAGATCAACCCCGTCGCCGTCGAAGCCATGCGCGAAGTCGGCATCGACATCACCGAACAAATCCCAGCCCGGCTCACCTGGGACGCCGCCCACGCCAGCGACGTCATCATCACCATGGGCTGCGGCGACGCCTGCCCCGTCTTCCCCGGCAAACGCTACGAAGACTGGAAGCTCACCGACCCCGCCGGCCAATCCCTCGACGTCGTCCGCCAGGTCCGCGACGACATCAGAACGAGGATCACCGAACTGCTCGCCAGCATCCAGCCGACGCGCTAGCGCGCTCGTCCCTCACCTGCCGGTGGGTCGGCGGTGGGCGCTCGGGCTCCTTGCGGTACGAAGACAGGGTGAGTGCCGCAAGCGTGATGCCCCTTGCCCTGTCCACCGGCGGGTCGGTGAACTGCCAGGGCAGTTCCTCCTGCGAATTCCTGTACGACTGGACCAGTTCGGCCTGGTTCGCCGAGGGCAGTTACTGGATCCTGCTCAAGCCACTGCGGGTGCTGCTGATCCTGGCGCTGGCGATGGTGGCCCGCTGGGCGGTGCACCGCACGATCAACCGGTTGGTCCGCACCACGACCGACGGCGCGGTGCCGACGATGCTGCGACCGCTGCGCGAGCGGGTGCCCAGCGCGGCCGTCGACCCGACCGAGTTCGTGCCCGAGCGGCGACGGCAGCGGGCCGAGGCGATCGGCTCGGTGCTGCGCAGTCTGACCACCGCGTTCGTCTTCGGCATCGCGCTGCTGATGATCCTGCGTGAGTTCAGCTTCGATCTGGCCCCGCTGCTGGCCAGCGCGGGGATCGCCGGCGTCGCGCTGGGCTTCGGCGCGCAGAGCCTGGTCAAGGACCTGATCGCCGGCCTGTTCATGCTGATCGAGGATCAGTACGGCGTGGGCGACAACGTCGACCTGGGCGAGGCGATGGGCGTGGTCGAGGCGGTCGGGCTTCGGGTGACCACTGTGCGCGACGGTCGCGGAGTGCTCTGGTACATCCGCAACGGCGAGATCATCCGGGTGGGCAACAAGAGCCAGGGCTGGGCGCTCGTGGTGGTGGACCTACCGATCGGGTTCAACAGCACCGAGGAGGCCACCGCCGTCCTGCGGACCGCGGCCGCCTCGGTCGCACTCGACCCGGAGCTGTCGCCGGAGATCGTCGAGGCGCCGGAGGTGCTGGGTGTCGAGCAGGTGACGGTGGACGGTGCGGTCATCCGCACGGTGGTGAAGACGACAGCGGACGGGCAGTTCGCGGTGGGCCGGGAGTTGCGTCGGCGGCTGGCGGAGGCGCTGGAGAACTCGGGGATCACCGCGCAGATCGCGGCGGCCCGCATCTTTCCCGGGCTTCCTCCCCGCCCGTTGCCGGACGGTGAAACGGGTCAGGGGGGTGCCACCTGACCCACCCGTCGTCGTCCTCGAATTCAGGGGTCGCGAGCCGCCCGGCCCCTCAGGTATCGTCCGTTCGTTCAGTCGGGGATGCGACGAATGAGCCGTTCGGCCTAGATAGTTGTCAGACGATCGGGCAGAATCCGGAGCACGCGTTCCCGCCAAAGCGTGATCACAACCTCGCTGATCCGTAGATCTGACGAGCGCATCCGGCCGGGCTGCCACGAGCGGCCAACCCGGAGGCCGATGGAGGCGACGGTGCCCGACGAGCGACCTTCCGCGGAAGGCCCCGCTACTTTTCGCGAGGTGTTCGCCCAGCACGAGTTCCGCGCCGTGTTCGTGGCGGGCGCCCTCTCCTGGGTCGGCGACTATGTCGCGAAGGCCGCCGTCACCGTGCTGGTCTATCAGCGGACCGATTCGGTCGGGCTCTCCGCGGCCGCCTTCGCGGTGAGTTTCCTGCCCTGGCTGCTCGGTGGTCCGGTGCTCGCCGCACTCGCGGAGCGATACCCGTACCGGCGGGTGATGGTGGCGTGTGACCTCATCCGGATGGGGTTGATGCTGCTCATCGCCATCCCGCAACTGCCGTACCAGGCGGTGCTGGTGCTGATCTTCGCCGCCACGCTCGCCAACCCGCCGAGCCAGGCGGCGAAGTCCGCGTTGATGCCGCAGATGCTCGCCGGGGACCGGCTGGTGCTCGGGCTGTCGCTGAACGGCAGCGCGGGGCAGGCGGCCCAGATCGTCGGATACGTGCTCGGCGCCGCCGCCGCCTCCTACGACCCGCGGGTCGCGCTGCTGTTCAACGCGGCCACGTTCGGCGCGTCGGCGCTGCTGGTCCGCCTCGGTGTGCGACACCGCTCGGCGGTGCCGAACCCGGCGCAGCGCAGCCACCTGCTGCAGGAGACCCGCCAGGGCTTCACCATCGTGTTCGGCACACCGGTGCTGCGGGCCATCGCGGTGCTGGTGTTCAGCGCGATGCTCTTCTCGATCATTCCCGAGGGGTTGGCCGTCGGCTGGGCCAACGAGGAGGGCCGCGGCGACATGAGCGCGACCACGGCCCAAGCAGTGATCATGGCGGCCAGCCCGGTCGGCTTCATCCTCGGCGGGTTGCTGGTGAGCCGCCTGTTCGGGCCGGCCCGCCGACTGAAGCTGATGCGGCCGCTCGCGGTCCTCGCCCCACTGGCGCTGGTGCCGACGTTGTTCGATCCGCCCCCGCTGGCGGTTGCTCTGCTGGCTGCTATCTGCGGGTTCGCGGTCGCCGGCATGCTGCCGATGGCCAACGGGCTCTTCGTCCAGGCGCTCCCCAACGGCATCCGCGCCCGCGCCTTCGGGGTGATGGCGACCGGCGTCCAGGTCATCCAGGGCTTCGCGGTGCTGGCGACCGGTTTGATCGCCGATCGCTTCGACACCATCCCCCTCGTGGTGGGGCTGTGGAGCGCGGCCGGCGTGGTGCTGATGGTGGTGGCCGCGCTGCGCTGGCCGGATCGGCAGGCGTTCAGCGACGCGATCGCGGCAGCCACGGCGGCCAATGCCGAGCCGCCCGGCCACCCGGACGACGCCGCCGGCGGCGGCACGGCGGCAGGCCCTCCCGAGCCGCGTACCAGCGACGGCCACCGCCGGCACGCGGTCACCTGACCCGGCCCGCCCCTGCGGACCCGTGCGGGCCGGGCGCGGGGCATCGGCCCGGCGTGATCCGACGCACGGTGCGCGGGTCGGTCTCGCGCCCGGCGCACCTGGCAGGATGGAACGGTGAACCCCGCAGGCGAATCCGAGCGTCCCGGTGCTTCGACGACCCTCTTCGAAGCGGTCGGCGGCGAGCCCACCTTCCGCAGGCTTGTCGACGAGTTCTATGCCGGCGTCGCCACCGATCCCCTGCTGCGGCCCATGTACCCGGAGGGGGACCTGGGGCCGGCCGCGGATCGGATGACCCTGTTCCTGATGCAGTACTGGGGTGGACCGAACACCTACTCCGCCCAGCGTGGTCACCCGCGACTGCGGATGCGGCACGCGCCGTTCCGGATCGGGGCGGCCGAGCGGGACGCCTGGCTACGGAACATGCGCCGCGCCGTGGACCGGCTCGACCTCGAACCGGCGATCGCCGCCACGCTCTGGGACTACCTGGAGCGGGCCGCGTACTTCATGGTCAACGCCGAGGAGGACCCGGCCAACGGTGGCTGATCGTCGGGCCGGGGCAGCGTCAGAGCAGCGCGCCCTCGTCGTGCAGCCAGTCCACGAAGCTGGTGGCGACCGCCGCGCCGCAGTCGAGCATCTCGACGAGCAGCGCGTCGTGGGTGCCGGCACCGAGCGGCACCTGAAGCTCGGCGTAGATCGGCAACTGGCCGCGCTCCGTCGGGTCGCCGATGTAGGCCTTGCAGAACCGGCGGGTGTGGTTCCACTCGTTGACCACCCGGTAGGCCCGGTCGGCCCAGTCCGGCGGGACGGTGGCGTGCGGGCGTGCCCGCATGACCAGGATCTCGTCCTCCGGCCCTTCGAGGGTGACCAGCACGGCGTGCCGCTCCCACATGGCCAGCAGGTTGCCGTCGCCGTCGGCCAAGTACCGCACGTCGAGCAGGTCGAGTGCGTCGCACACGCGACGCAGACTCACCGGCTCGACGGTGGCCAGCATCTCGGGCAAAGCCGGTCGCTCGCTGGCCGGGCAGTCGTCCCCCGGCTGGCGAGGGTTGGGCGGTCCGACCCGGACCGCGCTCTCCACTGTGATCCCGCTTCGGGTTTCCGGATCGCCGCCGTCGGCGGGACCGGGGCGCCATGACCACCACGGCATCGCTCGCGCACCTCACTCCCCAGCGGATCCAGTCGCCTACGGTGCGTTGGATCCGAGCATGGACGGTACCCGGACAGCCGAGTTGAAGCACCCCCCCAACGACCGCCCCAGCCCAGAAGAATGAGCAGGGGTCATCCGTTCGGAGGAGTACCGAGGGGCGTTACCGCAAGATCCGTGGCCGTCTGCAACCATGCCGCTCCGTATGGTCCCGCCAGGCCAACCCAACGTCCGGCCACCCGGACCTGAACGGTCGCCTCGTCGTGGTCGGTGGACGGGCCGTCGGCGGCGCCGAGGAAGCCCATCCGGACCACCCCCTGCACCAGTCGCTGCGACACCTCGACCGGCGGGGCGGGCGGTCCGTCCGGCGTGACGAGCACCGCGACGTGGTCGAGCAGCGCGTCCCGCAGCGCCCGCTGACCCACCGCGCGGCCGGCCACGCCCTGCTCGCTGGCCGTACGCAGGGTGCCCGCCGCCGCGTCCGCGATCCGCCGCAGCTCGGCAACGGGCAGCGCCTCCACCGTCCGACTGCGCGTCGGGGGCAGCGGCCACCGCCACTGCGCGTCCCGGCGGGCCGGCCGGGCCGTACCGCCGCGTTCCAGCTCGGCGAGCAGCTCCGCGGCGGCCACCGTGACGTCCTCGGCGCTGCCGTCGGCCGACTCACCGGCCACCGTCCGGACCACCAGCACCTGCCACGGCAGACGGGCCCAGAGGGCGATCCGACCGGGCACACCGGCCGGCCGCAACCGGACCGGCGCCGCCCGGTCCAGCCGGACCAGCCGAGCCAGGAAGGCACCCGCGTCGGCCACCCCGACCACACCGTGCGTCGGGGTCGACGCCGCTGCCTGTCCCGTGCCCGGCCGGGTCACGCCAGGCCGCCCTGCGGTGCGTAGGTGAGCAGGAAGTCCCGCTCCTCCTGCGTGATCCGGCGGGGCACCTGGCGGGTCAGGTCGAACGGCACCAGCACCGAGCGGGCCCGGCTGGCCAGCACCTCGCCGTCGTACAGCTCGTAGGCGACGGTGAACCGGGAGGCCCGGATCTCCTCCACCCACAGCTCGATGCGGACGGTGGGCGCGGCCTCCGCGGTGGCCCGACCCAACGCGTAGTCGACGGGGCGCAGGTAGTCGACCTCGTGCCGGCGGATCACCACCCCGTCGGCGAACGAGCCGACCCCCCACGCCCGGCCACCGGCGAACATCAACGCCACCCGCGCCTCCTCGTAGAGGGTGAGGAAGCGCGAGTTGTTGATGTGCCCGTACGCGTCCAGGTCGGACCAGCGCAGCGTGCAGTGGTAGACGAAGCGGTCAGACACCTTCTCGGCCGGTCAGTCGCGGGTCAGCTTGCGGTACGTCACCCGGTGCGGCCGGGCAGCCTCCGCGCCGAGGCGGTCGATCTTGTTCTTCTCGTACGCCTCGAAGTTGCCCTCGAACCAGAACCACCTGGTCGGGTCCTGGTCGTCGCCCTCCCAGGCCAGGATGTGCGTGGCGACCCGGTCCAGGAACATCCGGTCGTGCGAGATGACCACGGCGCAGCCGGGGAACTCCAGCAGCGCGTTCTCGAGGCTGGACAGCGTCTCCACGTCCAGGTCGTTCGTCGGCTCGTCGAGCAGGATGACGTTGCCGCCGATCTTCAGGGTCAGCGCCAGGTTGAGCCGGTTGCGCTCACCGCCGGAGAGCACCTTCGTCGGCTTCTGCTGGTCCGGTCCCTTGAAGCCGAACGCGGCGATGTACGCCCGCGACGGCATCTCGACCTTGCCCACCATCAGGTAGTCGAGCCCGTCGGAGACGACCTCCCAGACGGTCTTGTCACCGTTGAGGCCCTCGCGGTTCTGGTCGACGTAGGACAGCGAGACCGTCTCGCCGACCCGGACCTGGCCGCCGGTCGGCTGCTCCAGCCCGACGATGGTCTTGAACAGCGTGGTCTTGCCGACGCCGTTGGGGCCGATGATGCCGACGATGCCGTTGCGCGGCAGCGAGAACGACAGGTTGTCGATCAACAGCCGGTCGCCGAAGCCCTTGCTGAGGTTGACCGCCTCGATCACCGTGCTGCCCAGTCGCGGGCCCGGCGGGATCTGGATCTCCTCGAAGTCGAGCTTGCGGGTCTTCTCCGCCTCGTTGGCCATCTCGTCGTACCGGTCCAGGCGGGCCTTGGACTTGGTCTGGCGGGCCTTGGCGTTGGAGCGGACCCACTCCAGCTCCTCGGTGAGGCGCTTCTTCATCTTGGCGTCGCGGCGACCCTCGACGGCCAGGCGGGCGGCCTTCTTCTCCAGGTAGGTGGAGTAGTTGCCCTCGTAGCCGATGGCCCGGCCACGGTCCAGCTCCAGGATCCAGCCGGCCACGTTGTCGAGGAAGTACCGGTCGTGGGTGATCGCCATGACGGTGCCGGCGTACTTGGCCAGGTGCTGCTCCAGCCACGAGACGCTCTCCGCGTCCAGGTGGTTTGTGGGCTCGTCGAGCAGCAGCAGGTCGGGCGCCTCCAGCAGCAGTTTGCAGAGCGCGACCCGGCGACGCTCACCACCGGAGAGCTGGGTCACGTCGGCGTCCGGCGGCGGGCAGCGCAGGGCGTCCATGGCCAGTTCGAGCTTGGAGTCGACGTCCCAGGCGTCGAGGTGGTCCAGCTCCTCCTGGAGCTTGCCCATCTCCTCCATCAGCTCGTCGGAGTAGTCGGTCGCCATCTGCTCGGCGATCTTGTTGAACCGCTCCAGCTTGGCCTTGGTCTCGGCAACCGCCTCCTCGACGTTGCCGAGCACGGTCTTGGCGTCGTTGAGCGGGGGCTCCTGGGCGAGCATGCCGACGGTGTAGCCGGGCATGAGCCGGGCCTCGCCGTTGCTCGGCTTGTCCAGTCCTGCCATGATCTTGAGGAGGCTGGACTTACCGGCGCCGTTCGGACCGAGCACACCGATCTTGGCTCCCGGCAGGAAGCTCAACGTCACGTTGTCGAGCACGACCTTGTCGCCGTGCGCCTTGCGGGCCTTTTCCAGGACGTAGATGTACTGGGCCACGGTGCGGGCTACCTCCGTCGGTTGCTGTCGCTGATCGGCGGCGCGGGCGCGGGCTGCGAGGACCGCCCGCCGCCGCCGGCCGGTAGCCGGCCGCGCGCACGCCATCGTCAATCCTGACAGGTACGCCGCGCTTCGCCCACATCACCCCGCCCCAGGAGTACGCGGGCGAGTCTCCTTGCCAGAGCCGGTAAGGCAAATTACGGTTTCGGTATGACCAAGAAGATCACCATCAGCCTGCCCGACGATCTTGCGGAGAGACTGGCCGACGAGCCGAACGCTTCCGCCTACGTCGCCGAGTCTCTGCGACGGAGGGTGGCCGGGGAGAAGACGCGGGAGATCCTCCGGCGGGCCGGTTTCGAGATCACCGACGAGGGCGTAGCGCGGGTACACGCCGAGATGGAGCAGTTGCGGGCGAGCATCACCCCCGAACTACGCGAACAGGCGGCCCAGCTCCAGGCAGAGGTCTTGGCGGCACGTGCGAGGGCCACCCGGTGACGGGCTACGGCTTGGCATTGGACGCGACAGCCCTGCTGGCCTATTCGTCGTCCGAACGGGATGTCGGTCACCGCATCGCGGAAGCCGCCGACTATGGCGTGCACGTGCTGGTGCCGGCGCTCTGCCTCGTCCGTGCACACCAGGAAGCCACTCCCGGCCAGTGGGAAATGCTCGAAGTGCTCGCCGCGTTGCCGCACATCCGCGTAACCCCGGTCGAGCCGAACATGTGCTCGTTTCTCGGCGGATGGTCACGCCGAATGGCCGGGCACACGGACCTGGCCCAGCTGGCGATGGACGCCGCCGCCCACCCCCTCGTGCCGATCATGACGGATCGGCGGGAGTTGCTCGGCGAGGTGCTGCCCAAGGAATGGCCGATCATCGACCTCTGATCGATGGGCTGTCGACAAGATCACCCTGGGGATTTCAGCGCGTACGGGGCGGGTAGGAGACTCCGGCACGAGGCACAAGACGCCGCAGCTACGCTCAGTACGCTCATTCGCGGTGGACCCGTCAGTACCCGGAGGTGGCCGATCGTGACCGTCCGTAGCTCCTTTGTCGTAGTGGCGAACCGTCTGCCGGTCGACGAGGTGAGCACTCCCGAGGGCCGACAGTGGCGACGCAGCCCTGGGGGGCTGGTCACCGCGCTGCACCCCGTGCTCGCCGAACACCAGGGCACCTGGGTCGGCTGGGCCGGCGGCACCGGCGCCGCCCCCGAGCCGTTCGACCTGGAGGGGATCCGGCTGCACCCGGTCCCGCTGAGCGCCGAGGAGTTGGAGCGCTACTACGAGGGCCAGTCCAACGCGACGATCTGGCCGCTCTACCACGACGCGGTCGAGACACCTGCCTACAAGCGCCGCTGGCGGGAGGCGTACCGCCTGGTCAATGCCCGGTTCGCGGAGGCCGCCGCGGACGTGGCGGCCGAGGGCGCGACGGTCTGGGTGCAGGACTACCAGCTGCAGTTGGTCCCGGCGATGCTCCGTGAGCTGCGCCCGGACCTGCGGATCGGGTTCTTCCTGCACATCCCGTTCCCGCCGATCGAGCTGTTCATGCAGATGCCGTTCCGCACCGAGATCCTGCGCGGCCTGCTCGGCGCGGACCTGGTCGGCTTCCAGCAGCGGTTGGCCGCACAGAACTTCGTCCGGCTGGCGCGGCACCTGCTCGGGCTGCGCTACGAGGGGCAGATGATCCAGGTCGACGGTCGGCAGGTGAAGGCGGGCGCCTTCCCCATCTCGATCGACACCCAGGAGATGGAGCGGATGGCCGCCGACCCGGCGATCCAGGCTCGGGCCAAGCAGATCCGCGCCGAGTTGGGCGATCCGAAGACGATAATCCTGGGCGTGGACCGGCTGGATTACACCAAGGGCATCGAGTTGCGGCTCAAGGCCTTCCGCGAGTTGCTTGCTGACGGAAAGTTGACAGTTCCCGACGCGGTTATGGTGCAGGTGGCCACGCCCAGCCGCGAGCGGGTCGAGCACTACCAGGCACTACGGGTCAAGGTCGAACGCGAGGTTGGCCGGATTAATGGCGAATTCGGCAGGGTCGGCGTGCCGGCAGTGCATTACCTGCATCAGTCGTACAGTCGCAGTGAACTCGCCGCGATGTACGTCGCCGCCGACGTGATGATGGTGACACCGCTACGCGACGGCATGAACCTGGTGGCCAAGGAGTACGTGGCGTCGCGCGCCGACCAGGGTGGCGCGCTCGTGCTCAGTGAGTTTGCTGGCGCCGCAACGGAGCTGCGTCAGGCATTCCTGTGTAACCCGCACGACCCGGACGCGGTCAAGGACGCCCTGCTCCGGGCAGTGCACGTGGAGAAAACCGAGGCACGCCGCCGGATGCGGACAATGCAACGTCACCTGCGTACCCACGACGTGGGCCACTGGGCCAAGTCTTTCCTCTCCGAGCTCGGAGTTCCCGAGGCGGAGGCCGAGTGAACACGACCGTCAACGATGGAGCCGCCATGGCCACCGGGGTGATGGACCCCGAGCTGCGCTCCGCCATCGGCCGGATCGCCCGGGTCCCCCAACTCCTGGTCGCCTGCGACTACGACGGCACACTCGCGCCGATCGTGGAGGACCCGAGCACGGCCGTCCCACTGCCCGAGTCGGTTGCCGCGGTCCGCGCGCTCGCCGCGCTGCCGCAGACAACCGTGGCGGTCGTCTCCGGCCGGGCGCTGCGCGACCTGGCCGCACTGTCCCGGCTGCCCAGCGAGGTGCACCTCGTCGGCAGCCACGGCTCCGAGTTCGACATCGGCTTCGTCGAGCGGCTCTCCCCCGAGCTGGTCGCGGTGCGCCAGCAGGTACGCAACGCGCTGCGCGAGATCGCCGCCGCGCACCCGGGCATCCGCCTGGAACGCAAGCCGGCAAGCGTGGCCGTGCACACCCGCGGGGTCGACCCGGAGGTCGCCGCCGCCGCCATCGAGGCCGTCCGCAACGGCCCGGCCAGCTTCGACGGCGTCACCGTGACCCAGGGCAAGGAGGTCATCGAGCTCTCCGTCGTGGCCACCCACAAGGGCACCGCACTCGACCAACTGCGGACCCAGCTCGCCTCCAGCGCGGTGCTGTTCATCGGCGACGACGTCACCGACGAGAACGCGTTCGGCCACCTGCACGGTCCCGACCTCGGCATCAAGATCGGCCCCGGGGACACCCAGGCCAGCTACCGGGTGGGCGACCCGCTGGAGGCCGCCCGCGCGCTGGCGCTGCTGCTGGAGACCCGACGGCACTGGCTGTTCGGCGAGCGGGCGGTGCCGATCGAGCGGCACTCCATGCTGGCCAACGGTCGTACCGTCGCTCTGCTCACCCCCGAAGCCAAGGTGAGCTGGCTCTGTCACCCCAAGCCGGACTCGGCGGCGATCTTCGCCGACCTGGTCGGTGGCAGCCCGGCCGGTCACTTCAGCGTCGCCCCGGAACGCGGGGGCATCCCGCTGGGCCAGCGCTACCGTTCCGGCACGATGACAGTGGAGACCCGGTGGTCCGGGCTCACCGTCACCGACTGGCTGGACAAGCCGGCCCGGGAGACCACTCCGGACGACAGCCCCGCCGTCATCACCGGCGACTCGACCCTGATCCGGGTGCTCACCGGCAGCGGCAAGGCCCGGGTGGAGTTCGCGCCGAGGCCCGAGTTCGGTCAGGTCGCCGTGCAGTTGCAGCCGATCGGCGACGGTCTGCTGGTGCTCGGCTCCAACGAGCCGGTCGCGCTCTACGCCCCCGGCGTGGAGTGGGAGGTCGGCAACGACGGCGGGTACGAGACCGCCAAGGCGATCGTCGACCTCTCCGCCGCCGGCGGGCAGGTCGTACTGGAGTTGCGCTTCGGCACACACAGCCTGGAGCACCACCGGGTGCCGATCCACGAGCGGCAGGCCGCCGCCGAGCAGCCGTGGAAGGACTGGGTGGCCTCGCTCCGGCTGCCGTCCACCGCCCGTGACCTGGTCGCGCGCAGCGCCCTCACCCTGCGCGGGCTCTGTCACGAGGCCACCGGCTCGATCCTGGCCGCGGCGACCACCTCGCTCCCCGAGGAGCTGGGCGGCGTCCGCAACTGGGACTACCGCTACTGCTGGCTGCGCGACGCCGCGCTGACCGCCCGCGCACTCGTCGACCTGGGCTCCGTCGAGGAGGCCGAGGCGCTGCTGCGCTGGGTGGACGGCTGCATCGAGCGCACCGGCGGCCACCCGGAGCGACTGCACCCGCTCTACACGATCGACGGGTACGAGTTGGGCGCCGAGGCGGTCATCGACACGCTGCCCGGCTACGCCGGCTCCCGGCCGGTCCGGGTCGGCAACCTCGCCAACCACCAGCTCCAGCTCGACGTCTTCGGCCCGATCGCCGACCTGATCGCGGCCGTCGCCGACGCTCGCGGCTCGGTCCGCGAGGACGAGTGGCGGGTCCTGGAAAACATGGTCGAGGCGGTCCGCCGCCGTTGGCACGAGCCGGACCACGGCATCTGGGAGGCGCGGCTGCCACCACGGCACCACGTCTTCTCCAAGGTGATGTGCTGGATGACCGTCGACCGGGCGCTGCACGTGATGCGCGAGCACGGCGGCGAGGACCGGCCGGAGTGGAAGGACCTGCGCGACCGGATCGGCGCCAACGTCCTGGAGCAGGGTTGGCACTCCGACGTCGAGGCGTACAGCGTCGCGTACGGGGACGAGGACATGGACGCCTCGTCGCTCTGGATCGGGCTCTCCGGCCTGCTCCCGGGTGACGACCCGCGCTTCCTGTCCACAGTCCTGCGCATCGAGGCGGACCTGCGCAGCGGCCCGGTCGTCTACCGCTACCACTGGGACGACGGCCTGCCCGGCCGTGAGGGCGGCTTCCACATCTGCACGGCGTGGCTGATCGAGGCGTACCTGCGCACCGGCCGCCGCACCGACGCCGAGGAGCTGTTCGCACAGATGGTGCTCACCGCCGGTCCGACCGGGCTGCTCCCGGAGCAGTACGACCCGCTCGCCGAGCGCGGGCTGGGCAACCACCCGCAGGCGTACAGCCACCTCGGGCTGATCCGCTGTGCCCTGCTGCTGGACAACATGCTCAAGCAGTAGTTCGACCGCGCGTGTGACGGGGCCGGAGCGCAGGCGCGCTCCGGCCCCGTCGTACGCCGCCGCGCCGACAGACGTCGGTCAGCCCGGGTACGGCAGGCTCGGTTGCCACCCGTACAGGCGGGCGTCGAGGTCGGTGGGCACCGTCCAGTGCGCGTACGGCAGCACCGCGCTGCTGCCGGTGTAGGTGAGGCACAGCAGTGGGGCGTCGCCGGTGTGGTCGAGCGCGAGCTTCGGTTTACGGGCCGCGCCGACGCCGCCGAGGCCGAAGAGGACAACCGGATCCCGAACCGGCAGCCCCAGTGCCTGCCGGCCGTCACGCCATCCCCGGTACGCCGCGTCCAGCCGCCAGGGCGCGAGGTCGGCGAGACCGCGGTACAGGTTCGCCACCCAGGTCGGGGTGAGTTCGGCGTCGGAGAGCCGGTACGGCACCCCGGTCAGCAACGCGTCGAGCTCCGGTTCCGTCTCCACCCCGGCGTTTGTCAGCGCCTCTGGCAACGCGCCACGGCGGACGGCCGCGACCCCGGGGGCGGCCTGCTCGACCCGATCGACCTGCCAGCGAAGCCCCGCCGGGGTGTCCGCCTGTCGGCGGTCCCACAGCCAGCGGGCGGTGTCCCAGCGGTGCCGCTGGTTGGCCGGGATCAGCTCGTCGACGCCGATGACCAACTCGTCGCCCTCGACCCGTGCGGTGAGCCACCGGCCTCGCAGGTGCGGCCGCTGCTCGCCGTAACCGGCAAGTGCGACGACCGCGGACCGCAGGTAGGCGCCTGTGTTGCCGCGCGGAAAGTGCCAGCACAACGCGGACCCGTCGACGGCGTCGACGTCGGCGGCGGCCTCGTCCGACACCGCGCCGATCCGGACCAGCGGCGATGCCGCGCTGGCCTGCCGACTGTCGAACTGCCGACGGTCCCGGCGCTGTCGCACCGCGGCCCGCTCGACCGGAGGGCTGACCGAGTACGCCGCCTTCTTCCCGGCCCACCGCAGCACCTCCGCCCCGGCCGCCCGGGGGTCACCGAAGAGCCGGAACGCCAGCAGCTCGTCCTCGTCGGACCCGTCGTCCTCGGTCACCTGCAGCTCGTACACCAGGTTGCCGGGCGCGTCCAGGTCGTAGCCGGTGTGCGGGTCACGGCCGAACTCGTTGCCGACGAGCGAGTCGCCCGGATGTTGGGGATAGCCGCGGACCACCGTGACCAGGACGGCCCAGGAGCCGTCCGGGTCCGCGCACCGCAGGGTCCGGACCGGAGCGTCACGCCATCGTGAGGGGAGATCCTCAAAGGTGGTGGTCAGGCCGGGGCCTGCGCACCGCAGCGCGACAGGTGTGAGCAGTTCCGTCCGCCACGTCTCGTGAGGATCCTTCACGGTGAGCATGGGCGACATTGTGTCGACAGCCACCGACAACCCGGTAACCGTGCCGGATCCCCGCCGCAACTGGCAATCTTGGACACTTTCCGTTAGCGCGGCCTAACGGAAAGTGTCCAAGATCTACCGTCCGGGCCGCCGGTCAGCCGTCGAGGGCACCCACCACGTCACCGAGTACGACCACCGCGGGCGGGCGCAGGTCAGCGGCGAGTGCGTCGGCGGCCACCGCGCCGAGCGTGGATCGCAGCACCCGCTGGGCACCCGTCGTGGCTTCCTGCACCACGGCGGCCGGCGTCTGCGGCGATCGACCGTGGGCGACGAGGGTGGCCGTGATGGCGGCGAGGTTCTTCAACCCCATCAGGATCACCAGGGTGCCGCGCAGGCCCGCCATCGCCTCCCAACGCACCAGCGACGCCGGTGAGTCGGGTGCCACATGCCCGGAGACCACTGTGAACTCGTGCGCCACCCCCCGATGGGTGACCGGAATCCCGGCCGCGGAGGGAGCGGCGATCGAGCTGGTCACCCCGGGCACCACGGTCACCGACACGCCGGCCTGCGCACACGCCAGCAGCTCCTCGCCGCCCCGGCCGAAGACGTACGGGTCGCCGCCCTTGAGCCGCACCACGAAGGCGCCGGCCAGCGCACGGTCGACCAGGATCTGGTTGATCTCCTCCTGGGCCCGGGACGGTCCGTAGGGGATCTTCGAGGCGTCCACCAGCTCGACGTCCGGGCGCAGTTCGTCGAGGAGCAGGCCGGGCACCAGCCGGTCGGCGACCACCACGTCGGCCTCGGTGAGCAGCCGCCACCCCTTCACGGTGATCAGCTCCGGATCACCCGGCCCCGCCCCGACCAGCGCCACCCGCCCCGCCGGCCGCCCGGCCACACCAGCCGAGCCACTCGCGCCAGCCGAGCCGGCCACGCCACCCGAGCCGGCCACGCCACCCAAGCCCGCCACGCCAGACGAGCCCGCCACGCCACCCGAGCCCGCCACGCCAGCCGAGCCGCTCGCGCCGGCCACGTCAACCGCGCCGGTCACGCCACCCGAGCCACTCGCGCCAGTCGAGCCGGCCACGCCACCCAAGCCGGTCGCGGCGGGCGAAGCGGCGGGCCGGCTCTGTCCTCCGCCCGGCGCCAGGCGGACGGCGAGCAGGTCGCGGATCGCGTCCCGGACGGTCATCGCCCGCCGGGGGTCACCGCCGCCGAGCACCGCCACGGTGACCGGGCCGTGCCGGGTCACCGCCGGGGTCCAGGCGGTGGCAGCGGTCCGGTCGTCGGCCCGGACGCAGAAGATCCGCCGCTCGGCGGCGACGGCGCTCACCGAAGCGGCCGCCATCGGGTCGTCGACCGCCACCTGGACCAGCCACGCGCCGTCCAGGTCCTGGGGCAGGAACCGGCGTGGCACCCAGTGCAGCCGACCCGCGTCGACCCGGGCGCGCAGCGCCGGGGTCAGCTCCGGGGCCACCAGCAGGACGTCCGCGCCGGCGTCCAGCAGCGCGGGCACCCGTCGGGTGGCGACCGCGCCACCACCCACCACGACCACCCGCCGCCCGTCGAGCCGCAAACCAAGGGGGTACGGATTGGAGGTCACGCCGCACCACCGAAGCGGACGGCTCGCTCGCTGCGCCTCGTCACTTCTCGGCCACCCCGGCGGAGTCGAAGGTGGCCACCTCGTGCAGCACCCGCACCGCGCCGCTGACCACTGGCAACGCCAACAGTGCGCCGGTGCCCTCGCCGAGGCGCAGCCCCAGGTCGATGAGCGGGTCGAGGCCGAGGTGCCGCAGTCCCGCGGTCGCACCCGGCTCGGCCGAACGGTGCCCGGCGACCATGGCGCAGACCGCGTCCGGGGCGAACGCGGCGGCGGCCAGCGCGGCCGAGACCGCGATCACGCCGTCCAGCAACACCGGCGTACGGCGGGCGGCGGCCCCCAGGATCAGCCCGGCCAGCGCGGCGTGCTCCAGGCCACCGACGGCGGCCAGCACACCCAGCGGGTCGGCCGGGTCGGGCGCGTGCCGGGTCAGCGCGGCGCGCACCACGGCAACCTTGTGCGCGTAGGTCGGGTCGTCGATGCCGGTGCCCCGACCGGTGGAGTCGAGCGGGTCGGCGCCGGTGAACGCAGCGATCAGCGCGGCGGCCGGGGTGGTGTTGCCGATGCCCATGTCACCGGTGAGCAGGATGCCGGCTCCCGCGTCGATCAGCTCGTCGGCGATCCGGATGCCGGTCTGCACCGCCGCCAGCGCCTCGTCCCGCGTGAGTGCGGCGGTCACCGTGAAATCGCGCGTGCCCCGGCGGACCGACGCGGCAACCAGCCGGGGCACCGCCAGGTCGAGCACGGCCGGACCGGACCCAACCGGACCGGACCCAACCGGGTCGAGCACGGCCGGGTCGGTGGCGGGCAGCGGGGTGGCCACCCCGACGTCGACTACGGTGACCGACGCGCCGGCCTGTCGGGCGAACGCGTTGACCACCGCCCCACCGGCCAGGAAGTTGCCGATCATCTGCCCGGTGACCTCCTGCGGCCAGGGGCTGACCCCCTGGGCGTGCACCCCGTGGTCGCCCGCGAAGATCGCGACCGCGGCCGGCTCGGGCAGCGGTGGTGGGCAGGCCCCGGCGAGGCCGGCGAGGCGTACCGACAGCTCCTCCAACGCGCCCAGCGAGCCCGCCGGCTTGGTCAGCCGGCCGTGCAGCTCACGGGCGGCGGCCATGGCCGCTTCGTCCGCTGGTCGGATCGCCCCGATCGTGGTCTCCAGCATCATGCCTCCATGATCTCGCGCAGCGCCTCGATGAACGCGTCGGTCGTGTTTCGGTCGCGTACCGCCACCCGCAGCCAGTCCGGGCCGAGGCCGGGGAAGGTGTCGCCCCGGCGGACCGCCCAGCCGCGCTCGCGCAGGGCGGCCCGGATCGCTGTCGCGCCCGGCACGTGCAGCAGGACGAACGCGCTGGCCGGGCGGCCGACGACGCGTACACCGGGCAGGTCGGCGAGGCGGGTGACCAGGTGGTCGCGGTCGGCGGCGAGATCGGCGGCGATCGCGCGCTCGGCCTGGACCGCGACGGTGCTGGCGCAGGCCGACGCGGCGGCCAGCGCGGGTGTCGAGACGGCCCAGAGCGGCTGGACGGCGGCCAGCCGGGCCAGCAGCTCCGGAGCCCCGAGCAGGTAGCCGATCCGGAGGCCGGCCAGGCCCCACGTCTTGGTGAGGCTGCGCAGGACGAGCAGACCGGGCAGGTCGCGACGCTCGGCAAGCGACTCCGGTTCGCCGGGGTGCCCGGTGGCGATCGTGGTGTCGGCGAACGCCTCGTCGACCACGAGCACCCGGCCGGGGCGGGCCAGCGCGGCCACCGTCCGCGCGGGGTGCAGCACCGACGTCGGGTTCGTGGGATTGCCGATCATCACGAGGTCGGCGTCGGCGGGCACCCGGGACGGGTCGAGCCGGAAGCCGTCGGCGGGGTCCAGCAGCACCCGCTCGACCGGATGCCCGGCAGCCCGCAGCGCCGCCTCCGGCTCGGTGAACTGGGGGTGCACCACCACCGGCCGGCGCACCCCGCGAAGCGCCTGGGCGATCAGCACGAAGCCCTCGGCGGCGCCTGCGGTGAGCAGCACCTCGTTCGGGTGACGGCCGTGTCGGGCCGCGACGGCCGCCCGGGCCGGCGCCGGGTCCGGGTAGCGGGCCAGATCGGTCAGGGTCGCGGCGATCGGGTCGGCCAACCAGGCGAGGGCCGGCGCCTGCCGGACGTTGACGGCGAGGTCGATCAGCCCGTCGCCGACCTCCGCGTCGCCGTGGTGCGCGAGGTCCGGTTCGACCCCGGCGGTGGCGACCATTCCGCTCGGCTGATCAGACATGCCCGCGATCCTGCCGGGAAGGCGGCCGGTGGGACAGCCGATCGCGGCGTAAGCCGCGTCACCACTTGCCGGTTTAAGAGTTCTTCTCAGGTACGAATCGGAAATGTCATAACTTGGCAATGTGAGTAACCGACCCCTTGCTGCCGCTGGTCGACTCGTCCCTCTTCTTCGCGCCGGACTGATCGCCGGAATCGTGATCGCCGCCGCCGCGTACCCACTCGTCGCCCTCACCGGGCTCGGCGCGAAGGCCACCGCGCACGCCGTGGAGCAGAAGACCCGAGTGCTGACCACCGCCCTGCCCGCCGAGACCTCCTACGTCTACGCCCCGGACGGCAAGACCGTGCTGACCATGTTCTACGAGGAGTACCGGCAGTACACCAAGCTGTCGGACATGTCGCCGAACATCCAGCAGGCGATCATCGCCGCCGAGGACTCGCGCTTCTACCAGCACCACGGCGTCGACCCGAAGGGCGTGGCCCGCGCCTTCGTGTCCAACGCCCGCTCCGGCGGCTCCCAGGGCGCGTCGACCCTGACCATGCAGTACGTCCGGATGGCCCTGCGGGACAGCTCGACCACGCCCAAGGAGGTCCAGGAAGCCACCCAGCAGACCAGCCTGCGCAAGGTCAAGGAGATGCGGATGGCGCTGGACCTGGAGAAGGAGCTGAGCAAGGAGCAGATCCTGGAGCGCTACCTCAACTCGGCGTACTTCGGACACCGGGCGTACGGCATCTACGCGGCCAGCGAGATCTTCTTCTCCAAGACCCCGAAGGACCTCACCCCGGTCGAGGCCGCCACCCTCGCCGGGCTGGTCAAGTCCCCGTCGGAGTACGACCCGGCCGACTCCGACCAGAAGGAGGCCACCGGGCGGCGGGACTACGTGCTGGACCGGATGAGCCAGCTCGGTTACCTCTCCCCCGACTCGGCCGCCGCCGCCAAGGCGGAGCCGATCCGGCTGAAACTGACCACCCCGCCGCACGACTGCGCCGCGGTGGCGGAGAAGTACAACAGCTGGGGCTTCGCCTGCGACTACCTGAAGAACTGGTGGAGCGCGCAGCCCGCCTTCGGCGCGAACCCGCTGGAACGCATGGACAAGCTGCGCCGGGGCGGCTACCGGATCGTGCTCAGCCTCGACCCGAAGATCCAGGCGGCGGCGGAGAAGAACGTCGGCAGCAAGGAGGCCACCGGCAGCCCGTTCGCCAACGGGATCGTGGTCTCCGAGCCGGGCACCGGCCGGGTCAAGGCGATGGCGGTGAACCGGACGTACTCGCTGGACCTCGACGAGAACCCGCAGAGCTCCAACCCCGAGGCCGGGCCGAAGGTGAAGGCCAACTACCCGAACACGGTCGCGCCGTTGCTCGGCGGCGGTGACCTGGCGGGCTACCAGGCCGGGTCCACGTTCAAGATGTTCCCGATGCTTGCCGCGCTGGACTCGGGGATGACGCTCTCCACCTCGTTCAACGCCCCCTACCGCTACAAGTCGGCCGTCTACGACGGGTGGGCGCCCTCGAACGCCAGCGGCGCCATGACCGGGCAGCAGACCATGTGGTCCGGCTTCGGCAAGTCGGTGAACACGTACTTCGTGTGGCTGGAGGAGAAGGTCGGCGCGGACCGGGCGGTCCGGTTGGCCGAGCAACTCGGGCTGCGGTGGCGCACCGACGTCGACCGGGAACAGGCGTCCCCGACAAAGGTGAAGAAGTGGGGCGCGTTCACCCTGGGCGTCTCCGACGCCACCCCGTTGGAGATGGCGAACGCCTACGCCGCCATCGCCGCTGACGGCCGCTACTGCGAGGCGATCCCCGTTCAGTCGATCATGAATCGGGACGGCACGCCCGCCACGTACTCCACCCCGGGAGGCATCCATCGCGAGGTGGCCAAGCCACGCTGCCGACAGGTGGTCAGCGCGGACGCCGCTCGGGCGGCCACCGACGCCGCCCGCTGCCCGACCGGAGACACCCCGGCGCGCGGTAGCTGCGGCGGCTGGTCCACCGCCGACAGCGTCCGGGGCACGGTCGGACGCCCGGTGGCCGGCAAGACCGGTACCACCGACAGCACCCGGTCCGCCTGGTTCGTCGGCTACACCCCGGAGCTGGCCGCGGCGAGCTTCATCTCCGACCCGGACAACCCGTTCAACGCCGTGGGTGACGGGCAGTCCCAGATCCCGATCAAGGCGGTCGCGGAGACCCTCCGCGACGGCCTGAAGGGCACACCGACCCGCCAGTTCACCCCACCGTCGGACGCGATCGTCGGCTGACGCGGCGGTGGCGCACCGCCGGCCGAGGGATCAGGCCGGCACCCCGCCGGACTCCACCGGCACCACCTCGGTCGTCGGGTCGGTCGCCGCCGCGGCGACCAACCGGGCGGCCGTGGCCGGATGACCGGCCCAGTGCAGGGTGAGCTGCGAGGCGTGCACACTGCGCCAGACGAAGCCCTCCGGGGTGCCGCCCTCCCAGCTCCACGCCGGGCGCTGACCAGCGCGGGGGGTCAGCACCGCACGGTGCGCCTTGTGGCCGACGAGCACCGTGCCGTGGGCGGCGACCACGCTGTCGGTCTGGGCGGTCGCCTCCCGGTAGCCGGCCACCAGGCCGTCCCGACTGACACCTACCGCGTCGAGGACCCCGCACATCGGCAGCCCGTCCAGCTCGCGGGCCAGCCAGAGCAACCCGGTGCCCTCGGCGATCACCGGACGCCCGGTCCGCGCCAACTCGGCCACCGCGATGCAGAGCCGCCGGTTGGCCGACAACTGCTCGGCGTACGCCTCGGGCAGCGCGCCCCCGACGACAAGCGCGCGGGTGCCGACCGGCAGCGCCTCGTCGCGCAGCGGATCGACGGTGACGACCTCGGCGCCGGCGGCCCGCAGCAGCTCGGCGGTCTCCGGGTGGCTGAAGCTGCCACCCGGCCCACCGGCGAGTGCCACGAGCGGGCGGTTCGCCGGCGCGGTGAACCCGCCGAGGACCTCCTCGGCGGACCAGGCCGGGGCCGTCAGCGGCGGGGCCGAGCGGGCCAGCCCGAGAAGCCGTTCCAGATCGACGGTGGCGGCGACGGCCTCGCCCAGCCGACGAACCGCTCGGACGGCGTCAGCCGACCCGTCGACCACCGGTGCCACGCCGTGCCGCCGCGACGGCAGCACCGCCGGCAGGTCGTGCCGACGCAGCGCACCGTAGACCGGCACACCCACGTCGTCCAACGCCTCGCGCAGCATGCCCTCGTGCCGCGAGGAGGCCACCCGGTTGAGGATCACCCCGCCGAGCCACAACTGCTCGTCGTACGAGCGAAAACCGTGCACCAGGGCCGCCACCGACTGACCCATCGCGGCCACGTCGACAACGAGCACCACCGGGCTGCGCAGCGCGGCCGCCGCGGCGGCGGTGGACTCCTGCTCGGGGCGGCCGCCGACCGAGTCGTACAGCCCCATGCTGCCCTGCACCACGGCGAGCCCGGCGCCGGCCGCGCCGTGCGCCACCAGCGGGGCGAGCCGGTCGGTGCCGACCAGCCGGGGATCGATCACCCGACCGGGACGACCGGCGGCCAGACCGAGGTACGCGGCGTCGACGTGGTCCGGCCCGAGCTTGAACCCGGCGACGTCGACCCCACGCTCCGCCAGGGCGGCGAGCAGCCCGATCGCCAGCGCGTTCTTACCGTGCCCGGAGGACGGCGCGCTGAGCACCAGGCGCGGCACGACGGTCATTATCGACTCCTCGCGAGCGGCGGCGGGTACGCGACGGGGACGACCGGGGCCGATCCGTCGGCGTGACGATACCCGTCCGGCTGTCGAGGCGAGCACCGCCAACCGGGGCCGGCGGCGCGGTCCCGGCCCGGTCCAGGTCAGTGGTGCCGGTCATACGGGTAGCCTCGTGCTGTGTACCGGTTCCTGCTGAGCCCACGCTGGCTGGGCGCTCTCGCGCTGACCCTGGTCGCCGCCGCCGTGATGGTGTTCCTCGGCGACTGGCAGCTGGACCGCTACCGGGGGCGTACCGAGGTCAACGAGCGGATCGACGCGGGCCAGCGGATGGCCCCGACGCCACTGGCCGACGCCCTGCGCGCCCCGACCGGCGGCGCGGGGACGGTCGGGCCCGCGCCGGCCGAGGACAAGGTCTGGACCCGGATCACCGTCACCGGCCGGTACGACCCGACGAACACCGTGCTGGTCCGTGGCCGGACGGTGGACAGCCGGGTCGGCTTCGAGGTGCTCACCCCGCTGGTGCTGACCGACGGCACCGCGCTGCTCGTGGATCGGGGTTGGATCCCGCCGGCGCCGGGTGGGGCGACCGCCCAGCCGTCGGTGCCCGCCGTGCCGACCGGCGACGTGACGGTGGTCGGTCGGGTGCACGAGACCGAGAGCGGCGCCGGCGCGGTGGCGCGACGCGACGGGCGACTGGAGATCCGCCGGATCGGCGTCTCGCGTCTCGCCGGCGAGCTGCCGTACCCCGTCTACGGCGCCTACCTGCTGCTCGACGAGCAGACCCCGGCGGCCGACCCGGTGTTCAAGGCGGTGCCCGTCGGGCACGCCAACAACTGGCAGAATTTCGGCTACGTCGTGCAGTGGTGGCTCTTCGCGGTGATGGCCCTGTTCGGCTACGGCTGGGTGGCCCGCCGGGAGGCCCGCCGCGCCGCCGGGATCGGCGTCACCGCGGCCCCGTTGGACCGGGCCGCCGAGCCGACGCCGAGCGCGTCGGCCTGACCGAGGCCCGGGTCCGCGTCCCACACGGACACGCGGGGGCATGCGGCACGACGGGGCAGCCGGTAGCCTGCGCGACGTGACGATCCCGCGTTGGAGGTCTCGGTGAGTTCGGATCCCACGGCCGCGGCGCCGGAGCCGGTGACCCAGCCGCAACCGGCGATCGATCCGTGGAGCGCCACCTCGTCCACCGGGGCGCTGCCGACGACCCCGCCCACGACACCCTTCCCGAGCGTGCCGCCAGAGGCCACACCGCCTCCGGCACCGCCGTTCCCCGCGCCTCCGGCACCGCCGTTCCCGGCGCAAGCGGCACCGCCGTTCCCGGCGCAAGCGGCACCGCCGTTCCCGGCGCAAGCGGCACCGCCGTTCCCGGGGCAAGCGGCACCGCCGTTCCCGGGGCAAGCGGCACCGCCGTTCTCCGCGTCGCCGGTGCCGCCGGCGCAGACGGCACCGTTCTCGGCGCCACCGGCACCGCCGTTCTCGGCACCGCCGGCACCGCCGTTCTCGACGCCGCCGTTCTCCGGCCCGCCCGCGCAGCACTCGACGCCGCCCGGCGGGGCGTGGCCGGTGTCCGGGCCGTACCCACCGGCACTTGTGTCGGCGCACCCGGCGCCGCTCGGCCACGCCGGGCCGGAGGTGGTCGCGGTGCAGATCGCCGAAATCTCGGTGTGCCCGCCGATCATCCGCACGCCCACCGGGGTGCTGCCGTTGGCCGGGGCCACCTGGCACGTGGCCGACTACTGGCAACGCGAGGAGAAGGTGGCCACCTGGGCGCTTGTCTGCGCGATCGTCGGCTTCTTCTGCCTGGCCTTCTTCAGCCTGCTCTTCCTGCTGGTCAAGGAGACCCGCCACCACGGCACCGTGCAGGTCACGGTCACCAATGGCCATCAGCAGTACGTGGCCCGGATCCCGGTCAGCGACCAGGGCCAGGTGCAGCACGTCAACAACCAGGTCAACTACGCCCGGTCGTTGTCCGGCAGGTGATCGGGGCTGGCGCGGCCGTCAGCCGGTGACCCGGCCGGCGTGGATGGCGCGGACGGCGTCGATGGTGTCCGCCTCGGCGGCGGACTTGTCGTCGCGGTATCGCACCACCCGGGCGAACCGCAGCGCCATCCCGCCGGGATAGCGCGAGCTGGTCTGCACCCCGTCGAAGGCGATCTCCACCACCTGCTCGGGGCGGACCCGCACCACCCAGTCGCCGCGCTCCACGGCGAGGTCGAGGAAACGCTCGGTCTGCCAGCGCAGCAGCTCGTCGGTGAGCCCCTTGAACGTCTTGCCGAGCATGACGAAGCCGCCCGTGTGCGGGTCACGCGCGCCCAGATGCAGGTTCGACAGCCAGCCCTTGCGCCGGCCACTGCCCCACTCGACGGCGAGCACCACCAGGTCGAGGGTGTGTCGTGGCTTGACCTTGACCCAGGCGGCACCGCGCCGACCGGCGTCGTAGGGGGCGTCCGGCGCCTTGACCACGACGCCCTCCTGCCCGGCGTCGAGCGCGGCGGCGAACGCGGCGGCGGCCTGCTCGGGGCCGTCGACCTCCATCCGCCCGACCAGCAGTGACGAATCCACCGCACCGGCGAGGGCGGCCCACCGCTCCCGGCCGGGCCTGTCGATCAGATCGTCACCGTCGAGGTGCAGCAGGTCGAAGAAGTACGGAGTCAGCACCGTCGCGCCCGTGCTGGCCGCCGCCGCGAGCACCGCCGGCGCGACAGGTGTGCGCCCGGTGGTGCTCGGGGTGGTGCGTCGGGCGGCCCGGCTCGACGTCTGCTGGAACGGCAGTGGTCGCCCCGTCTCGTCGAGGCCGATCGCCTCGCCGTCGAGCACCAACTCCCGCCCCGGCAGGGCCCGGACCGCGGCGACCACCTCCGGCACCCGGCTGGTGATCTCGTCGAGGCTGCGGGTGAAGACGGCGATGTCCGTGCCGGAGCGGTGCACCTGGATGCGGATGCCGTCGAGCTTGACGTCGACCACCGCCGGCGTGCCCGTCGCGGCGAGCGCCTCGTCGACCGAGGGTGCGCTCTGCGCGAGCATCGGCGCCAACGGTCGGCCCACCCGCAGGCCGAACCCGGCCAGCTCGGCCGCTCCTCCGGCCAGCGCGGCCACCGCCACGGCGCGCAGGTCACCGGCGAGCAACAACGCCCGGCGGACCGCAGCCACCGGCACGTCGGCGGCCCGCGCCACCGCGTCGGCGAGAAGCCCCGCCTGCGCGCCCTGCCGCAGCTCGCCGCTGAACAGGCCGGTGAGCAGGCGCTGCTCGTCGGCCGTCGCCGCCGCATAAAGGGCACCGAGCAGCGCCCGACGCCGGGTCTGCGAACCCGTGCCGTGCACCGCGGCGATCTGCGCGATGGCCGCGTCGACGGCGGCCACGGTCAGCGTCGGCTCGACCGCCGGTGGCGGCAGGTCACGAAGGCTGGCATAGCCCACCCCGGTCTGCCGTTGACGCAGCTCACCCGCGAGGTAGCCGGCGCCGGGCTCGACCTCGGCCGGGTCGAGTCGGCGCAACGCGTCAGCGAGCAGCTCCACCTTGGCCCGCCGGCCGCTGGTGGCGCCCACGGCCGCGGACGTCGCTGCCAGGTCGAGGAACCGCACGCCGCCCATCCTGCCAGTCACCTCCGACACCGCCCGGGCATTGCCGTGCCCGGGCGGTGTCGGCAGGGTGCCGCCCACGAACGTGGGCGACGGATCCAGGGCGTGTGTCAAAGCCCCTGGCCGGCCTGCGGCGGCTCGACCGAGGACTTTGACACGCCCTAGGCGGAGACGGGCTCCTCGATGCGCAACCCCCGCGCACGGACCTCGCCGGCGACCCGGGAGAGCACCGAGTCGAGGGCGACCAGAGCGGCGGAGAGCTCACCGAGCTGTTCGTTGAGCGTGTCCTCGGACCACGCGGAGACGTCGACATCTCCCAGTGCGCTGACAGCGGCCCCCAACCGGGCCATCACCTCGTTCGTACTCATGTACGAAAGGCTATAACAGACGGCCGTGCGACACGCCGTAAAGCCCCAGATCAGACCCACGTTGCCGATCCGATACGCAACGTCCCGCCGAGTGCCCCGACCGGGAGCCAGGCGGCGCAGACCCTAGGCGCCGGCCGCCACCGCCACCTTGCCCAGCAGCAGCGCCTCGGCCAGACAGACCTTCGCGAACTCCCCCAGGTGCAGGCTCTCGTTCGGGCCGTGCGCGCGGGCGTGCGGGTCCTCCACTCCGGTCACCAGGATCGCCGCCTTCGGGAACATCTCCTGGAAGGTGGCGATGAACGGGATCGAGCCGCCGACGCCGATGTCCACCGGCTCGGTGCCGTCCCAGGCGGCCCGGAAGGCCGAACGCGCGGCGTCGAACACCGGCCCGGACGCGTCGATCACGCACGGGTTGCCATCGTGCTCGAAACTGACTGTCACCTGGGCGCCCCACGGCGCGTGCTGCTCCAGGTGCGCGCGCACCGCCGCGTACGCCCGCTTGGGGTCCTCGCCCGGCGCGAGCCGGATGCTGAGCTTCGCCTTCGCGGCCGGGACCAGGGCGTTCGGGGCCTCGCCGGTGGGTGGGGCGTCGATGCCGAGCACCGCCAGCGCCGGCTTGGTCCAGAGTCGGTCGGTGATCCGGCCGGTGCCGATGAACTGCACACCCTCGGCCAACCCGGCCTCGGCCCGGAACCGATCCTCCGGGTAGTCGACGGTGGCGCCCTCCCGGCCGACCAGCCCGGCCACCGCCACGTCACCGGCGTCGTCGTGCAGGGTCGCCAGCAACCGGGCCAGCGCGGTGAGCGCGTCCGGCGCCACGCCACCGAACATGCCGCTGTGCACCGCGTGGTCCAGCGTGCGTACCTCGACGAAGCAGTTGACGAGGCCGCGCAGCGAGGTGGTCAGCGCCGGTACGCCGATGTCCCAGTTGCCGGAGTCGGCGATCACGATGACGTCCGAGGCGATCTTGTCCCGGTGCTCGGCGAGCAGCCGCTCCAGCGAGTCGGAGCCGAACTCCTCCTCGCCCTCGACGAAGAGCACGACACCCACCGGCAGCGCGTCCCCGTACGCCCGCAGGGCCGCCACGTGCGCCATGATGCCGGCCTTGTCGTCGGCCGCACCCCGGGCGTAGAGCCGACCGTCCCGCTCCACCGGCTCGAACGGGTCGGACTCCCACAGCGACAGGTCGCCGACCGGCTGCACGTCGTGGTGGGCGTAGAGCATGACGGTCGGCGCGCCGGGCGGGGCGGCGCGACGGCCGATCACTGCCGGCTGACCGCCGGAACGCACGATGTCGACATCCAGGCCGCAGCCGCGCAGCAGTTCGGCGACCGCCTCGGCGGAACGTTCCACGTGCGAGTGGTCGAAGCCCTCGAAGGCGATGCCGGGGATGCGGACGAGACGTTCCAGGTCGGCGCGTACGCCGGGCATCTCCCGCTCGACGGCGGCCCGCACCTCGGACTCGGACAGGATCGGAGAGGTCATGACCGGAATCGTATGCCGGCCTTACCGGGGCGTGCCGGCGGAGCCCGTACCAGCATCGCCGTCCGCCGGGGCGGCACCCGGGGCGGCCCGGCCGGCGCGCTGCGCGCGGCCCGCCGCCTCGGTGGCGGCATCCACCCAGGAGCGGGCCCGGCCGGCGGTACCGCCGACCCACTCGCCGACGTCGCTCGCGCCGTCGCCGAACCGGCGCAGCAACCCGACAAGCGGGTCGGTGGAGCGGCTGAACTCCTCCCGGTACGAGTCGGCAGCCGCCTTGATCTCCTCGGAGACGCTTGTCGAGCTGTCGTCGTCACGGCGCGGATAGTCCCCGGCCAGCACCCGCCCGTACGCCCCGGAGTCGACCCACTGGCGCAGTTGCGCCGCCCGTGCCACCGGCGCGGGATGGGTGCTCCACGCCGTCATCCGGATCTTGTGCAGGCTGTCGCGCAGGTCGCCGCCCCCGGCGTACTCGGCGGCCTGCTCCAGGAACGCGGTCGTGTCGATCTGCGACAGGTCACCGCCGCCGGCGAGCTTCATCAGCAGCCGCAGCGCGGCGGCCGGGTCCTGCCCGGCGAGCAGACCGGCCCGATCGGCGGACAACTCCGCCTTGCGCCACCACTCCAGCATCGCCGCGATGATCGCCCGCAGCGCGATCGCGCCCACCGGCAACCAGCTCAGGTTCGTCGCCCACCGGGTGAGGATCATGAGCATGGTCTTGTAGACCGCGTGGCCGCTGCCCACGTGCCCCAACTCGTGGCCGAGCAGGCAGCGCAGCTCGTCCTCGTCGAGCTGCTGCACGCACGCGGAGTTCAGCACGATGAACGGCCGTTCCAGGCCAACCGCCTCGGCGCCCAACCAGGGCGACTGGGTCACGTACAGCTCCGGCAGCTCGGCCACGTCGAGCACCGCCGCCGCCTCGGTGTAGCGCTGCCACACGGCCGGATACTGCCGATGGTCGACCCGGATGCCGGAGGCCAGCACGGACAGCCGGAAGCCGCGCTCGTTCCACATGCCGAAGAACGACCGCACCACGTCGTCGAAACCGCGCAGCTCCCGCAACGCGACAAGGGCGCCCCGGTCGGCCGGGTGCTCCCAGGCCCGCGAGCTGATCCCGGTGAGCGTGATCCGGCGCCGCGCGGGCGGGTCCGTTGCCGACATGATGAGTCCCCCGTTCGCCGTCGCGCATCGTGCCGCGGCCTCCTCGCATCGTGCCGCAGCCGATGCCGGTCGTCCACTGCCCGCTCAGCGGATGCGCGTGTAGTACCGGTCCGCGTCGTACGGCAGCGTCGGCGCGCCGTCCACCAACAGGTCCGCGCGGGCGGCCGTACCATCGGCGGCGAAGTGCGCCCGCTCCCCGGCGTGCCAGCGACGCAGCTCCGGCAGGATCTCCGACCCGTCCCGGGCGACCGCGCGGGCCAGCCGCAACGACGCGGGCGCGGTGACGAACACCGCCAGGGTCAACTCCGGCCGGACCACCGCGCGTGCGGCGCTCACCCCCTCCACCACCAGCACCGGCGCTGCCGGCACCGGCACCGGCCGGTCCAGGAAGCGCTGCCGCACCCAGCTGTAGCGCCGGTAGGCACCGGGTCTCCCCTCGCGCAGCGGGGCGAGCACCTGCCCGTCGAGCCGGGGCCAGAAGGTGACCTGATCGTCCCAACCGTCGAGCAGGTCGTCGGTGTGCACCACGGGCGGGCGGTCACCGCCGAGCCGCGCCGCCAGGGCATCCGCGAGGTGCGCGGCGAACCGGCTCTTGCCCGCGCCGCTCGGCCCGTCGACCGCGACGAGCCGGGTCCGCCCCAACCGCGCCGGGTCCGCGAGCACCCGACGAGCCAGTTCGGCGTACGCCTCGACGACCACCACGGCCAACCCGCCACCCCGACGGCCAACCAACTCCCCGTCGGTATTCCCGGGCTCGTCGGTGTTCCCGACCCCGCCGCCCTCGTCGGCGCTCCCGGCCCCGTCGATGTTCCCGGGCTTGTCGGTGTTCTCGGGCTTGTCGGTGTTCCCGGGCTCGTCGGTGTGCCTGGGATTGTCTGCGCCCTCTAGCTCGTCGGCCGGCGCGGCCTTGTCGGGCGGGAGTCCTGCGCTGTTCAGGGCTTCGCGGCCCGACACCGGACGGCCGGTGTCGGGACTCAACACAGCCTCGCCCGGTGCATGACCGAAGTATGCCGGCGCGACCGCAGTCCGGGATGATCGACTCCACATCATTGATGTCGCGGTATCTGGCTAGCGGGACACCCCGACATCCCTGAGGGCGAGTGGATCAGGTTGCAACGGTGCTCGACGTCGGCCGCGCTGACACGTCCGGCTGACCGCCCTGGCCGGGTGCCGTCACGTCCGGGGGAATTGGGGCGGCGACGGGTGACGGGCGGCCCGTTCGCCGCCCGGGGCGCCACCAAATCGGCATGATCGGGTGGTGCTCCGAGACGTGATGAGCCCCGGTATCGACGCCCTACTCGAACAGGCCCGCGCCGGGCTGCACCGACTGACTCCGCAGCAGACCGTCGAGGCGGTCCGCGGCGGCGCGCTGCTTGTCGACACCCGCACCGACCTGCAGCGCCGTGAACAGGGCGACCTGCCGGGGGCGGTCGTCATCGACCGGACCGTACTGGAATGGCGGCTCGATCCGGCCAGCGCCTGGCGGATCCCGGAAGCCACCGGATACGACCGGGAGATCGTGCTGGTGTGTCGGCAGGGCTACAGCTCCAGCCTCGCCGCCGCCAGCCTGCAGACCCTCGGTCTACGCCGGGCGACCGACATGATCGGCGGTGTGGACGCCTGGCTCGCCGCCGGCCTGCCCACGACCGACCGGCCAGCCGACATCCGCCCCTGAGTCCCGCCGCGCCCAACCCCAGGCCACGTTCAGCACCCACCTGCCGGCGCTCACCCGCGTCGCGAGCCCTCCACCTCACCGGCCCGCCACGTCACAAACCCGCCACCTCACCGACCCACCACGTCACGGACCCACCACGTCGCTGACCTGCCACCTCACAGCCCGCCACGTCACCGACCCGCCACGTCACAGACCCGCCACCTCGCTGCGTCGCGGGCTCGCACGCCCGGGCCGGGCTCAAGATCGTGCTCGATCCAGGATCCAGTCCCCTCCTGTCGCCCACGAGGCCACTACAACCAGGATCGTGCACGATCATGCGGAGGTGGTGACCCGTGACATCGTCCGGCGCACGACCAGGCTTCGAACGCCCCGCGTGCGGCCCCGCCCCCGACACTCCGCAGGGGACGGTGGGTGGGTCAGGACGGCGGGGCGCCGGGTGGAATGAAGGGTAGGCCGACGGGTGGGCCGGCTTCGATGAGACGCCAGAGGGCAGCGGTGTCCAGGTGCTCCTCGACCAGGTCACCGAGCAGGTCGAGGGAACGTTCCCGGGCGGCGGCGAAGCTCGTCGTCGGCGCGACCCGGAACCCGGTGCGCCCGGCCAGGCGAGCCGCCTCGGTGAGGAACCAGCGGCGGAACCCGTCGGACTCGAACGCCCCGTGCCAGTGCGTGCCGTGCACCACACCGAGCACGGCTCCCTCACCGACACCGTCGTCGGCCGTCAGCAACGGGGCCAGGGTGGGGTCGGTGTGCGAGACGTACCCGTGATGGATCTCGTAACCGCGCACCGCGACGTCGCCGCGGGCGGTGCCCACCGACTGCCGGACGGTCTTGCGGGGATCGAAGGTGATCTCGATGGGCAGCAGACCAAGCCCCGCTACGCTGCCTCGTCGGCTCTCCACCGTGTCGTGGATGGCGCGGCCGAGCATCTGGAAACCGCCGCAGAGGCCGAGCAGCGGCTTACCGGCCGCCACGTGGGTGATCACCGCGTCGGCGAGGCCGGTTTCGCGCAGCCAGGCCAGGTCGGCGACGGTGGACTTGGAGCCGGGCAGGACGACCAGGTCGGCGGCGGCCAACTCGGCCGGCTCGATGGTGAGGCGTACGCGAACGCCCGGCTCGGTGGCCAGCGCCTCCACGTCGGTGGCGTTGCTGATCCGGGGTAGGCGGACGACCGCCACGTCCAACCACTCGCTGCCGTGCGGGGCCGCGGGGCGGCCGAGCACCCGGCCGTAGGCGAGGGAGTCCTCCGCGTCGAGCCACAGGTCAAGTGCCCAGGGCAGCACCCCGTACGTGGGCCGACCCGTGACGTGGCGCAGCATGTCCAGCCCCGGCTGGAGCAGCCCGCGGTCACCCCGGAACTTGTTGATCACGAAACCGGCGATCAGCGCCTGGTCGGCCGGGTCGAGCAGGGCCACGGTGCCGAACATCGAGGCGAAGACACCGCCCCGGTCGATGTCGCCGACCACGATGGTGGGCAGGTCGGCGTGCCGGGCCAGCCCCATGTTGACGTAGTCCCCAGCCCGTAGGTTGATCTCCGCGGGGCTGCCGGCGCCCTCGCAGATCACCACGTCGTACGTGTCGCGCAGCTCGGCGAGTGCCGCGTACGCGGTCTCGGCGAGCCGGGGGCGCAGGTGCCGGAACGTGCCCGCGGTGATCGTGTCGACCGCCTCGCCGAGCAGGACCACCTGGCTGGCCAGATCGCTGCCCGGCTTGAGCAGGACCGGGTTGAACCGCAGGTCGGGTGCGAGGCCACAGGCGGCGGCCTGCATGGCCTGGGCCCGTCCGATCTCGCCGCCGCGCCCGTCCGGCCCGACGACCACCGCCGAGTTGTTTGACATGTTCTGTGCCTTGTACGGCGCCACCTTCACGCCCTGTCGGTGCAGCCAGCGGCAGATGCCTGCGGTGAGCACGCTCTTGCCGGCGTCGGAGGTCGTGCCGGCGACCAGCAGCCCGCCGCTCACCGCCCGCTCCCCCGCCCTGCAGTCAGGGCAGACACCCCACGCCCCGCGGTCAGGGCAGACAGCCCGCGCCGACTCGCGGCGCCGACCAGACGGCCGAAGGTCACCGGGTAGGCGGCGGCCAGCCCGACCGCGGCCAGCCCGACCGCGCCGGAGATCCGGGCGGCCCGCTTGAGGTGGCGCGCCTCCGGGCGAGGGCCGTCGCCGAGGAACGGCCGCACCTCGGAGCGCCCGAAGTAGACGTTGCGCCCGCCGAGGCGGACGCCGAGCGCGCCGGCCATCGCCGCCTCGCACTGCCCGGCGTTGGGGCTCGGGTGGTCGTTGCGGTCACGCCGCCATACCCGCCAGGCCCGTTGCCGATCCCCGTGGGCGACCGGCGCGACGGCGATGGTGAGCAACCCGGTCATCCTCGACGGCACCAGGTTGAGGAGATCGTCCAACCGCGCGGCCGGGGTGCCGAACCGGGCGTAGCGTGCCGACCGGTGCCCGACCATCGCGTCGAGGGTGTTTGCCGCCCGGTAGCCCAGCAGGCCGGGCAGGCCGGCGACCGCACCCCAGACCAGGGGGGCGACGACCGCGTCGGAGGTGTTCTCGGCGACGGACTCGACGGTGGCGCGGGCCAACTCCGACTCGCCCAACGTCGACGGGTCCCGCCCACAGAGGTGGCCGAGGCGTCGCCGGGCAGCGGGCAGGTCACCGGCACGCAGCGTCCGACCCATGGCCGTGGCCTCGTGGCGCAGCGTACGACCACCCAGCACCGTCCACGTGCCCGCGGCCACCAGCACCGCCCGGGTCACCGGCCGGTGCCGGGTAGCCGCGGCAGCGACCGCCCCGAGCAGCACCGGCCCGCCCACGGCCAGCGCGGTGAACGCCGCGCCCGCCGTCCGGTCCGGGCGGTAGAGGCGGCGCTCCAGAGCACCCGCGGCCTGCCCGAAGCCGGCCACCGGGTGCCACCGGCGTGGATCACCGAGCAGCCTGTCCAGCGCGTACCCGGCCAGCAGCCCCACCGCGTTCGCCACCGGCGCGGTCCGTCGCACGTACACCACCTCCAAGCCGGCCAGCCTAGACGAGCGTCCCGAAAACCAGCCTGACCCACAGCGCGCTCGGGCGGGCAGCACCTCGTAGCGGGCCGCGGCCGACGCGGCTCCGCCGACCCCACAACTGTGTCACGCGGGGTGACGGCGCTGGCCGCGCCGCCACCCCGCCCCCGTCGTGCCAGGCCACGTGGGCCCGTCCTGCCGCAGCCATGACGATCAGCACCGGAACCTCGTGTCGCCCGGCTCGTGATCGCCAAACTGCCGCACTCGTCGAAACGACCGGTCAGGCCGGCTGCGGGATCCGGCCTCGGCCACGCCGCCCCCGGCCGGCCGGCACCGGCTCAGGCTGCCCCTCGTCCGGCACCGGCCCCAACTCGTCGTCCGGGTCGCGGTCGCTGCCGTTGTCATTCGCCTCGATCGGGAGCCCCACCTCGGCGTCGAGGCCGGTCGGGCCGGTGCCCTGCCCGATCTGCCCGCTGGTCGGGGGAACCCGGTCGGACGACGACAGCGCGTCGGACGAGTCGATCGGAGGAACATCGGCGTCCAGCGGGTCGTCGGCGAACGGGCTGGACCGCAGCGCGGCGTAGTCGGGCAGCTCGAAGTCGTCGTCCAGCGGTCGGTCGTCCGGCAGCACGGGCTCGTGGCCGGGCGGCACCGGCTCGGTGGGTTCGCCGTGCACCCGACTCTCGGCCTCGGCGTCCTCCGTGGTGCTGGTGGTCATGCTCGGCCGGTTGCGCAGGAACCGGGCTCGACCCCGGGACAGGTCGTGGCCGACGGCAACCGCCTCCAACTCGTAGAGGGTGCGGTGGTTGCCCGCGTCGTCGGTCCAGTCGCGGGTGTAGAGCCGGCCGCAGACCACCACCGGATCGCCGACCATCACGGAGGCCGCCACGCCTTCGGCGAGCTTGCGCCAGCAGTTGACGCGTACGCGGAGCGAATTGCCGTCGACCCACCGGCCGCTGTCGCGGTCGAGTCGGCGGGCGGTGGAGGCGACCTTGAAGTTGGCCACGAGCGTGTTGCTCTGGCTGGTGCGTCGCCATTCGGGAGCAGTCAGCACATTGCCGACAATTGTTACGTAGGTGTCGAACATCGTCCCTCCAGGGGGATCGGGGCCTGCCAGCGCGAGTCGACTCGACATCGAGCCTCGGTGCTGCGGGCGAGCATCGCCAGCGCCCCGCTCGAACCTGTGGACAACGAATCCACCTGTGGACAACGCCCTGATCACGCCCTGATGTGGTACGGCCGACCCGCCCAGTCGGGCGTCGGCGGTTTCCGAGACCAACCACAGTGGGTAAGCACTTGATCAACGCACCACCGACAGCTCCACGTCGACGAGAGGTCAGCGCCATGATGATCACCAGAATCGGCTCCGCGATCGTTTCCGAGGCGCGGCGATGAGCGCCGCGGCGAACCCGGCCACCGTCGCCGAGTGCCTGCGGGTGGGCGCGGGGTTCTCGCAGGGCGACCGCAACTGGATCGCCGAGCAATTCACCACGCTCGACGCCCGGCTGGCCAGCTTCCACGCTGACGCCACCGAGCTGGAGGTGTCGGTGAAGGACCGGGAAGCGCGTGGCCAGAAGGTCACCCTGGAGTGCTGGATCGCTGGCCGACAGAAGATCGTCACCACCTCCACGGAGGAGGACCTGCACGCCGCGCTGAACGACGTCCGCGACGATCTGCGCCGCCGGCTCAACGACGCCAAGACCCGTCAGGAGCCCCGGCACAACAAGCACCTGCGCGACATCCCCCAGCCCCAGGGCGGGCTGGACCTCACCGACGAGCAGGACCCCGAGCGCGCCGACGCGGAGACCGCCTGACCCCACCCCGCCCCGCGATCTTGCACTTTCGCATCCCGAAAAGCGGCCTTTTATTTGTTATGTCGCCGCAGTAAGTGCAAGATCGCGAGGGCGGGGCGCGGTGGGCGGGACGAGGGCTACCGTTGGGTAGGTTGGCGGCGTAGCGTCGCGGTCGTGGAACCGGACGTGTTGGGACCGCCGTACGAGCGGCAGACGATCGACCTGGGCACCGACGACGAGGGACCTGTCGTCGCGACCCTGGTCCGGCGGCGGGCCGAGCGCCCCACCGGGCGGGCCGTCCTCTACGTCCACGGGTTCGTCGACTACTTCTTCCAGACGCATCTGGCCGACTTCTTCGCCGAGCGCGGCTGGGATTTCTACGCGCTCGACCTGCGCAAGTACGGTCGCAGTCTGCTCCCGGGCCAGACCCCGAACTTCTGCCGCGACATCAGCGACTACTTCCCCGAGCTGGACGCCGCCGCCGACATCATCCGTGCCGACGACGGGCACGACACCCTGCTGGCGATGGGCCACTCCACCGGCGGTCTGATCATCTCGCTCTGGGCGGACGCCCGCCGCGACACCGGCACCGTCGACGGCCTGGTGCTCAACAGCCCCTTCTTCGACCTGAACGCTCCCTGGGCGGTGCGCCGACCCCTCGCGGCCGCCGTCTCCCGGCTGGGCCGCAGGGCGCCGCACCGCATCCTGCCGCTCGGGTTGGGCACCGTGTACGGCGAGAGCCTCCACTCCGACCACCGCGGCGAGTGGACCTATGACCTGGCGTGGAAGCCGCTGGCCGGGTTCCCGGTCCGGGCCGGCTGGCTGAACGCGATCCGCACCGGCCAGCGCCGGCTGCGCGCCGGTCTGGACATCCAGGTGCCGGTGCTGCTGGCCTGCTCGACCCGCTCCTTCCGAGGCACCCGGTGGCACGACAACGCGACCCTGGCCGACGCGGTGCTGGACGTCGAGCACATGGTCCGGTACGCGCCCCGCCTCGGCCGCCACGTCACCCTGGCCCGCTTCGACGGCGGGATGCACGACCTGACCCTCTCCGGCCCGGCCGTCCGCAAGAAGGTCTTCGACGAGGTCGGCCGCTGGGCCGAGGCATTCCTCGCCGCCGGCCCCACCGCCCCGGCCGCCCCGACCGCCCCAGCCGTCCCCCACCCTCCCGACCCCGTTGATCATGGGGTTATTGCCACTCCCATCGGCGTGTCGGAGCAATAACCTCATGATCAACTAGCCGGGCACCGGCGCCCGGCGGTTGCGGAGCGGAGGGTGGCGGCACTTGGGGGTTAGACGTCGCCCGGCGTCGCGGGGAGGACCGCGCGGATGCGGTCGAAGGTCGCCACCGGGTGCTCTCCGGTGCCGGGCAGCACCAGACCCAGGCAGTACGGCGACAACTCCCCCGTGGCGTCGGGCTGGACGACGAAGACCGGCGCGCCGACGTACCCCTTCGGCAGTTCGGTGGTGATCCGCGCGGCGTCCCCGTCGCGGACCACCCGCTCGATCGCGACCTCCAGCGGGCGCGACCCGTCTTCGCGTACCCCATGGGCCAGCACGAAAGCGGAACCGGCGTCGGCGGTGAGGCGGGCGACCACCTCGGGCCCGGCGGCGATCCCCGCGGGCACCGGCTGGACCCGCCACCGCCAGCCGCCGTCCCCGGCGTAGCGGTGCAGGCCGGCGGTCGGCAGTACCGCGACCCCGTCGCCCGGGAAACGGGACCAGCCGGGCACGATCTCGACCGCGGGGACGGCGGCCGGGGCGACCCCGGCCGGCTCGGTGATACTCGCCCGCAAACCCAGCTCGCCACCCGGCGCGCCGACCAGGTCGGCCGCCGTCAGCAGCGACTCCCCCACCGGGTCCTCGCCGCCCCGGAAGAAGAACGCGGTGCCGACATCATCGCCCGACCGGTACGGGAGGATGGCCCGACCGACGATCTGGCACAGCTCGTAGGCGACGTCGTTCTCGACGTCGGGATCCAGCAGCACCAGCCAAAGGTACGGTCCGAGGCCAGGTCCGACCGCGGGAACCCGGATGCCCGCCGCGCGGTCAACGTGAGACCCTGCTCGGCAACGTGGACGCGGGCACCCTTTTCGCCGCCGGGCAGCAGGGCGGCGGTACCCTCTGGGCGCGACATCCACGCCACACGCGCCCGTAGCTCAGCGGATAGAGCAGGGGACTTCTAATCCCAAGGCCGCAGGTTCGAATCCTGCCGGGCGCACCACCCTCACCGCAGGTCAGCGGACCGTGGGACGTCGCCCGCACCCCGCTCGGCGGAGACCTGCCCCCCGGGGAGGCGGATCACCTGGTCCGCGTCAGCGCTGGCCCTGGCGCCTCGCCATCTCGGCGAGGCTCGCGCAGGGACGCTCGGCCCCCTGGTGCCAGGCGCTTCCCGCTACGGCCACGGAATAGCTGACCTCTCTGACCTGCCGGTCGGCGGTCTCGACGGAGAACCGTATCGACAGCGGCTCGCTCCCGAAGGCGAGTGCGCACTCGATGCGCAGCTCGACACTGATCCAGGCGGTGCCGCCGGGGCGCACGAGTCGAGTGTGGCCGGTGTCCTGGACCTGGACACCAGGTCGTTGACCGCTGACCGACTTCACCGTGACGGGCGCGGGGCCGGCGTTGATGACCGCCAGTTGCCCGTCCATCTGGACGACCTCGGTGTCCCCACCCGAACTGCTGCTGGTGGATGCGGGAAACGCCACGAGGGAGACCGTCGCGTTTCGCTGTCGCTCCTCCCGCGACGAACGCAACACACCGACACCGGCACCGCCGAGCACGATGCCGACCGCGAAGGCGGCCACGAGCCGTACGTTCCACGTCCGGCTGGCCGCACGGCGGGCAGGGGCGGCTCGGTCCGCCGGCTGACGGTCGGTCTCGACGAGGTCAATTACGTGGTGCTCGGCCGACATTGGGTCAGCCTAGGGCTCTGCGGGACCGGCCGGCCGCCCGTACCTGTTCGAAGGTGTTCGCGGAGAGCGGGAAGGCCGTACGCCTCGATGGCGGTGACGACCTCGCTCGCGACGTCCGCGACCTCAGCGTCCTCGTCGAGGTCCCACCAGACGTCCTCATTCACTGGCATCAGGTGGCCGAGCCGCCAGGACCACACGAAGTCACCGTAGTAGGTGCCCGGCGAGGGCTTCAGGGGTAGCTGGCTCTGCTCACGCCTGCGGGACTCCCAGAGGATCAGGGGTACGGCGCAGAGGTTGACCGTGAACGTCAGGTGCTCTCCGGTGTTGTACCGCGAGGACTGGAAGCCCAGCAGCGCCCAGGACTCCGGGTCCGGCAGGGTGTACCGCGAGCCCGACCCCGTGAAGCCGAGGGCACGCAGAGCAGGAGCGACATCGTCGCGCAGCATCGCTCGATAGGCAGCCTGCACGTCGCCCATGTCCTCACCCGCTCGTGCTCGGAGAGCCGGAACCCGAAGTCAAGCATGGACGACCGGCTAGATCGAGCCGGCGGCCACCGGCAGGTGTCCATCGTCAGGCGCGACCCCTTCAGTCGTCGCACACCGTCTTGGCGTAGCGGGCGAAGCTCCCGAGCGTATGGAACGTCGCGACGTAGCCGCCCTGGTCCTCGCCCTCCCACCGCTTGGTGAGGATCACGGCGGAGCCGGTCCGGCCGCGCAGCTCGCTGATCCGGAACGGGAAGTCTTCCACCGGCCCGCCGTCGCTGTTCCACGAGCGCAGGTCGTAGATCTGGTCGTCGTCCAGCGCGGACGGTGCCAGCTTCGTCTGCCAGCCGTCCGCCGGGTTGAGCAGCACAACTTCCTCTGCCGTGCGGGCGCTGCGGCCGGGATCCCGCTCGAGCTGAATCACCGTGTCGGTGACCCCACCGTCGTCACTGCCGAGAAAGAGGGTGATGTCGTCAGTCCCCTTCTTGCCCTGGCACCAGTCGAACACCCCGACCAGCCGGCCGTCGGCGTCCAGCCGTACCCCGACCGCGCCCTCCTTGACCGGGCTGCAGCCGGTCAGCCCTGCCAGCACCAACGCGCAGATCAGTCCCAGCATCCCCGTCCGTCGCATCCCTTCAGCGTGAGCACCGACGGTCACCAGGTGGTCACGAGGAGAGGACGGCTTGACGGCATCGAGGATCGGCTTCTCGTGGAAGGTGCTGGGGAGGGCGGCACAGCGGCACGCTTGACGTTGTGTGGGACGCTCGCTGTCAGTAGGGATCCGGTTGCACAGACAGGAGTCTGGTGAGCCACAAACCCCCCAAGCAGCGCTCGACCCGGATCCTGGTGGTGGGCCGGACCGGCGTGGGCAAGTCGAGCATCATCAACTCTGTTGTCGGCGCGGCGGTCGCCGAGACCGGAAAATACCGACCGACAACCGCCAAGATCGAGCGGTACGACGCCGAATATCGTGAATCGACGATGGTCCTCATCGACACGCCGGGGTTCGGTGACGCCGGGTGGGACCGGTCCAACGACGAGCGTTATCTGGCGCTGATCGAGCAGGAGGCCGGCGAGATCGATCTTGTCCTGTTCGTCACCAAGCTCGACGACACCCGGGTCGAGCGCAGCGAATACGACACGCTCGGAGCGCTCACCAGAAAATTTGGCCACGGCGTGTGGGACCGTGCCGTCGTCGTGCTCACCCGTGCGGACAAGTTCACCCGCCGCGATTATCCCGAAGAACTGGCCCAGCGGAGCGCGGCGCTGCGCGAAGCGATGGAGAAGGTGGTCGGCGACCGCGCCCACCGGATTCCCTTCGTCCCGGTGACGAACACTCGCGAACGTACCCCTGACCGGTCGCGATGGATGGCAAAGCTCTGGCTCGCCATGTTGGAGCGCGTGAGCGCGCCTGGGTTCGACGCGTTCGTGCTGTCGACCATCTCGCGGGTCACCACCGAGGACGCCTCGGATGAGGGCGACCCTGACCCGCCGCGGCAGCCGACCAAACCCCGACGCGGCAAGGGTGCCGCAGTCGCCCCGGCGCCCACGCCCGCGCCGGCAACCACGCCCACGCCGGCTCCGCGACGGGCGACCACGCCGGATGTCGCGACGCCGGCGGCCGTTGTCCGGCCTGCCGGTCGGCGCCCGACGTCCACCCCACCCACGAACACCCAGTCGTACGTCTCCGACGGGGTACCCGTTCAACACACGACGATCAACGTGGGGGCTGGTACCGCCAACATCACCGTGAACACTCAGCAGATCAACACCACTGAGTCCGTGATCGCCACGAGAGCGTCGACCGGCCTGTTGGACAAACTGAAGGCTGCCGGCTCCTGGCTTGTCTCTGGAATTGTGGCCGCAGCCGTCAAGTTCCTGGGACAGTAGCGGTCCGCCGATCCGATCGATCCGGACCCGACCGAGACCCTCCGGGACGACGAACGGCCCCTGCCCGGGTGGGAGGGACCGCGTGGCGCTCGGCGTCACAGGTGCGGGAGGCCGCATGCGTGGGGTGTGTTCAGCCCTGCTGGTAGCGCTCGTTGCGTCGAAGGGCCTCTTCGAGTTGGTCCTCGAGAATGATGATCCGGCAGGCCGAGGCGATGTCGGTGCCCTGGTCGCACATCTCCCGGGCGCGCGCGGCCAGGCGCAGCTGATAGCGGGAGTAGCGGCGGTGCCCGCCACTGGAGCGCTGGGGGTCGATCAGTTTGGCGTCGCCGAGCCGACGGAGGAAGTCCTGCGAGCAGCCGAGGATTTCGGCGGCGCGACCCATGGTGTAGGCGGGGTAGTCCTCGTCGTCGAGCATGTCGTCGGATTGGGTCAAGAAAACCTCCATCACGAGGGCCCCGGTGCTCGAAAGCACCGGGGCCCAAGGGTTGTGGGTCAGGAACACCATCTGCCGACAGAACGTCGGCTTGTCTTGTCCGCACCGGCCGTCGACGACGGCATCGGGTGCGAGGATCGCATAAGCGTGACCGGAGACCACCTCTCGTTCGATGGAAACTGCGGTGTCCGCATCCAGCCCACGAGTGCGGCTGGCAGCGGGCGATCCAACGGTGTAATGCCCTCCCTTGCCTCTGATTTCCTCTGTCATTCCTCGTGCTGTCCGTCGGTGTCCGAGCCCCACGCGACTTCATGGCCCTGACACGTACGACGAACCTTGCTTACCTCGGGTGAAGCCCTGAACGAGCCTCGGCCTCACCCGCGACTTCTCGTGCGTAAAACCAACTGCGACAGAACCGAGCGGGCCACGAACTTCCTGGCCTAGCTCCTTCGCCCTCGGGTGGGGCGGTCACGTCAGCGTCTTTACGTGCTCCGTCTTCGACCTCAGGAACGTTACCCCACGGCGGCAAGAATATCTAGCGCTTCGCGCAGAGATTTTCTCTGCCGCCGAGAGCAGCCCGTCGGCCGTGCGGAGAAGGGTGACGCCGCCGGGCCGGGCCGACGCCGCGCAGCCGACGGAAAGGCCCGGCGGATGTCTACGGGCCGGCCGAGCTACGGCGTTAATAGGGCGTGACGTTCGAGGAGTACGCGTTCGCTCGCACTTCGGCGCTGATCCGGCTCGCCCGGCTGCTGACCGACGACGAGCACCGAGCCGAGGATCTCGTTCAGGAGGTCCTCGCCAAGGCGTACGCCCGGTGGGGGCGCATCTCCCGGACGGACCGACCGGATGCCTACGTCCGACGGATGCTCGTCAACGCCCACAACTCGTGGTGGCGTCGGCGCAGCAGCCGGGAGGTCTCGGTCGCCGCCGTGACGGACCGGGCGGGCAGTGCGGACGAGGCCGCCGTGGTCGCCGAACGCGACGCGCTGTGGCGGCTCGTCCGTGAGCTGCCGACCCGTCAGCGCACCGTGATCGTTCTGCGCTACTACGAGGATCTGGACGACGTGCTGATCGCCGAGATCCTGGCGTGTTCGGCAGGCACCGTTCGCACCCACGCGAAGCGTGCCCTGGCGACGCTGAGGAAGCGGCAGGAAGCCACGATCCCCGCCCGGACAGGAGGGTTCTGATGTTCAGCGACCTCGATCAGCGGCTCACCGCGACGCTCACGCAGCGCGCGGGTGGCGACATCGACCCGACACCCATCGTGGAACAGGCCCGCCGTCGGGGTCGACGGCTTCGACGGCGTCGCCGTGGGTTCGTCGCCGGGGGCGCGGCGGCGATGTGCGTCGCCCTCACCGCGGCGGTGCTGACGATGCCGATCGACGGGAGCACCGATGACCCGATCGTGCCGGTCTCGGCGCTCATGCTGCCGGAAGCGGCGGGGCAGCTCGGCGCCACCGCACGCCCCGAGGACGTCGGCGCCGATCCTGACACGGTGCACTTCTCGACCGACTCCCTGGCCGACGGCGCCGAGTACGCGACCTGGCGCGCCGGGCGCGGCGTCGAGAGCGTCGAGTTTCGGGGACCGACCGGTCAGGCCCGGTTCGCGTTGGCGCGCACGGTGGCGGCGTTGGACGAGTTGCAGCAGACGTTGTCCTCGGCCGGGCGGCCGCAGGCCCGCACCGACGTGCGAGTCGGTGACCGCCCGGGGGTCGCCTGGTTCGACACGTCCGGTGACCAGAAGCTCTGGTTCGTGCGCTGGCAACCCGGCGACGGGCTCTGGGCCCAACTGGACACGTACGCCGGCAGCCGCGACGAGGCGACAGCCACGGCGAGCCGGGTCCGGTTCGACGCGGCCCACCGCTGTGTCGTGCCGTTCCGCCTGGAGTCGCTGCCTCCCGGCGCACGGGTGCGCGAATGCTCGGTCACGTTCGGCCGGTCGGAGCATGGCAACTTCGTCAAGGGCTCGCTCGTCGTCGGTGACGATGGCGGTCGCTGGCTGACCGTCCGGGCGCAACTCGCCCCCGACGGCGACAAGGCCCGGTCCGGGGATCTCGTCGCGGGCCCCTACCGGGCTCGCCGGCAGGGCAGTGACGTCCTGGAGATGACCGTGAAGCCCTGCGTCGTCGAGGCGTTCCGCAAGGGTTGGGGTCAGGGCTACGGTGAGTCGGACGGCCTGGTGGTCCTCGGCGGTTACCAGCCGACCCGCGACCTGGACCGCCCCGACACCTGGTGACGCCACCGCAGCCGTGGACCCAGCCTCATTCGGGGCCGATGAGCAGAGGCGCCACCCCGGTGATCCGCAGCACCCGCATCGTGACTCCGCTGGCGCCTCGGATCGTGAAGCGGGAACCGACCCGCTCCGCCCGGTCGAGCGCCAGGAGGAGGACGTGCACACCCGCGGCGCTGAAGAAGCCGACGCCGGTCAGGTCGCAGCAGACTTCGGGGTGGCTGTCGACCGCGTTGAACAGTGCCGTCGCCAGGCGTGGCGCGGTGTCCATGTCGACGTATCCGACCGGGGCGACGACCATCCGGTCGGCGGAGATGGTCGCGCTCAGGTCGATGGGCTCGGTGAAGCGAGTCACCTGGAACGACTGCTCAGCGGGGGCAGCAGTCGGGCGGATGCCGAGTGTCCCTGGGGCGGCCCGCCCCGGGCTGATTGCCGCAGGGGGACGGGCGAACTGGGTCGGAAAAAGTGAGCGACGTTCAATCATAGGCTCGCGCCTCCTGTCAAGATCTGTAACAGGATGGGCGCGTGGCTTGACCCGAACTCAACGGTAATAGCAAGGGCCGACGACCGCCAGTCGACTCGTGCACCGGTGCCGAATTCAGCCGGAACCACCCGTGTCCGACCGCCGTGGCGGGGCTGCGCCAGCGGCCCGTCGTCGAGGGTTCACGGCAGGAATCCCGCGTCACCGCGATCACGCTTGGGGCTCGCCGGTCGGGCGGCCCTCTCGACAAGCGCGGCCGCGACGTCGCGCAGCTTGCGGTTGGAGTCCTGGGAGACCTTCGCGAGGACGGCGAACGCCTCGTCCGGGGTACAGCGGCGTTCGCCCATGATGATGCCCTTCGCCTGTTCGATGACGGCGCGGCTCTGCATGGCCGACTGCATCTGCGCGGCCAGGTTGACTGTCGTGTCGTACAGGTGCGCGTTGGCGAGGGCGACGGCGGCGTACCCGGCGAACGTCTGCGCGAGAGTGACCGCCTCGTCGTCGAAGGCGCCCGGTTCGATCCCGTAGATGTTCAGCGCGCCGAGCACGGTCTCCTGGATGGGGAACCCGATCGACAGGGAACTGAGCGCTCCGTCCTGCACGGCCCGGGCCGCCCACTCCGGCCAGCGAGCCTCCTGAGCCATCTCCGGAACCGACACGACGGTGGCCCGTCTGGCCGCCTCCAGACACGGACCCTGGTCGAACTCGTACTGCAGCTCGTCGAGTCGAAGCGCCATCTCGCCGCTGAACGCGGCGGTGTGCGCCCCCTCCTGCTTCAACAACGTCACCGACACCTCCTCCGCGCCGGGGATCGTTCGCCGCGCGAGCCCGGAGACCTGGGTCAACACTCCGGACAGGTCGGTCTCGCCCAATTTGATCTGGCCGAGTTCGACGATCGCCGCATTGGGATCAATGCGCTGCTGTGCCATGACTTCAAAGTCCTCGTGCCCGGGGCGCGTACCGGTTGCAGGAAGGCGACGGCAGCGCGCGTGGTGATGGCGCACCGCGAGCACGGGACGCCGCACAGGCTCGCCAACCGAGCCCGGCGCCCGCTGCTGGACGCTGAGTGGCCGACGCCCAGGCGTCGGCTGCGGCAACAACTATACGACGCCACCTGGGGCGGCGGCGAAGGCGCAGCCCATCGTTCCCAGCGCGGGCGCTCCGACGACGGGTTACGTGGACGGCATGCGGCGTACCGATCGGGCCGGACCCTTCGCGTCAGTCGTTTGAGCACAGTGGCGACTGGGCATGGTGGCCCGAGAAGCGTGAGCGCGACGACCCGGCCTGGGCTGTCTCGATCGCACCTCGGGCGTGCGAGCCGGGTCTCGACCTCACCCGACAGCGGCTGCGGGAGGCACCGATGCCAGCAGGATCAAGCCCCAAGAGGGAGCGGCAGTACGAGCACATCAAGGAGAGCGCGCAGGAGCGCGGCGCCTCCACCGGCCGGGCGAAGGAGATCGCCGCCCGCACGGTGAACAAGGAACGGGCCCGCTCGGGTGAGGCGCGCACGTCGAGCCGGTCGTCGCGAAACGACGTGTCGTCCGGGCATCGCGGCGGTAAGCGCTCACACAGCGGCGCGCAGGGTCGCACCAAGGAGCAGCTCTACAACGAGGCGAAGCAGCGCGGCATCAAGGGGCGCTCCTCGATGTCGAAGTCGGAGTTGGAGCGCGCCCTGTCGAAGTAGCGAGCCTTCGGGGTGGGCGGCGCCGGCGCACGTCGGCTGCCGGCGCCCCACCACGGTCGGGTCCGTCAGGCCTCGGACGTCCCGGCCGCCCGGTCGACGAGGGCCTGGGCGACGTCGCGGACCTTGCGGTTGGAGTCCTGTGAGACCTTCGACAGGATCGCGAACGCGTCGGCCGGGCCACAGCGTCTTTCGCCCATGATGATGCCCTTGGCCTGCTCGATGACCGCCCGGTTGGCCATCGCCTCGCGCATCTGTCGGGCGAGGTTCGCGGTGCTGTCGTAGAGCTGCGCGTTGGACAGGGCAACCGCGGCGTACGAGGCGAACGTCTCCAGCACCGTCACGGTCTCGTGGTCGAAGGCCCTGGCTGTGTGCGCGTAGACGTTCAGCGCTCCGACGACAGCCTCCTGGATCGGCAGGCCGATCGACAGTGAACTGCCCAGGCCCTGCTGCCGCGCGCGGTCGGCCCACTCGGGCCACCGGTCCTCGTGTGCGAGATCGGGGACGGACACGACGTCGCCACTGGCCGCGGCTTCCAGGCAGGGACCCCGCCCCTGGGCGTACTGCCGCTCGTCCATCTCGCGGGCCACCTCGTTGGTGAACGCCGCCGTGTGTCCGACCCCACCGCGGATCAACGTGACCGACGCCTCCACCGGCATGGGCAGGACACGCTTCGCGAGTTCGGCGACCCGCTGCAGGACCTCGTCGAGATTGACCTCGGCGAGCTTGATGCTCCCGAGTTCGGCGAACGCGCCGGCAGGGTCGATCGGCAGGCGGGGCATGTGCACCAGGTCCTCGGGCCGGCGCGCCCGCCGGGCAGCGGAGCCGATGGGCGCGCGGATGGCAGCACGCGTGGCGCGCTGCTGCACAGATCCTCGGATAGACCTGGGACTGACGCCGCTTTCTTGACGTCGGCTCGCCTCGCCCCACGGGGGGTGTGGGCTACAGAATTTTCACCCTACCCCCCTGGCCGCCAGGCGTCCCACGACAGCGCCCCGACCGAGGGCGCGGCGGGTGCCACCCGACGGGGGCCCGGCGGGCCGGCTCAGACCGGCCCCAACAGGGCCGCCAGCGCGTCGTCGCCCTGACCGAGTTGCCCGCCACCTGTCGACGCCGTGACCAGGAAACGTCGGCAGCCGTCGAGTTCCACGTACCGGTCGGGGCCGGTGCCGCCGTCCAGTGGGCGCAGCACCGCGAAGCGGGACGCCGGGGTGGCGCAGTCGGCCACCGCCCGGCGATTGGACAGCGCCCGCAGCACACCCGCCTGACGCTCGGCGGGCAGCGGCCCGCCGTACACGAAGTCGCCTGCCGGTTTGCCACCGCCCCGCTGTGCCGGGGGCACCTCGTAGACGCAGAGGCGCAGCGGCCCGGCGGCCGGCGAGGTGGCCGGCGCGGCAGGCCTGGGCCGGCCGTCGCGGGTCTCCACAGACACCAGGTCCGTCCACCGCTGCGGGCATCCGGCGGCCTCGGCGGCCGGGTCTTCGACCTGCTCGACAACCCGGCTGTCCACGGTGGTCGTGGACAGCTCGGCAAGTGCGGCCAGCACCTCCGGGCGTGGCTTGCCGCAGCCGCCCGACGGCAGGGACGGCCGCAGCCAACGGCCCCGGTCGTCGAGCAGGGCCAACCACGGCGGGACGAGCATCTCCAGGCTGCAGGCGGTGTCCCGGCCGGATTCCTGATCGGGCAGACGCAGCGCGGCGACGAGCGAGTCGATCTGCGTGGCGCGTCGCTCGGTGGCGACCTGGTCCTGCCCTCCGCCGGTGCCCGGACGGATCTCCCGCCCGCAGAGCACCGCCGCGACCGGGGTGAACGCGGAATCGATGCGCCCGATCCTCGGTTCGACCCCGGCCGGTGTCGGCGCCCCGGTGGTCGGCACGGACAGGATCGCGCCAGCCTGTGGTGCCGCTTCGGCGCAGGAGGTCCACTTCTCGACGATCTGCGCCGGGCCGGGCCTGTCACCGCCGCCCGGCCCGTTGTCCGTGCCACCGCAGCCACTCAGCGCCACGCCGAGCAGTGCCACCGTCAGTGTCGTTCGACCCGAGCGCATCCGGCTCACCACCTTTCCACCCGGGGATCAGACGAGCGACCGGCGCGCTCGGTTCCGACCACCTGGTCGCGACGGCATGCCGTCGGGCGTGACGCGGGTGACCGGCGGGGACGCCGCCGGGCAGAGGGGTGACGTCCGCCGGCATGATGACCGAATGGCACATCTGGGACTTGTCGCGCTGCTGGTCAGGGAGTACGACGAGGCGATCGACTTCTATGTCGGCGACCTCGGTTTCGAGTTGCTGGAGGACACCGCTCGACCGGACGGTTCCCGCTGGGTGGTGGTGCGCCCGGCGGGCGCCCGGGAGACGGCGTTGCTACTGGCCCGGCCGAGCACGGCCGAGCAGCGGGCCCGGGTCGGCGACCAGACCGGTGGCCGGGTCGGGCTGTTCCTCTACACCGAGGACTTCGCGCGCGACCACGCCCGGATGGTGGCTGCCGGGGTGCGTTTCCTGGAGGAGCCGCGGCACGAGGCGTACGGCTCGGTGGCGGTCTTCACCGATCTCTACGGGAATCGGTGGGACCTGCTGCAACCCCGCAGCACGCCGTGACGCATCGGCGATATTGCACGTACAGTGGGTTACGCTCCACCTAGCTCGTGCTATTCTCCGATGTCGATTTCTGCCGCGCGGACCCCTACCGGGTCGTTGTCGGAAGGACACTTCCCGATGCCGGCCGTTGCCGCCCCCGCCGTGCCGCCCACGCTGGACAATCCGGCCGGTGGCGCGCTGGGCCTCATCTTCACCACCATCCCGGCGTTGCTGCGCCTGACCTGCGGCGTGATCGGCGGGGCCGTGGCGCTGTCGGTGCAGGCCCCGCCTGTCGATCCGGCCGTGCTGCTGCCCGTGGTGGCCACGCTCACCGGCTGGTCCCTCTGGTACGCCTACCGGGCGATACGCCACGGCATCACCGGGCACCTGGTCGCGGCCGACGTCGCGCTCACCGCGGTGGCCTGCCTTCTCATCCCCGTGCTTGTCGCGCCCGGTGTGCTGCCCGGCGAGGGTAGTTGGATAGCCGTGCTGGCCAGCACCACGGTGATCAACGCACAGGCCGCCGCCCCGGCGCGCTGGTCGATCCCGGCCGGGCTGCTCGTCACCGCCACGTACGCGACGGGCGCGCAGGCGGCCGGTGACCCCACCGAGGCTCGGGCGCACGCGGCCACCCTGCTGGTGCAGACCGCCTGCACGGCGATGATGGTGGCGGTGATGCGTCGACGCATCGGTCGTGCCGACCGCGCGTTCGTCGAGCACCAGCGGCTGACCCGGGAGGCGCTCGTCGCGCGCGCCGCCCGCGACGCCGAACGCCAGCAGAACCGCGACCTGCACGACACGGTGCTCGGCACCCTCACCATGGTGGGCCTCGGCGCGGTGGCCGGGTCCTCGGCCAGCTTCCGCGACCGGTGCGGCGGCGACCTGCGTACCCTTGTCGCGCTCAGCGAGGTCGGCCCGGTGGCCGGCGACGGGCCGGTGCCGCTGGACGGACGGTTGCGGGCGGTGGCGGCCCGCCTGCCCGAGCTTTCCGCGCACCTGGACCTGGCGCCCTGCACGGTTCCCTCCGGTGTGGCCGACGCGATGAGCGAGAGCGCCTACGCGGCGCTGTCGAACGTGGTCCGCCACGCGCCGGGTGCGCGCGTCAGGCTGCGGTTGAGCCGGGACGCGATCGGCGTCGCGGTCGAGGTCGACGACGACGGCCCCGGCTTCGACCCGGCCACCGTCCCGCCCCACCGGTACGGTTTGCGCGAGTCGATCCACGGCCGGATGGCATCGGTCGGCGGGCGGGCCGACGTGCGATCGGCACCCGGGGCTGGCACCCGGATCCGACTGGAGTGGCCCGGTGTCGGCTGATCTCGGCGCTCCGGCGCCCCCCACCGTCGCGACGGAGGCGCCGGACCGGACCAGCGTGCCCCCACCCCGGGAGCCGGCGACCACGGCGGGCGTCGCCGCGCCGGCCGCCGTGGCGCAGGCGTCCGACCGGGGCGCCCGGATCGCCGCCGTGGCCATCGCACTGGCCTGGCACGTCGCCATCGGGCTGCCGGCGGTGCTGGCCGCCCGCGCGGAGTTCACCGCGCCGGCTGTGGTGCTCGGCGGCTGGGTGGTGGTCGCGGTGGCCGGCGCGGTGGCCGGAGTGCGGTTGCTGCGCGGCTCGCCGCTGCCGCCGTGGCCGCTGGCCGGGCTGCTGCTGACCGTCGACGTGGCCGTCTTCGCCGCAGTCGGCGAGGGGCAGTTGTTCACCGCCGCCAACTGGGTCTGGGGCACGCTCGGCTGGTTCTTCGTGCTGGCGCTCTGGGGCCGGCGGGTGCCGGGGCTGGTCGCGCTGCTGAGCACGCACGCGGCGATCGCGCTGCTCGCGGTGCTCGGGCACGGCCCCGACCCGGCCGACGTGGCCCGCTACGTGATGTACGTCTACGGCACGTTCTCCCTGCCGGTGGCGGTGTTCGTGGGCAGCGCGACGATCGTGAGCCTGGCGCGTGAACGGGCGGCCGTCTCCGCCGCCGGCCACGCGATGGCGGCGGAGCGCGACGCCGCCGAGCGTGGCCTGCGGGAACGCCGGGACCGGCTCGCCCTGGTCGGCTCGACGGCCGGGCGTGTGCTCGGGGAGCTGGCCGTCGGCCAGGCCGACCCGGACGACCCCGAGGTGCAGCGGCGCTGCGTGTTGGCCGCCGCCCGGCTGCGCCGACTGATCGCCGAGTCCGACGACGTGCCCGACCCGCTGCTGCACGAGCTGCGAGCGGCCGCCGACCTCGCCGAACGCGGCGGCCTGCCGATCGACCTGGTCACCATCGGCACGCCGCCGCCGCTGCCGGTGGAGATCCGACGTCGGCTCGCCGACCCGCTCACCGGCGTCCTCGCCGACGCCCGCGACTGGGCCCGGCTGACCGTGGTCTCCGGTCCGGACGAGGTGGTGGTCAGTCTGGTCACACCGGACCGGGAGGGTCCGGACGCCACGGGTCCACCCCCGGGGGAGCACGACGACGGACGGGTGGAGCACCTCTACGAACGGGACGGAAGCATCAGATGGGCGCAGACCCAGTGGCGGCGGTGACCGGCGACCGGCCGATCGGGGTGGCGATCGTCGACGACCACCCGGTGGTGGTCGAGGGGGTCCGCGCCTGGCTCGCCACCGAGCCGCGGCTGACCGTACTGGCCACCGGGGACGACCCGGACGAGGTGCTGCGGACGGCGCCGGACGCCGACGTCATCCTGCTCGACCTGCGGCTGCACGGGCGGATGGCGCTGGACAAGCTGGCCGAGCTGAGCGCCGCCGGGCGGCGGGTGGTGGTCTACTCGGAGCACACCGACCCGCCGACAATGCTCGCCGCGCTGGACGCCGGGGCGGTGGCGTTCCTGGCCAAGCACGAGGGCCGGGAGCACTGCGTGGCGACAGTGCTGGCCGCCGCGAGCGACCGGCCGTACGTGCCGCCCGCGCTGGCCGGGGCGATGGTCGGCGACCCACGGCCGGACCGGCCGATGCTGTCCGACAAGGAGCGTGAGGCGCTGCTGCTCTGGTTCCAGTCGATGTCCAAGGCGTCGGTGGCCCGCCGGATGCAGATCAGCGAGCACACCGTGAAGCAGTACGTCGACCGGGCGCGGATCAAGTACACCCGGGCGGGGCGGCCGGCGGCCACGAAGTCGGCGCTGCTCGCCCGCGCGATCGAGGACGGCCTCGTCCGCCCGGAGGAGATCGGCATCTACCGGTCACACGCGACACACGACCGGCCGACCCCCTAACAGGCGTCATGACAGCGTCCCTCCGATCCGCCAGGCTGCTTACACAAGCCAGCTGACCGGAAGGTCGTGACGATGCACGCCGACACGTCCCCCTTCTTTATCGGTCCCCACCGGTTCGACGCACTGGACGACGATGTGGGGCCAATCCTGGATCGCCGCTACGACCTGCGCCCCGCGCCCGGTGAGCGGGTGCTCGGGCGGCACCGGCTGCTGGTCGCGGGCTACCTGCTCGGGCCGAGCGAGGCACGGCGCCGTTGGCAGCTACCCGGGCCGGTCTCGGTGACCGTCACCGACCAGCGGATCTGTTGGGTGGGCAGCGGCGCCCAACTGTCGCTTGTCGTCGACGACACGCCCCGGGCACGGCCGCCCGCGCGGCTGAGCGGCCTGATGAGCGGGCAGATCCGCTGGCAGTGGCCGTCCCGGTTGGAGTTGCCGACAGCCGAGCCGGACGCGCCGACACAGTTGTTCATTGTGTGCGACGCGTTGCGCACCATCCAGCAGCCGGCGCTGGCCCTCGGTGGGCCGTCCGCGGCGGTGGCGGCGCTGGCCCGGCAGGTCCGCCGGGCGGTGGCCGAGTTCCGGCTCACCCGTCCCCAACTTGTCGACCTCTCCGCCCAGGAGCGCGACGTGCTGCTGCTGCGGGCCGGGCCCGGCCTGCTGGCCGGGGACTCCCGGGTCACGCTGCCCGGTTCGCTCCCGGTGGAGTTCTACTCCCGAGACGACTACTACCGCTCCGGGCCGGACCCGGCACCGTGGGGCGGGCTCGCAGGCGGCGCGGCATCCGGGCAGCGGTGAAGCCGACGGCCGGATCCGGCCACCGTGACGTCAGACGCTCGTGGCGCGTCGCTGCTCCTCGGCGGCCTCCAGGGCGGCGGCCTCCTCCGGAGTGGGGGCGCTGCCGCCCAGGTGCGCGGGCAGCCACCAGGTGTCGTCCGGGCCGGCCGGCGCGTCCGGGTATTCCCGCTGGGCCCGGTCGACGAGCGCGCCGAGCCGGGTGTTCAGCTCGGTGGCCAGCAGGTTCGGGTTCGGGAAGTCCGCCGGGTCGATCGGCTCACCGATCAGGATGGTGATCGGCGTGTGCCGGCGGGTGAGAGTGCGCGGGCGGCCCTTGGTCCAGAGCCGCTGGGTCCCCCACAGCGCGACCGGCAGCACCGGGACCTTCGCCGAGCGGGCCATCCGGACCGTGCCGCTCTTCAACTCCTTGACGGTGAACGACTGGCTGATCGTCGCCTCCGGGAAGACGCCGACGATCTCGCCGCGCTTGAGGGCGGCGACGGCGGTGCGGAACGAGGCCGCGCCGGCGTCCCGGTCCACCTCGATGTGCCGCATCCCGCGCATCAGCGGGCCGGAGACCCGGTGCGTGAAGACCGACTTCTTGGCCATGAAACGCACCAGCCGACCCGACGCGTTCGCGCCGAAACCGGCGAAGATGAAGTCGAGGTAGCTGATGTGGTTGCCGGCCAGCACCGCCCCGCCGGTACGCGGCACGTGGTGGGCGCCCTCGATGGTGATCTTCAGATCGAGGAGACGGAACATCGTCTTGGCAGCGGCGATAACGGGCGGGTACACGAGCTCCGGCATCCGCAGAATCTACCCTGCCCGGCTGGGTGGCGGACCGGCGGCGGCGCGGGTCGCGCGCCGCCGCCGGCTCGGCGGGCCGGTCGGTCAGTCGGCGAGCTTGTCCAGGTCCAGTCGGCCCCGGGCGAACGCGTCCACCCGACCCCAGCGACCAGGGATGTCCAGCACCTCGATCCGCCCCATGCCCACCGGCAGTCGTGGCTCGACCGCCAGGTGACCGTCGTGCGGCTCCAGACCGAGCATGGTCCGCAGCAGCAGCAGCGGGGTGCCCGTCGACCAGGCCTGCGGGCTGCACGCTGTCGGATACTCCACCGGGAACTTGGTGAGGTCCCGCGGGTAGCCGCCGAACGCCTCCGGCAACCGGCCGTCGAAGTACGTGGCCGCGTCCAGGATGCCGTTGGCGATGGTGGCGGCCTCCTCGGCGAAGCCGTACCGGCGCAGGCCCCAGGCGATGAACGAGTTGTCGAACGGCCAGATCGTGCCGTTGTGGTAGCCGATGGGGTTGTACCGGACCTCCCCCTCGGCGAGCGTCCGCACGCCCCAACCGGAGAAGAGCCGCGGCCCCACCAGGTGCTGGGCGAGCTTCTCCGCCCGCTCGGGTTCGACGATCCCACTCCACAGCAGGTGGCCGATGTTGGAGCTGAGGATGTCGCACTGGCGGCCGTCCGGGTCCAGGGCCAGGGCGTAGAACTCGCCGTCGGCGACCCACCAGTCCCGGTTGAACCGCTCCTTCAGCGCTGCCGCCTCGCGCTCCAACTCGTCGGCGAACTCCGGGTCGCCCCAGAACTGGCGGGCCATCCGGGCCGCGCGGACCTTCGCGTCGTACGCGTACCCCTGCACCTCGCAGGTGGCCCGCGGGAACGGTGGCAGCGTGCCGTCGGAGTAGGAGATGGAGTCCCAGGAGTCCTTCCAGCACTGGTTCTCCAGGCCGGTGTCGGTGTTGCGCCGCTCGTACCAGATGTAGCCGTTGCCGACCAGGTCGGCGTAGTTGTCGATCCAGCGCAGCGCCGCGCGGGCCTCCTGCTCCAACTCCTTGACCAGCGCGACGTCCCCGGTCCACCGCTCGTACTCGTCGAGCAGCACCACGAACAGCGGCGTCGCGTCCACCGAGCCGTAGTACGGCGAGTGCGGCTGCTCCTCGAAGGCGGCGGTCTCGCCGTACCGCATCTCGTGCAGGATGCGCCCCGGGTCCTCGTCGCGGAAGTCGTCGAACCGGCTGCCCTGCAACGAGGCGAGGATCCGCAGCGTCGTCTTCGACAACTGCGGGGTGAACGGCAGCGTCTGCAGGCAGGTGAAGATGCTGTCCCGACCGAACATGGTCATGAACCAGGGCAGGCCGGCGGCCGGCAGGGTGGCGCCGCCCAGCGACAGGGGCGAGAAGCGCAGCGCGGCCAGGTCGATCAGGCTGCGCCGGTAGGTGCTGGCCACCCGACCGTGCTGACTGTTGACCTTCGGAGCGTCGGCGATCCACTGCTCCAGGTCGTGCTGGAGGGCGAGCCGCTCGTTGCCGTGCACGCGCAGCCCGAACCGCAGGTCCCGGCCGCCCGGACCCACCGCGTGCGTCTGGACGTCGATCGAGGCTTCCCACTGCTCGTTGGGCTCCAGGTGCACGGTGTACGCGAAACCCTCACGGTCGTACCGCGCCGACATCGACGAGGAGATGACCGTCTCCCGCCGGAAGTTGCCCCGGCGGTAGCCCAGCCGAAGCCGGTCGGACTCGACCTCGGTGTAGATCTCGCCCTTCTTGTTGAGGATCTCGTCCTTGACCTGGAACAGGTCGGCGAAGTCCGACGCCGCGTCCATCCGGACTTCCAGATCGACAGGCTTCTCGTCGTGGTTGAGGATGGTGAGCTGCTCGCAGAAACTGCCGCCCACCGCACGCTCGCGGATGATCGACAGCTTCGCGTCCACGTAGTGCGTGGCCATCCCCGGGACGAGAAAGAACCGGGACTCGAAGTACTGGAGATCGTCGTAGGAGAGCGAGTTGAGCCGCTCACCGTTGACGGTCAGCACCCAGGTGGACAGGAACCGGGTGTCGAGGGAGAAGAGCCCGGTCGGCTCGCTCGGAGTCGCCTCGATGTCGCCGGTGTCCTCGCAGACGACGAACGTGTTGCCGTCCAGGATCCGAACCGTGTTGGACTGCCCCATCAGTACCCCTCCCCCGCGAAGCGTCGACGGGGCCCCCGGGCGTCCGGTGAACTCGGGAAGATCCGCTCCACCTGCACCACCAGCCGGGCGTCACCGGTCACCGTCATGTCCCCCCGCAACAGCGCGGCGAGGCCGTGCTCGCGGCCCGCGGCGATGTCGTCAAAAAGGACGGGGCTCGCGCCGATGACCGTGTCGGCCTCCCGGTCCTCCTGGCTCACGTCGACCCGGCCGTGGTCGATTCTCAGCAGCCAGTGCCGGGTCTGCGCCCCCTCGTGCAGGTCGATACGCAGTGTCCCGGAGGTCTTCGCCAGCAGGGGTTCGTACCCCCGCCGGTCCAGGTCCTCGAAGAACCTCGTGGTCGCGTCCACCATCGAGTCCACTCCTCCCAGTTGCCGGGCCCCAGATCCCGCACCGCGCTCGCGCGTCGCGCGGCCGGCCGGCGTTGCACGTCCCCGCACGGGTCCCCGCCGCTCCTCCGGTCAACCTCGCCCGGATCGGGTGAGCGGCGGCGTCGTCCCGGCAGCGCGACGCCGGCCCTCCCGCGAGGGGAGAGCCGGCGCGCGCCCGCGGCGGACGGTCAGTTGTTCGGATCGTCGGCGCTGATGTCCGCGAGCACCGACTGCGGTTCGCGTTCGACCGCGAGGTCACCCATCGAGATCAGACCGACCAGGCGCCCGTCGTCGATCACCGGAAGCCGGCGTACGGCGTACGTGCGCATCAGGTCCGCGGCGGCCACCACGTCGTCGTACTGACTCACGGTGATCACATCGCGGGTGGTGATCTGGCCCAGTCGTGTCGAGCCGGGTTCCATGTTCTCCGCGACACCACGCACCGTGATGTCCCGGTCCGTGACGATGCCGACCACGTTGTCGCCATCGGTCACCACCACGTCACCAATCGCACTGTCGCGCATCTCCTGCGCGGCGGCGATGAGCGTCTCGTTGCCGTCCATCGTCACCAACCGGGTCGTCATGAACTCTCCGACCGTTGTCATGGTGCTCCCCTCTCGGTGTCGGCACGGCCGTCTACCCGCCGCCCGGGAGGGGGTAACGCCGACCGCCGGTGTCTATCTGCGCGGGTGCCGCGGGTGTGAGTGCCGCGGGTGCCGCAGGCGCCGCAACTCGTACAGGCCGCTGCTGGTCAGCGAGAAGAAGATCGGCAGCAGCAGGAAGACCACAAGCGCGAACAGCGGGTTGACCAGGTATCCGACGAGAACCGCCAGCCCGTACCCCAGGACGCCGGCCGCGGCCCGTACCCGTTCGCTGGGAAAGAACGAACCCGTCACGGCCTCGTCCAACAGATCGTGATGTCGGGCCAGGTAGTGGTACAGCCCCAGCCAGGTCACCGAGAGAAACGCGCCGGCCAGACCGTAGAGGACCACGCCGGTCCGCTGGTCCGCCCGGTCCCCCTCCCGCAGGGCCTGCGAGAGCACCGAGGTGGCGAACGGCAGCAGCGCGGTGCTGAACAGCACCCCGAGGTTGTACCACTGGAGGCCCTTGCCACTGCTTGTCACCCGATTGAAGGTGGCCCGGTGGTTGATCCAACTGACCGCCACGATGACGTACGACGTGACGTAGGCGAGGTACGCCGGCCACTGCTCGACAAGCGCGTGCAGCAACTGACCGCGCCCCACCCGGGGTGGCTGGAGGTCGAGCACCAGCAGCGTGATGATGATGGCGAAGACACCGTCGCTGAACGACAGCAGACGGGACGTTTCCCGACGCAGGGTCGGGCCGCCGGGGCGGGTCTCGTCACGTGTCGTGTCGTCACCCATCCCACTCCTTCCCCGCGTTCCTGCTCTTCCGCCTTCCCGCGTGCCTGCCCTTCCGCGAGTCGCGCGGCAGCGCGTTATACCCGTCGGCGGGCGGCACACCCGCCCGTGGGCGACACTCCTCGGCTCCGCCGCCTACGTGGGCGGGTGATACCGGGCGAGGGGGAACTGCGGGAACTTGTCGACGACAGCCGTTGGCTGACCCGGGCGCTGGGCGTGGTACGTGACTCCGGGCTGCCGGACGCCTGGATCGGCGCGGGCGTCCTGCGCGACCTGGTCTGGGGCGAACGTTACGGCGAAGGGTTCGACCCGACGACCGTCCGGGACGTGGACGTGGTCTTCTTCGACCCGGCGAGGCTGACCCGCGACGACGACCACGAGGCCACCGCCCTCCTCGCGCGGGCGTGGCCGCAGCCGCCGTGGGAGGCACGGAACCAGGCGGCGGTGCACACCTGGTACGCGGCGACGTTCGGCGGTGACCCGATCGCCCCGTACCGCAGCGTCGCCGAAGCGATCGCCACCTGGCCGGAGTACGCGACAGCGGTGGCCGTCCGCCTGGACTCGGCCGATCGACTGGAGGTCTGCGCCCCGTACGGTCTGGCGGATCTGCTGGGCGGGATCTGGCGGCACAACCCGGCCCGGGTGGACGTGGCCGGGTCTCGACAGCGGTTGGCCCGGCACCGGCCGGCGCGGCGCTGGCCCGGGGTGACCGTGATCGAACCAGGCTGACCAGCAGCGAGGGGCGCATCAGCCACGATGACGAGCGCGTCGACCCACCGCGACGGGCGCAGGCAGCCGACCGCGACGGGCGTGGGTAGCCCACCGCGACGGGCGCTGGCAGCCCGGCCCCGCCGCGCCGGGCGCGGAAGCCCACCGCGGCGGGCGCGCGTCAGCCCCGGGGCGGAATTCCGTAGATCCGCTCCACGCGCAGGCGCAACACCAGCCGCCCGTCGTCGACCATGGCCTGGCGGTACTCGTCCCAGTCCGGGTGCTCGCCGCTGAGCGCCCGGTAGAGCGCCACCAGCTCCTCCACCGTCTCGTCGCCGGGCTCGGCGGCGGGCGCGGTCAGCTCGGCGCGCCCCTCGACCACGGCGTACGCCCAGCCGTCCTCGCTGCCGACGTGGAAGCTGGCGCGCGGGTCCCGGCGCAGGTTGGCGGTCTTGGCCCGGCCGGCGGTGACCGAGACCCGGATCAGGCCGGCGTCCCGATCGAAGGAGTAGACCACTGTGGACAGCTGCGGCCGCCCGTCCCGCTTGATCGTCGCCAGCACGCCCATCGAACGGCCGGAGATCAGGTCGGTCAGCGCCTGTTGGGTGCGGTCATCCGGCACGGTCTCCTCCAGGGGGTCGGCTTCGTCCCATCAAAGCACGCCCATCCGACCGCCGCTCCGCCCGAACACGACCGAGCCCTCGCCGGTCGTCGGCGAGGGCTCGGGTGACCGCGACGGTCAGCGTCGCTCGGCGGCGACCAGCTCGGCGAGCTGCACCGCGTTGAGCGCGGCGCCCTTGCGCAGGTTGTCGTTGGAGCAGAACAGGGCCAGCCCGTACTCGACGGTCTCGTCGGCGCGGATCCGACCCACGTAGGTCGGGTCCTGCCCGGCGGCCTGCAATGGTGTCGGCACGTCGGTCAACGCCACGCCGGGCGCGTCGGCCAACAACTCGTGGGCGCGCTGCGGGGTGAGCGGCCGGGCGAACCGGGCGTTGATCTGCAGCGAGTGGCCGGTGAAGACCGGCACCCGGACGCAGGTGCCGGAGACCCTGAGGTCGGGGATCTCCAGGATCTTGCGGCTCTCGTTGCGCAGCTTCTGTTCCTCGTCGGTCTCGAACGAGCCGTCGTCGACGATCGAACCCGCCAGCGGGAGGACGTTGAAGGCGATCGGCTGGCTGAACGAGCGCGGCGCGGGGAACTCCACGGCCGACCCGTCGAAGGCCAGCCCGGCGGCGTGCTCGGCGACCTTGCGGACCTGCTCGTCCAGCTCGGCGACGCCGGCCAGCCCGGCACCGGAGACCGCCTGGTAGGTGGAGACGACCAGACCGACAAGCCCCGCCTCGGCGTGCAGCGGGCGCAGCACCGGCATCGCGGCCATCGTGGTGCAGTTGGGGTTGGCGATGATGCCCTTGGGACGATCGAGGGCCGCGTGCGGGTTGACCTCGGCGACCACCAACGGCACCTGCGGGTCCATCCGGAACGCCGAGGAATTGTCGATCACCACGGCGCCGGCCTGGGCGACTCGGGGGGCCAACTCCCGGGCGGTGCCCTTGCCGGCGGAGAAGAGCACGATGTCCAGCCCGGAATAGTCAGCGGTCGCGGCGTCCTCGACTGTCACCTCACCGTCGCGCCACGGCAGCGCCCGCCCGGCCGACCGCGCCGAGGCGAACAACCGCACCTGCTCCGCCGGGAACTCCCGTTCCGCCAGCACCTGCCGCATCACGCCACCGACCTGGCCGGTGGCCCCCACAATGCCGATCCTCATGCCCGCGAGGCTACCGACCCCACCCCCGAACCCGGCACCCCTTTCCCACCGCCGGGCCGCACATCACAGAACCCCACCCCCCACCCACCCACTCACCCACCCCCGGCCCACCCCCCACCCCCGGTTGATCATGAGGTTACAGCCGCGACACGCCGCGGCGCGTGACAACAACCTCATGATCAACGAGGGACGGGGCGCGGGGCGCGTGGGGGGCGCGGAGCGCGGGGGGCGCTGGGCGGCGGGTTAGGGGAGCAGGTCGCCTAGGGATGCTGCGGTCAGGTCGTCGCGGATGACGGCTGCGTCGCCCTCGATGACCAGGGTCAGCGCGTCCGGGTGCAGGTGGGTGGCCGCCGCCGCGGAGACCTGGTCGACGTCGGCGGCGAGCAAGGACTCCCGCAGTCGGGCGTGGTAGTCGTCCGGCAGGTCGTGCACCACGAGCGTGGTCAGCGCGGACGCGATCGCCCGAGGGCTCTGCAACTCGACCGAGAGCTGCCCGGCCCGCCAGGACCGGGCCACCGCCAGCTCGTCCTCGGTCACCCCACCGGCCTGGGTACGGCTGATCGCACCCACCGCCTCGACCAGGGCCGGCACGGTGACCGCGGTCTGCACGCCGGAGCTGACCCCGAACCGACCGAAGCGGCGGGACGAGGCGAAGTCACCCCGGACGCCGTAGGTGTAGCCGTGCACCTCGCGGAGCAGGTGGTTGAGGCGGGAGGTGAACGCCCCGCCGAGGACCGTGCCGGCGAGCGTCATCGGCACGTGGTCGGGGTGCGCCCGGTGCGGCGACGGGTGGCCCAGCCGCAGCGTGGACTGCACCGAGCCGGGTCGGTCCACCAGGATGATCCGCCGTCCGGCGTGCAGCGGCACGTCGATCGGGCCACCCCGCTCGGCCGGGCCGCCACCGGTGCCGGCGAACGCCGCGGCGGCCAGCGCGTCCAGGTCGATCCGGTCCAGGTCGCCGGCGACGATCAGGGTGCCGGGACGCAGGAACCACTCGGAGTGGAAGACCGTCATGTCCTCCACGTCCAGCGCGGCGACCGACTCCGGGTCGCCGTACATCGGCCGGCCCCACCGGTTCTGTGCGCCGAACAGGTCACCGCGCAGCGCGGCGTCGGCGCGGGGACCCGGGTTGGCCCAGTCCATCCGCAGCGCGGTCGCCTCGTCGTCCCGGACCCGACGCACGTCGGCGGGGTCCAGCCTCGGCGTCCGGACCGCTTCGGCGAGCAACTCCACGGCGGCGCTGAGCCGGTCCACCGGGACCACCACGCTGGCCTGGAACGAGTCCCAGTCCAGCCCGGTCGACAACGCGGTGCCCAGCCCTTCGACGGCGAGCGCGTACGCGGCGGCGTCCCGCTGCGCGGTCCCCTCCTCCAACGCCTTGGCCAGCACGCCGGACAGGCCCTCCTTGCCGACCGGCTCCTGGCTCGCGCCCACGTCGAGCAGCAGCAGGGCCACGGCGAGGTTCTGCCCCGGCAGGTGCGCGGCGACGACCTGGCCACCGGCCACGGCGCGGCGGACCACCGGCGGGAACCGGTACGGACGGGCGGCACCCGGGGCGGGACGGTCGGCGATCAGCGTCATGAGGTCTCCTCGGGCAGGTAGGTCAGCAGCACCCGGTCGGTGGCGAGCACGTCGGCGGCGGCCTCGGCGACCTGCTCGGCGGTGACCGCGAGCAGACCCGGCAACTGGTCGGCGATGCGGGCCGGGTCACCGAACTGCGTGGCGTACCGGCCGAGCAGATCCGCGCGGCCGTCCACGGTGGACAGCTGACGCCACCATCCGGTGCTGAGCATCGCCTTGGCCCGATCCAGCTCGGCGGCGGTGACCGGCACGGTGGCCAACTCGTCGACGACCTCGGCCAGCCCCTCGGCCAGTCGCTCGGCGCTCACTCCGGGGCGGGCGGTGGCGGTGGCGATCAGCGGTGCCGGGGCGTGCGCGAGGTCCACCCCGTACGCCCCGACCAGGTCCGGCTGCGCGATCCGTTCACCGTCGGCGAGGCGCTGGTAGAGCCGACTGCCCCGACCGCTGCCGAGGACGGTGGCCAGCACGTTGATCACGTGGTATTCCGGGCTGCCGAACGGGTAGGTGCGGTGGGCGACGTACACCCGGGGCGCCGGCACGTCGGCGCTTACCGACTCGATCGCCGTCTGCCCGGTCGCCGGGACGTTGCGACCGTCCGGGGCGGCCGGGATGTCGTCGCGTGCCGGCAGCGCGCCGAAATACTTGTCGGCGAGCGCGAACACGTCGGACGCGGTGGCGTCGCCGGCCACGGTGAGCACCGCGTTGTTCGGCGCGTAGTAGGTCTGGTGGAACGCCTGGAAGGTGGCGAGGTCGGCGGCGTTCAGGTCGGCCATCGAGCCGATCGTCGCGTGGTGGTACGGGTGACCCGCCGGGTAGAGCAGCGGCAGCAGACGCAGCCAGGCGTCGCCGTACGGCACGTTCTCGTACCGCTGCCGGCGCTCGTTCTTGACCACGTCCCGCTGGTTGTCGAGCGTCTCCTGGGTGAGCGCGGGGACCAGGCCGCCCATCCGGTCGGCCTCCAGCCAGAGCGCCAACTCCAGGTGCTCGGTCGGGACCGTCTCGAAGTAGTTGGTCCGGTCCGGGTTGGTGGTGGCGTTGAGCGAGCCGCCGGAGCCCTGGATCAGTTTCATGTGTTCGGTCTTCGCCACGTTGACCGAGCCCTCGAACATCAGGTGCTCGAAGAGGTGGGCGAAGCCGGTCTGCCCGGTCGGCTCGTGTCGGGAACCGACGTCGTACCAGAGGTTGACGGCCACGGCGGGCGCGGTGCGGTCCTCACTCACCACCACGCGCAGGCCGTTGTCCAGTCGGGACGTCTCAATGGGCCAGGGGTAACCACTGTCGGGCATACCCCGACGCTATCCGATCTCGCGGGCGGAAAGGTGACGTGTGGTGGGTCGAGCGCGCCGACCCCGGGCATCGAGGCCGCCGTCCGGGGTACCGGAGGGCCATGACCGTCACCCCGCCCCCGTCCCGGTCCGCCGCCGTCGTCGAACGTGCCAGCGCCGCGCTCGGCCGGCTGCGCCACGGCCGGCTGCTGCATCCGGCCGGTCGCTCGTTCGTCGGCGAGGTGGTGATCTGGGGTACGCCCGGACCACCCATCGGGGTCGGCCTGCTCGACGACCCCGGCCGGTACCGGGCCACCGTCCGGTTCTCCAAGGGCACCCCCACGCCCGGCGGTTGGCCGGACGTGCTGGGCGTCGCGCTGCGCCTGCACCGGGACACCGGTCGACCGTTCGACCTGCTGGTCAGCTCCAGCGGCGCGGCCCCGCTGCTGCGGAACCTGCCGCTGCCCCGACGCTGCTTCACCGGGACGTACAGCACGATCGTGGGTTACCGCGCGGGCCGGCGCCGGCTCTGGCTGGCCGCGCTCGCCGACCCCGACTCCATCGACCTCGGGCGCAGCCTGCACACGGTGGCCGCCGCGACCAGGACGGACGCGCCACGCCTGGTGCTGGCGGTCGCGTCCGCCGTCGGGCCGTGGCGGCCGGTGGGGCAGGTCGAGTTCGGTGCCCCGCTCAGCGCCGAGGAGGACGCAGCGCTCGCGTTCGACCCGGTGCGGAACCTGCCACCCGAACTGCGGGCGGCAGGTCCGCTGGCCTGGCTGCGGGAGCACACCTACCGGGGGTCCCGCCGGGCACGCGGGGCCGCCGCTCAGTCCGGCGGCTCGACCGCGACCACCGTCTGATCCGAGGTACGACGTTCCAGCACCGTGTCGGGCGCCGCGTTCTGGTCCGCCTCCCGGATGTCCGACTCGGCGAGGATGGCCTCGGCCTGCGCCTCCGGGTCGTCGCTGCCCACGGCGGCCTCCTCGGGCAGGAGGTGGTGGGCGCGGGACTCCACCCGTTCCTGATCGCTCTGCTCGTCAGTCATGGCACCCCTGTTACCCCGACCCCGCCCCTGGCACGCGGTCTCCGCCCCGCATCTTGGGACGACGGGCCGGCGGTTCCCGTCCGGTCGGGTAGGCTGGTCCCCGTGACGCGTTCCTATCGATGGTTTAGGCAGCCGGCTCGCACGCCGGTGACTTCACCATGAACTGACGTCACCACGGACCGAGCCGGCTGGGCAGGAGCTGTCGTTCCTGCCCTTTTGCGTACGAGCAGCCGGCTCGTCCCGGGCACCGGCCCCGGGCACGGTCGGCGGAAGGATGCCCACCGTGACGACCCCGGAGACCGATCGGGTCAGCGATCAGCGAATCGACCGTGTCGTGCCGCTGACCACGCCCGCCCTCTTACACCACGAGTTGCCCCTGGACGCCTCGCTCGCGTCGGCCGTGCTGACCGGTCGCCGTGCGGTGGGTCGCGTGCTCGATCGCGAGGACGACCGCCTGCTGGTGGTGGTCGGCCCCTGCTCGGTGCACGACCCCGCCGCTGCCCTCGACTACGCGCGGCGTCTGCGTACGGCAGCCGACCGGCTGGCCGACGACCTGCTGATCGTCATGCGGGTCTACTTCGAGAAGCCGCGTTCGACTGTCGGTTGGAAGGGCCTGATCAACGACCCGGGCCTGGACGGCAGCGGGGACGTCAACACCGGTCTGCGGCTGGCCCGGGCGCTGCTGCTCGACGTGCTGCGCGTCGGCCTGCCGGTGGGCTGCGAGTTCCTCGACCCGATCACGCCGCAGTACATCGCGGACACGGTGGCCTGGGGTGCGATCGGCGCCCGTACCGTGGAGAGTCAGGTGCACCGCCAGCTCTCCTCGGGTCTGTCCATGCCGATCGGCATGAAGAACCGCCCGGACGGCAGCATCAGCACCGCTGTCGACGCGATCCGCGCCGCCGGGGTGCCCCACGTCTTCCCCGGCATCGACTTCTCCGGCACCCCGGCGATCATGCACACGCGGGGCAACACCGACGGCCACCTGGTGCTGCGCGGTGGGGGCGGCCGGCCCAACTACGACGCGGATTCGGTCGCCGGAGCGCTCGACCTGCTCCGCGCGGCCGGGTTGCCGGAGCGGCTGGTGATCGACGCCAGTCACGCCAACAGCGGCAAGGATCACCGCAACCAGCCGCGGGTCGCCGCCGACGTGGCCGCCCAGCTGGCCGCCGGCCAGCGCGGGATCACCGGCGTGATGCTGGAATCGTTCCTGCTGCCCGGCCGGCAGGATCTCGACCCGACCCGGGAGCTGGAGTACGGCCGGTCGGTCACCGACGCCTGCCTCGGCTGGGACGACACCGTCGAGGTGCTCGACCACCTGGCCTCCGCCGTGCGGGCCCGGCGGGCCACCCTGCCCGCGACGGTGTGACCGCCGCCACTGCGGCGCGTGGAACACGGGCGGGGGTCGACTCGTTGACCGAGGTGTCGGTGTGTCATGTGTCCCCGGGCCTCACCTAAATAGCCTTCGCGGAATACCGTCCGGCTGGAGCCGCGTAGTGCCACTCGCCGAGAGGCGACCTGCACACCGACACCAGCGCCGCCCCCGGCCCACAAGGCCGGGGGCGGCGCTGTCTCTGTCGGTCTGCCCGAACTCCGAGCAGACCGGACAGGCCGAGTCGACCGACCAGCAGCAGCCGCGTTCTTTGCTCTGCACCCACCCGCGCGCCGCCTACGGGCGGTGACTGTCGCATGCGCGGGTGCAGAGCAAAGGGAACCTCACAGCGCCATCGCCCGGCGGCGCAGACGAGTCAGCGGTGCGTTTGACCGATTCCGCCCCGGGTAGCTGATCGAGGTGACCGACGACGCATTCGTGACCGACGAGCCGGACACCCGGGCCCTCGACGACCTGCTGAACGACGTCTACCGGGCGCAGGAGCGGGTCACCCAGGCGGAGATCTACCGACAGGCGGTGGCCGCCGAACTTTCGCCGGATCTGCTCGCCCGAATCGACGCGCTGCCCGAGGGCGAGTACTCGGTGGACGAGGCCAGCGACCTGCTGGGCGGTTCCATCGGCTGAGTCACCGCAGAAGGGACACCGACATGACGCACCACGAAGACCACGACGAGAAGGTGCCGGCGCTGGGCCAACCGCCGAAGGGCAGGGACACCACGCCCGAGCCGGACTTCGCCAACGAACACGACCGCACCGCCGTGGACCGGGACGTCGTCACCGGGGCGGACGAGGACGAACGCGAGCCGGAGTCGCCGCACGGCTGGTCCGGCATGGAGCGCTGAGGCAGGTACGACGAAGGGGGCCGGCGTCTGCCGGCCCCCTTCGTGCGTCTGTTCGATCAGTCGTCGTCGTGGTGCCCACCCTCGGCGGCCTGCTGTGCCGTCGCGTACGCCATCTGGAGGAAGTCGGACGCGGCGACCGCCGTCAGCGCGGTGGCCACCAGCCGGGTCAGCCGGGGTGCCAGCACCAGGCCCCCGGTCAGCCCGGTGGCCACCCAGACGGCCAGGCAGAAGGGGCAGCTCAGCAGCTCGCCGATGGCATGCCGGGTCGGGCTGCCCGAGTCACGGACCTGCTCCATCACCTCACCGCTGCCGATCGGGCGGTCGTAGCGGGTGAACGGCGCGCGGAGAGGGCTGGTCACGGCGTCCTTGGACAGCAGCCGGCTCAGCTTGTGCGTGGCGATGGAGAGCAACACGACGTCGGACGGGGCGGGACGCTCCGGCACCTGTCGACCTGTCACCTTGACCAGACCGGCGAGTGCCCCGGTCACTCCGGCGTAGGCGCCCATCGCCACCAGATAGCCGCCGAGCGGCCGGTGTTCGTGCGGCGCGTACGCCCGGCGCAGCCGCGCCGCCTTCTGTCGCAGGCCAGTGTCGCTCACCCGGTCTCCTTACATCTCGTGGTGGTGTGGGAGCGGCGTGCCGCGGGGCCGCCTCAGCCGGCCTGAAGGTTGTCGGCGACCTCGCGTGCCAGGTTGGTGAGCGCCTCGTCGGCCAGTTGGTCCGGACCCGAACCGTCCGAACCGTCGGCCAGGTCAAGCTGGATCCGGGCGCCGCCGGAATCGGCCGACTCGACCCGGATCTCGGCGGACCAGTCGGCGTCGCCACCCCACCGGGCTCGCAACTCCGCACCGTTGATATCCGCGGCGGGGGCGCCGCCTCCGCGCAGCGGTTCCGGCAGCCAGGCAGCGGCCCGGTTGGGGTCGGTGGCGGTGTTGAAGACCACCTCGGGTGGCGCGGACATCCCGCGCACGGCGCGCGCCGGCATCAGGAGTCCCGCAGACGGTTGGGGTCGACCTCCCGGCCCGGGTGACGCGCCAGGTATTCGGTCTCGAGTTCCGCCGTGCGCCGCAGGTGGTTGGCGAGCGCGGAGTCCGCCGCGTGTCGCAGGGTGTCCAGGCGGGTGCGGTGCAGGCTGTGCATCTCGCGGATCAGGTCCTCGTCGGTCAACTCCGTCGGGTCGATGCCGAGCAGGTCGCCGTCGAGAGCGCCCGCCGGGTCGGCGAGGTGATCGCCACCCCACTCGGGCACCCGCTGCTCCGGGCTCATATCCGTGCTGCCGTTGGACGCAAAGCCGTCCTCACGTACCGATCCGGTCATCATCGCCCCCCTTGATCTCGTTTGGGCTGGCGTCTAGACGATTGCCCAGGCGTGGTGACGCCAAACCCTCCCGGCCGCGCGACAACTACGACACGGTGTCGGAGACCGGCGGTGCCCCCGGTACTCTCGGTGCCATGAGGCGGCTCTGGACCCCGGCGTGGATCGCACGTCACGTGGCCATGGTCGTGCTGGTCGTGGGCTTCCTCGGGCTGGGCTGGTGGCAGATCAGCCGGGCCGCCGCCGGCAACAGCCTGAGCTGGGGGTACGCGGTCGAGTGGCCGATCTTCGCCGGCTTCGTGGTCTATGTCTGGTGGCGTGAGGTGAAGCTGGCCCGTCGCCGGGCGACCGACACCGACGTGCCCTCGGCCGAGCCGGCCGCCGAGCCCGCGCCGGCGGTCACCGCGGGGTCCCGACCGGCGGTACGCCGACCGGTGCGGGTGTCCCGGATGCCGTCCGGCGGCGACGCCGTCGAGGACACGGACCTGGCCGCCTACAACAACTACCTGTCATGGTTGAGCGCCAATCCGGGCGCCCGACCCGGTGACTATCCCGGCTGAGCCGGGCTCGGAAGGACGGACGAAGGTGGGCGCTGCCCTTACCCGCTACCGCGCGATCGCCTGGATCGTGGGCGTCGTGCTGATCCTGTTGGTCGTGATCGGCATGCCGCTGAAGTACGTGTTCGACAACGCGGTCGTGGTGGAGACGGTGGGGCCCGCGCACGGGTTCCTCTACATGATCTATCTGGTGGCCGCGTTCGACCTGAGCCGTCGGGCCGACTGGCCGCTGAAGCGGATGCTGCTGGTGATGTTGGCCGGGACCGTGCCGTTCGTCTCGTTCTACGCCGAGCGCCGGGTCAGCGCCTGGGTGGCCGCGCCGCAGGAGACCCGGGCCCCGGAGCCGGCCGCCCGCTGAGCGGCTGGGTGCCGACGCCCAGCGAGCGCGGGCCCACCGTCCGTCGACTCAACGGCTGGGCCGCCACGGCTCGGCGGAGGCGAGCGGGTCGACCCAGCCGCCGTACCTGTTCACCTCCCGGGCCCGCAACAGCGCCCGGGTGACCTGGCCGAACTGCCGCTCGTCGTCGGCACTGAACAGCAGCACCTCCGCTCCCCCGTACCACCCCCACAGCTCGTGCGGCGGTGGGCGCCAGCGATCGCCGACCAGGGCCAGCGCAGCCGGCAGCAGGAACACCGCACCGAGGATGAGGTAGGCCCCTGCGGTCAGGCGGTGCAGCCCGCCGGTGAAGCCGAGCAGCAGCCCGACGCCGCCGAGCATGCTGGCGGTGATGATCACGGCCCGGACGGCGATCCGGTCGTGCGGGCCCCGGGTGGTGCGCAGATGGGTCAGGTCGGCGACCCGGTAACTGGTGCGGCCGACGGTGAACCTGTCGACGGTCACGATGATGCCGGGCCGGGCGTACAGCAGGGTGGACCGGCTACCCGGCACCGTTCGCGGCGGTCGCACCCTTGCGCCTTCACGATTCACGGTTCCTCCCGCATGGACGCTTGGCCGAGGTGCCCGACGGTGACGACTACCGCTGTCTGCCGACGGGATTCCCGGCGTCAGCACCCATTGTGTTTGTGCAACGCCAGCCGACCTGGGCAGTTACCGGTTCTCGACAGCTCACCCCGACGAGGGACATCGCCCAGAAACAGCATCCATTTCGCCTTTTATCGGTTATGGCCAGCCATCATCCGACGGCATACGCCCGGAACGACGAAAGTCGTATATCCGTCAGCAGGCCTAAAAGGGGCGCTACCCGGCCGCAGCAGGTGTCCGCAGCGCCATCCAGCGCAGGAACACGAGCAGCCACTCGCCCAACTTTCGCCCCTGCTTCAACTGCGAGCGACATCCGTCCCGGGTTAGGTTGTGTGCGCCGGTCCGGCCCAGTGCCGTCCGCCCGGGTGGCCCCGGCCGGTGTCGCCGAGGGCGTCAGCAGCCCCGGCGGCCGTGGGAGAGGGGCCTTTCGCTCTTGTCATCCCTGAGAAACCTGCTGCGTACCGTGGCGCTGGCCGGCATGTCGGCCGCGCTTATCGCCCCGACGGCGGTGGCACGCGCCGAGCCGTCCCCCGCCGACCTGACCCGCCGGATCGAGACATCTTCGGCCGAGTTGGAACGGGTGGTGGAGTCGTACAACAAACTGCGTGAGGAGATCAAGGCCAACGAGGCCTCGGTGGCCCGATTGAAGGCCCGCATCGGCCCGCTGGAGCAGCAGGCCGAGCAGAGCCGGGCCGACGTGACCGAGTTGGCCACCACGGCGTACAAGAGCGGAGGCCTACGGACCGCGGACGCCCTGCTGCGTGCCGGCGGCTCCGCCGCCCTACTGGATCGGCTGGGCACGCTCGACCAGCTCACCCGCCAGCGGCAGGAGAGCATCTCCGGCTTCACCGCCGACCAGCGACGACTGCTGGACGAGAAGGCCAGCCTGGACGCCACCCTGGCCCGGCAGGCCGCGCGGGCCCGTCAGCTCGCGACGGGCAAGAAGCAGATCGAACAGGACCTGGCCAAGCTGTACGAGCTGCGTCGGCAGGCGTACGGGGCGGCCACCGAGCGTCCCGAGCCGAAGGCCGCGGCCACCGTGGCCAAGGACGTGCCCGCGGTGGCCGGTGACGCCGGCGCCGCCGTGCGCTACGCGTTCGGCGCGGTGGGCAAGCCGTACGTCTGGGCAGCCGACGGGCCCAACGGCTACGACTGTTCCGGGCTGACCTCGGCGGCTTGGCGGGCGGCCGGCAAGTCCCTGCCGCACAACACCCGGATGCAGTGGGGTGCCGTCGCACACATCGGGCGGGGCGACCTGCGCCCGGGTGACCTCGTCTTCTACAGCGGGCTCGGGCACGTCGCCCTCTACGTGGGCGACGGCCAGGTGATCGACGCGCCGAGCGCGGGCCGCAACGTGCTCAAGCGGGGCATGAACATGATGTCCATCCAGGGCTACGGCCGGGTCCGCTAGCGGACCCGGCAACGGCGAACGGCCGGCGTCCCCCTATCGGACGCCGGCCGTTCGCCGTCATTACTACCAGGTCAGGCTGCCTGCAGCCCTTCCGCCCGGGCCAGCTCACGCAGCCGGCCGAGGGCCTGGATCTCCAACTGCCGGATCCGCTCGCGGGACAGCGAGAACCGGGACGCGACCTCGGTGAGCGAGTGCTCCCGGCCGTCCTCCAGCCCGTAGCGGGCCCGCATGATGCCGGCGGACCTGTCGTCGAGGTGGTTGAGCAGCCCCTCGATGCGCTGCCGCTCCAGGCCGCTGAGGACGATGTCCTCCGGCGACGGCGCGTCGCTGTCGGCGACCAGGTCGCCGAGGCTGGTGTCGCCGTCGTCGCCCACCGGGGTGTCCAGCGAGACGGTGTCCTGCGACCAGCGGCGCAGCTCGTTGACCCGCTCGACGGTGACGCCGAGGGAGGCAGCGATCTGCTCCGGCTCCGGGTCGCTGCCCAGCTCACGGGTCAACTGCCGGGCCACGTTGCGCATCCGGTTGACGTCCTCCACCAGGTGCACCGGCAGACGGACGGTGCGCTCCTGCTGGGCGATCGCCCGGCTGATCGCCTGACGGATCCACCAGGTGGCGTAGGTGGAGAACTTGTAGCCGCGCTCGTAGTCGAACTTCTCGACCGCCCGGACCAGGCCGGTGTTGCCCTCCTGGATCAGGTCCAGCATGGGCATGCCCGACCGCACGTAGCGGCGGGCGATCGACACGACAAGTCGGAGGTTGGCGCGGATGAAGAGATCCTTCGCGCGCTCCCCCTCGACGACCAGCCACTCCAGGTCAGCCCGATCCCGGTCGGTACCGCCGGGGGCGGCATCCTCACCGAGCAGGTGCTCGGCGTAGAGGCCGGCCTCGATCGCCTTGGAGAGATCGACCTCCCGGGCGGCGTCCAGCAGTGGCGTCCGAGAGATCTCGTGCAGGTAGACGCCGACCAGGTCGCGCTCCTCGGCCACCTGATCGGTGCGCATGCCGATGTTCTTGTCCACGTTGCCCACGGTCCCCTCGCTCGCGCCGGTTGCCCGGTTCCTTGCCATACCCCACGTCCGTCAACCCCTGGTAACTTCTGCTGTGCGCATCGGTGCTGACACCTACACAACAGATGAGACGTGTCGGGGATTCCGTGTGGTGAGTCGAAAGTGTCACGAATGCCTGAGTCTTAGCTGAGAGCACGGTCCACGTTTGCTGTCAGCATCCCGTCGGATGGCTCGCCGCTGGGCACCACGCACGGGTCACACACCATGGCAACACCGCCCGCCGTGGGGGCACAGCGACCCGGGTCACCACCACGCTGCGATCCTGGTCACTGCCAGATACGCGTCGAAGGACCGGTCGGTTCATCCTCAGGGGTGTATTACCCCCCGGCCAGATGAACAATCCGAAGCCCCGTTCGCTTCCCGGGGCGCGGTGAGCCTAGGCCTGTGTCGTCGAGGCCCTAGGGGGTGAGCAGGGCGAGGGCACCGCGTACCTGGTCGGCGGAGCGGGCCAGCGCGGCCCGGGCGGCGTCCACCTCGGCTCCGGAGACCAGGGAGACGAGCGCCGTCTTCAGGTCACCGTCGGCCTCGGCGAGCGCCTGCCGGGAAACCTCCTCGGAGCAGCCGGTGGCCTCGATGAGAATCGAGATCATTCGTCCGCGGAGCTTCGCGTTGGTGGCCACCATATCGATCATGAGGTTCGAGTAGACCCGCCCCAGGCGCACCATGACGGCTGTCGAGAACGTGTTGAGCACCAACTTCTGCGCCGTGCCCGCCTTCATCCGGGTAGACCCGGTGACCACCTCGGGTCCGGTGTCCACCCCGATGAACACGTCCACCGACCGCGCGGCCTCCGCCTCCGGATTGGCGCAGAGCAACACCGTCGAGGCGCCCTTGGCGCGGGCCGCGGCGAGCGCCCCGAGCACGTACGGCGTGCGTCCGCTCGCCGCCAGACCCACCACCAGGTCGTCGGTGCGTACACAACTGGCCGCCTCGACCGCGCCGCCCCGGTCGTCGTCCTCGGCGTCCTCCACGGCCCGCCACATGGCGTCCGGGCCACCGGCGAGGTGGGCGCAGAACCAGTGCCGGGGCGAGTTGAAGGTGGGAGCGAGTTCGGCCGCGTCGAGGACGCCGAGCCGACCGGAGGTGCCGGCCCCGAAGTAGTGCACCCGGTGGCCGCCGCGTAGCGCCTCGACCGCCAGGTCGACGGTGGCGGCGATCTCGTCGAGCACCGCGGCGACCGCCGCCGGCACCCGCCGGTCCGCCTCGTTGATCACGGTGAGCACGTCCCGGGTCGACATCAGGTCGAGGTCGACGCTCAGCGGGTTGCGGCGTTCGGTGGGTGCGCCCACCCGGACCGTCGGGCGGGCGTGCGGTGCGGGCAGGTCCTCGTCCGGTTCCACCGCACCGGGCGTCACGGCCGCCTCCGGTTGGCACCCACCCGGTGCGACTGGACCGCCTCGGCGGTCGACTCCAGGGCCTTGCGGGCCCGAGCCCGGTTGCGGGCGGCCACCCCGACGAAGAGACAGTCGACCACGGTGAGCTGGGCCAGCCGGCTGGCCGTCGCCCCGGAGCGGTAGGTGGTCTCCCGGGCCGCCGTGGTCAACACGAAGTCCGCCACGTCGGTGATCGGCGAGCGCGGGAAGTTGGTGAGCGCCACGGTGACGGCACCCCGCGTACGCGCCTGCTCCAGCACCTCGATCACGTCGGAGGTCGTGCCGCTGTGCGAGATGCCGATCGCCACGTCGCCCCGGCCCAGGAGGGCGGCCGAGGTCAGCGCGGTGTGCACGTCCGGAAAGTAGAAGGCGATCCGGCCGATGCGGTGCAGCTTCTGCTGGAAGTCCGATGCGACGAACCCGCTGGCGCCGGCACCGTAGATGTCGATCCGACCGGCGCTGTTGATCGCCTCGACCACCTGCTCACAGATGGCGGGGTCGAGCTGCTCGGCAGTCTCCTCGACCGCACGGGCGTCGTTGAACGCGATGGTGGCGATGATCTGGGCGAGGTCGGCGCCGGGCGGGATGTCACCGCCGACCACCCGGGCGTCCGGTGGCTCGATCCGGCGGGCGGCCTCGGCAGCGAGCCGGATCCGCAGTTGGGGGTAACCGTCCATGCCGACCGAGCGGCAGAATCGGATGACCGTCGCCTCCGAGGTCTCCGCCGCGGTCGCGAGGTCGGTGATGGTCCGCCGGGACGCGGCGGCCGGGTCGGAGACGACCAGCCGGGCAACCCGCTGCTCGGCGGGCGACAGCGACGGCAGCAGCCCGCTGATGTGGACGATCAGCCCACCGGGCTCCTGACTCGCAGAAATCTTCGGACTCTTCGCCACGGATGAAACTTACTTTCACCTGGCGTGAGCGTCAACCATGACCGGCCGGGACGACGAAAACACCTCGACGGCCGGATCACCGGTCCCGCACAGCCTGCCACTCCCGCAGCACCGCCGCCTCACCCGCCGGGTCCAGTCCCCCCTGCCGGACGGCGGCCGGGTCCGCTGTCATCCAGGCCGCCGTCGCCCGAACAGTGTCGGACAGTGGACGGACCGCCAGCCCGGCGCCCAGGGCCGGTCGCGCGTCCCGGTCCATCAGGCCACCGGACTCCGGCAGCCGCACCCACAGCGGCAGGGCCCGCTCTCCCGACCACTCGCGGACGTCGTGGGCCAGCAGGAACTCCTGGTCCACCCAGGTGAGGACCGGATCGGCGACTCCCAGCCCGGCGGCCACCCCGTGCAGCAGGTCGGCGCGGGACATCGCCGGCCCGGTGCCGTCGTACGTGCCGGCGAGGCGGGTGCCGGCGGCGTGCAGCAGCCAGCCGGCCAGATCGGCCACGTCCACGAACTGCACCCGGTCGGTCGGCCGGCCGGGCGCGAGCACCTCTCCGCCGGCCGACAGCCGCCGCACCCAGTACGGAAAGCGGTCGCTCGGATCCTCCGCGCCGACGATCAGCCCCGCCCGGCAGATGAACGAGCGGTCCACACCCATCCGCTCCCGGACCAGCCGCTCGATGCTCACCTTGCACTCGCCGTACCAGCGGTTGTCCGGGTCGGGCAGGCCGTCCACCTCCGGTGGGGCCGGCGGCAGCACCGGTGCGTCCGACGCGGTCTGACCCGGGGTGGTGTTGTCCGCGTACACCGAGATCGTCGACACGAAAGACCAGTGTCCGACCCGCTCGGCGAGGGCGGTGAGCGCGTACCGGGCGTGACTGACCTGGCGGGTCACGTCGACCACGGCGTCGAAACCGGCGTCGGCGAGCGGCGCCAGCGCCCCGGGATCGTCCCGGTCCACAGACACGAACCGGACGCCGGCCGGCACGGCTCCGGACACGCCCCGGGCCGCGCAGGTCACGTCGTGCCCCCGCGCGACGGCGAGTCGAGCCACCGCCCGGCCGAGAAACCGGGTACCGCCAAGAACGAGGATCCGCATCGGCCGATCCTGCGCCCTCAACCTCCGAACGCCCCAACGAATCTGCCCACCGCAGACGGTGATCATGAGGTTGTTGCCACTCCGATCGGCGTGTCACGGCAATAACTCCATGATCGACGGAGCGGTGGGGTGGGGGTGGGGGGTGGGTGGGTGGGGGCAGTAGGTTGGGGGTATGGCGGGGCGGAGTGTGTTGGTTACCGGGGGTACCGGTGGGCTTGGCGGGGCCGTGGTGGGCGCGTTCGTCGAGGCGGGCTGGCGGGTGGTCGTACCGGAGCGGACCGCCCGGCCCGGGTCGGGCCCGGCGGCGGACGACCTGGTCCGACTGGTCGCGGACCTGAGCGAGCCGGCGGGCGCCGCGCGGGCGGTCGAGGCCGCCGCCGGCGAGTCGGCCGCGCCGCTGCGGGCGGTGGTCAACCTGGTCGGCGGGTACGCCAGCGGCGGCCTGGTGCACGAGACGCCGGTCGAGGACTTCGAGCGGATGCTCACCGTCAACCTGCGACCCACCTACCTGGTCACCCAGGCCGCGTTGCCCCACCTGGTGGCGGCCGGCGGCGGCGCGGTGGTCTGCGTGGCGGCCCGCGCGGCGGTCGCCCCGTTCCCCGGCGCCGCCGGCTACGTGACGGCCAAGGCGGCGGTGTTGGCTCTGGCCAACGCGATCGCGGTGGAGTACCGGTCCCGCGACGTGCGCTGCAACACGGTGCTGCCAAGCGTCATCGACACCCCGGCGAACCGGGCCGCCCAGCCCGACGCCGACCACTCCCGCTGGGTGGCCCCGGCCGAGATCGCGTCGGTGATCCGGTTCCTCGCGTCGGCCGAGTCCGCGCCGACGAGCGGCGCCACCGTGCCGGTCTACGGGCGGGCCTGAGCCACCACCGGGTCACCATCCCCCTCCGCGGCCCGGGGGGACGCCGGCAGCCAGGTCCCCAGGTGCGCCTGGATCTGCTCGGTCACCTCCTCGGCCGGACGGCCCGCGTCCACGAGCACGAAGCTCGGATATTCGGGCAGGGCCCGGTAGGCGGTGTCCGCCGCGGTCAGCCAGCCCATCGTCTCGTGGTCGGTGCCGCGCTCCTCGATACGCCGGTACGCCTCCGCCGGGTCGACCGCGAGCAGGAACGTGACCTGCGGGGTCGGGAACAGTCGGTAGCCGGCTCGGGCCAGCCGCTCCCAGCGGTGTCCGCCGTGGGCGCGGATGCTCGCGTACTGGCAGGCCGAGTAGCGGTCCATCACCGCGGTCCGGCCGGTGAGCAGGCAGGTGACCAGGGCTACGGCGATGGCGAGCCAGCGCAGCACGGACTCCACCGCCAGCATGCCGTCACGCCCGACGAGCCGCTGCGCGTCCGGCCGGCCGAGCCGGTGGGCGACGCGGCCGAGCCAGCGGCGCCCGCTGGCGTTGCGGCGGTAGGTGGCGGGGCTCCCGGCGGCCGTCAACGCGTCGGCCAGCCGGTGCGCCTGCGTGGTCTTGCCCGAACCGTCGATGCCGATCAGGGCGACGGTGCGCAACCGGGCCCTGCCGCGTCGCATCCCCGATGATCTGGCCACCCTCCACAGATTATCCGACCGCCGCACCGACCCCGCGAGGTTTGTGCTGTTTCGGCCCTGTTGACGCCCGACCGAGTCCCCAGCAGGTGTGGCCGACCGGAATGCCGGGTACGGGAGTCTGAAACCCAAACCGCCGGTCCACCAACACGACGACGGGAGATCCAGATGGCTGAGCGCGGGGACGAGAGTCTGGTGCACACCCTCAAGAAGGTCGCCGCCGTGCTCAAGCAGTCCGAGATCCCGTTCGCCCTGGGTGGCAGCTTCGCCGTCTACGCCCACGGGGGGCACTCCAGTGAGCACGACGTCGACTTCCTGATCCGGGAGGCCGACGTGGAGCAGGCCCTGGAGGCCCTGGTGGCCGCCGGCTTCGTCGCCCAGCGACCACCCGAGGACTGGCTGGTGAAGGTCTTCGACGACGGCCGGATGGTGGACCTCATCCACCGGCCGATCGAGACACCGGTGACCGAGGAGACGTTCGCCGACACGGTCATCCGGCCGGTGGACGCGATCCACATGCCGGTGCTGTCCGCCACCCAGCTGATGGTGCACAAACTGCTCAGCTTTTCCCAGCACTACTGCGACTTCGCCCGCGGCCTGCCGCTGGCCCGGTCACTGCGGGAGCAGATCGACTGGGAAAGGGTACGCAAGGAGACGCAGCACTCGCCGTACGCCGAGGCGTTCCTGGTGCTGCTGGACCGGCTGGAGGTGGTGCCGGCGGTCGGCACCCAGCCAGGAGAGGGGACACCGTGACCCATCATCACGACATCGGCGCCGGGCCACCGGACGAGTACGTCGAAGCCGAGATCCAGCGCCTGCTCGCCGAGGACCCCGCCGTCGCCGAACAGGGCATCACGGTGGTCCGACGGGACCGCGCCCTCGTGCTGTACGGCGAGGTGGAGAGCCCGCACCGGCGCGCGGAGATCCTGCGCCGGGTGTCCGAGCGCTTTCCTGACGTACCGATCGCCAGCGACATCGGGGTGATCCGCGCCCAGGCGCCAACGGAGATCGAGCAACTGCCCTGAGGGAGGTTCCATGGTGATCCGGATCGCCGCGGTGGGTGACGTGCATCTGGACGAGGACGTGGTCGGACGGTTCCGACCGGCGTTGGAAGAACTGCCGGAGTGCGCCGACGTGCTGCTGCTGGCCGGGGATCTGACCCGGCACGGCACCGAGGCCGAGGCGCGCTGCGTGGCGCAGGAGTTCGGTGGGTTGGCCGTACCGGTCGTGACCGTGCTGGGCAACCACGACCACCAGTGTGACCAGGTGCCCCAGGTGGTCAAGGTGCTCGAGGACGCGGGCATCACCGTGCTGGAGGGCAACGGCGTGGTGTTGGACTGCGCGGGCGGCCGGCTCGGCATCGCCGGGGTCAAGGGCTTCGGCGGCGGGTTCGCCGGGCGGTGCGCGAGCGACTTCGGTGAGCCGGAGATGAAGGCTTTCGTACGGACCACCACCGACAGCGCGGACCGCCTCGGCGCCGCGCTGCGCTCGCTCGACTGCGACATGCTCGTCGCCCTCACCCACTACGCGCCCGTGCCGGACACGCTCGTCGGCGAGCCGTTGGAGATCTACCCGTTCCTCGGGTCGTACCAGTTGGGACAGGCGATCGACTCGGCGCCCACCGCGCTGGCCCTGCACGGGCACGCGCACGCCGGCAGCGAGCGCGGCACGACCCCCGGCGGGGTACGCGTCCGCAACGTCGCGCACCCGGTGATCAAGCAGGCGTACAGCGTCTTCCATGTCGGCGATCAACTTGATACCGACCAGGTTTCCACGCTCGGACCGTCGGGTATTCAGAGGTCATGGAGCTGATTCTTTGGATTCTCGCAGTCGTACTCGTGGTCGCCGGCATCCTCGCGCTGTTCCGCCGGCAGATCCTGTGGGGCATCGTCCTCATCGTTGTCGGGCTGTTGGTCGGCCCGGGTGGTGTCAGCATCTTCAATTAGCGTTCGCACGACGTCATAACCGGGACCCGTCGGGGTCGCCGCGACCGGAGCTCCGTCCTCCCGACAGGAGCACCGGCCGCGGCGATCCCGGCGCTTTTTTGTGGGCGTTCGTGCCACCGTCGGCGGTTTGAGCTGCCGCCGAAGGGAAACTATCTCGACCATGGAGATATCTCAGGACGCGCCGAGGACCTCCGGCCGGCGACGGTGGTGGGCCCTCGTCGGCTTCGCCGCGGCCGTCTTCGTCGCGGCGGCGATCGGCGGGCTGGGGGTGCAGGGCACCACCGACGAGTACGCGAGCCTGCGGCAGCCCGACTGGGCGCCGCCCTCCTGGCTGTTCGGCCCGGTGTGGTCGCTGCTCTACGCGCTGATCGCCGTGGCCGGCTGGCTGGTGTGGCGGCGGGTCGGCTTCTCGACCGCGCTCTGGGCGTGGACCGCGCAACTGGTGCTCAACGCCATCTGGACCCCGCTGTTCTTCGGCGCGGGGCAGTACGGGCTGGCGTTCGCCGAGATCGTGGTGATGTGGCTGGCGATCGGGCTCACCGTGGTGCTGTTCGCCCGGGTGTCCCGGGTGGCGGCCGCGCTGCTGCTGCCCTACTGGGCCTGGGTCACCTTCGCCGCCGCGTTGAACCTGTCGATCTGGCGGCTGAACTCCTGACCGACAGGTCCCGGCGGCGCCGACCGCCGGGACCGTTGCCGTTTCCGGGTCAGCAGCGAGGGACGCCGGGGATGTATCCGTCCGAACCGGTGTACACGTACGCGTCGGCGATGTACCTGCCGGAGCCGATGCGGTCCCAGATCGAGCTGGTGCCGTACGTGCCGGTGACACTGGTGCCGCTGGTCTGGCAGGCGATGGTCACCCGGGTCCCGTCGGCGACGGTGCCCACCGAGGCGTACCCGGTGCCGGGGCCGGAGCGGACGGTCAACGCGGTGCCGCTGGTGTCGACGGTGCCGTTGCCGCTGCCCGAGGAGCACCCGTTGTCACTGGTGTAGGTCTTGGTGCCCCAGTAGAGGCCGAGGGTGCCGTTGAAGCGGACCTGGACGTCGCCGCCGTTGAGGCGCTGCTCGTAGTGCAGGTGGGGGCCGGTCGAGCCACCGGTGCTGCCGACCCAGCCGAGCACCTTGCCGTAGCCGACCGTCTGCCCGACCGAGACGTTGAAGCCGTTGAGGTGGGCGTAGTAGGTGTTGTAACCGCCACCGTGGTTGATTCGGACGTACTTGCCGTAGCTGGTGCCGCCGAGATCCGTCACCCGGTCGACGGTGCCCGGGGCGCTGGCCACCACGGGGTCGCCGACGTCGTCGGTGCGGTTGAAGTCGACGGCGTACGCCGGGCTGTGGTCCGACCTCGTCTGGCCGGACCAGGACTGGCCGCACGGGAAGGGCACCTTGAAGGTCGGCGCGGCCAGCGCCGGGCTCGCCGGCACCAGCGCTCCCCCGACGAGCAGGCCCGTCACCAGCAGGCTCATCCACCGCTTGCGCATACAGCTCCTCCTATGTCGAAAACCTTCGATCCGGTGCGCTCAGCCTGACAGATATCGTCAAACTTCGAAAGGGCCGAAGATCAGTCCCGGCAGCGCGCTCACCAGGCAGACCGCAGGTTTCGGGATTGTTACTCGCTCGTGTCTGACTGGGGGTGGACCGGAGCGAATGCAAGCGCTTACATGTGTGCACGCCCAATCGGACCGGCGACGGGTCACCAGCACGACCGCGCCGGCTAGGAAGGAGGACGGCATGGCGGTCTTTACCAGACCACGCCAGGCCTTCGTGATCGCCGGCGTACTCGGGCTGGCGCTCAGCGCCACCGCCTGCGGTACCGGCGACGACAAGAAGAGCAACAACGCGGGCTCCGCCGAGTGCGCCGCATACGACAAGTACGAGGGCCACGACGGCAAGAAGGTCTCGATCTACGCGTCCATCCGTGACGCCGAGGCCGACCTGCTGGAGCGCTCGTGGTCGGACTTCACCAAGTGCACCGGCATCGAGATCGACTACGAGGGCAGCGGCGAGTTCGAAGCGCAGCTCCCCGTGCGGGTCGACGGCGGCAACGCCCCCGACATCGCCTTCGTACCCCAGCCGGGCCTGGTGAAGCGCTTCGCGGACGCCGGCAAGCTGAAGAACCTGAGCGCCGACACCAAGGCCCTCGCCGAGCAGAACATGCCGGCCGACTGGCTGAAGTACGGCACCGTGAACGGAACGCTCTACGGCGTGCCGCTCGGCGCCAACGTGAAGTCCTTCGTCTGGTACTCGCCGAAGACGTTCAAGGAGAAGGGCTGGGAGGTTCCGACCACCTGGGACCAGCTCATCGCCCTGAGCGACAAGATCGCCGCCAGTGGCATGAAGCCGTGGTGCGCGGGCGTCGAGTCCGGTGACGCCACCGGCTGGCCGGCCACCGACTGGATCGAGGACGTGGTCCTGCGGACCCAGGGCCCCGAGGTCTACGACCAGTGGACGACCCACGCCATCCCGTTCAACGACCCGAAGATCGTCGACGCGGTTGACCGCGCCGGCAGCATCCTCAAGAACGACAAGTACATGAACGGCGGCTTCGGCGGCGTCAAGAGCATCACCACCACCGCCTTCCAGGAGGCGGGCCTGCCGGTGACCACCGGCAAGTGCGCGATGCACCGACAGGCGTCGTTCTACGCCAACCAGTTCCCCGAGGGCACCAAGGTGGCCCAGGACGGCGACGCGTTCGCCTTCTACTTCCCGGCCATCGACGCCGCCAAGGGCAAGCCGGTGCTGGGCGCGGGCGAGTTCGTCGTCGGCTACGCCGACCGTCCCGAGGTCCAGGCGGTGCAGACCTACCTGGCTTCGGCCGAGTACGTCAACAGCCGCGCGAAGCTCGGCAACTGGGTCACGGCGAACAACAAGCTGGACATCGCCAACGTCGCCAGCCCGATCGACAAGCTGTCCGTCCAGATCCTGCAGGACAAGACGGGCACCTTCCGCTTCGACGGATCGGACCTGATGCCGGCTGCCGTCGGCGCGGGAACGTTCTGGAAGGGCATGGTCGAGTGGCTGAACGGCAAGCCGACCGCCCCGGTGCTCCAGGGCATCGAGAGCAGCTGGCCTAAGTGATCCCGGCGGTGGCCCGGTCCGCGATCGCGGGCCGGGCCACCGGCCGAGGTGGACCCGGAAGGGAGGGTTGATGAAGTTCGACTTCGCCGATCAGCAGCCGAAGTTCCTCATGCTGATGTACGGGCTGGTCGCCTTCGTGGTGGTCGTGGGTGGTCTGCTCCTCTTGCTCGACGTGGTGCCGGCCTGGTTCGCCCGCAGGCGGGAGGCCCAGCTCGTCGCGGCCTCCGTGGGCGGGGGCCCGCTGCCCCGCCGACGCAAGCAGCGGGAGGGGCTCTTCGCGTTCTTCTTCCTGCTGCCGACGCTGCTGCTGCTCATCATCGGCCTGGTCGTGCCGGCCATCCGCACCACGCTGCTCTCCCTGATGGACGGAAGCAGCACCAACTGGGTGGGTCTGCGCAACTACGGCTGGATGTTCTCCGACGACTCGATCGTCCGGGTCCTGATCAACACCCTGGTCTGGGTGCTCCTCGTCCCGTTGGTGGCGACCGGGTTCGGCCTGATCTACGCCGTACTCGTGGACAAGGCCCGGTTCGAGGCGGTGGCCAAGTCACTGATCTTCCTGCCGATGGCCATCTCCTTCGTCGGCGCCAGCATCATCTGGAAGTTCGTCTACGCCTACCGGGGTGACGGCGACCAGATCGGTCTGCTCAACCAGATCGTGGTCAGCGTCGGCGGTGAGCCGAAGCAGTGGCTGCTGGAATCACCGCTGAACACGCTGCTGCTGATCGTCATCATGGTCTGGATCCAGGCCGGTTTCGCCATGGTGGTGCTCTCCGCCGCGATCAAGGCCATCCCCGGCGACATCGTGGAGGCCGCCCGACTCGACGGGGTCACCGCCTGGCAGATGTTCTGGCGGATCACCATGCCGAGCATCCGGCCGGCGCTGATCGTCGTGGTGGTGACGCTCACGATCGCCACGCTCAAGGTCTTCGACATCGTCCGGACCTCGACGAACGGCAACTACGACACGAGCGTGATCGCCAGCGAGATGTACAACCAGGCGTTCCGGTACGGCCAGAACGGGCAGGGTTCCGCACTCGCGGTCTTCCTCTTCATCCTGGTCATCCCGGTCGTGATCTACCAGATCCGCAACCTCCGTCAGCAGCGGGAGGGCTGAGATGACCACCGCAACGCCCACCGTCGCCGCCGGCACCCAGAAGACCGACGGCACCCCGACCACCGCTGCCGGACGGGTCCGCAAGCGGCTGAACAGCCGCACCGCGACCCTCGTCTCGGTCATCATCGCGGTGGTCTGGACCATCCCGACCTTCGGCCTGCTCGTCTCGTCCCTCCGCCCCGAGGACGAGATCAAGACCACCGGTTGGTGGACCGCGTTCACCAACCCGCAGTTCACCTTCGAGAACTACCAGCAGGTCCTGTTCGGGCGGTCGTCGTCCTCCGGGCAGCTCGCCGGGTCCTTCATCAACTCCCTGGCGATCACCATTCCGTCGGTGCTCTTCCCACTCGCCTTCGCGTGCCTGGCCGCGTACGCGCTGGCCTGGATCAACTTCCGCGGCCGGGACTGGGTCTACATCGCGATCTTCGCGTTGCAGATCGTGCCGTTGCAGATGGCCCTGGTGCCACTGCTGAAGTTCTTCTCCACCGGCGTCACCCTCGGCGGGGTCACCCTGATGCCGGCCTGGGACCTGGTCGACGAACAGAAGTTCGTCCAGGTGTGGTTCGCCCACACCTGCTTCGCGCTCCCGTTCGCCGTCTTCCTGCTGCACAACTTCATCTCGCAGCTGCCCGGGGACCTGATGGAGGCGGCCCGGGTCGACGGGGCCACCCACCCGAAGATCTTCCGCAGCATCGTGCTGCCGCTGATCACCCCGGCCCTCGCGGCGTTCGGCATCTTCCAGTTCCTCTGGGTCTGGAACGACCTGCTCGTCGCGCTGATCTTCGCCGGTGGCGGCAACGAGACCGCCCCGCTCACCGTCCGGCTCGCCGAGATGGCCGGCACGCGGGGCAACGAGTGGCAGCGCCTCACCGCCGGCGCGTTCGTCTCCATCGTCGTACCGCTCATTGTCTTCCTGTCCCTGCAACGCTTCTTCGTGCGAGGTCTACTCGCCGGCAGCGTCAAGGGCTGACCCGCCCGCCCGCCGCCGCCTGGCCCCTCGGGCGGCGGCGGGCGCATCGGGCACCGAGCGGGGGATACCGTGACGAGGATCGATGATGTGGCCCGGTTGGCCGGCGTGTCCACGGCCACCGTCTCGCGAGCCCTGCGCGGGCTCCCGACGGTCTCCGCCGCCACCCGGCACCGGGTGCTCGCCGCCGCCGAGCAACTCGACTACGCGGTCTCACCGAGCGCGTCCCGGCTCGCCGGTGGCCGGACCGGCACCGTCGCGGTGGTGGTCCCCCGGATCACCCGCTGGTTCTTCAGCACCGTCGTCGAGGCGGTCGAGGAGTACCTCCACCAGTCCGGCTACGACCTGCTGCTCTACAACCTGGGCGGCCGGGAGCAGGTCCGCCAGCGGGTTCTCCGCACGGCCAACCTGCACAAACGGGTGGACGCCATCATGCTCGTCGCCACGCCACTCCGGCCGGCCGACCTGACCGCGCTGGCCACCCTGGACCTGCCCGGGGTCACCATCAGCTCGGGCAGCAGGGTTCCCCACTGGCCCTGCGTACGCATCGACGACGTCGCGGCCGCCCGGGCCGCCACCCGGCACCTGATCGACCTCGGCCATCACCGGATCGCGCACATCTCCGGCGACCCGGACGACGAGTTGGCCTTCACCACCCACCTCGACCGACGCCGTGGCTACCGGGCGGAGCTGCGCGCCGCCGGCCTGCGGCCCGACCCGAGCCTGGATGTCGAGTCCACCTTCACCATCGACGGCGGCAACCGGGCCACCGCCGAGTTGCTGGCCAGTGGCGAACCGCCGACCGCTATCGTCGCCGCCTGCGACGAGATGGCGATGGGGGCGATGACCGCGGTACGCGACGCCGGGCTGCGGGTGCCGCAGGACGTCAGCGTGATCGGCATCGACGACCACGACCTGGCCGGTGTGCTGGGACTCAGCACCATCGCCCAGCCCGCCGCCGAACAGGGACGACTCGCCGCCCGCATGCTGCTCGACCCGCTCGGGGCACGCCCTCCGGGCCCCATCCTGAGTCAACGGAACGCCGGCCGCGACACACCGGTGATCCTGCCCACCCGCCTGGTGGTCCGGGACTCGACCGCACCACCCCGGGCACACTGAAATCCACACACCGCACCACGGGAGACGACCCTGAACACCGACCCGACGCAGCAGAACGCCTCCGGCCACCCGGTCACCGGCTGGTGGACCGAGGCGACCATCTACCAGATCTACCCCCGCTCGTTCGCCGACTCGGACGGTGACGGGATCGGTGACCTGCCCGGCATCACCGCCCGCCTCGACCACCTGGCCGAGCTGGGCGTGGACGCGGTGTGGCTCTCCCCCTTCTACCCGTCGCCGCAGGCCGACGCCGGCTACGACGTGGCCGACTACCGCGACATCGACCCGCTGTTCGGCACCCTCGCCGACGCGGACAAGCTGATCGCCGAGGCCCGGTCCCGCAGCCTGCGGGTGATCGTCGACCTGGTTCCCAACCACACCTCGTCCGCGCACCGCTGGTTCCAGGCGGCGCTGCCCGCCGCGCCCGGCAGCCCGGAACGCTCCCGGTACATCTTCCGGGACGGTCGCGGACCGGCCGGCGACCAGCCGCCGAACGACTGGCAGAGCGTCTTCGGCGGCCCGGCCTGGACCCGGACGGTGGACGCCGACGGGCAACCCGGCCAGTGGTACCTGCACCTGTTCGACACCGGCCAGCCGGACCTCAACTGGGACAACCCGGAGGTGCACGCGGAGTTCCTGGACGTGCTGCGGTTCTGGCTGGACCGTGGGGTGGACGGCTTCCGGGTGGACGTGGCGCACGGCCTGATCAAGCAGGCCGACCTGGCCGACTGGCAGGAACCACAGGAGATCCTCTCCGGCAACGAGATCGACAAGCCGCGCCCGCCGATGTGGGACCAGGAGGGCGTACACGAGATCTACCGGCAGTGGCGGCAGGTTCTCGACAGCTACCCCGGCGAACGGGTGCTGGTCGCCGAGGCGTGGGTGGAGCCGGCCGAGCGGCTGGCCCGCTACGTCCGCCCGGACGAGATGCACCAGGCGTTCAACTTCGAGTACCTGCTCGCCGCGTGGACCGCGCCGGCCCAGTACGCGGTGATCACCCGCTCGCTGGAGGCGACCGACTCGGTCGGCGCGCCGACCACCTGGGTGCTGTCCAACCACGACGTGGTGCGGCACGCCTCCCGGCTCGGCCTGCCGATCGGCACCGTACGGCCCAACGGCATCGGCATCGGCGACCCGCAGCCGGACGCCGCGCTCGGCCTGCGCCGGGCCCGGGCGGCCACCCTGCTGATGCTCGCCCTGCCCGGCTCGGCCTACCTCTACCAGGGTGAGGAGTTGGGGCTGCCCGAGCACACCACGCTGCCCGACGAGGCCCGGCAGGACCCGACCTGGGCGCGCAGCGGGCACACCCAGCGCGGCCGGGACGGCTGCCGGGTGCCGATCCCGTGGGAGGCCGACTCCCCCTCGTACGGCTTCGGGCCCACCGACGCGAGCTGGCTGCCGCAACCCGCGCTCTGGGCGGAGTACGCGCTGGACCGCCAGCGCGACGTTCCCGGCTCGACGTACGAGCTGTACCGCACGGCACTGCGACTGCGCCGCGAGCACGGGCTGGGTCGCGGCACCCTGGAGTGGGTGTCGTCCGACGACGAGTCGCTGACCTTCCGCAACGGCGACCTGACCGTGCTGACCAACTTCGGTACGGCGTCGGTGCCGGTGCCGGCCGGCGCCGAGGTGCTGGCCACCAGCGCACCCCTGGACGACGACGGGGCGGTGCCCACCGACGTCACCGTCTGGCTGCGGGGCTGACCCTGAGCCGTCCGGCCCGTCCCGCGGTACTCGCGGACGGGCCGGACGGGCCGGACGGGCCGCGCCCCTCGCCGAGGCCGACGCGGTCGTCTCGCCGCGCCCGTAGCCTCAAGATCGCGCAATATCAATGATGGAGTGGCCTCAAGACCGCGGGATACCACTACCTCAACGACAACGCCGTTGTGTCAGGGCGAGCGGTTGTTCGTCAATGGGCACTGTCTCGCCGATCATGCTGGTGTGCCGGGGTGGTCTTGTCCTTCGACCCAGTTGGTCGGCCAGGGGTGCGTGGGGTGCCGGTCGGCGGGGCAGGCATCACGGGACTCCTGGGGGGTGCAGTAGGTCGGGGCGTGTCTCGCGAGACGTTCGCGCCGATCTTGCGGTTTCGGTTGTTCATATAGGTGATATGCCCCTTGTGTCGGGACAGGAAGTGCAAGATCGCGGAGCAGGGCGGTGCGAGCCCGGCAATCACCTAGTGCGGTCGCGCGGTGCGGGATTAGAGGCGGTTGGCGCGGGTGTGCAGCAGGTCGTGCACGTTCTCGATGTCCGCTGGTGAGGTGCGCGAGGCGAGCCAGTACATGACGCCGGTGGGGATGAAGAAGAGCTGGAACGCGGCCAACCCGACGGCGAAGTTCAACGGCGGCGGGAATGCCACCCGCAGCCCCTGGAAGGCCACCCCGACCAACCCGTTGCCGGCCGCACGACCGACCCCGTTGACAAGGTTGCCCAGGCTGTAGACGGTGCCCCGGTGCTCCGGCGGGTTCACGTCGGCGATCAGCGCGAACCAGTTCGGCGAGTTGGCCGAGGTCAGCGCGAGCGCCACGATCGCGGTGAGCAGGCTCAGGCCCACCGACGGCTCGGTGACCACACTGGTCAGCACCGCGCCCACGACCGCGCCGCCGCTGGCGCCGTCCGGCACGTCGATGGTCACCGGGACGAAGAACAGCACCAGGTAGAACGGCAGCGCGGCGAGGATGCCGACCGCGGCGACCAACGCCCGACCCCGAGGGGTACGCCGCTGCGCCGCGTCGCCGATCAGGCCGCCCACGATGGAGAGCACCCCGCCGAGCTGGAACAGCGTGGCGAAGACGCTGCCCACCACCACAGCCGTCGACGTCGAGTAGCCCTGGGCCTCGGCCCGTTCGGCGAAGAGCACCGGCAGCCACACGAGTGAGCCGAACGCGGCCTGCGCGGTCAGACCCTGCAGGATCAGCCACCTGTTGGTCCGTCGGGCCAGGATGCGCGGCAGGTCGGCGCGGCTGATCCGATAGTCGTACTCGGCGCCGGCGTCCAACCGGTCGGCCAGCTCCGGCTCGCTCTGGCCACGCCGGACGTCGTACGTGAACAGGTAGGCCACGGTGGCGGCCAGGCCCACGCCGGTCAGGATCAGGAACGGTCGGCGCCAGTCGGTCGCCCCGAGCAGCCCACCGACGAGCGTGCCCGCCAGGGTGCCGATCCCCTGGGAGAGGCCCCAGAAGCTCATCACCAGCCCGCGCCGGGTCGGTGAGATCAGGTCGGTGACCACGGAGAACCCGACCGAGCCGACCGCGCCGAGGCCAACGGCGGCGACCAACTGTGCGGCCAGGAAGGTCAGGTAGCCGCCGGCGAGCGCGCTGCCGCCGGTGCCGGCCGCCCAGAGCAGCGTGCCCACCATGAGCAGCCGCTTGCGGTTGGTCCGGTCACCGACGTACGCCCAACCGACCGCGGCCACGGCGCTGACCAGGAAGCTGACCGCGGTGACCAGACCCAGCAGCCGCCCCGACACGGCGAACGCGTCGGAGATCGGGCCGTAGAGCGGTGGGACCAGCCCGATCGCCACGTTGTCCAGGGAGGCGAGCAGCACGAACACCACGACGCTGTACAACCGGTGCGCCGGACCGCCGCCCCGGCCGGGCGGGCGTGAGTCGGGCGTCGCCCGACCCCGGTCGGGCCCGCCACTGCTCACCGTCATGACCGGCAGCCAACCAGACCCCGCCGAGGGGGCCGTCACGCGGGTGGGTGCCGGTCGGCTTGCGCCGGCACCCACCCGCGTCGATCCCGACGCTCAGGCCGATCAGGGACCGCTGGGCGAGCCACCCGGTCAGCGCCTGTCGAGCACCAACCCGCGAGCCGCCGCGTACTGGTCGCGCACGGCGGGGACCGGCTCGGCCGCGTACTCCTCGGTGCCCTCGACCGCCCAGTTCGGCGGCGTCGGGCCGCCCAGGGCGACCCAGGCGGCCTGCCGGGCGGCGCCGTCGGCGACGTACTCCCCCGCCGGCGGCACGACGACCGGGCAGCCGAAGACCTGCGGGGCGATCCGACGCACGGCGGCCGACCGGGCTCCGCCACCGACCAGGATGACCCGGCGGACGGTGGCACCCTGCGCGGTCAGCGCGTCCAGGCCGTCGGCGAGCGCGCAGAGCATGCCCTCCACGGCGGCCCGCGCCAGGTGCGCGGGGGTCGACGTGCGCAGGGTCAGCCCGTGCACCGCGCCGGTGGCGAGCGGCCGGTTCGGCGTCCGCTCGCCCTCCAGGTAGGGCACCATGACCAGCCCGTCCGCACCGGCCGGCGCGGAGAGCGCCAGGTCGGCCAGTTCGTCCAGGCTGACGCCGAGCAGCGCGGCGGCGGCGTCCAGCACCCGGGCCGCGTTGAGCGTGCAGACCAGCGGCAGGAAACGACCGGACGCGTCGGCGAAACCCGCCACGGCACCGCTCTCGTCGGCGGCCGGCACGTCGGCCACGCTGAACACGGTGCCGGACGTGCCGATCGAGACGACCACGTCACCGGGGCCGGCACCGACGCCGAACGCGGCGGCGGCGTTGTCCCCGGTGCCCGCGCCGAGCAGCGCGCCGCCCGACCCACCCAGCTCGTCGGCCAGCTTGCCGGCCGACTCCGCCGGACCGAGCACCTCGGGCAGCACCAACTGCCGGCCGAAGGCCCGTTCCAACAGGTCCGGTCGGTAGTCGCCGGTCGCCGGCGACCAGTAGCCGGTGCCGCTGGCGTCACCACGGTCGGTGCGCAGCGCGCCCAACCCCGGTGCGCCGGCCAGCCGCCACGTCAGCCAGTCGTGCGGCAGGCAGACGGCGGCCACGCGGGCCGCCGCCTCCGGCTCGTGGGTGGCCAGCCACCGCAGTTTGGTGATGGTGAAGCTGGCCACCGGGACACTGCCTGCGGCTTCGGCCCAGAACCGACGCCCGGCCGCGCCGCCGCCGGCCTCCTCGACGAGGTCGGCGGCGGCGTCGGCGGATCGGGTGTCGTTCCACAACAGTGCCGGGCGGACCACCCGGCCGTCCTCGTCGAGACACACCATGCCGTGCTGCTGGCCGGCGACGGAGATCGCCGCCACGTCGGCCAACCCGCCGGCCTGGTCGACGGCGCTTCGCAGCGCCTGCCACCAGGCTTCCGGGTCGACCTCGGTGCCGTCCGGGTGCGGTGCCCGGCCCTGCCGCAGCAGAGCGCCGGTCTCCGCGTCCCGGATGACCACCTTGCAGGACTGGGTGGACGAGTCAACGCCTGCGACCAACGGCATGGCGGGGCCTCAGCGGGCGCCGAGCAGGTGCTCGACGGCGAGCTGGTTGAGCCGGACGAAGGCGAAGCCCCGCTCGGCCACCGCGTCGACGTCGACGTCCTCGAACGCGGACCGGTCGGCCAGGAACTCCTCGTAGCTCTCACCCGCGTTGAGCGTCGGCGTGTTCAGGTCGCCGACCTTGCTGGCGGCGAGCGCCTCCACCACCTCGGGGTCGGCGCGGAACGCGGCGGCCCGCTCCTTGAGCAGCAGGTACGTGCTCATGTTGGCCGCCGCCGACGCCCAGACACCGTCCATGTCCTCGGTCCGGGAGGGCTTGTAGTCGAAGTGCCGCGGCCCGTCGTAGGCCGGCCCGCCGTTGGGGCCGCCGTTCTCCAGGAGGTCCACCAGGGCGAACGCGTTCATCAGGTCACCGTGGCCGAAGACCAGGTCCTGGTCGTACTTGATGCCGCGCTGGCCGTTGAGGTCCAGGTGGAACAGCTTGCCCTGCCAGAGCGCCTGGGCGATGCCGTGGGCGTAGTTGAGCCCGGCCATCTGCTCGTGGCCGACCTCCGGGTTGAGGCCGACCAGCTCCGGGTGGGCCAGCTGGGAGATGAAGCCGAGCGCGTGCCCGATGGTCGGCAGCAGGATGTCGCCGCGCGGCTCGTTGGGCTTGGGCTCCAGGGCGAACCGCAGGTTGTAGCCCTTGTCGATGGAGTACTGGGTGAGCAGGTCGACGGCCTCGCGGTAGCGGTCCAGGGCGGCGCGGACGTCCTTGGCGAGGTCGTACTCGGAGCCCTCGCGGCCGCCCCACATCACGAACGTGCTGGCGCCCAGCTCGGCGGCCAGGTCGACCTGGCGCAGCACCTTGCGCAGCGCGTACCGGCGGACGTCGCGGTCGTTGCTGGTGAAGCCGCCGTCCTTGAAGATCGGGTGGGTGAAGAGGTTCGTGGTGACCATCGGCACCACCAGGCCGGTCTCGTCGAGGGCCTTGCGGAATCGGGCGATGTGCTGGTCCCGGGTCGCGGCGTCGACGCCGAACGGGATCAGGTCGTCGTCGTGGAAGGTGATGCCGTACGCGCCCAGCTCGGCGAGCCGGTGCACCGCCTCGACCGCGTCGAGCTCGGGACGGGTGGCGTCACCGAACGGGTCGCGAGCCTGCCAGCCCACGGTCCAGAGGCCGAAGGAGAACTTGTCGGCGGGGGTGGGACGGGGTGCCATGAGCGACCTCCGGGGTGGTGTTGTCCGCTATTTGTTCAGCGATTGAATTATTTGCTCACCCTATGGCACTGTCAAGGGGTGAGCCTCACCCACGCCCCGGCCGGCGCAGTCCGTCAGGGCAGTCTGCGCGAGCTCAACCTCGCCCTGGTCCTGGGCCGGATCGCCACGGCCGACCGACCTCCGTCCCGGGCCGACCTGGCGACCGCGACCGGCCTGACCCGAGCCACCGTGTCCGCGGTGGTCGAGGACCTGCTCGCCGGGCAGTTGGTGAGCGAGTCCGAGCCCGCGCCCCGCGCCGGCGCCGGCCGGCCGGCCCGCGGTCTCGTCCTGGCCGACCAGGGGCCGGCGGGGCTCGGCCTGGAGGTAAACGTCGACTACCTGGCGGTCTGCGTGGTGGACCTCGCCGGACAGGTCCGGCACCGCACCGTACACCGGGCCGACCTGCGCCCGGTGGCCCCGGCGGACGCCCTCGCCCAGCTGGTCGAGATCGCCGAGACGGCCCGCGACGTCGCCGCCGGCGAGGGCCTCACCCTGGTCGGTGCCGCGCTCGCGGTGCCCGGCCTGGTGGACGACACCGGGCTGGTCCGGCTCGCGCCGAACCTCGGCTGGCGCGACGTGCCGGTGCCCGCGCTGCTCGCCGAGCACCCTCCGCTCGTCGAGCAGGTGCCCGGCATCCCGGCGCTTGTGGTGGACAACGAGGCAAACCTCGCCGCGCTCGGCGAGCTGCACTCCCGGCCACCCGGTCCGGCCAGCTTCCTGCACATCTCCGGGGAGGTGGGCATCGGCGCCGGCATCGTGCTGGACGGCGCGCTGTTCCGGGGCGTCCGCGGGTGGAGCGGCGAGATCGGGCATCTTCCGGTCCACCCCGAGGGCCGTCCGTGCCGCTGCGGCGGCCAGGGCTGCCTGGAGCAGTACGCCGGCCAGGAGGCGATCGTGACCGCCGCCGGGTTGGCTCGGACGGAACTCCCCGCGGACACCGCGACAGCGCGCCTGGCCGAGCTGGCCGAGGCCGGTGACCCGGACGCGCTGCGGGCGCTGCACGACGCCGGGACGGCGCTCGGTGTCGCGGTGGCAGGTGTCGTCAACCTGCTCGACCTGGACACCGTGGTGCTCGGTGGCGGTTACGCGGCGCTGGCGCCCTGGTTGTGCCCGCCGGTGCTCGCCGAGATCGCCAGCCGGGTGCTCACCGCCGCCTGGTCGCCGGTCACGGTCCGACCGTCGACGCTCGGCGCGGAGGCCGCCGCGGTGGGCGCCGCCGGGTCGGTGGCCCGCCGGATCATCGCCCAGCCCGCCGGCTGGCTGGGTCGCTCCGGCTGATCGACGCCCTCGCTCGCTGGTCGGGCGCCCACGGGGCTCGGTAGCCTTTCCCCAGGCAGCGATCCGCGGCGAGGAGGCAAGAAGCAGCATGCGCACAGGTCGTCAGACGCGCGGTGACGTCGGGCGGTGACCGCGACCCGCCAACCCAGCGGCACCACCCGGTCGGCCGACACGAGACTCGCCCGCGAGCTGCTCGACGGGCTCACCGAGGCCGTGCTGACCACGGACCCAACCGGTCGGGTCACGCTGGCCAACGCCAGGGCGAGGCAACTGCTCCCGGAGATCACCGTCGGCACCGACCTGGCCGGCTGCCCGGTGGCCGCCCTGGCCCGCGCGGTCGCCGACGACGCCGCCCAGTTCGACACCGAGCACCACGCCCGGCGGCTGCACGGCACCCGGCGACAGCTCACCGGCTCCCGGTACGCGTGGTACGTCCGCGACGTCACCGACGAGCACGCCCACACCACAGCCCTGCGGGCCGAACGCTCCCACCGGGAGTTCCTCGCCCAGGCCGGCAGCCGGCTCGCGCTCTCCCTGCACCGCGACCGGGTGCTCCTGGCCACCACCACCCTCGCCGTGCCGTACCTGGCCGACGTCGCCGTGGCACTGCCCCGACCGGCCGCCCCGACCGAGCCGCACACCCGCTGGATCCGGTACGCCGACGGAGAGCCGGCCCCGGTCACCGGGACGGCCCGCACCGCACGTACCGACGCCGTGCCCGGCCTCGCCGAGGCGCTGGCCGGCACTGTCGCCGAGCCGCACCCCTGGCCGGACGCCGAGCCCGCCGACCTGGCCGCCATGCTGCCGCCCGGATTCGGCCGCCCGGGCACGGTGCTGGTCAGCCCGCTGCTCAACGCCGACGGATCGGCGGGCGCCCTGCTGCTCATCCGCCGAGCCGGGCGGGCCGGCTTCGCCGCGCGTGACGTCGAGCTGGCCCGCGAGTTCGCCGCCCGGGCCGGCGCCGCGCTGACAAGCGCCGACCTCCATGGCGAGCAGACCCACCTGGCGCAGGTGCTGCAAACCAGCCTGCTGCCGCCCGAGCTGCCCACCGTGCCCGGCGTGGCCCTGGCCGCCGGGTACCGGGCCGCCGGGGACACCCTGCGCATCGGTGGCGACTTCTACGAGGTGTTCCCACACCCGCGTGGGGCCCTGTTCGCCCTCGGCGACGTGTGCGGCAAGGGGGTCGGCGCGGCCGTGTTGACCGGTCGGGTCCGCCAGTCGTTGCGGACGCTGCGACTTGTCGAGCAGCGCCCGCTGGAGCTGATCCAGCTCCTCAACGAGGCGTTGTGCGACGCCCCGGACGCGGCGCGGCGCAGCCAGTTGACCACCCTGCTGCTCGGCGCGATCGACCGCGGGCCCACCGGGCTGGACATCCGGATCGCCGGAGGGGGCCACCCGGCCCCGCTGCTGGTCACCGCCGACGGCAGGGTCACCACGGTCCCGGTCGGGGGGATGCCGGTCGGCGCGCTGACCGTCGCACGATTCACCGAGACCCGGGTGCACCTCGATCCGGGGGACCTGCTGCTCGCGTACACCGATGGGGTGACCGCGGCGCGTAGGCCGCACGACCTGGCGACCTTCGGTGCGGCCCGGCTGCGCGCCGCGCTCGCCTCGGTGGCCGGGCGGTCGCCGACGGCGCTCGTCGACCGCGTGCGGCAAGCGGTCGACGACTGGCTGGCCGGGGAGGCCCACGACGACATCGCGATGCTGGCCGTGGGCGCCTCGACAACGGGGTGACCGACGGCCCCACCCAGGGCCGGGTCGACGCGGTGGTCAGGCGGTCCGCGCCACCGGCGGTTCGGCGGCCGGCCGGTCCCGGTCGGTGCCGATCGACAGCGCCGGCTCACCCGAGGGGCCCGCCCAGGCCGTGCGGGGCCGCCGGTCCGGGTCGACCGACGAGTCTCCGGAGCGCCCACCGGGCCGGTCCGGGTCGTCCGGCCAGTCCCCCGATTGCGTCGGCTCACCCGACTCCGCTGTGCTCTGCGCCTGCTGCCGGCGAGTGACCTCGTCGAACTCCCGCAGGCCGCCCAGCAGCGCGTCGCGGCCCTCCGGGCTCATCCCGGCCAGTACGACGGCGAGCTGCGCCTGACGGTCGGCCCGCAGCTCGGCGAGGAGTCGGCTGCCCTCCGGGGTGAGGTGCAGCGAGATCTCCCGCCGGTCGAAGCGGCCCGGCTCACGCTCCAGCAGGCCGGCGGCGACCAACCGGTCGCAGAGGCGGCTGGCGGAGCTGAGCAGCATGCCGAGCCGGGTGGCCAGCCGGCGCAGGTTGATCCCGTCGTGCTGCTCCACCACCGTCACCGCCCGTAGCTGGGCGCCGGACACCCGGCCGGCGGCGCCCTCCCGGGTGGATTCCCAGATGCCCAACAGGGCAGCGGCCGCCGCGTCCAACGCGGCAGCCATACTCGTCTCGGGGTCCGTCCGACGGTGCAGTTCAGCCATGGTGGCCCCGAGAATACTCCGAAACCACTGGTGGTCGAGCTTTCAGCGAAGGAGCGACGATGAGCGAACCGGTCAATCAGGCACGCCGTGCCCTGAACGAGACACCGGCGGACCGGCTCGTCGGTGGTATCGGTGCGGTGGTCGCCCACTCGTACGCGATCACCGACGTCGAGCTGTACCAGGTCGACTACCGGCTCTCGGAGTTGCTGCCACTCACCGAGGGTGACTCGATCACGAGTCCCGGGCATCCCGCCTGGCGCGCCTTCGACCACCAGTCGCCGATACTGACCGACGGCACCGCCTGGTTCCCGGTGACCATGCGTGGCGAGCGTCGAGGGGTGCTGCGCATGGCGCCCGTCCCGGACGACCGGGTCGTCCTCGCCGAGCTGGCCGACATCGCGACCGCGCTCGCCCACGAGGTGACGGCCGTCTCCGCCGGCACCGACGTCTACCGGGCGGCACGGCGCAGCCAGCGCCTCACCCTGGCCGCCGAGATGCAGTGGGACCTGCTCCCCGGCCGCAGCCGGATCCGTCCCTCGTTCAGCCTGGCCGGGCAGTTGGAGCCGGCGTACGCGGTCCGCGGCGACAGCTTCGACTGGTCCGACGACGGGCAGCGGCTGTGGTTGTCCACGATCAACGGCACCGGCGAGGGCGTCGCCGCCTCCCTGCTCACCTCGTTGGCCACCCACGCGCTGCGCAACGCGCGCCGGGCCGGGCTGAGCCTGGCCGACCAGGCCGCCCTCGCCGACCGGGCCCTCTACGACCTGTACCGGGGGGAGCAGCACCTCTCCGCGTTGCTGATGGAGCTGGACCTGCGGTCCGGGATGATGACCGTGGTCGACGCCGGCTCACCCCGGCTGGTCCTGCTGCGCGACGGTGAGGTCACCGAGCAGCCCCTGGAGGCGCAGTTCCCACTCGGCATGTTCGAGGAGACCGACTACCACGAGCAGAAGTTCCCGATGGAACGCGGCGACCGGGTCTTCGTCGTCAGTGACGGGGTGGTGGAGGCCACCGGGCAGCACATGCGCTACGGCGAGACGGCACTGGACCGGTTCCTGCGCCGGACCGGGCCGATGGAGCCACTGGACGCCGTCCGGTCCCTGATCGGTGACCTGCGCGCCTTCGTGGCCGGTGACCTGGTCGACGACGCGGTGGTCGTCTGCCTGGACTGGGCCGGCCCGCAAGCGTGACAAGCGGTCGTCAGTATGCCCCGCGGCCGTTCAGGACCGCGCCGAAGGTCTTCCAGAGAATGGTGAGGTCGGCGGCGAGGGACCAGTTCTCCACGTAGTAGAGATCGAGCCGGATGCCGTCCTCCCAGCTCAGGTCGGAGCGGCCGCTGACCTGCCACAGCCCGGTCATGCCGGGCTTGACCAGCAGCCGCCGGGCCACGTCGCCGTCGTAGCGGGCCACCTCCGAGGGCAGCGGCGGCCGGGGCCCGACCATGCTCATCTGGCCCAGCAGCACGTTCACCAGTTGCGGCAGCTCGTCGAGCGACCACTTGCGCAACAGCCGGCCGACGCGGGTGACCCGGGGGTCGTGGCGCATCTTGAACATCAGGCCGTCGGTCTCGTTGCGCGCGGTCAGCTCGGCGAGCAGCGTGTCGGCGTTCACCACCATGGTGCGGAACTTGAACACGCCGAACTCCTCCCCACCCCGGCCGACGCGGACCTGCCGGAAGAGCACCGGGCCCCGGCTGTCCAGTTTGATGGCCAGGGCGATGACCGCGATCAGCGGCATCAGCAGCGCCAACGCCAGCGACGAGGCCGACCGGTCGACGAGCCCCTTCACCAACTTGCGCGCACCGCGGAACTCCGGCGCCTCGACGTGGATCAGCGGCAGGCCGGCAACGGGGCGGGTGTGGATTCGCGGGCCGGCGACGTCGGTCAGCGCGGGCGCCACGACCAGGTCGATGCCGGTGCCCTCCAACTGCCAGCCGAGGCGGCGCAGCCGGGTCGCGGTCAGCTCACCGGAGGCGGTCACCGCGACGGTGTCCGCGCCGATGGCCGTGGCGGCCTCCGGAATGCCCCGGAACGACCCCACCACAGGTACGTCGCCCAGTCGCTGCGCCACCGGTGCGAGCAGCGCGTCCGGGATGCACGCGCCAACCACCTGGTAACCGGCGTACGGCTCGCGGCGCAACGTGTGCACCAACTCCAACACGTGGGCGGTGTCACCGACCACCAGCACCCGGCGCGACCAGCCGGCACCCATCGAGCGGGCCCGGTGCAGGCGCTTTCGGGCGCCGAACCGCGCCACCTCCAGCCCGACGGTGCCCACCGCGAAGGAGATGCCCAGGAAGCCCCGCGAGACGCCGAGTTCGGTGATGTAGCCGATGATGGCTATCGCGCCGGCCAGGCGCAGGCTCGCGGAGCTGACCCGCCGGTACTCGTCCGCCCCGTAACCGATCACCCGGTCGTCGTAGCAGCCGAGCGCCTTGAGCGAGATCAGCCAGGCCAGCACCAACCCGGGGGCCACCAGCACGTACGGGACCTCGGAGCCGGACGGCTGGTCGTCGCCGAAGCGGGTGACATAACCGATGAGCAGCGCGACGATGAGCACGGTGGTGTCCAGGACCACCATGACCCGTACGTAGGACCGCTCGTCGGCGCGCGCTACCAGCCCGGCACGTTTGTCGTTCGGCTCCGCCGTGGTGGCGGGGGTCAACAGTGTCGCCGCGGTCACTGGCCCTCCCACTCTGCTCAGGATGGCCCCGGCCAATGGGTCGGACCGGAGGCGGACCGGCTCTGCCGGAACAGTCGACATCCTGCCTCGATAACTATGACTGCCGATTGCTTCGGACGTATTGCCGTCACTTTTCTTCAACCTGGAAGCCAAAAAGAGGCCTGCCTACCAGATCCGGTTGGCAGGCCTCCAACGTGGAGTACGTCAGCTCAGCGCGGTGCCGGCGGACGCCGCGCGATGGCGCTGAGGAAGATGCTGCCGATCTCGCTCGGGTCCTTGGTGACGAAGACATCGCCGCCGGTCACCTTGGTGATCGACTCAAGCTCGGCCTTGCTGACGCCCTCGCCGATGCCGATCATGATGACCTGGACCGGCCGATCCGGATCGGCGAGTTGCTTGAGCTTGGCGAGCAACTGCTGCTGGTTGAGGCCGTCGTCGTCCTCGTTCTTTCCGTCGGTGAACAGCACGATCGAGTTGACCCGACCGGGTTGCCAGTTGTCCTGCACCGCCTGGTACGCGGCGAGCGTCGTGTCGTAGAGGCCGGTGTTGCCATCGGAGGGCTTGACGCCGCCGAGCGCACCCTCCAACTGGGCCCGCTGGCCGGAGAGCGGCCCGATGGGAACCAACTCCCGGTAGTCCCGGTTGCCGACCAGCTTGGTGGAGAAGGTCCACAGGCCGATCGACCAGGAGTCGTCGAAGAGGCCGAGGCCACGACGGGCCGCTTCGACGGTGACCTCCTCCCGACTCCGGTTGTTCGCGGAGGGCACCGGGTCCTTCATCGAGCCGGAGACGTCGATGACGGCCAGCATCCGGCCGGACTGGGTGGCGATCGACCAGCTGGAAACGACCCGCTGGATCGCGGCCGGGTCCAGCCCACCCGCGGCGGTACCACCGTTCGCTGGCGTGGTCGGCGCACCACTGGCCGGGCTCGGGGCCCCCTGCGGCGCCTTGAAGCCCTCGCCCCAGTTACCGTCCGGCGCGCGCAGCGACTGCGCGGCGAGCCGGTCCCGGAAGGCGGGGCTGGTGAGAAGCTCGAACAGCACCCGGGCCGCGGACGCCTTGCTCGGCTCGATCCCGGGCAGCACCGCGTACGGGTAGTCCAGCGGCATCGGGGCCGGCTCCATGTAGAGCGCGGCGAGCGGCACCGGCGGCTTCTCGCTGTTGTAGGCGATCACGTCTTCCTCGGACAGGGCCGCCGCGCCGAGAGAACTGGCGATGGTGGTCCCGTCGTTGGCCTTCGGGAACCGGGCCAGCAGGTCGTTGCGGAGCGAGGAACGCCCGGTGGCCAGCGCGCGTAGCGCACCGACGGTCTTGCGCTGGGCGTCAACGCCGGCACCGTTGGCGGCAGCGGTCAGCGAGAGCAGACCGGACAGACCGGCGGCGTCGCGGGTCGGCTCGACGATCCCGGTACGCAGCGGCGTGCTGGTGTTGTTCACCTGGTTGAGCAGGTCGGTCCATTTGAACTTCTTGTCCGGCCAGCCCAGCCGCGTGGCGATCGGCTCGGGCATCGCGACGACGATGGGGCTGCGGGCGATGGACGCGCCGTTCGTCGGGGCGAACGCGGTCGCGTCCTTCTTCAACCGCAACAGCCAGGTCGAGGAGTCCGGCACCCAGACGTCCGGGCTGACCGCTGTGCCGCTGGCCTGCCCCACACCGGCGAGGACCGCGCCGTGCTTGGCCGCCACCACGGCCGCCACGTCGACCGGGTCGGACGCGGAGACGTCGACGCGGATGCAGTCGGTGCCCACCGCGGCGCCGTCCTTGACCCACTGGGACGCGGCGGCGTCCACGGCGGGTGCGAGCTCCGAGGCGACCGCCACCGCAAGCCGGATCTCACCCGTGCACTTGGACTGGATCAACTCCCGATAGCCGAACCACGCGCCGCCCGTGACGACGAGCACCGCAGCCGTCGCGGCTGCGGCTGCTAGGTGGAGTTTCGAACGCATGCGATGGCGGCCTGCTGACACGGTGACCATCTTGCGTACAAGGTGCCGTCTCTGCCACATCCGTTCGGCCTAAAGTTACGCATGAGAAACAGTTCACCACTATTTAGCAACACAGTGTGACGCGGCGGCCCCGAGGTGTTGTCGATTCAGCGCGAACCGCACGTCCCGGTGTCGGCCGTCAGGGCAGCACACACGTCGGGCTCGGCACCGACACCGGCTCCCCGACCGCCTCCGGAACACCGGTCTCGATGTCGCGCCGGAAGACCCGCACCATGTCCGCCCGTTCGTCGGCGACATACAGGTGCTCCCCGATCAGCGCGAAGTGCCGGGGCCACTCCCCACCGGTCTCCACTTCGGCCACCAGCGTGGGCAGCTCCCCGGCCAGGGTGAAGGCCGACAGGGTCCCCACCCCCCGGTTGGCGACGTAGAGAAACCGGCCGTCCGGGCTGACCGCGACCTCCGAGGGCTGCACATGACCCGGCCGCTCGCTCGCCTCGACCCGACCCCGCCTGTGCAACGCCCCGTCGTCGGTCAGCTCGTACGCGGCGACCGACGCGTCCAGCTCGCCGACGAGGTAGCAACGTCGTCCGTCCGGGTGGCGGGCCAGGTGCCGGGGCCCGGTGCCGGGTGTCGTGCGGACGCGTGGCGCACGGGGCACCAGCCGTCCGCTCGCCTCGTCCAGGTCGTACCGGTAGACCGAGTCGGTGCCGAGATCCACCGCGAGGAGCGGACCCCGGGCCGCCCCCGGGGAGACCATGTGGGCGTGCGCGTGGTCCTGCCGCTCCGGGTCGGGGCCGTGCCCCTCGTGCACCACCAGGTCGGTGCGCTCGCCGGGCACCCCCTGCGGGTCGAGCGCGAAGACCGCCACGCTGCCGCTGCCGTAGTTGGCCGCCACCAGGTGGCCGCCGTCGGGCAGCACCGCGAGGTGGCAGGGCTCCGCGCCACCTGTCGACCGGCTGCCCAGCGGATCCAGCCCGCCGTCCGGCCCGACCCGCCAGGCGCTGATCTCCCCGGCCGTCAACTCGTTCACCGCGTAGAGCACCGGGCGGGTGGGGTGCCGCGCCAGGAAGGACGGGGACGGCGTGACCGCCACCGTGCCGAGCGGGGTCAGCGCCCCGGTCGTCGGGTCGCGACGCGCGGCGACGATGCCGCTGCCCCGCCCACCACTCTGCGCGGTGTAGCCCCCGATGTGGACGACCTCACCCTGACCACTCACGTCCCACTCCTTAGCCGGCGTCCTCCGCTGATCCAACCAGAGGCTGCCCGCATCGCCCGCCGGTTAACCGGCTTTGCCGGCCGGATCTCAGAGCGCGTTTCACTTTGCTGTCAGTCGGGTGTGTTGAAGGTGAGGCGTTGTTGGCGGGTGGCGGGTTGGCCTCGGG